>CACYHP010000008.1 GCA_902774295.1 uncultured Bacteroidia bacterium | reverse complement strand
ATTGGCTCATTGCTTTCAAAGAACTTGCAACCTCCATCTCTGTCGATTGCGGATGCAAAAGTACACACTTTTTTATTCCGCGCAACACTTTTTTGAAAAAATTTTTTAATTATTTTTTGACGATTGATTTTCAATAGGTTGCAAGGGAAAAATTTCCCAGGAGGGACAAAAATCAGTCTGGAAGCTGGCTTCTAAGGCCTGATTTTTTGCCCCTCCTTCCAAAATTTTTACGCCAGAGTTACGCCAAACTCCAAAAAAGTGATTAATTTCTGGCAAAAAACAGCGGCACCCTTCCCTATCGGCGCCGCTGTTTTATTATATTAATAAGGTGTGTGGCTCGGAATCTCATCCTATTCCTTCACAATTCTCTCCAAAAACTCCCTGCCATCCGCCATTCTCAGTCTCAAGATATAAACTCCGGCGTTGAGGTTTTCAACGTTGACGGTTGTTTGCTGAGACGCGCCATGGCACGTCTTTACAAGGCGTCCGTCGAGGGTGTACAATTCAACTGATTGGCAGTCGGCATCGGGTGAAAGCTCGATGTAGATGTTGTCTTTTGCAGGGTTGGGATGTACTGACATCAAATTTTCACACGTCTCATCTATGTAATCACAATCTTGCATTATGGTTGAGAACCCTTCTTCGCTGTTAAGCCATGCCGAATTTGCGTATGCCTCTTTGCTTCCACAAGGGACAATGAGGGAAGAGCATCCGAATCTGTAAAAAGTGAATTGATGCCCGTTATAAACGCCCAAAGTTGGTGGTTCTATTGCAAGGCATATCGCTTCTTGGAAGTATTCGCATGCCTGAAAAGCGCTCTCTCCAATATAAGTAACCGAACTTCCGATTGTCAGTGTGCCGTTAAAGCCATCGCACTGTTCAAATGCCAGTCTCCCAATTGTATCCACAGAGTTCGGAATTGTCAAATCTCCAGTGAAACGGTCACAATCCACAAACGCGTAATCACCTATTTTTACGACAGAATTAGGAATAACCAGATTGCCTGACAAACTGTCACAGAAACAAAAAGCGCCATAGCCTATTTCTTTCACATTGTCACCTATTGTCAATGTTCCATGAAAGCCGGTATGTTTTCTGAAAGCATATCTGCCTATTTTGGTAACAGGGTAATTATGTTCATTATATGATACCGTGTTAGGTATCACCAGAGAGCCAGTGGCTTCAGTCCCCTTGACATGCCCGATAACAGTTACCGAGATATTGTCTTCGTTAACTGAATATATCAAGGAGTCGGCTGCGGCGAATGTTTGTGCATTCACCGCTGCCATTCCACAAATCATAATAATTGTTAAATATAGATTTTTCATGGCAATTTATTTAATAACAACTCTTTGGGTTATATCAGTGCCATCGCTTGTTTTCACTTTCATGATATATATGCCTGAATTGAGGTCTGTTATGTTGATAGTGTTTACGTTGTCGTAAACAGATCTGACAAGTTTGCCGTCAATTGAATAGATATATACAGCATCGCATCTTGCATTATCAGATATGCCGATATTTATGATATTGTTAGCAGGATTTGGATAAATCAAAATCTCATTACTTGTGGCTATGTCTTCAACGCCATAAAGATTTCTGATTACGAATACCGGGAATCCATTGTTTTCGTTGTTTTCGTCCATTGCGAACACAATTTCCTCGGTATTAAGCATATCAACAAACGCTTGTGTTTTCATCTCCTCATCTGATAATGAAACACCATAACCGTTCCAGCTTTCAATGGTATTGATATAGTATGAATTCAACACATCAGATGATTTGTCATAGCCCACTGTCCCGTATATGGCAAGGATTCCGCCAATAGAATCAGCGACAAAATCGCCGACGGCATAACAGTTTTCTATTGTCATTTGGTTGGAAACACCTTCTGCCTCCCATCCATATGTTGCACCGAAAATGCCTCCGGCATAGTTGCCTTTATCGTCGTTGGAATTGGTTATAGCACTGATATTTGCGACGCTGTAGCAGTTCTTGATATTTAGATTCGTTGAATTAGGCCATGTCCAAGAGCATCCCACTATACCACCGCTTGACACTGGAAAATCGTAATGACATAATTCTTCATTTACGAGTATTATTCCTGTATTATAGCACATTTCAACATTACAGTCGCCTCTTGTGACACCGACTATTCCGCCTGATGCCACACAACCCATATCGTTGCCCCAATCGATCTTAACCATTGTCACGTTACCGCTGTTTGTGCAGCCGTACAAGTCACATCCGCCAGTACCGCCCACAATGCCTGCGGTAGCAAGATTGCCATGATACACTGAACCTTGGCAATTTACATTCCCTTTATTATGGCAGTTTCTAACGCTACTATTCATATTTAAAACACCAAACAAACCGCCACATTCAATACTATTGTAAATACGTTCCACACTTGTTGTAACAGATGCCCAACTTACACAATTTTCCAAAATAACATTAGAACCTTGGCCAAGAACACCTCCGATCATCAAACTTGTTTCCATTTCTCCGCCCAAAGAATCAAAATTTATGTCAACATTGCAATTTGATGCCAGAGCTATGTTTTTTATGCTTCCATTTTTGGCGCTGCCAAACAGGCCGAAATCAATATTGCTTCTATCTCCTTGAGATACTACATGCATATTGTAAATAGTATGGTTTCCGCCGTCAAAATGACCGCAGAAATAGGTGAGTGCACCATGGAGTAAATCATTTTTCCCAATAGGGTTCCACAAAAGGTCATTAGCACCACCCAGATCCAAGTCTGTAGTAAGCAGGAAATATGTGTCAGAGAAAAACTCATATCCCCATCCTGTGTTTGCACTTGGAGCATTTACCTGTTCTGCCAGATACGCCAGCTGTTGTGCATTCTCAATGAGATAGGGGTTTTCGGCCGTTCCGTTACCCATGGTCCATGGCTCGGCAGTGCCGTCCCAAACCGATACTTGCGCGTTGAGTGCCATTCCTAACAGCACTGCAATCATTGTAAATACTAGTTTTTTCATGGTAATTTGTTTTTAATTGTTAAACGATTGATTGTTAACCCTTTGCAAAGGTAATAAGTTTTTTTAATGTTTGATAATTTTTATTGTTTTTTTATCATTATTGTTTGGTTTAATGATACCATCACTTCAAACTCCCCATAATACTCATCGCCATTCGGCAAAGTGAAGGTTACGACATAACTTCCACTGTATGGGATGTAGATGATAACTCCCGACGGAGTGTAAATGGAAGATGTCTCAACCTCACCGCCGGATGCATACGACACCTCAATGGAAACCTGTCCCAAGTTCTCCGTGAAGACAACGGACAAAGAGTGACCGTCAATGGAAGCGGAGATGGTTGAACTTTTGTCATCGCCACTATGCTGAGTCCCTTTTTTGACCATTATGGATACGTTCTCCGTTAATAGTCCTTGAACACCTTGGGCAAGAGCTGCAGCTACCAATAATGATAGCAATAATGATAAAATAGGTGATTTTAATTTTGACATAACATTATTTTTTTTAATTTTATGACAAAATTAATGCTTTTGCTATTTTTTTTGCTGTTGTAGTGATTGCATTTTGATTGCAATTTATGGCAGAGGTAATCGCATCAATAACAACTAGTTATAAAATATTGATATCTTATAAATTGCAGTTATTCACACAAAAGGACAATTTTTTGCGACTTATAACACTGCTGTTTTTTGCAAAAACTCCAAGAAAGTTGCGTCGTTGTCCAATGATTTTTCCCAAATACCCACTTTGCGAAAAATTGTTGTGTAATGGTATTGTATTAATACAGAAATCTGCTGGTATTCCATTCCAATTAAGCCAAGGTAACAAAGCAAAATGTCTTTTTGTTTTAATTGGGGAAACTGTAAAAGTAAACGTTGTTTGAAAGTTGGAAAATGTTTGTCTACAGCGGCATAAAGGTCGATTATGCTCGATTCGTCAAGCTTCAGATGGGGATAATCGGCATAACTGTCTCTGGATGATATGTTTACTGTAGCAACAGAGTTTATTATTTTTTGGCATACGGGTTCCTTTAACAACGCATCCATCAGCGTATCTGCCTCTTGTCGTTTTTGCCCGAGTTCATGTTCTAAAGCGTAAACTATTGCTTCCTGTTCCTTTATCGTGTCGAGCATCTTGGTTTTCTCGCGATACTTGGCTTTCTTCAGTGTTTCAATATTGCGATGGTGTTCTTTGTTGAGCTTGTTATATTTTTTTACAAGTAATAATGCTACACTTGCCGCCAAAACTACTAAAGCAACAACTGAAAATACGATTCCTGTCGGGATGACCTTTTTTATCTGAAAATTTTGTGATTTTTTATTCAAGTAGTTTTTGAATAGTTCGTCTAATATAGATGTTTTAAAAGAGTTTTCATAATTTGATAAAGCATTTTGTGCTAAGAAATTGGAATATTTGTCGCTATTGATTGTATCGTGTGATATTTGACAAATTCTAAACAAATAATCGGCAGATTGCTGCTTCCTTATCTTATTATCTTCATATTCAAAAACTTGATTAAGATACAAAGCTGCTGAATCGTATATACCTTCTTCAAAATATAAACTACCTATCGTAAAGTGGCGTGTCAAAAACTCATCATCGCTCTTAGCTTGGTTCGCGACATTAAATAATTGTTTCAATGATGGCTGCAATCCATAACCTAATTCATATGAAAGAAGAGCCGCGCTTGATGCAATATCCCTGTAAATCAAACTGTTGCTATCGGGTAATGATTTCAAGGCTTCATTGTAATAATAAGAAGCAGTGTCGGTCTCATTTAATATATCATACAACTGGCCTAATTTGTATAGATTTTTAGAGATGCTGTATTTGGACGTTGGCGCAATCTTGCAGTAGAACAAGGCCTGTTGCCCGAGATATATGGCTGGTTTGATGATAAACAGATCGGAAAACAACGCCCCCAATCTTGTGTATGTCAACCCCATGAACTTCGCCTTGTGCCCTGTCAGTTTTTCAACATCGAAATGATTCTCCATTATCTCCAGCACCTTCAGGTATTCCTCGCAAGCCTCGATAACGCTGTCGTTTTCATAAAATCCTACGCCGTTCATGTAATGAGCGCGCGCAGATAACATGATGATGTCGTCATTGTGGGAATACAACTGGGCAAGACTGTCGAAATATCGCATAGCAGTCTGCAAACTGTCGCGGCGAGGAGTAACGATTGGTAGTTGTCGTTAAATTTGTAGGAGATTTCTCCGCTCCCTTCAGTCGGTCGAAATGACATTAACATTATTAGCGCAGAGTTGGCGTCGTGCTGCATCAGGCTGTCGATGCGCAAAAGGGTGTCGGAAATGGCAAACGGCTCCGGCTCGACAACGACAGGCTCCGGCTCTGGTTTGTTGCAAGAAACAACCAGAGTCAATAACAAAGACAGTATGCCAAAACAATGTTTCACACCGCAAATTTAGAAAAAAATAATTTAAATGAAAGGAAGAAACAAAAAAAAAGAGATGCTTCTGGAAACATCTCTTTTTTGCGGTGCCGAACGGGCTCGAACCGTCGACCTCCTGCGTGACAGGCAGGCATTCTAACCAAACTGAACTACGGCACCATTATCTTAAAGAACCATTCAAAACTTGTTTGTTTTGACGGTGCAAAGATACAGCGTTTTTTCTTACGCCCAACATTTTTTTGTAAAAATTTTTGAAAATTTTTACATGCACATACAATTAGTTGATTATCACTATTTTACAACCTTAAAACAAAAGCTCCTTCGCTCCTTACATCATAATAAGCCTGATTTATCTCATTGGCTTTTTCAATTACACTTTCCCTTAAATAATCAGGAACACTGCCGTCAATTATCAGTAAATCAACAATATAACAATTAAATAGCTTCTCTAAATCAACTTTATAGCGACCGTAAAGTATAAAATAGTCAATATGTGGACAAAATGACAATTTTACGCCAAAAGTCGAATTTTTATCAAAAAACGCAATCGTTTTCCCGCCAAACGAAATTAGATTGTTACACTTTTTCAAATATCCGTTTTCATAAAATGCTTCGTCACAGGGCAACAGTTGTCCGTTTTTGAAAACTCCTTCCCTAATCAGATTGTTTTCTATGCTGAAATCAGTAATCGACGGTTCATTAACCACCGCCGTGTCACACAAAAGCACATGATTTGTACCGCAAACAAAGTCAATGGCGGTATTTTTATTCATCGAATATACCGTCAAGCTCATCTGATTGCGTTGTATTACCGCCCGTGTCAACTGCGAAACACTGAAAACCAATAAAACAGAAAGCAGTCCGAATAACAATTTCTTTCTCTTATGCTCTATCAACATCATAAGCAACAACAAGGAAACTATCAGGCATATAAACTCCAAATCATTGATATACAATCCTTTAATGATAGATAATGGCAGATTCTCCACCCATGACACGACATAATTCATCACAAAAATCATCCATTTTACGCAAAAAGCCACACCTATATTTATGTAAGGTATGAAGAAAACGAGTAACATCATCATGCCACCGATGATAACGACACTTGAAATCGGACCCATGAAAAGATTGCTAAGCCAGAAATATGTCGGAAACTGGTGAAAATAGTAAATCGAGAATGGTGCAGTAGCTAACTGTGCCGCCAAAGTCACCGATGTCAATTCCCATATCTTGTCCAAAAGCCTCGGTTTTACATATATCAAATTATAAATAGGTTTTTGAAGCGCCACTATACCTAATACAGCGCAATATGAAAGCAGGAATCCCACATTGAAAAGGTTCGCAGGGTCAAGGCATAGCAGCAAAAACGCCGATGCCGCCAAACTGTTCAGTAAAACACCGTCTCTTTTAATCATATCACCGACAATCACAAACGAAAGCATGATTGTTGAACGTAAAATTGATGGTGCCAAGCCTGCAAGCAAGGCATAAAACCATATCAGAAGCAACAACAGCGACTGTTTCAACACATGTTGCCATCGTTTCCGCTTATCAAGAAATACCAGCATATATGAGAAAACCATAAACACGACTCCGACATGCATTCCCGACACGCAAAGTATGTGCATCGAGCCGGCTGTGACGTATTTCTGCCTCAATTCGGTAGGCAAAGTGTCGTCGTAACCGAGTAAGATTGCAGCTGCGACAGCGTACTCATCACCGGTAATGCCGAGATTTTGCATTGTTTCGAGCAAAAAATCACGCAAATGGTACGCAAAAGCATAAATCGGATTCGCACGATTCTCATCCAGTCTTTCCCAAGAATCGTTTTTCAGATAAACTTGTCGCAAAATCCCTTTTCTGAACAAATATTTTTGATAGTCGAATTGTTCAGGATTCATTGGCGGTTCCACCAATTTTGGCGGTTCATGAAACACTATCACGTCACCATATTTCAGACTAAGCGAACGTTCGGTTTTCTCAAAATAAGCCATCACCAATCCCTGGTCTGACTGCATGTCCGCTATCACTTTCACAGATTTGTCTTTTTCCGTAGGACATTCCGCCAATCGGGCTACCCAAACATCACAATCTTCATCCAAATCATCATTTCGAATATGAACAATCGCGACACCTATTAATATAAGGTGTAGATTTAAAATAACACCGAAGACCCAACGATATTGGTAATCTTTGACAGTTGAAGCAATAAAAAACAAGGTAATACTAAGAAAACCAATGGCAAACATGAGTATTTTCACATCGTTTTTCGGCAAGTCCAAACATGAGAATGACAGCCAAATGCCTAAAGCGAACGGCATCAGCAGTCGGATAAACGGATATTTGAACCAGTTTGTCATTCTTACATGTTTTTTCGACATGCAAGTTATACAAAAAATCCGGGGTCAAAAAATTTTCCCCGGATAATTTTCCGTCTTTTTTCTGCAATTTATGTTAAAATTTTACGCCAAATGTTAAAGATTTTTAACAAATTTGTTAATTCTTTTTAACATATGATATGATTGTTTCGGCTGCTCTGTTCGATGCTCCAGCATTGCCGAGAACATATTTCAGTTCCTCGTAATCCTCAAGCAGTTTTTTCTGGCGTTTCGAGCTGTTCAGAAGCGACTGGAGCTCATCTCTGATACTGTTTGCAGTCATGTCGCCTTGTATCAACTCCTTGACTACCAATCGATCCATGATAAGATTCACGAGGCAGATGTATTTGACTCTTGCCACTTGACGAGCTATCAGATAAGATATTTTGTTTGCTTTGTAGCACACCACTTCAGGCACATCAAGCAATGCCGTTTCCAATGTGGCTGTTCCCGAGGTAACTATAGCAGCGCTTGACAGTTGCAACAGTTGATAAGTACGGTTCACCACCAATCTTACGTTCGACTTCTCCCCTATTATTTTCTTATAATAGCTAACTGGCAACGACGGCGCGCATGCTATAACAAATTGATAATTAGGGA
The DNA here is from genome assembly GCA_902774295.1 of uncultured Bacteroidia bacterium. Lineage (GTDB taxonomy): Bacteria > Bacteroidota > Bacteroidia > Bacteroidales > F082 > Limimorpha. Next base: position 49,340 of record CACYHP010000008.1, on the reverse strand, counting down.
ACATTTTCACGACATCCAGCATTACTGTCAACATCCTGCTCACCTCCTGTTTGCGGCTTCCTGGAAGCAAAGCAATCAGTTCCTTTTTCGGATTCAAGCGGTTTGCCTTATAAAATTTGTCCTTGTCAACAGGTTCGACTTTTGCGATTTCATCAAGCAATGGATGTCCAACAAATTGACAGTCAACATCATAGTTATCGTAGAACTTTTTCTCGAAAGGCAGGATACATAGCATTTTATCGACCACTTTTTTAATTGTGTACACACGGCGTCGTTTCCAGGCCCACACTTGTGGCGAGATATAATAAAACACCTTGAATCCCTTCTTTTTCGCCCATTTTGCAATTTTCAGGTTAAAACCTGGATAATCGATCAAAATTAAAGCGTCAGGGTTAAATTCTGTGATATCTTTTTTACAAATGTTAAAATTTTTTAAGATTGTGTTTAAATTCATTAACACTTCGACGAAGCCCATGAACGCCAAATCGTGGTAATTTTTCACCACATTTGCTCCGTTGCGCCGCATTTTTTCACCGCCCCACGCTCTTATCTTCGCTCCAGGGTCTTTCTGACGTATTGAAGCAACAAGATTGGAGCCGTGCAAATCGCCGGAAGCCTCACCTGCTATGATGTAATACTTCATTTCTCAAAACTTTTAAATTTGTCCATGACATCGTATGCTGTCCAGTCGTAATGTGTAGGCACTATTGATGCAAAGTTATTTTTTAATGCATAAATGTCGGTATCAGTACCTTTGTCTTCAACAATAAACTCACCGCCGATCCAGAAATAATCACGTCCGTGCGGGTCTTTACGATGGTCAAAAATCTCTTTCCAACGGGCCTTCGCCTGACGGCATATCTTCACGCCTTTTATAGGATTTCCTTCAGAAAACTTAGGGAAATTCACATTAAGGCAGACACCTTTCGGGAGGCCTTCGTCAAGAACTTTTTTGGTTATATCCAAAATATATTTATCGGTGTGGTCAAAATTAGCGTCAAAGGCGTAATCCTCAACGCTGAAGCCTATCGCCGGGATGCCGTCCATACATGCCTCTATCACGGCAGCCATTGTGCCTGAATAGATTACGTTTGTCGAAGCATTCGAACCATGGTTTATACCCGACACCAAAAGGTCAGGATACTCATCCAAAATCATCTGGAAACCCACCTTTGCACAGTCAACCGGACATCCGTTCAAGACATACATCTCAAAGTCATCGGATTTCTCAAACTGTCTGAGTCTCAAGGGCTCATTTATTGTCATCGAGTGTCCCTGGGCTGATTTCACCTGCTCTGTCGAAACCACCACAACCTTCCCAAACTGACGCATCAAATCCGCCAGTTTTTTCAAGCCTTTCGCCAAATACCCATCATCATTCGTTACTAAAATCGTCGGTCTTTTTTCCATTTAAAACTCCTTTAATACTTTATACAATTTCTGCGTCGGCAGACCCATTACATTAAAATAAGAACCCTCCACATTGCTCACGCCACAGTAGCCAATCCATTCTTGGATGCCGTATGCGCCAGCTTTATCGTATGGTTTAAAATTATCAATATAATAATCAACTTCTTGATTATCAAGCGTTTCAAATGTCACTTTTGAAACCACCGAGAATGTTTTTGTCTTCTCTTTGGTATGAACCGTCACTCCTGTAACCACCTTATGAACCTTTCCAGACAGCTCATTAATCATTCTGGCTGCATCAGCTCTGTCTTTCGGCTTGCCTAAAATCTCATTTTCCACGATAACGACGGTATCAGCTGTGATAACCATATAATTATCAGGCAGTTCCGCATCTTCAAAGGCCTTAGCTTTCTTCAAACTCAGAAACGGAGCCACATCAATCAAAGGCAAACGTGAAGGATAACTCTCATCAACTTCTTTAGTCAAAATGGCAAATTCAACGCCAAGACCTTTCAAAAGTTCCTGACGGCGAGGCGATTTCGACGCCAAAACGATATTATATTTCTTTAAATTATCTAACATTATTTTATAAAAAACATTGATAAAACTCCAACTAACATACTGATTTTCATAGCAATAGACTGAATATGAAACTGTTTTGAGGTCTTAAGACTTGAGTCAAGCAGACTAAAAACATTTCCAAACAGCATGACTAACATAAAAATACCCGATCCATAGAGCATGTAGCTCGTAACGACAAAGCCATAGTCATACAAGTATTGTTTAGCATAGACAATCATTACGAACGCCAACAAACCAAGCACCATCACTATAATCTGAGCGGTCTTAATGCCCCAAATGATCGGGATTGTGCGGCAATTTGAGCGACCATCACCCACCACATCTTCCATATCTTTTACAATTTCCCGAATCAAAGTCATCAGGAAGGCGAAGGCTGTGTAAATCAGCACTATATGAATCGAATATTGCATCAGAGGTCGCAAGGTTATCAGCAAAAGCTCGTGTTTTGAGATATACAACATCTGGAAAATCCAAGGCAAAAACACAGCAAAAGCCACTGATATTGAGACGATTAGATTTCCAATAACCAATTCTTTTTTATATCTTTGTGAATAGGTATATAAAAGGCACGCCAAGAGAACCATAAAAGCAAAAATCGTTATGAAACTCTTTCCTAATGCCATTATACTTGCCACCAAAGCACATGCTAAACCCATGACTGTCAGCACGATATAAAAAAGTTTACATTGTCTTTCTGTAAAAATTTTGTCCACTATAAGCTTCTCTGGCTTATTCACCATATCGATATCTTTATCAAAAATATCGTTAATAACGTAACCGCCGGCTTGAATCAGCACCATCGAGATGACAATAAGCGTGAACATCCATGTGCTTCCCATATGCATAACGCAATGATACACAAGGCACATCGTCAATGCAGTGATGAGCAGATTAGGCCATCGCACCAATTTGAAAAAAGCACCGATTTTATTCATTACCACAAATGATTTTCAAAATCCTTCATCCAGTTGTCCTGCACTTTAAGCACCTGCTCAATGATATCGCGCACAGCGCCTTTGCCGCCGTCTTTGTTGCTGATATACACGCTTATCTGCTTGATTTCCTCGGAAGCGTCGGCGGGGCACACCGGCACTCCCACCATCTGCATCACAGGGTAGTCAGGCATGTCGTCGCCCATATAAACTACTTGCTCTTTCTTCAGGTTTTTATCCTTCATATATTCCTCTAACTTAATGATTTTGTTAGGGATATGCGTAAAAACGTCTTTAACGCCAAGCATTCTCATGCGCTGTGTCATCGAGTCGGCGTAACCGCCGGAAATCACAGCCACGTTGTAACCAAGGCGCACAGCGAGCTGTAATGCAAAACCGTCCTTAACATTAGTAGCGCGCAAACCCTCTCCACTAGGCAACATAATAACATCGCCTTGCGTCATAACTCCATCATAATCAAAAATAAACGTTGTGACGTTTTTTAATAATTCTTTATAATTTTTCATTTTTTTGATATTTTTCCAAAATATAATTTGTCAAAACCTTATAAATCTCGAGCTCTTTAGGTGAATTTACCAGCATTTCCTCATGATCCAGAATTGTCTGTATATCACCACGACGGGCAGGACCTGTCAGCGCTTTTTCAGGAGATATTTCGAATGATTTTTTCATCATTTCCATAACCAAAGGACGCATTAAATCCAAAGATAATCCATTCTCTTTCAATAACTTATCTCCTATCCCCAGCATCACATTTGTGAAATTTGAGACATATACAGCCGCCAGATGTATCACCTTACGCTGTTCATCGTCGCAATACTGGACTTTTGATGACAATTGTTCGGCAAAACCATTCAGACGAATCATATCTTCTGGTGAGTTTGCATAAATTAATAAAGGTACGTCGTCGAATGAAATGTTGCGTTCCTTACTCATCGTATAAGGCAGATAAAACACCCCATAACGCTCGATGCGGTTCAGCACTTCCGAAGACTTAGTCCCCGATGTATGAACCACAAGTCCTTTATAATCAATGAGATGTGCTGCAACTTCAGAAATAGCATCGTCATTCACCGCAATTATTGCCAAATCCGATTCAAGAACTTTTTCATAGCTAAAAACGACTTCAACGCCCAAATCCTCACGAACTTTTTCAGCCTTTTCAGGATTTCTGACAAGGATACAAAACGGCTCTATCTCTTTGCTTTTCAGCACCTTACAAAGAGTATAAGCAGTGTTACCCGCACCAATTATCGCTATTTTCCCAAATTGCATCATAAATTTATTTCAAGCTACGAAATTACAAAAAAATTCCGAATAGTTGAAAACAAAATAAATTTTTCATTGCAGATTGAAATTTTTGCAATATTTTTGCGTTTACATTGTTAATTGTATATAAGTATAAAAATCAGAATAAAATGATTGAGACAGACATTCGCGAATTAAACGAAAAGATTCAGAGAGAGAGTCAGTTTATCGACTTGATCAACATGGAAATGAGCAAGGTCATCGTGGGTCAGAAACACATGACAGAGCGTTTGCTCATCGGTTTGTTGTCGAACGGCCACATCCTTTTGGAAGGTGTCCCTGGTTTGGCTAAGACATTGGCAATCAAGACATTGGCAAGCATTGTCGATGCTGATTTCAGCCGTATCCAGTTCACTCCTGACCTTTTGCCAGCCGACCTCGTTGGAACAATGATTTACAGTCAGAAGACAGAGGAATTCATGGTGAAGAAGGGCCCAGTGTTTGCAAACTTTGTGTTGGCGGATGAGATCAACCGTTCACCTGCGAAGGTGCAGAGCGCGTTGCTCGAAGCCATGCAGGAGCACCAGGTGACTATCGGCGAGAGCACATTCGCTTTGCCGGATCCGTTCCTCGTTATGGCAACCCAGAACCCTATCGAGCAGGAAGGTACATATCCGCTTCCGGAAGCACAGGTCGACCGTTTCATGTTGAAAGTCATCATCGACTACCCGAAAAAAGAAGAGGAAAAAGTCATTTTGCGTCAAAATATCAACAAGGAATATCCTGAGGTTCGTAAAGTTACGTCAACAAAAGATATCTTAAACGCAAGAAAAGTCTGCCGTGAGGTTTATCTCGACGAAAAGATTGAGAACTACATCACTGACATCGTTTTTGCTTCACGTTTCCCAGAGGAGTTCAAGCTGAAGAAATTCGCCGGAATGATCAGCTATGGCGGTTCTCCGCGTGCTTCTATCAACCTCGCTTTGGCAGCTAAGGCTTACGCTTTCATCAAACGTCGTGGCTACGTCATCCCTGAGGATGTGCGCGCCGTCGCCCCTGATGTGATGCGTCACCGTATCGGTCTGACTTACGAGGCAGAAGCAGAAAATATCACAACAGAAGATATCATCAATGAGATTTTGAATATTGTTGAAGTGCCGTAATTTGTTTACCGTTTACAGTTTACAGTTTACAGTTTACAGTTTACCGTTTACAGTTTACAGTTTGGAGTTTTAAATGGAAGCGAACGATTTATTTAAGAAAGTCAGGAAAATCGAGATCAAGACACGCGGTCTGACCAACCACATTTTCTCAGGTCAGTACCACAGCGCGTTCAAGGGTCGCGGTATGACATTCAGCGAGGTGCGTGAGTATCAGTATGGTGACGATATCCGCAACATCGACTGGAACGTCACAGCGCGATTCCACAAGCCTTTTGTCAAGATTTTCGAGGAAGAGCGCGAGATGACAGTGATGCTGCTCATCGACGTGTCAGGTTCCAACGACTTCGGCTCCGTCGACGCCACAAAACGTGACATCACAGCGGAACTCGCGGCAGTGCTGGCATTCTCGGCGATTCAGAACAACGACAAGGTCGGCGTGATATTCTTCAGCGACCAAATCGAGAAGTTCATCCCGCCGAAGAAAGGCTCAAGCCACATCCTGCGCATCATCCGCGAAATCGTGACGTTCACGCCTCAACACAAAGGCACCGACATCGGCGAAGGCCTGAAATTCCTGACAAGCGCCATCAAAAAACGCACCACTGCATTCCTGATTTCCGACTTCGTGACCAGCAAGCCATTCGAACAGGAAATGAGAATCGCAGCACGTAAGCATGACCTTATATCATTGAGAATCACTGATAAACGCGAGCTCATCATCCCTAAAATAGGCTTGGTGAAGTTCCGCGACAACGAGACTGACAAGGAGATGTGGGTCGACACATCGACCAACGCTTGGAATCAGGCTTATCAGAAATTTGTGCAGCATGAGACCACTGTGCTTAACAAAACATTCGCCAACAACGGCGTGGATAACACGTTGATTTACACCGACGAAGACTATGTCAAGCCGCTTATGCAACTTTTTAAAAAGAGAGAATCGAGAAGATGAAGAAACTTTGTTTCATATTGTTGTTCTGCATGATGTCGTTCCTCGGCATCCAATGCGACGCACAGGTGACTTTCCTCAGAGGAAGAACCGACGTCGACACCATCATTGTAGGACAACCATTTGATTATCAATTGTCTTTAACAATTCCAAAAGACTATTTCGTTGAGTGGAAACAGTTCGGCGACACCTTGAGCAAATCGATTGATGTGATCAACATCGAAGACGTTAAGACCACCTCTATCAACAATAGCGACAACGTGATTATGACACAAAACCTAACGTTGACATCATTCGACACTGGTTACGTCTATGTCCCGGAAATCGCCATCACTTACAGCAAGAGCCTTCAGGACAGCATTCGTTATACGCTCCGTACCGACGAGAAAGAGCTTTACGTGACAACGGTAGCTGTCGATACAACTGAGGCCTTCCGCCCAATCAAAGGCGTTATGCGACAAGGTTTGACAGCAAAAGAAGTGTTTCCTTGGATAGCTATAGTCATCATAATTGCCGGCGTGGTTTATCTTATCATCTATCTTAAAAAACATAAGAAAACGAAAGATGTCGTCGTCGAAGAGAAGAAAAAACCGACAATTCCAGCAATTATCACAGCTCGCGCAAAGCTTGCTGAGATGAAAGACAACGAGGTTTGGAACACTCCGCAAACCAAGGACTACTACACCGACCTCACCGACATTGCTAGAGAATATCTTGAAGGACAGTTTGAGATTGACGCCATCGAGATGACGACCGATGAAATCATGGAAGCCATCAACAGATTGGATCTCAACAACTTAACAAAATCCAAGCTGCAAGATACTCTGACCACTGCCGACTTGGTGAAATTTGCGAAAGCCAATCCTTCAGCCGAGCAAAACAAGCAGTCGTTCAGCGATATAAACAACTTTGTTGAAGACAGTTACATTTATTTCCAGGAAGAAGAGAAAAAGAAAGAGGAGGAAAGTAAATGAGTTCAATAGAATTTGCATCGTCGTATTTTCTTTATGGATTGATAATCATTCCATTACTGGTGGTTTGGTATATCTTTTCAGGCAGGAAAAACCAGGCTTATGTAAAATTTAGCGACACCAGTTTCTTCAACGGCATGCCAAGAAGTTGGAGAATCTACGCGAGACATATACTTTTTGTCATCGAAATGTGTGCTTTAGCGTTGTTAATCATAGCGTTAGCACGTCCGCAAAGCAGTTCGAAAAGTCAGAAAATCAACGTGGAAGGCATTGACATTGTGCTCACGATAGACTTGTCGAGCAGTATGCTTGCGCAAGACCTTAAGCCTGACCGTTTGGAAGCAGCCAAGAACATCAGTGCTGACTTCGTGAAAGGACGTCCTGAAGACCGTATGGGTTTGGTCGTCTTTGCCAGTGAGACATTCACGCAAGTGCCTTTAACGACTGACCATGGCATGCTTTTGAACATGATGAAGGAGTTGAAATGCGGCATGCTCGAAGACGGCACCGCCATCGGCGACGGTCTCGCTTCTTCTGTGAGCCGTCTGAAAGACAGCGAAGCCATCTCAAAAGTGGTGATTCTGCTTACCGACGGTGACAACAACGCTGGTTCCATCGACCCGGCAACAGCAGCCGAGATGGCAAAGCTTTTCGGCATCAGAGTGTACACCATCGGCGTTGGCACGAGAGGCACGGCACCTTATCCGGTGCAGACACCATTCGGAGGCATCCAATACCAGCAGATTCCAGTGACAATCAACGAACCGCTGCTTCAACAGATTGCCGACGAGACAGGTGGAAAATATTACCGAGCTACATCCAACGAGAAACTGGAGCAAATCTATGACGAAATCGACCAACTGGAACGCTCGAAAATCGAGATTAACGAGTTCACTCGCGTTCATGAGGAATTTTTACCATTCGTCTTGATAGGTTTGGCATTATTATTGTTGGGATTTATTTTGAAAAACACTGTTTTTAAAACATTAACGGATTAAGATATCATGGAAAGTAGCATCTTAAGATTTGAAAACCCACAGTATCTGTACTGGTTGCTGATAATTCCAGTGCTGGTGGCTATCTATGTCCTGATCCGTTTGTGGAACAAGCGACAGTTCGGACGATTCGCCAACGTCAAGTTGAGAGGCTATCTCGTCCCGATGTTCTCCAATGCGAGAGCTAACACGAAGTTTGTCATTTTTAACTTGATAATTGCTTTATTAATTATAGGTGCTGCAAATCTGCAGTCCGGCTCGAAAATGGAGAAGGTCAAACGTGAAGGCATCGACCTCTTCCTTTGCGTCGATATTTCCAATTCGATGCATGCTGAAGATATAGCACCTAACCGTCTGGAACGTTCGAAACAAGCCATCAGCAAGCTGATTTCCAAGCTTGGAGGCGACAGAATAGGTATCATCGTGTTTGCCGGCAACGCCTACGTGCAACTGCCAATCACCACTGACTATTCAGCCGCTAAGATGTTCCTGTCGACAGTAGATACCGACCTCATCCCGACACAAGGCACTGAGATCGGAAGGGCTATCGAGCTGGCAATCAAGAGCTTCGGAGAAAACGAGCACAACAAAGCCATCGTTATCATCTCCGACGGTGAAGACCACGAGAACGGCGACGCTGTGAAAGCAGCACAGGATGCTGCAAAATACGGCATCAAGATTTACACCATAGGCATGGGTCTCGACGAAGGCGCCCCTATCCCACTCTATAACAAATACGGCAAAAAAACCGGCTATAAAAAAGATAAGGACGGCAACATCATCATCACAAAACTCGATGACCATATCCTGCGTCAGATTGCCGAGATAGGCGACGGACTCTACGTGAGAGCCAGCAACTCAAATGTGGGCCTCGACAAAATCTATGAAGACATCAACAAAACTGAGAAATCGGAGATTGAATCAAGCGTGTTCACCGACTACGACGACCAGTTCCAATGGTTTGTGGGCGCAGCGATACTGTTGTTGATAATCGAAATCCTGCTTTCTTCAGGAAAGAAGGAATGGGAATCAAAATTCAATTTATTTGAACCTCAAAAGGAAAACTAAGATGAGAACAACCATAAAGACCGGTATCACATTGATTCTCTTGATGTTCTGCATCGCGGCAAGCGCGCAGACAAAGGAGAGTTTCATCCGTAAAGGCAACCGGAACTTCAATAAAGGCAACTATGTCGAAGCCGAGAAGGATTATAAAAGCTCTCTCGACAAGAAATACAACGACAAGGCGCAGTTCAACCTCGGTGACGCATACTATAATCAGAAAAACTATGAGGAAGCAATGAGCAGCTTCAAAAGCGTCATCGACAGAAATGTGCCGCAAAATGTTGAAGCTAACGCCTATTACAACCTCGGCAACAGCCTGATGGAGCAGCAGCAGTATTCCGAAGCCTTCAACGCATATAAAAACTGTCTAAAAATCAATCCTAATGACGAAGATGCGAGATACAACCTCGAATATGCACGTCAGAAGATGATTATGCAGCAGCAACAGCAGCAGAATCAGGATAAGAAGGATAATCAGGATAACAAAGATAAGAAGGATAATCAGGAGCAGCAACAACAGCAGCAAAACCAGAATCAGGAAGAGCAGCAGCAAGGTCAGCAGCAGGAGCAACAAGAGCAAGACCAGCAACAACAGCAGCAGCAACAGGAGCAACAGATGTCTAAGGAAGATGCAGAAAGAATGTTGCAAGCCCTTGAAAATCAAGAGAAGGAGACGATGGATAAGATGAACGAGGCGAAGGCTGCGAAGATGCAGAAGAGGAAGATTCAGAAAGATTGGTAATTTTAGTTTAATAGTTTAATAGTTTATAAGTTTACAGTTTACTGTTTAAAGTTTTAAGATATAGATGAAAAGAATAGGATTGTTTGTTTTGTGTTTGATGACTTTGTTCTCGTTGAAAGCGCAGGACGATGTCAGTTTCAAGGTGATTTGCAAGAAACAGGTCGTCGTGGGAGAACAATTTCAGGTTTCGTATGAGCTAAGCGGCGACGGAAAGAACTTTGAAGCTCCGAATTTCAACAATTTTGAGATTGTAGGAGGACCTTTCTCATCATCAAGTTCAAGCGTGCAGATCGTCAATGGCTCTGTCACCAGAACCAACACACACACATATTCGTTTTATTTAAGAGCAATAAAAGAAGGCAAATACACTATTCCTGCTGCCACCATCACCGTCAACAAACAGAAGGTAAAGAGCTCGACGACAGAAATTGAGGTTGTAAAAGACAATTCCGTCGTTGCCGGCGGCAGTGCTTCGAATGGAGCAGCGACCAACACCAAAGACGTGTTTCTCGAGGCTGTTCCGAACAAGATGTCAGCATACTTAGGCGAACAAATCATACTAACCTACAAGATTTACTACACCATCCCGATTTCCAACCTAAGCATATCAAAAGCCCCATCCTATTCCGGATTCTGGACAAAAGACATCACCGACAACAACGGCGTGCTGCAGCAGTCGTCAGTGATGAGAAACGGCCAGGAATATCATGTCGCGACGATTCAGGAGATCGTGTTGATACCACAAAAGACCGGCACTTTGACTATCGACCCACTCGACATCACATGCATCGCACAGATCCGTCAGGAACGCCAGCAGCCTAAGGGCTACGACCCGTTTGAGAACTTCTTCGGCGACATCATGGGCTCGTCTTACACCAATGTCAAGAAGGACATGAAGTCGCAACCTATAAATATTGAAGTCAAGGCATTGCCGGCAAAAGACAAGCCAAACAGCTTCAAAGGAGCAGTCGGACAGTTCACTTTCACCTCAAAAATCGACAAGACAGAGATGAAATCCAACGATGCCTTCACCGTGACATATACCGTCACCGGAAAAGGCAACATCGAGTTACTCGACATCCCGAGACCGGTCTTCCCTGCTGATTTTGAGGTTTACGACCCGAAAATCACCACAAACACCAAGAACAACTCATTCGGACTCAGCGGAAGCAAGAAAGCTGAATATGTTGTCATTCCAAGGGTTTCCGGCGATTTCACTCTTAACCCGACCGAGTTCACATATTTCGACCCGTCAAAAAACAAATATGTCACTTTGGAATCCGACAAATACGAACTCAAAGTAGAGAGAAGCGCCAACGAAGGCAGCAGCGGCATCATTTATGCCGGCGGACAAGAAGCGATAAAAGTCGTCGGAAGCGACATCAATCACATCATGACGATTGGCGACTTGCACAAGGAAGGCACACTGCTCTTCGGCTCGCCATTGTATATCATCATTATTCTTGCAATGATCGTCGTTTTCGCAGCGGCATTCATTATCTATAAGAGAATCAACAAGTTCAACCAAAATCAGGTTCTTGTTAGAAATAAAAAAGCGACTAAGATTGCAAAGAAACGTCTGCAAAATGCATACAGTTATCTCAAGATTAAAGATCAAAATCATTTCTACGAGGAGCTATCGCAGGCTTTGTGGGGTTATATCTCCGATAAGCTGAACATCTCACGTTCGCAGCTTTCGATGGACACTGTGAAAGAGACGATGACAAGCAAGAATGTTCCGGAAGATATTGTAAATCAATTCATTGAGCTCTTAAACAGCTGTGAATACGCCAGATTTGCCCCAGGCGATCCGGGGAAGAAGATGGATGATTTATATCAGAAAGGCATTGAAGTTATAACAAAAGCTGAGAAAAACCTGTAATTAAAGTGTAGAGTTTAGAGTGTAGAGTTTAGAGTAGTTTTAAAGTTTAAAGTTAAAGAGTATTAAAGTTTAAAAATTAGACGATGAAAAAGATATATTTGGTGATGGTTGTAATGATGGCTGCGTTGGGATTGAAAGCGCAAGTCATTCAGGAACAAGAGTTTGCAAAGGCCAATTTCTATTATAATGAGAGTCAGTATGACACTGCGCTGATGATTTATGAGGGAATAATAGAGGAAGGATATGTGTCAGCACCTTTATTATATAATATAGGCAATACTTATTTCAAAATGAGGAACTATCCGATGGCGATTCTCAATTACGAGAAGGCCTTGAAGCTGGATCCTAACAATGATGAAATCAAGCAAAATCTGGCGATAGCTAACGCTCTCATCACTGATAAGATTGAGCCCGTGCCGGTATTCTTCATGACCAGATGGTGGAGAAGTATTGGAAATCTTTTATCTGCCAATGGCTGGGCCAAGGCATCATTAAAGATCTTCGGCATATTGTTAGCGCTGTTATTCTTTTATTTTACAGCACGCACAAAAGGAACGAGAAAAATCACGTTCTTCACTGGCATCTTGGTGCTTGTGATATTCATCTGCAGTATTATTTTCGCTTCGCAAAAACACAAATACATCAACGAGCACAACGAGGCTATCGTGATGACGCCAACCATCACGGTGAAAAGCTCTCCATCATCATCCGGTGTTGACCTTTTCGTCTTGCACGAAGGCACTAAAGTTGAGATCATCGACAACACCGACAAATGGGATAAGATTAAAATAGCTGACGGCAGTGTGGGTTGGATGCCTTCTTCTTCTACAATTAAATACTAATTTAGAAGTCTTAAACATTGAATATGTGTGGTTTAGTGTTTTAGGAGAAAAAATATTTAAATTTTTTCCTAAAATATTTTGTGTGGTTCAAAAAAATGTTGTATTTTTGAACCCTAAAAATAGTGCATTTACATTTGAAATTAATGTCTAAATTACGTGATATGAAAAAAAGATTTTTACCGTTAAGTATGCTTTTGATAACCATGGTGTTAGCTCAAGCAAGTATCGTGGCTAACGCTGCCGGAAACCAAGGAAATTACACTCCTAGGACTGGCTCAAAAGCTACAATTTCTTCATTTATGAAGAGCATTCGCGCAAATCAAGAGACCGGTTTGATCGACCCAGCTTTATTAATTCAGGGTCAGAAAGCTGCTCAAACATCATCCAGAGACGCCAGCTTGACCTGGCAGTATGCAGGTCCGGACAACTACGGCGGATTGACAAAAGCTATCATCTACAACAACGATGGTACAGTCTTGATCGGAACAATGGGTGGTGATCTTTACAAGACAACCAATGGTGGTGTCACGTTCCAGAGAATCACCAACTTAAGCCTCCCTATCAGCTGCATGGTCAAGAACTCAGCTGGTGACATTTTCATTGGCACTGGTGACGGTCGCGACGCACAACTTCTCAACGGCTTAGCCGACATCAATTATGAAGCAGGTTTCATTGGAAGAGGTATCTACAAGATGGCTGCAGGCACAACAACACCTGTGCTTCTTCCTTCAACAACACCTACAGCAACAAACGGTTGGGGCTATGTTAACGAGTTAGCTTATACCAACGGCAAGATTTACGCCGCTACAGCAGCCGGTATCATGGTCAGTGAAAACAACGGTGAAAGCTGGACCAACGTTCAGGAAGGTTGCTTCAGAAGCGTTAAAGCAAACAACAACGGTGACGTCCTCGCCGCTGACACAGTTAACGTCTTCCTCGCCAAATCAGGCAACGCATTCCAGATGATTACAGGAACAGCACAGCTTCCAAGCAATGAATATTCAAAAGTCATCGCAATGTCGGAAAACAACGCCAACTACATGTATATCGCATATTATAGATATGACAGCAACAACAAGGTTTACGGAGTTGGTAATGTTTACTTCTCAAGCGACAATGGTAACACATGGGCTGTTGCAGTAGCAGGAACAAACATGTACCAGATCTTTGGAACAAGCGAAGATCCTAAATGCCTCAACGGATACATGATTGTTTATCCTGACAACCCAAGAAGACTCCTCATGGGCGGTACAGACCTCTGGGAAGTTAAAGACATAACAGGACAGGGCGTCAACAGCTACAGACCATTAAAAGTGTCTGAATATTTCTCATCAGAATATATGCCTACATATATCCACATGGGCATTCAGACTGTGGCATTCAACCCAACAAACGCTGGTTATTTCTTCGTCGGAACTAACGGCGGTATCTTCAAAGGCACATATTCAGAAAGCACATACACCTTCACAGGCAGCAACCGCTACTTCATCACAGACGACCAACACTGCTCAACAGCACGTATGATGAGCGTCGGTGTCGGCGGTTTACCAGCAGGATCAGTGATTAGCGGTGGTCTCGACCATGGAACAATCGTCTTATCAGGCACCGATCAAGTGAACAATGCAACAACCGGTACGGTTGTTTTCCCACATCCTACAAACAACGGTTATGCATCAAGCTATTTTGACAAGCAATATGCTGGCGGTCCTTGCGCTGTTTCAACAATCGACCCATATATCTTCTTTGTGTCAGCTACAGGTAGCCTTTCAACACCTATCTACAGAACACAGACTGGCGGTGTTGACTATGACGGTAACTTCGAAGGTGGTGGAACTGATCCAGTTATCACAAACGCTAATGCATTCAGAACACCATACGCATTCTTTGAGAACTACGATGATGCCAACAACCCTGTTGATACATTGTTCGCTCCTATCAGAACTGTGAGCTATGTCGGTGATTTGGTTTATGCATATAGCAACCAGGCTGGCTATCCTGTTGATTACTACATCACAGCAGCTGATGCTATCCATACAGACGAGCACGGCACACCATGCTGTCTGCCAGGTGACACTATCCGTGGCATCCACGACCCACTCAGCTCATTGTATGTTGTCGGTGTTGAAGGCAAGCTCTATATGACAAGAGAGGCTCTTATCTTCAACAAAGCCACAGAATGGTGCCAGATCAGCACTCTTGAAGGTATCCCAACAGCTGTTGCTATCAGCGGTGACGGTGACATGGCAATGGTTGGTACAGCAGAAGGTAACCTCTATAAAGTTACAGGTCTCGCCCACGCCTACACACCAGCTCAGGCTAGCGTCGACTCAGCAGCATGCGTCGTCACATTCAGCCAGCTCACAGGCTTCAGCGGACAGGCTGTCACAGGCATCTCAATCGATCCTTCAAACAACAATAAGGTTCTCGTTTCTTTAGGAAACTATGGCAACACAGCATACGCATACCGTTCAAACAACGCCGGCACATCATTCGAGTCAGTTCAGGGCAACCTCCCACAGGTTCCAGCTTACTCATGCTTGATTGAAAAGAGCACAGGCTTGTTGATGGTTGGTACAGAATGCGGCCTCTACGTCTCTGAGAACGGTTCAACATGGACCAAGTCAGGTGATGCAGCTTGCCCAGTGATGGACATCAAACAGGCAGTTCAGAAGAACCACGAAGAAAAGATCGACATCCTTTACGATGAGATGGGTGTTCCTACATACGTCGTCTATCCTGGTGTCTACAATGAGGGTATGATTTATGCTGCAACATACGGTGCAGGTGTCCTCTCATGCGACACATACAAAGAAGGCGGCGACCTCGGTGTTAACGAGAACGAGACAACAGCTACAGCACAGCTCAGCGTCTATCCTAACCCAGTTAAGGATAATGGTCAGATCAACATTACTCTTAACGAGAACGCCAATGTAAGCTACCAGATTTTCGACCTCACAGGCCGTATGGTGGTTAACAGCGAGCTTGGTTACTATATAGCAGGTGAGCACACAGTTACATTCAATGCTGAAAACCTCGCAAGCGGTTCATACATCATCCGCGTCAAGGCTGGCAGCAAGACTGAAACTGGCAAGTTCTTAGTATACTAATAACGGAAAAATCGATAAAAAAAGGCGCCCGCGTCGCGGGCGCCTTTTTTTTGTTAATAGATGTTTTCTCGTTGGTATTGCTGATGCTCACCGTAGGCGGGACAAGTCTTCGACGATGACTTGCAAGCCGAGAGCAAAAGTCCGAGAGTGAACACTATCACCAATAACATTGCTATTTTCTTCATATTTAGTATTATTAAATTTCCGTTTACAAAGAAACGATTTTTTTTCTAATTTTGTACACGAAAACAAATAAAAATTTTCGTCATGGGAGAAATCAGGAAGCCTGACATCGAAAAAGGATGGTACGACGCTCTGCAGCAAGAGTTTGAATCGTCGTATTTCGCCGGCATCAAGACGTTTCTGATAGAAGAAAAACGCCAATATGTGGTCTATCCGCCGTCACCGTTGATATTTAACGCGTTCAACCGCACGCCATTCGACAAGGTGAAGGTGGTGATTTTAGGTCAGGACCCGTATCATGGCGTCGGGCAGGCACACGGTCTGGCATTTTCAGTGCCTAACGGGATACAGCCGCCACCAAGCCTGCAGAACATCTTCAAGGAGCTTCACACCGACATCGGGATGCCTATCCCACGCAACGGAAATCTCGAGAGATGGGCCGATGAAGGAGTATTACTGCTCAACGCATCACTGACGGTGAGAGCAAACATGGCAGCATCACATGCGAAAATCGGATGGCAACAGTTCACCGATGCGGCAATCAGAGCCTTATCTGAGAAGAAAGAACACCTCGTGTTTATGCTTTGGGGTAACTACGCCATCGCCAAGGAAGGACTTATCGACCACAGCAAACACCTCATTTTAAAGACAGTGCACCCTTCCCCACTCTCAGCAAGCCGGGGATTCTTCGGCTGCAGGCATTTCTCACAGGCAAATCAATACCTTATTAATAATGGTATAGCACCGATTAAGTGGGATGTTATCGTTTAAAATAGTTTACAGTTTAATAGTTTAAAGATGAAAGAGAAGTTAGTTTTTGCTACGCATAATAAGAATAAATTAGCGGAGATTAGGAATATTTTAAAGAACTATGAGGTTGTTGGCTTACGCGACATCGGATGCGAGACCGATATCGTGGAAGATGGCGACAATCTTCAAGACAACGCCAAGATTAAGGCGGATTTCGTAACCAATAATTATCATTTGAATTGTTTTGCCGACGACACCGGACTGGAAGTCGAGGCATTGGACGGCGCTCCTGGAGTCTATTCAGCAAGATATGCCGGCGAGGGCTGCTCTTATCACGACAACGTGGTGAAATTGCTTGCCGCGATGAAAGGAATCAAGAACAGAAAAGCACGTTTCAGAACAGTTATCGCATTGAATCTCAACGGAAAACAATATTTCTTCGAAGGCATTGTAAACGGCAGGATTCTTGAGGAAGAGCAAGGCAATGGTGGCTTCGGCTACGACCCTATCTTCCAGCCTGACGGCTATGAAGAGTCGTTCGCTGAAATGTCAATGGAAGAGAAAAACAAAATTTCGCACAGAGGAAGAGCGGTTCAAAAACTCGTTGAGTTTTTACAAGTTAGAAGTTAACATTCCACTTCTAACTATTTTTTTTCTTATGAAAAAAATTTTTAGTATCTTTGCAGATTGGATTAATCATTAAGTCATTGCAAAAAATGAAAAAAACGCTGTTTCTTATATTAGCATTATTGCTTTCAATAGCAGTAAAAGCACAGGATTTCAAGAATTTATATCATTTTGATAAAATAAATAACGCCCTTACTCTTGACATGACTAAAATCAGTTTGTTTGAGCAAAGGGTGCATTTGATTTATCTATTGAATAATGACGATCGTTTTGTTGTTTCGATAAGCGAAGACGACGGTGTTTTCGTCATAAAACGCAATCCTAACAGCTATGATTTTAACCTTGAGAGCACATTTAACGACTTTTACGGCAAAGAAACGGCGTCGTTCAACAGCATGTCGAAGGATGAGATTGGTGAATTATATAACGTATGGAAATCGCAGTTACCCAATGGTTTTATGGCATCAATGATGATGGATATATACGTCAAAGACCGACAGAACAACCAATGTGCCACTGCCGACCCTTTCTGTACCGACAATGGTATGTATCAGTTTCCTGCAGGTGTTAATGCAGGATCTGGCGAATCAGGCCCTAATTATGATTGTTTGTCCACAAGACCTAATCCTGCATGGTATTATATGAGAATGTCGAATTCAGGCGGCATGACGATTTATATGTACAGCACACCGGGCGAAGACATTGACTTCTGTTGTTGGGGCCCTTTTGATGACCCTGTTACGCCTTGTCCAAACGGATTGACTGGTGCAAAAGTCGTCAGTTGCAGTTACTCACCGAATCCTACAGAGAACTGTCAAATACCTAATAATGCGCAGAGTGGTCAGTATTATATACTTGTTATTACTAACTTCTCGAATCATCCATGTAATATCAATTTCAGTAAGACTTCTGGTACTGGTACCACCGACTGCTCTATTTTGGAGCCGTTCTTAACTGCCAACACACCTTGTTACGGCAGCAATCTGGTGCTTGAGGCTAATGTCATTGAAGGCGCTTCATACACATGGACGAGTCCGGATAACCAGACACATAACGGAAGAACCTGGACACGTCAGAATGCCACACTCGCCATGGCCGGCTCATACACATGCCATGTGGTGGCTGGCACACAGAGCGGCGATGAAAACATCAACGTGTTTGTGTTTCCTAATGTGACCGCCGACTTCACCAATACCGAAGCTGTTGCAGGACAGTCAGTGCAGTTTACAGGCACCGAGACCACGAGCCCTTCGGGACACACCAGTGAGATCAATGTGAGACAATGGAACTTCGGTGACGGCACCACAAGCACACAAGCCAACCCGACACACACCTATTCAAGCCCGGGAGATTATCAAGTTTCATACCATGTGGCAATCACTGGAGGCAACAACGGCGAGTGCGGTGACACCAAGACCAAGACAATTCAGATAAGAAACGAGTTTGCTGCCACCGTGACAAGCGACAATACCAGCTTCTGCGAAGGCGATGCGACACCGAATCTCACTGCGACAGCAACAGGAGGATATGGCAATTACACATATTCATGGACATCGTCACCTTCATGTCAGATTGACTATCCGAGTTCAGCGACCACGACAGCACATCCGGCGCTTGGGAACACCACCTTCACATGTACCATCTCCGATGGACACAATACGCTCACAAAGTCTGTGACAGTCACTGTCAATGCCATACCAGATGCCACAATCACGGGGCCCAACCCGCCGCATGTGAACTATAATGCCTCGACCACCCTGTCAGTGCCGCAGATGTCG
This sequence comes from uncultured Bacteroidia bacterium, assembly GCA_902774295.1. Classification (GTDB taxonomy): domain Bacteria; phylum Bacteroidota; class Bacteroidia; order Bacteroidales; family F082; genus Limimorpha. The sequence continues at coordinate 30,093 of CACYHP010000008.1, read as the reverse complement.
GGAGCGACATACGAGTGGAGCTCTGAGCCCGCGAACCTGATACAATCAGGACAAAACACCAATCAGATTACCACTAAGAATCTGACTGAGCCTACAACATTCCATGTAACTGTCAGCAAAGACGGCTGTTCCGGCTCCAGCAGCATGACATTGGCAGTGGGCGATGCTTTATATGGCAACGTAGTCATCGTAGGTCAGGCAGAGCTGTGTTCCGGTGAAACCACATCTTTAAAAGTGAATCCTGCAGGAGGAACCGAACAGTATTCGTTCAACTGGCAGCCTGCAAACTTGATTGAAGGTTCCAACACCGCACAGACCGTCTCAACCAAGGAGCTGACAGCATCAACAACCTTTACCTGCGTGATTACCGACACCGACAGTCACACTTACACAGCCACATCACCAATAGTCGTGGTGAATCCGATACCGGAGGCCATGGCATATATCCAGGAAAGCGGCGACATATATAAAACCTACCATATCCTTGCCGGAAATTCGGTGATTTTAAATATGGAGAACATCCCTGGTGCCACATATTCATGGGAACCAGCCAATCTTATCAGCAACTTCATCGAGCCTAATCACAGGACGGCAAAGACCGTTCAACTTGAGGAGAACGACCACCTGGTATTCACAGGAACAGTCACATCATCAAGCGGATGCGTAAATCAGGATAATGTGTCAGTTGTTGTACACAGATCTTTAGACGAGAGCTATATCACATCATCAGTCAACGTTATTTGCGAAGACCATGAAGTGACGTTAACCGTTAATCCGTCAGGCGGAACAGGCAATTATTCGTATTATTGGCTCCCTTCTTCTGGAGGAGTGTATTCAGATCCATATTCACAGACAACAAAAGTCTACCCGAACAGCTCCAACCATACATACAGATGCATCATTGCTGACAATGGTATTGATGACAAGGTAAACAATTGGATAGAAAAGAGCATCAACATTCCAATACACGAAAAACCAAGTGTCAACAGCTCTTTAATCGGGCAAGCATACGTGATACCAGGCATCGACTACATGCCTTACATCTATGAATACAACATTCAGGTATCGAGTTTGCATGGCTATGATATAGAGAATGCCGAGTATACATGGGAACTTTTCAGTTATTACGACACGCCGAACCATATCGCGGGTACAGAAAGCACATCCACATGGCAAGTATTTCCTGATGACATCGACAAAAACAAGGCATACGTCTCTGTTGACGAATATGGCAATGCGCTTTTGAGATGCACCATAACAACAGAATGCGGCTCGACAAAATCGGAAATATTCATCTACACCGAGGATTACAATCAGGGCCAATCTGTGGATGAAATCAACTACGACAAGATGATAAGTGTGTTCCCGAACCCATCAAACGGTGAGGTTTATATCGGATATAACGACAGACTCGTTTCAAAAGATATAGTCATCAGCATTTATAGTTACAACGGCATGCTTATCGATCAGATTAAAGCAAACACCGACACCAATGTGACGCATTATTCCATGAAGGATATGTCAAACGGTCTGTATATAGTAAAAATAACCGGTAACGATTTCGTGGTAACGAAGAGATTCGTACTCAACAAGTAGGGAAGGTTATTTCCAGCCCCAGCAGGAATCGTGCAACAAGTTGAATTTCAACGGGATGCCGATGCTGAACATCACTTCAAAGCCTCTGTTTCTGCGGCTGTCATTTTTCACATGATATGCGATATTGTCGACGTATGTCGGTTGGTTGGAGCCGTTGGTGTTCAAGAATCCGAGGTTAAAGCTTCCATCGAGTTTCAAAACCAGCGTAAACACTTGGAAATGAATGTTATAACGTAAGCCGGCACCCATTGCGAGGCTTATATCAAACGAGCTCATCGCATCTGTCTTCGAGATGTCAACAGAGCTGTTGTATTCAGGATTTTCTGAGAATTTCTTTGAAATCTCGCCTCCGTAGCAAAAGCCGAAGTCAGGAGCCACAAACAGATACGGAGCCAGCAAGTTATTAGGACGGATATAATAGATAATCGGGATTCTGACATCCAGATAATTGGCTTTAATCTGGTCAACTTCCGGCATATCGCCTCTGAATTTGAAAGACTTCTGGAAACCGCGTTCAATCATCATAAGCTCACCGCTGATTGCCAGGCCTCTCACCTTTTTGACAGGATATTCAATATACAAGCCATAGCCAGGTTTCAAAATAAGATCGTTAGCGAGCTTATTGTAATTCTCATAAGCAAAATCCATGTAATAATGTGTCAGTCCGCCCTTGATACCGATTGTAGGGACAACTCCCCTATCGCGTTTATGCTTGACATTACCGAAACTATAATCGACCTGAGCGGAGAGATTCACACTCAGAACGATGAAAAACAATATTGCTACAAGTTTCTTCATATCAAACAATTTATTTTCTCTCTGCGATTTCAGCGCTATAATGATCGTAACCGTAATAATTATATATCATTGGTTTATCCTCCTTAGGCGTTCTGTCTTTTATTATAGACCAAACATGAATGTTTTTGATTCCTTCCGGAGTGATAGTACCTTTTATGATATTTCCTCTTATATACGTGAAATCTCCACCTTCTTCAGTAAATTCATAACAGACCACAAAATCGTTATTATTATGCGAATCGCCATAAATATATGTATCTACTGAATGCCAATTCTTATAGTCACCACTTTTCTTAGTAGAGAAACTTAATTTTGCCATTCCATTGACCTGTTCCTCAATGATAATATACATCGATTTATGCATCATTTGCTGATACATCTGCTCAGGGTACGGAATATACTGATGAGATGCAGGATTATAATATTCATAATAAGCGTCTGCAAGCGTGCCTGGCATTTCGTAAGAGCCAACAATATCTGAAGGGAAACGTCCTTCCATCAATTCTTGACTGATTTGACTCGGGAAATGATCTTCAGGATAGATCTGGTAGCAGGTCTTCATATCGCTTTCGTCACCGACAAAAGCTAATGTACCGTGGTTGCTTTTGCTGCATCCCCAAAGCAGCAAAAACATCACGCAGAAAACTGTTAACAAAGAGAGAGAGCGTTTAAACATAGGATTATTTTAGGTTATTCTTTAGTATTTCTATAGCCTTGTCGATGCCTGCTGCGTTCTTTCCGCCTGCTGTAGCGAGTGTCTTCTGACCGCCACCGCCGCCTTGGATTTCTTTGGCAGCTTCACGCACCATGGCTCCGGCATCCATTTTGTTTGCATCTACTACGCTCTGAGGTAACATCACGCAGAGAGCCGGCTTGTCTTCAAACACACCGCCCATAATGACAACCACCTCAGCGTCAATGTCTTTCAATGCTGAAGCAACGTTACGCATCTGGTTCATATCGGCATCGATGCGGGCAATGACAAGCTTATGTCCGTTCCATTCGGTAGCGTTGTTGTAAGCATTCTTTGCATCGCTGACAGCCTGTGCCATCATCATAGCCTCGATCTTCTTCTGAAGCATGGTGTTCTGTGCCGAGAGGTTCTCAACAGCCTTCACCACGTCGCCAGATGACTTCACGAGACCTTTTATCTTATTTAAAGTATCAATCTGATTATCAAGATACTCGATGACAGCCTCACCGGTGATTGCCTCGATACGGCGGATACCGGCTGCGATAGCGCTTTCCGTCAAAATCTTGAATGCTCCGATGCGGCCTGTAGAAGCGATGTGAGTGCCGCCGCATAACTCGCATGAGTAGTCTTTTCCGAATGTCACGACGCGTACCTTGTCGCCGTACTTCTCGCCAAACAATGCCATCGCGCCCATGTTACGAGCCTCGTCGATAGGGACATCGACTGCCGTCTCGTTATGCAGATCTTCTCTAATCTTCTGATTGACAATGGTTTCAACCTGACGGATCTCTTCATCTGTCATCTTGGCAAAGTGACTGAAGTCGAAACGCAGACGCTCATCGTCGACCATGGAACCCTTCTGCTCGACATGTGTTCCGAGCACCTGACGAAGAGCCGCATGCATCAAGTGAGTTGCAGTATGGTTAGCCTCGATCTTAAGACGACGCTCCACATCGACTTTGGCAGTAAACACTGCCTCTGGCTGCTGTGGAAGGTTGTCTGTGATATGGATGCTAAGGTCGTTCTCTTTTACAGTGTTGACCACGTGCAATGTCTCATTTTCAGACACTAACACGCCTTTATCGCCAACCTGACCGCCCATCTCAGCGTAGAATGGAGTCTTATCGAGAACGATTTCGAAATGTTTCTTGCCTTTCGCAACCACCTCTCTGAATTTCAATATCTTAGCCTGGCACTCCATCTCGGTGTAACCGACGAAGGTGGTAGGTTTGTCTTCATGAATCAGCTCGACCCAGTCGCCCGACATCTTCTCGGCTGCCTTGCGTGAACGGTCTTTCTGTTCTTTAAGGTTATTGTTGAAGCCTTCCATATCGACTTCGAGGCCTTTCTCCTCAGCCATGAGGTTGGTCAAGTCGACTGGGAAGCCGTAGGTGTCGAACAGTTCGAAAGCGAAAGCGCCGTCGATGAGTTTAGCACCCTTATTTTGCTCGACATAATTCTCGAAACGTTTGATACCCAATGCCAAAGTGCGCAGGAACGAAGCCTCTTCTTCGTAGATGACCTTTGAAACGAGGGTCTCCTGAGCTTTGATTTCAGGATACTGCTCACCCATCTCGCGGACGAGTACTGGCAACAGTTTATACACAAACGGTTCGGTGAATTTCAGGAATGTATAGCCATAGCGCACAGCGCGGCGGAGGATACGTCTAATCACGTAGCCCGCGCCATTGTTCGACGGCAGCTGTCCGTCGGTGATGGCGAAACTGACAGCACGGAGGTGGTCAGCGACGACGCGCATAGCGATATCTGATTTCTCGTTTTCGCCATATTTAATGCCTGAAAGCTTAGAAATCTCATCGATGATTGGGGTGAAGACGTCGGTGTCGTAGTTTGACTTCTTGCCTTGCATCACGCGGACGAGACGTTCGAAGCCCATACCAGTGTCGACGTGTCTTGCCGGAAGGTCTACGAGAGTGCCGTTGGCAAGGCGGTTATATTGCATAAACACGAGGTTCCAGATCTCAATCACTTCCGGGTCGTCTTTGTTGACGAGGTCACGGCCGTTGATTTTCTTGCGAGCCTCTTCGTCACGGATGTCGATATGAATCTCCGAGCACGGTCCGCATGGTCCGGTCTCGCCCATCTCCCAGAAGTTATCTTTCTTTGAGCCGTAGATGATTCTCGACTCGTCGACGTGTTCTTTCCAAAACTCGTAAGCCTCGTTATCAGGAGCCATTCCGTCTTTCTCATCGCCGCCAAACACTGTGACATAGAGTTTGTCTTTGTCTATCTTCATCACTTCAATGAGGAACTCCCAGCCCCATGCGATTGCTTCTTTCTTGAAATAATCGCCAAACGACCAGTTGCCCATCATCTCAAACATAGTGTGATGGTATGTATCGCGACCGACTTCCTCGAGGTCGTTATGTTTTCCGGAGACGCGCAGACATTTCTGAATGTCGCATACGCGCGGTGCTTTACGAGGGTTGTTGCCCAAGAAAACATCCTTAAACTGGTTCATACCGGCATTGGTAAACATCAATGTCGGGTCGTTCTTTACGACTATAGGTGCGGAAGGCACTACAAGGTGCTGTTTCGACTGAAAAAAATCCAAAAAGCTCTTACGAATTTCGCTTGCTTTCATCATTAAATTCATTTTTTCTTTAAAAAAGTTTGCAAATTTAAGAAAAAATTATTTATTTTGCATGTTTGAAACGTATTTTTTTCGTTTTAAGTATATAAAATAGAAAATAATGGCGAGAAAAAAATTTATATATAATCCACAAACTCTTGATTATGAAGAATATAAGCCTTCAAAATCCAAAAGAGCAAGTGGTGTTATATTCTATATAATAACTGCGGCATTTCTCGGATATGTTGTCATGGCAATTATCAACAATGCCGTTGGAACGCCAAAAGAGCGTCTTCAAGCAAGAGAAATTGAGTTTATGAAGTTGCAATATGACATCATGAACGACAAGATTGAGACCATCGACGAGCTTCTTGCCGAGATGCAAGACCGTGATGACAATATTTACAGAACGATTTTCGAAGCTGAACCTATTCCGACATCTGTCAGAAAGGCCGGATATGGCGGAACGAACCGTTATGAAGCGTTAAATGGCTATGAGAATTCCTCTTTAATAAAGGAGACTTCAAAGAAAATCGATGTCATCGAAAGTCAGCTCAATGTGCAGTCAAAATCGTTTGACGACGTTTACGACATGGCTAAAAACAAAGCCAAGATGTTGAGCTGCATCCCTGCAATCATGCCGGTGAAAGACGTCGATATATATAGGATTTCCTCGCATTACGGATACAGAACCGACCCGTTCTATAAAGTACAGAAGCTGCATAGCGGCATCGATTTCTCAGGACCTATCGGGACACACATCTACTCCACCGGCGACGGCGTGGTTGAAAAAGTCTCGTTGGGCAACACCGGATACGGAAACAACATCATCATAAACCACGGATACGGTTATAAAACACGTTACGCCCACGTCAGCAAGGTGTACGTTAAGGTCGGACAAAAGGTGAAACGTGGCGAATATATTGCAGATATGGGCAACTCCGGTAAGTCGACGGCTCCGCATCTGCATTACGAAGTGATTAAGAATAACAAAGCGATAAATCCTGTCAATTTCTTCTACAACGACCTCACACCTGAAGAATATGACAAGATTCTCGAATTGTCGGAAAGACAGTCAATGACAATGGATTAGCATCATGGAAGTCAAGAAGCTATATTATAAAATAGGTGAAGTGGCGACGATATTCAATGTCCCTACCTCCACCATACGCTATTGGGAAAGCGAGTTTGATGTACTGCGTCCGCGCAAGAGCACCAAGGGAAACCGTATGTTTACCGAACGCGACATGCGGTATCTTCAGATTATCTATCAACTGGTGAAGGTTAAAGGCTACACCATCCAAGGTGCCAAAGACGCCATGAAGACCAAATTCGACAAGCTCGAAGAAAACGCCATGATGATTAGAACCCTCGACGACGCAAAGAGGTTCTTGCTTGACCTTGACAAGAAGTTAGCAGAGAAACAGAAAGCATTATAATATTCACGTCATTTCGAGCGAAACGAAGTGAAGTCGAGAAATCTCCGACAATTGATACAGACTCATTTGTCGGAGATTTCTCCATTACGTTCCATTTCATCACACTCCAGTCGAAATGACGGGATTGTTAGAATGTCTTATCTTTCATTAAATAATTCTGGACATAATCAAATACACCGTCTTCGAGACTGGTAAACGGCTTGTCGTATCCTGCTTTGCGCAATTTTTCCATGTTCGCCTCGGTGAAATACTGGTATTTGTCGCGTATGTCGAGCGGTGTGTCGATAAACTTGATATTCACTTCTTTTCCCATTGCCTTGAAGGTGTTCGAGGCAAGGTCGTAGAACGAGCGGGCGTGACCGGTACCGAGATTGTAAAGACCGCTCTCAGGACGTTTCTCTATCAAGAACAAAATGACAGAAGCGATATCTTTCACGTAGATGAAATCTCTCAGCTGCTGACCGTCTTTGAAGTCAGGACGATGTGAGCGGAACAGCTTCACCTCGCCGCAATCCTGAATCTGATGGAACGAATGCAGGATCACAGAAGCCATGCGGCCTTTGTGGTACTCGTTTGGACCATAGACATTGAAGAACTTCAATCCTGCCCAGAAAGGAGGACATTTTGTCTGCTTGAGAATCCATTTGTCGATTTCATTCTTCGAGCGGCCGTAAGGATTGAGTGGCTGCAGCTTTTCGACGATGTCGTGGCTGTCGATGTAACCCAGCTCTCCACCGCCGTAAGTCGCTGCTGATGAGGCATATACGAGCGGGATCTGATATTCCGTGCACAAAGTCCACAGCTGCTCGGTGTAGTTCACGTTAAGCTCGATGAACACGTTCCAATCGAACTCGGTGGTGTCGGTGCGAGCGCCGAGGTGAACCACGAAATCGACCTTGTCGTGATTGACTTTCAACCAGTTATGGAACTCTTTTCTATCCAAAAGAAGCTCATATTTTTTGTTGATATAGTTTCTTTCCTTCTGTTTCTTTGAAAAGTCGTCGACGAGGACGAGGTCGTTTCTACCCTGTTCGTTGAGACATCCAGCCACCACGCTGGCGATAAATCCTGCTGCGCCTGTAATTACTATCATGATATTTTAATTTTCTTCTGTTCTTGTCTTTAAATAATTTCTCCATTTCGCGAGCACTGCCTGCATATCCTGCGGCAACTCCGAGTCGAAATACAGCTCTTTTCCTGTTGTCGGATGCACGAAGCCAAGCACTTTAGCGTGCAAGCAATGACGCGGAATCTCGCTGAAACAGTTGTCGATAAACTGACGGTATTTCGAGAATGTGGTACCTTTCAGGATCCTGTCGCCGCCATACAAAGCATCGTTAAACAGCGGATGTCCGGCATACTGCATGTGCACACGGATCTGATGCGTGCGACCTGTCTCGAGGCGGCATTCCACCAACGTCACATAGTTGAAACGTTCCAAGACCTTATAATGTGTCACTGCATCTTTACCCTGGCTGCCGTCGGGATACACTGCCATTGCCACGCGGTCGCGCATAGAGCGTCCTATGTTGCCTTCGATAGTGCCTTCGTCTTCAGCGAAATCGCCCCACACGAGAGCCTGATAACGGCGAGTGATGGAGTGCTCATAGAACTGTGCCGCAAGCACTGTCTGCGCCGTCTCATTCTTTGCCACAATCATCAAGCCGGTGGTGTCTTTGTCGATGCGATGCACGAGGTATCCGAAGCCGTTGTCGACTTTCGAGCCGTTTTCCTTGAAATGATATGCCAAGGCATTGAGCAGGGTGCCGTCAAAGTTGCCGTGACCAGGGTGCACCACCAATCCGGCCTGCTTGTTCACGACGATGACATCATCATCTTCATAGACAACTTGAAGCGGGATGTTTTCGGGGGTGATAACGACTTCACGAGGCGGGTACGCAAGCACTACCGTCACAACATCGAGAGGCTTTACCTTATAATTGGATTTCACCGGTTTGTCGTTGACCAGTATGCTTCCAGCCTTCGCCGCGTTCTGCACACGGTTTCGGGAGACATTCTCCAATCTGTTTTGCAGAAACTTGTCGACACGGGTAAGAGCCTGGCCTTTGTCAGCCACGATACGAAAATGTTCGAAAAGCTCAGTACTCTCTTCCGTATTATCCCCGATGACGCCAACAAAATCCTCTGACATGGCTGTAACTATTTGGAAATCATTAACTTTGTAGTATCATAAGCGCCATTTGGCTTCACCGCGCGCAACATATAGACACCATCTTGCAAGTCATTGACATACAATTCATTGCAATTATATGCCTGTTTCACGACTCTTCCTGTCAGGTCGTAAATGACTATTTCCCGATAAACCATCTGATCATAGCCAGAGATTCTGACCACATCATTGGCAGGATTTGGATAAAGGACAATTCTACCATTGTCTGATTCGCCAGCATTCACATTCAAATCAGTATTTCTGCCCATCAACGGACGAATCATAATCGAGCCAGCGAATGAGCTGTTTTCCCAGCCATAGCCAGTATCATAAAAATTGTACTGATGGTTGTCAATTGACGAGTCGAATCCGATATTTATTGATTTTGAATAACGTTGGCGGATTCCCACATAGAATGTGGAATTAACCTTCACGACCTCGTTGAAAGTATATTCCGAGAAGGCGTACAAAACGCTATCATTCCATATAGGCCGTCTGTTCGCCAGAGTATATAACTCCTGACCTGGTTTTCCATTGTTATCTCTCCAAACAACTATATCGAAGAAATTGAAGTTAGCGTCATTCAAGGTGCGGTTGAAAAGCATCTGAACGCCTCTCACAGTGTCAAGCGTGGTGACCTTAAACTGCACTGCAAAATAAGTGTCAGCCGGAACGAGTCCGTAGCCTTTTTCCGGAGTACCGTCATCGTATGAGAAATAGTTTCCGAACACCTGCTGATGCTCCAAAACGTCGCCTTCCACCTCGCCGCTATGCTCGTCGACCACTTCTATGGTATGACGAATGGTAAATGAGGTTGTATCGCCTGGTAAATTGTAAGGATAGATAAAATTGCCCATCACAATCGAATCGCGCATCACCCCATCATTCGAATATTGATTGATAATGAATGGATCAGATGAATACGAGTAGCTCCAGCTTGAATTATTATCCTCGACTTCGCAAGAATAGCGCACTTCGTGAGCGTTGACGTCCATATTGGTGAGATACATATCAAAGATATTGTTAATCTCGCTTATCGGATTCTCTTTATAATGCTTATAAGGCATTGTCCTATAACGCTTTAGGAAAGACGGCGAATTATGCGTAAAGTTCACTATCGGATAATTGTCGTTATCCAGGCTGCGATTCATATCGAGATACACGAAATCAATATTCCACTGGTCCAAATTGCTTCTATCGTTAGGATACATCTGGGTTGGCAGCGTGCCATAGTTAAAGAAAAGAATGCGAAAATCCTCTTGGAAGAAGCAAGTGTCAGTGATTGGAATCATCACCTTTTTGAAATATTGGTTTTCACCACACTCAGCCAAAAACGTCTCCATCTCCTCGCCTTCTGTAGCCCACATCTGTTTCCATGCGGTTTTTCTCAATGTGACGTAGTTTTGAAGCACTGTGTCGAACACCACCTCATCATAACCATAGCCGAACTGCAGCACGAGTGAGTCGTCGCGATCCGGACAATCGCCAAAACCGCCCGGCTGATAATAGAAGCTGAAATAAAGCGAGTCGGCAGGTGTAAGTGCATGATTGCCAACGCTATCGAGACGAATCTTCACAGAAAGCAGCGAGTCGCCAATGAACGGGGCGGTGGAACCTCTGCTGTATACTTTTCCATATTTGTCGATGATGTCCAAGGTAGCGGCACGATAGTTCACCGGCATCATAGGGAAGCCTGAGTTCACAAACACGTTGCCTGTCTGCCATCTTGATGCATCAGGATATATACCTTCGTTTCTAAAATCATCGAAGAACGGCAATGTCGCGCTGACTTCATCTCTCGATTTCAGCGACTCCTGTTCGGGAATACCGCCGTTGAAGCCAGTGAGATATTCCTGGGCTTTGCCGCTCATCAGGAAGGAAACGGCGAGCAATATCGTTAAAACAATTCTTTTACTCATCATAGAAATATATTGTATCTATTTCATAATCAACGTCTTCAACATCCTCAAAGATAATAATTGGCAACTCTGCCTCAGGTCTCGGATACACCATCTGCATATCCAGAGCGCGCTGCTCGGGATCATAAGAAAACGTTCTATTCTTCAATATATAATTAAAGCTGTCGATAACGTATTTTATTGTGTCGGCGCTGTATTTTTTCACTCTCCAGACCTCTACAATAGAGTCACGACGGAATTTTTCGTATTTATACCAGTCAAAGTCGAAGTTTTTAATCGACCTGTACCAAACGTCCACTGTGGAGCCGAGAGGCACCATGGTTTCAAGCGAATATTCAGGCTCCATGCGCAGCACGTAAAGGTCTTGAGCCTCATCATCATCAAGATATATCTCCTTTCCAATATTCAGAGAAGCCATGTTTATTCTATTCTTGACATCTTCGATATTAACGCCAATCAGATCAGGCAGATTGGTCATTCTGGAGCCTTTTCCGAGACCCACCACCAGTGTCACCGCCGAGCCTTTCACGACCTCGTCATTAGGTTCGACCACATTGTCTTTAATTTTCTGCTCGATGACCGCATTTCTTGCGAAATAATCGACGAATTCGAGCTTATCGACCTTCAAGCCGGCCAAGCCGAGGCTCACCATGGCCTGACGCAGCGAGAGATTACGGAGATTAGGCATCTTCACTATCTCAGGTGCGACGTTGGTGCGGGTGATGTATATGTTTCTACCTTTCTTCACGTTCTGTCCAGCGGCCGGATCCTGTTGATACACAGCGCCTTCCGGAAAATCTTTAACGTAGATGCTATCGAGAAGAATGAAAGTGAAATCATCTTTATAAACCTCCATAGCCTCTTCATAATTCATCCCGATCATATTCGGCACCGGAAATTCCTCGCCGTGACGAGTGAACTTATCGAGTTTCTTGAAGGTATATTCAAAAGCTCCGACAACCACTAAAACCATGATTATCAAGCTGATATAAAACCATTTATCTCTCAAAAAACGAAAAGCCTTCTTTTTTTTACTTTTTTCGTTCATAATAACATCGTTTTTTGTAATTTTGAACTCGCAAAGATAACGAAAATAATTGAATTTAAGTTTATTTGACATGAAAAAAATAGCAATAGTCTGTGGCGGATACTCTGGAGAATACGAAATCTCCATCAGCAGTGCAAAAGTTGTGAAGAAACATCTCGACCCTTCAAAATATGAAGCTTATGTCATTGTGATTCTGAAAGATAGATGGTATCATCTTGAAGACAATGGCACTGAGACGGATGTCGACAAGAACGATTTCTCGATTAAAGTCAACGGCAAGAAGGTTGTTTTCGATGCTGTTTTCAACGCGGTCCATGGTGTTCCGGGCGAGGACGGACAGCTGCTCGGCTACTTCGATATGCTTGGAATTCCTTATACTTCGTCAGGTTTCACCACCTCAGCGCTGACATTCCACAAAGACTTTTGTAAAATGATGGCGGCGGCAGCAGGTGCCAACGTCTCCCCTTCCGTAATTATTAATAAAGGTGACGTCTACGATGCCAAGAAAATCGTCAAAGCTTTGGGACTGCCTTTGTTTGTAAAGCCTACACGCAACGGCTCGTCTGTCGGAGTGAGCAAGGTGAAAGCCGAGGAAGACTTCGACAAGGCTGTCGAGTTCGCTTTCAAAGCCGGCGAACAGGTGATGTGCGAGAAATTTGTGAAAGGCCGCGAGCTGGCCTGCACCGTGATGGAAGTCAAAGGGAAAAAGATGGTGTTCCCTATCACTGAAATCGTCAGCAAAAACGACTTCTTCGACTATGAGGCTAAATATACCGCAGGAAAATCGGATGAGATAACTCCGGCTGAGTTGGACGAGGTTTCAGAAATCGAGGTCAAGGCTACGTCGGCGATGCTTTACGACGCTTTCGAGTGCAAGGGCTTCGCTCGTTTCGACTATATCATGACACCTAAACAGCTGGTTTTCATCGAGGTGAACATAGTGCCCGGCATGTCTGAGGCATCAATAATGCCAAAACAAGCAGCCTGCATGGGCATCACCCTCGACAAGCTGTTTGATTTGGCATTAGAGAATATTCTTGACTAAACTGTCAGGATGTCTTTCTGTTTGAGTTCGTAAAGGTCATCGACTTTCTTTACGAATTTGTCGGTCAGCTTCTGGATTTCGTCTTGGAGCTGTTTCACTTCGTCTTCAGAGACACCTTCTTTTTCAAGTTTCTTGGCATCGTCGTTAGAGTTACGGCGGATGTTGCGGATACCGACTTTCGCTTCTTCAGCGGCTGTCTTAGCGCGTTTTGCCAGATCTTTACGACGTTCCTCTGTCAATGGCGGAACCAAAATTCTCAGGAAATCGCCTTCATTCTTCGGGTTGAAGCCGAGGTTGGCTGCCTGGATGGCCTTGTCGATGGCGCTGATGGCGCTCTTGTCGAAAGGCATCACGATAATCTGACGCGGATCAGGAGTACCGATGTTGGCTGTCTGCTCAATCGGGACCAGTGTTCCGTAATATTCAACCTTGACGCCCTGAAGCATCAACGGGCTTGCCTTGCCGGCTCTGATTTTCTGAAATTCCGACTCGAGGTGTTTGACGGCACCTTCCATCGATTCAGTAGTTTCATCCAAAATAAATTGAGATTCTTCTGTCATATACCTTAAATTTTTCGGTACAAAAATACAAATTTTTCTTATTTGGTCACAATCGTGCCGATTTTTTCTCCGTTCAATACCTTAGTGAGGTTGCCTTTGGTGTTCATGTCGAACACGAGCATTGGCATGTTGTTTTCCTTGCACATAGTGAATGCTGTAAGGTCCATCACCTTGAGGTTTTTCTGATATGCCTCGTCGTAAGTTATTGAATCATATTTCTTTGCGGTAGGATCTTTTTCCGGGTCGGCGGTGTAGATGCCATCGACTCGGGTGCCTTTGAGGATGATGTCGGCTTTGACCTCGACTGCGCGCAATGCTGAGCCTGTATCTGTTGTGAAGAACGGGTTGCCTGTGCCGCCTCCGATGACCACGACGTAGCCTTCTTCAAGCAGCTTGATAGCCTTTGCCGAGCTCATCGAGTCAGCGATGCGGTCGATGTAAAGTCCTGACAACAAAGCGGCTTTCACGCCTTTTGCCTGCAATGTCGACTGTATAGCCATGCTGTTGATGACTGTTGCCAACATTCCCATGTAGTCGCCTTGGATGCGGTCCATACCTTTTGAAGCGCCCTGCAGTCCGCGGAAGATGTTGCCTCCACCTATCACAATAGCGATCTGTGCACCGGCTTTCACTGCTGCCGCAATCTCTTCTGCATAATCATCAAGTCGTTGTGGATCAATACCATACTGCTGATTTCCCATCAAAGCTTCACCACTAAGTTTAAGTAATACTCTTTTGTACTTCATATCTTTTATCATTAAATTATACATTCTAATACCAGAAACCTACGTTGATAAATCCCACCGGCGCTGAGTTGATGTTCGAACCCATCAAACTCACCTCCACAGGACCCACCATCGTGTCGACACCGAATGTGATACCGCCGCCAGCGACAAAACTGTTGCTATCAAACCATAAATCGTAGGCGTCGTTGATGAATCCGGCATCTACACTTGCTGTAAAATATAGTTTTTTATAAAAATTCCATTGCCATGCCATCTTACCCATCGCCACATAATCAACCACTTTATCAATAAAATCAAGACCTGTAAACGCTATGATGTTATCGAAATACTTCATCTTTGACTGTCCACCGACGAAAAATTTGTAGAAAACAGGTATATCGGATGTCCCGACTTTATATCCAGCCTCCACACCGAGCTTCAGCGACGATTTCTTTCCTATTGACGAGGATTTTATGATATTTCCGTGAAGGATGATGGAGTTCTGCCAACCATTGGAGGTCAGGACACCTTCATTATTTACGCCTTCGAAGAAGACGCATTTGCCGGTGATGTCGATTTTCCATCCGCGGCGCGCGAAACTTGGAGCGTCCTCATTTTTATAAAAATAGTTAAGATACAGATAAGAATAAAAATGATAGTCGCTATTGAGCTGGTTGTCGCCCACGAAGTCTTTCATATGCACGTAATCGGCAACGGCGCCCAGACGGAACTGCTGTTTGACAGTAGGTATCAATTGCATATAGAGGTCGAGGTTATTATCCTGAATACTATATGAATTGGTCATCTGATTGTCGTCATATTGGCTAATATCTACTGAATAGAAGCTCAAATCGGCACCCATACGGAAATATTTGCCCATCTGAGTGTTGAAATGACCTTTGATATATGGATTTTCAGCAATATTGACATCAAGGCTGATGGTTGAACGGTCGATGCTTTTCATGACGTTGTTAAAGGTAAAATTGACCAGCGCACCTATGCCGTAGTTGTTATCGTAGTGAATAGCTGCCGACATTGACTTGTCTGCCACCTCGTCGCAATGGATATTGAGGATATAGCCATCAGGAGCATCGGAGATATAGTACCAAAGATTGTCGTAATAGCCGGAAATCTTCAACTTTACTATCAGTTCCTCTATTTGGTCAAGCGTGACTGTAGCCGGGAATTCAGTGGCATAGAGCCTTGCGAAACTATGTTTATGATTCTCAGGGATACCTTCGACATTAATACCAACGATTTTTATCTTCTCGACAGGCTGAACATGCGGTCTGTTTATCTCGAAATGCCCAAGGTTCTGTAGCGAATCGGCAAGACGCTGGAACTGCGGATAGAACTTATCGGCAGCATCCTGTCCAAACTGAATGATTGAGTCGAAATCGTTGAACGACAGCATATCGCGACCATGAAGATTTGGCTTTATGTATATATTGCAATGGCTGCGGGCATAGAGACTCTCTTCAAGCGACGACAGGTTCATCAAGCTTGTAAAAAGCTGTAATGAGTTATCGATTTGCGATGCCGGTATCGACTCATCTTCAAGGTCGATGCCGATGATGATGTCAGCACCGTGTTCTTTCATATTTCGCACCGGGAAGTTGTTGACCATGCCTCCGTCGATGAGCAGCCTGCCGTCTATTGTGACAGGTTGGAAGAGGAACGGTATCGACATGCTGGCGCGTACCGAGCGTGGCAGGGAGCCCGATGTCATCTCATATTGGCAGGCATGTTCCACATCGGTGGCGATGCAATAGAAAGGTACCGACAGCTTACTGTAATCTTGGATATTGTGAGCCGGAAGCATCAGTCGTGACAGCAGCATGTTGACGTACACGCCCTCCACGAATGCTGACTTCACCTTCATCTTTCCGTTGGTTATCGGGAAGGTTGCAAGGTAACGTCTTTCGTTCATTCGTCTGTCGATAGGCATCAGCTCTTCCGAGAACTTATCGTAAAGGACCTGATTCCAGTCCTGTTCGCGCACGAGTTTCTCTATCATGTCGGGGTCATAACCCACAGCGTAAAGCGCGCCGATGATAGAACCGATGCTGGTGCCTCCAATGTAGTCTATCGGGACACCTGCCTCGTCGAGAGCTTTCAGAATCCTAATCTGTGCGAAGCCTTTAGCGCCACCGCCACAAAGCACCACTCCTACCTTCGGTCGATGAGTGTTGCTGTCATCCACCACCTGCGCCTGAATTTCAGAGACAAAAACCGTCATGATGAGCATAAACATCATGGCGACTTTTCCGATATTCAAACGTATACTTTTCATAATCACTTATTTAGAACCAGTATCCCACATTGACAAACAAGGTCCAGGTTTTAATGAAATTAGCTTTTGACAATTCGATTTCGATAGGTCCGAACACCGTTTTATAACCCAAAGTCATGCCGGCACCCATTACATAATTATGAGGAACGAACCAGTTTTTATAACCTTCATTATCAATGTCATACATGAAGTCTTCAAAACTCATTGTGACGAAGTCCCTGAAATAACCGGCATCGCATTTAAGCACTCCATAGAAATTCTTGTAAAAATTCCACTGCCATGCCGACCTTGCGTATGCGGCATACTCTGTCATAATCGAGGTTAAAGGGAGTCCGGTGAATGTCAGGATGTTATCTATATAATGCATTCTCGACTGTCCGCCGATAAAAAACATGTCATCGGAATCGAGCATAGAAGTGCCAAGACGCATAGCACCTACCGCGCCGATTCTGAAAGCATGACGTTTGCCGATTGGGAACGACTTCCTGACAGACATCTGAACGGTGTAAAAAGGCTGGCTATAAGAATCCCTAAACACTCCGTCATACATGACACATTTTCCTAACACATCGATATTCCAGCCTCTACGAGGAAAATCGATCTGGTCTTCGTTATTAAAGAAATAATAAGCATAGAACGTAGGTTTAAAAACATGTTCGTATGTCATATCTTCATAATCAGCATCATATTGTGTATCTCTTGCCAAAGTATAAAGGGCCTTAGCGCCGAGCTTAAATGCCTGCGTCACAGACGGAGCCACCTGGAAATACAGGTCAAAAGCATTCTGTTGGAACTTCAATCTGGCATAAACATCTCCATTTACATAATAATAGTTGAATTTCAGATTCATAGTCGACAGCTCAGCTGAACCACTCAGCATTTTCGTGTAACGATGAGTAATGGCAGCTTTAGCATAAGGATTATCCGAGAGATTAAAATCGACATTGTAAGTGAAATGCTTTGTGCGGGCGTTTACATTCAACAGGAATCCTATGCCATATTCGTTATCGTAATGCATTCCTACGGATAATGCGAGCGAATTTTTCTGTTTGCAATGCACTTTCAAGACATTGCCCTCTGGAGTGTCGACAAGCTCATACCAAACGTTGGTAAAAAAGTCCTGTGAATAAATCTTGACGATAACAGTCTCTATCTCATCGATCATAAACTCACGCGGGAATTCATCCCCAAACTCAGACTTCAACAGCTTGATATTATGCTCATCATCGATGCCTTCAATCTCCACGTTTGCAATTGTCACGCGATCAACAGGTTGGGTATGATGACGCTCAACATCGAAATGATAAATTGCCTGAAGTGAGTCGGCGAGATGTTTCAGCTCTGAGTATTTCTCGCGGGCGCCTTCCTCACCGCATCTGATAATAGGACTGAAGTCATTGAAAGACATCATGTTAGCCTTTCCAATGTCAGGTCTGATCAAGATATCACATTCTTCACGAGCTTTGTTACTCTCGTCTTGTGACACCACAGAAATCAAGCGTTCGAGCACTTTCAATGAGTTGTCGAGCACCTCAGGATCTGATTTCACAATCTCAAGGTCAACGCCAATGATGATGTCGGCACCTTTGTCGCGCACGTTACGCACCGGGAAGTTATTGGTGAGACCGCCGTCGCACAGCAGATATCCCTCGTAATCAACAGGTTCGAAGAGGAACGGTATTGACATTGAAGAACGTATTGACTGGGCGAGTGAGCCGCTTGTAAACTCGACAGGGTCGGCACTGATCATATCGGTCGCGATGCACAGAAACGGCACTGGCAGCTTGCTGAAGTCACGTTCCTGATATGCGGGCATCACCAGTCGGGTCAGCAACATGTTGACGTACATACCGTCGATAAGCGATCTTTTCAGCTTCAGCTTACCATTCTTATACGGCATTGTCAACAGATAATGACGCTCGTTGATACGCTTCTCGAGAGGCATAAACTTACGTGGGATCTGGTCTTTGATGATGAGGTCCCAGTCTTGTTCGGTGCAAAGCTTCTGCATCATGTCAGGGTCGTAACCCACAGCGTAGAGACCGCCGATGATGGAGCCCATGCTCGTTCCCGCGATGTAATCGATAGGAATGCCGGCTTCTTCAATGACACGCAGCGCTCCGATGTGAGCGAATCCTTTGGCACCGCCGCCGCTCAAGACAACGCCGACTTTAGGACGGCTCGGGACGACTGTATCCTGTGCCGCCGCCGTCAACGCCAGCAATATGACGGATAAAATAGCTATAAAGCGCTTCATAAAGTTATTCAAGTAGTTCAGTTAGTCAATAAATAACCATTATTCAAGTTTTCCGTGGCAATTCTTATATTTTTTGCCACTGCCGCATGGACACGGGTCGTTACGTCCGACCTTCTTCTCCACATGGATAGGCTGCGTCACCTGGTTTTCCTGGGTGTTGCTGTGTGCCTGCGACAACAGGTCGGTACGCTGTTCCTTCAGTTTGCTTCTGTCGATGGCTCTTGCCTTGTGCTCGCGGATGTTGTCCTGCTGCTGCACCGGAAGGTCTGACTTCATCAGGAATGAGACAACCTCACGGTTGATCTTCAAAATCATCTCTTTGAACAGGTTGAATGACTCGAACTTATAGATGAGCAACGGGTCTTTCTGTTCGTACTGGGCGTTCTGCACCGACTGCTTCAAGTCATCGAGTTCACGGAGATGCTCTTTCCAGGCGTCGTCGATCATGCCGAGGGTGATACCCTTTTCGAGTGACAACGAGATCTCGCGGGCGCCGTTCTGCACCGCCTTCTCAATGTTCACCACCACGTTCATACCCTTCTTACCATCGGTAAATGGGATGAGGATGTTCTTGTAGCCTGGCTGTTTCTCGTATATATCCTTGATGATAGGCAGGGTCTTCTCGCCCACCACCTGTGTCTTCTTGTTATACGACTCAAGGGCTTTTTCAAACAAATCGTCAGCGAGCTTTTCAAGTTTGCCATGTTTGAATTCATCTTCATCAAATGGGAGTTCGATACCCATATTGGAGAGGACGTCAAACTTCAGGTTTTCGTAGTCATCGTTGGCTTTGTTTTGCTCGATAAGAGACTCGCCGAGGTCGTACATCATGTTGTTGATGTCTATTTGCAGACGTTCGCCGAACAAGGCGTGACGGCGTTTCTCGTAGATAGCCTCACGTTGTGAGTTCATAACGTCGTCATATTCAAGAAGATGCTTACGCACGCCGAAGTGGTTCTCTTCGACCTTCTTCTGTGCCTTCTCGATCTGCTTGGTAATCATCGAATGCTGGATAACCTCGCCTTCTTTCATTCCGAGACGGTCCATGAGAGGTGCGATACGCTCTGAGCCGAACATACGCATGAGGTCGTCTTCCAATGAGACGAAGAACTGTGAGCTACCCGGGTCACCCTGACGGCCGGCACGTCCACGGAGCTGACGGTCAACACGACGCGACTCATGACGCTCAGTGCCGATGATGGCGAGACCGCCCGCATCTTTAACACCAGGTCCGAGCTTGATATCGGTACCACGACCAGCCATGTTGGTGGCGATGGTCACAGTGCCTGCGACACCAGCGTCTTTAACGATCTGAGCCTCTTTAAAGTGCAGCTTAGCGTTCAACACATTGTGTTTGATGTTCTTACGTGTCAGCATACGGCTCAGCAACTCTGAGATCTCAACAGATGTAGTACCCACCAACACTGGTCTGCCCTGCTTCACGAGCTCTTCAATCTGTTCGATGACAGCGTTATATTTCTCACGTTTTGTCTTATAAATCAAGTCTTCCTTATCGTCACGCGCTATCGGCTTGTTGGTAGGGATGACGACGACATCGAGTTTGTAGATGTCCCAGAACTCACCCGCCTCAGTCTCAGCGGTACCTGTCATACCGGCGAGTTTGTGATACATACGGAAGTAGTTCTGCAAGGTGATGGTGGCGTAGGTCTGTGTCGCCGCTTCGACGTCGACGTTTTCCTTTGCCTCCACTGCCTGGTGCAAGCCGTCTGACCAGCGGCGGCCTTCCATGATACGGCCTGTCTGCTCGTCAACGATTTTGACTTTATTGTCGATGATGACGTAGTCGACGTCTTTCTCAAACAAAGTATATGCCTTGAGCAGCTGCTGCACGGTATGCAGACGCTCTGACTTCTCCGAGAACACTCGCAGGAGCTCGGTCTTCTTGAGCACCTTCTCATCTTCGCTCAGACCCGACTTCTCAAGTTCAGCGATCTCCGAACCGACATCAGGGATGATGAAGAACGACGGGTCGTTGTAAGCTTTTGCAAGTTGTTCGGAACCTTTATCTGTCAAAACGACGGTGTTCAGCTTCTCGTCGATGACGAAATAAAGCTCATCGTCGATGATATGCATGTTTTTGCTCTGTTCCTGCATGTAGAAGCCTTCGGTCTTGAGCAGCAACGACTTCATACCCTCTTCTGAGAGGAATTTGATGAGAGCCGTGTTCTTCGGGAGTCCGTGGAAAGCGCGGAAGAGCTGGTCGGCACCGTGAGATCTCTCTTCATCGGTGGCGTTAGGGTTGGTCAATATCTTCTTAGCTTCAGCGAGGCATTGTGTCACGAGACGTTTCTGGGCTTCATAGAGGTTCACGACGTCTGGCTTGAGCTGCACAAATTCCTGGTCGTCGCCACGTGGCGTAGGACCGCTGATAATCAAAGGAGTACGGGCATCGTCGATCAACACGGAGTCAACCTCGTCGACGATGGCATAGTGATGCTTGCGCTGTACGAGTTCTTCAGGGTTGCCTGTCATGTTGTCACGCAGGTAGTCGAAGCCGAACTCGTTGTTGGTGCCGTAAGTGATGTCGGCGTTGTAGGCGGCACGACGTTCTGCCGAGTTAGGCTGGTGCTTGTCGATGCAGTCGCATGTCAAGCCGAGGAAGTTATACAGAGTGCCCATCCACTCGGAGTCACGTTTTGCCAAGTAATCGTTGACGGTCACGACATGGACGCCACGACCTGCGAGAGCGTTGAGGTAAACTGGCAAGGTAGCCACGAGGGTCTTACCTTCACCGGTCGCCATCTCAGCGATTTTACCCTGGTGCAGCACAATACCGCCGATGATCTGGACGTCGTAGTGAACCATATCCCAGGTCACCATGTTGCCGCCTGCCATCCAGCTGTTGTTGTAAAGAACCTTGTCGCCTTCGATGTTGATATGCTCGTATTTAGCAGCGAGATCACGGTCCAAATCAGTTGCCGTAGCTTCCACCACCTCATTCTCTTTGAAACGCTTGGCAGTCTCTTTCATCACTGCGAAAGCCTCAGGCAAGATGTCGTTAAGAGCCTCTTCAATCTTCTCCAAGACCTGTTTCTCAAGCTTGTCGACCTGCTCATAAATGCTGTTTTTCTCCTCCAGATCCATGTCCGGATTGTTCTCCACTGTAGCCTTCAGTTCAACAATCTTCGCCTCTTCCTCTGCAATATGGTTCTGAATATATTCTTTGAATTCCTGCGTCTTATGACGGAGGCTGTCGATGTCCAAATTCTTTATTTTCTCGTAAGCTTCGAGTGTTTTCTGCAAAAGTGGCTGCAACGCCTTGTTATCACGCGTTGATTTATTTCCAAAAAGTTTAGATAAAAATCCCATTTTTAAATTATTTATTCATGAATAATATTTGTCCAATATACAATTATCAAAAACTATGCAAAAATAATAAAAATTTATAAATATTTATAAATTCTTCTCACATGTTTGTCGAGATTATGGTCTGGTGAAGGCGCCGGAGCCATTCCGATGCGGTTTTTACGCTTCAAAATGACATAGGCTGGATAAAGCATTACATGATAATCCTCAAGCAACAAAATATTGTCGCCAAGGTTTAAAAGTTGCCATTTATATCCTTGATTATCAAATAGTTGAACATAATCGTCAAATGAATTTTTCGTCGCTATTGTAACCACCTGAATGGTGTCGTTCCATTGTTTTTGGAGTTCGTTTAAGATTGCAAACTCATGCTCATTCAAGGGCGAATAGCTGTCGACAAACTGCAGAAGCACCATATCATCTTGATAATCAGAGAGTTTGACCAGCTTTCCGGTCTTGTCTTTCAATGAAAAATCAGGTGCTTTTGAGTCATAGGAAAGGTTTTCTATCTGCTTAGCAATATTCTTCGCCACGACCTTATTTTTCTGGTATTTAGAAGATTTCTCGATCTTTTCCAGAGAACTTAATATCTGGTTTTTATTCTGCTGATTCACATAAAATGATTTTCGCAGATTCATCATTTCAACCACTTCTGCCAGCTGCGGGTTACGTGACAAAAAGTCATCATTTCTGACAGACGACTTAAATAATTCTGCCAACACCTCCATGTAGACCGCCTGCGAGTAGAGAACTTTCTGATTATCATAATAATCCGTCAGAGTTTTTTTAGCGTTGACAGTCATCATAACCGAGGCCTTACGGTATTTTATGAAATCGTTGATGTAGTCGTTTTTGATTTTGCCGATATTTCTAACAATCTGATTATCAAGGGTATCGAGCAGACTTGTTTTTCTACCTCGATATATCTTATCAAAATTTTCATACAGAAAATCGTCGATAAACGTCTGAGTAGCGATGTATTGCGAATAAAAGCCGCCGTCATCGATGGTATTTATCTTCAAAACAGGCTGTTCTTTCTCGAAATATGAGCTCTCGTTTTGCTGCGGAATAGTTATTTCCAAATCGTATTTTCCATCCGGACTAAGAATCAGATCGACACGTTCGAGGTTGACGGCGATTTGAGCCGGGGTGATCTCTTTTATTTCGGCTTTCAGTGTAAACTTTCCATATTTATCTGATTGAGTCTCAGCGATTTTAGTCTGCTCGCAGGTCACCATCTCGTCGTATGCGAGAAGGCGCACAAGAGCGTTAGGAATGTCGGTTTTGCCGACAATCGACACGTTCTGACCGAGCATAAAAACCGGGCAAAGAAACGCCAGTATCAGACCTAAGAGGCGTTTATTTCTCATAGAATCCTGATTTTTCAGGGATGAAAGATTTCATATCGACGCCGTTTTTGATGAGGTCGCGCACCACGGTCGACGAAATGCAGCGCAGGTTCGGGTCGGAAAGAAGGAATATCGTCTCGACCTCGGGATTCAGCTTTTTGTTAGCCTCCGCGATGATGCTCTCGTACTCAAAATCGGTGGTATTGCGCAGTCCGCGAATGATGAAGTTGGCATTCATCTTCTTGCACAAATCGACTGTAAGTCCTTCATAACTAACGACTTTCACCTTTGGATATTCGGCAAAAGTGTTCTCAATCCACTTGATTCTGTCTTCAAGCGGAAAAGCGCTTTTTTTATCTATATTGACGCCTATCGCGATGATAATCTGGTCGAAAAGAGGCATTGCCTTCAGCACAATGTCCTCATGACCGCGAGTGATAGGGTCGAACGAACCTGCAAAAACTCCTATTCTCATTTTTGTAAATTTGCACCTAATTAATAACGTGCAAATTTACAAAAAATTCTTAAAAAGATTTCTTTTTTTTCTTTGCTACAGCGTAGCCTGCGCCGAGAGCGGTAAGAACCAGCAAGCCTGAGCCCACAGGGACTGGAGCCGGGATATCGCCGGAGAGAACACCGATAGTGGCATCATAAGGAATTTGTGGCAATCCGCCAATAATTCTATATTCGTCCCAAAACGTATTGGTCTCGCTAAAGAAACCGTCGATCTGTGCGTTGGCGTTAGCTGCCATCATTGTCACGAATGCTATTGCGAATAATATCTTTTTCATTGTAATTTCCTCCTATTTTTTATCTGACAACAATTTTTTGGGTTTGACCCTCCAATCTGAAAATGTAAACGCCCTGCGGCATCGTGATTGTCTGTACGCCGTTGATGCGCTGGTCTGCGACCATACGTCCCATCACGTCGAACACTTGCAGGTTGCCTGCGCCGCTAACGATTACGTCGGTGCCGTTTTGGTAAGCGAAGTTACCAGATAACTCCGAGTTGTCATAATACTCGAGATAAACTACAAATCTGTCATCTCTATCACTTGGTACTCCAATGAAACTATATTCATTATTCAAAAGCAGATCCACATCCTCTCCTGTGAGTTTGTCGTATAGATGCAGATAGCTGAAATTGCCTTCAGCCTTGCAGCTGATAGTGTAGCTTCCCATTGTCATCGCCTTGAAATTGAGCGGGAACACCTTAGTGTTGTCGCTCATCGTGGCAATCGCCAGGTTTTCGCCGTTTTTCGGGATGTAAAGCATAGGCACTTCTGCGTTGCGGTGGTCAATCTTGGTCAAACCGTGACCTTCCTCAAACAAAGCATAGGTAACGTCTGAATACTGACTGTTAGCGACAGTAAACATAATGTTGTCGTTGTTGTCTCTATTTTTGCTAGCAGAAGGCAATACATCCAAGAAAGTTAAGCATTGATTGTTTGCGTCAGATGTGGCTTGTACAAGAACAGCCTCACCCACACCTATGACTGTTTCCTCGTCGGTGCATGCCGCCCATTGACCGTTGTTCGAGAGTTTATAGAAACCTGTCTCAAGATAAGTGTTATTTATAGATACATCTGCAGCAGTGCCTTTTTTAATGTTATGCGTATATGGGTTTCCGATAAGGTTGAAGCCTTTCAAAGCGGCGTAATCACCGGTAATTTCAGTATAATACAGTTGGCAGTTATCACTGTTGAGTGTCCCGTTAGACATCGTTCCAGTATACGAAATCGTTTGGTCTACTGCGTTACGATAAAGGAATCCGCGACCTCTTTCCATCAATTGGAATCCGGCAGCGCCATGCGCTTTCTTGTTCTGCCATTTATGATCCGGTTCGTCATATCTGAACATATCGTATGCGTTTTCAGTGAGGTTCTCGACTGTGTTAGTATATGCTGCGTAATAATTATATGGGCTGGTAAAATGGTTATTGTACACTGGCGATGAGAGCAGATACCAGTTGCTTTGTGCCGCTCCATCCGCCGCGCTGATGTTCTTTTCGACGGTTATTTGCAAATTCAAGGAATAGTCGGCGGCAATATATAACTGACCGCCATCTTCGATGGTGATGCTGCTTCCGACAACGGTCATAATGTCTTTCATTTGTGCCAAGCAATCATTTGGGATAGTAACCCCTTTACGCAATGTGACATAGTCGTTGCTGCTGCCAGGCATAGAATTATTAAGCCAGTTGCTTGCCACATTCCAGTCGCCTTCTTTCACAAACACCTTATCGCAAGGAGAAAGCTGTTTGTTATTCAAAACATCAAATCCAGATGTCTTTTCACCAGAATATTTATTTCCCTCTGGGTCTGTGTAGAATCTCTTAAATCTTAACGTGCCTGCATAGCCACTGGCAGTGATTTTACCTCCACGAAGGATAATTATCGCATTGATACCGCCAATGTTGCCAGTGCTTTCATAAGTTTCCACTCTGCCGCCATTCACGACAATTCGGCAGGACACTGTCGCATGACCAATCGGGATAATACCGGAAGTATTTGCAACTCTCAACAAGCCTGTACTTGCGCCCTGTCCCCAAACTATCAGTTGATCGTTGTCATTGGCAAATGTGACGTATGAATCAGTTCCATCATTAAGATCCAATGTCCTGTTGTCACAAAGGATAAGGTTCACATTATTACCATTGATAGTGATGTTCTTTAAATCGCTAGCAGAACTAGAGATGTCGTTACTGACCGCATACCAGCCGTTGTCTAAAGTCAAGTTGCTGCCTCCGCTGATAATTGTTGCCGAAACGGTTCGTGTCTCACCGAATAAGTTGACATAGTTAACCAAAACTTTGTCCTCAAATCTCGCCTTGACGTTGACAGCCTCTTCAGGCATAACGAAAGTGAAATTATTTGATTCGCCAACGCGTGTTACAGGTACCAGTACGCCTGTTGCATCACCCTTGACAGTGATTTCAGAGCACAATGGATATCCCGCATCAGGTGTGCCTGTCAGAGTGACGGTCGTTCCGCTGTGAGCCTGATTTGGTGACGCGGTAAAACTACCATGCTCGATTGTAACGAAATTTATGTCATATAAAGCATAAGGGACGAGTGTTTTAGCAGTCAAAATGTTGTTGTTTGCCACCACGCCTGCTGGAATAACATTAGCACCATCGTAGAACGCCTTCTGAAGCGTCACCGTACCATTATAATTACCTCCTACTGTGATATATTCAGTAGTAGTGGTGCTGTAATCGGTCCAGTTCAAGTTGATTGAATTTGCGGAGATATAGCTATGTATATTGACCATGCCACCATTGATGGTGATTGTACCTTTGCAATTATTGTCACCGACTTCATTATTCGAGAGAAGATATCCCGACTGTCCGCTTTGACCGTAAATGGTTAACGAATAATCATCGCTTCCTATTTCTATACCTTGGTTAACAGTCAGGTTATGACCATCCCCAAGGATAATGTTAACATTACCATTCAAGTCGATGCGTTGGTTGAAGGTCTTGTCAGCATCAACCATATACCATCCGCTGTTGAGTGTAACGCCATATTCGTCTTTAACACCACTCAAAGGAATGCAGTCGGAATAATAAGCTTCATTGCTTTCAGCGTCGATATAGTTGGCCTCCACAACTGAGATGCTCGGATCTTGTATCACCTCATTGCTTGCATTCAACTTGATAAAATAACCATTGTCAGAGAAGAATAATCTGGCAGGATCGACACCGCTGTTGTATGCGTTATAACTATTGGTTATTCTATTTTCAGCTGTTTGTGTTGTAACACCGATGCATGTGCCATCTGTAAAGCTTCCAACCAGGTTGATAACCTTCCCATCTGGGATATAAACATTGCTTTTATTAGAGTTTTTCGTGTTATTTTTAATAACAATATTGCCTTTCATGAAGAGACTGCCTTCATTTGCCATACAAATTCCGCCGCCATCGCTAGCGCTTGTGTTGCCAATGATACTGCCACCGTTGATTCTAAGTGTACCTTCGTTGACAATACCGCCACCGATACCAGCAATATTATGGCCGTCTCCTGTCGCACTGTTATTTTGAATCGTGCCGCCATTAATTGTCGTTGTCCAGCCATTAACATTATATATTGCACCACCAGAGTATGCCTTATTGTTCTGAATGACGCTGTTATTTATTGTCATAGTACCGCCATTATAGATGGTACCGCGTCCCCATTCTCTGGTGGCTGTGCAGTTTTGTATCACGCCGCCGTTGATGGTTACAGTGCCAAGGTTATAGATAGCGCCGCCATCGTTAGCTTGGCATTCTTCAATAGCGCCGGCATAAATGATTAGCTCACTGCTGGCGTCAACATAAATGGCACCACCACAGTCGGCATCACCACCTGAAATGGTACCGACATCTTCGGTTGAGCTGTCAATGATAATCAATGTGGAATGGTCGATTACTTTAAAGACGTGACCTCCGTCAGAGCCACCGTCAAATTGTATGAGACGTGCGAGCGCTTTGCCGTTCAGGTCGACTATGGCTGTATTATTATTTGCAACGTTTATATTTGAACTAGTAACAACGTCGCCATTAGCCACATCGTCTGCCAAGCGGAAATAGAGAGGTTGATCGCTGTGTGAAGTTAAAGGATTAAAATCCCATGTATTATAGACATTGGTCACAGTCGTTGTCAAAGTATAGCCGTAATGCATATAGATATAATCGCCACCGGCGCCCTCGTTGAGGTCTTGAGGCGTCGTGCTTCCATTGCCGCATACAGCACCGTTGGGATTGTCGTTAAATGCAATGCTGGTGATGCCGCGAGGATAATCCCAAGCATCTGTAGTATAATAAAGGTATATGTACCTGCCTCCAGCGCCATCGTTCAAATCGCCATAACTACTATCAAATGAAGACGAACCGATGTAACTGCTTATGCGATGATAAGTGCGGTTATTGTATGAAACCGCATCAGGATGGTCGCTCTTATCTTTGGTCGATTTGATGTAAAAATCAGTGATCGGAGCATGGTCAGGATCGTCAACTGTTCCTGTCTTATAAAGCAAGTAGATATACTGTCCACCTGCACCTTGGTTCAGGTTATAGTCAACTACCGACCAGCCATCATCCTGATTAAGTTCTATATCGGGACCTATCAATTCATCATAATCGCCGACAAGACGCAACTGATTAATGTATTGTGTCTGGGCAAAAGATATTTGTCCAAATACTAATAAAGAGAAAAGAATCAGTAAAGCTTTACGTATGCTTTTCATTTGTATTATAATTTTTTGTTATTTTAACCTGTTGGCGGAATTAATTTAGTGCATACTTAATTCTGCCAATGGGCTTGTCGTTAATGAAGTTTACGTATTGCAGAATGGTAAGTGCACTAATTTTGCCAATGATCCTGGCAAACAAACCATTCGTTATTTTCGCATAGTTCCTGATGACCAAGAACTGGTCTGTAAGTTGTGAGAATATTGTCTCAATCCTCTTTCTTGCCTTTGCAAACGGAATGAATGTCGGTTTCCAATCCTTTTGGTTGAGCCGATACGGACACTCCAGTCTTATGTGTGCGGTTTCGAACAAGTCAAGCTGTACGTCAGCTCCAATATACCCTTTGTCACCATAGATGCTACAGTCGTGATAAGTATGTTTTACATCCTTCATATAATGGAGGTCCGCCACACTTGCCTTTGACAGATCATAGGAATGGATAACTCCACTTAACCCACAGAGAGCGTGTAACTTATAACCAAAATAATACGTGTTCTGCGAAGCACAGAAGCCGAAGTCGGGAGCTTGCGAGAAATTGCCGGTACGTCCCATCTTGCAACGTTTTCCTCTTGCAACCCTACAGACCTCTATCGGCTTGGAGTCAACAAAGAATTGTTCCTCTCCGCCATCCATTTCCATGGCAATCCGCTTGCGCAGTTCCTCACACAGGCCTGCCGTTTTCTTCCTGCGGTCATTGAACTGTCTCCTTGATATGAGATTAGGAATGTTGTCCTTGTACTCTTGCAATTTATAGTCGAACAACCACTTCTCACTATCAATGCTCTCGGTCTCTGCCGTCAAGGATAGCGCCACCACTTCCAAATCC
Source organism: uncultured Bacteroidia bacterium (assembly GCA_902774295.1). Lineage (GTDB taxonomy): Bacteria > Bacteroidota > Bacteroidia > Bacteroidales > F082 > Limimorpha. The sequence goes on along the minus strand of CACYHP010000008.1, from coordinate 224 downwards.
GAAAACTTGGGAACAGGACCACGACGTGGAACATTACCCGATTCATTGACGAGATTTTCAGAGAATTGCTTGCATATCTCGAGTATTTTGACGAATTTTGTATAAAGGTTGTACATACGATGGTTTGGACTTAATGTTTTGAACACCACTAAGTTACTAAAAATCAGCGATATGTGCAACTTTTTACTCATATTTATCAACTTAAATTAATTCCGCCAACGGGT
>CACYHP010000007.1:56792-59486 GCA_902774295.1 uncultured Bacteroidia bacterium | reverse complement strand
TTCCAGCAGCCGTTGTAACGGGTATAAATGGAACAGATATATATACCGACCCGGTTATTCCGACGGTGACATATTACGGCAGAGAGCTTGTATATGGCATAGATTTTACGACCAGTATAAGCAAAGAAGGGAAGACGAATAATGTGACAGTATCGGCCAAATCAGATGATTATTACGGATCGGAGACATTTACCGGGATAAACGTGCAAAGCATCAGCACATGGGCAGATCTGAAAACACTGTTGGCAAATGATAGCAAAACAAGACATATTACATTAAACAAAGATTATACAGCAGGTGCGAAAGACGAGGCGTTGTTTGTTAATGGTACTGTTTTCATGGACATGAACAATCACACAATTGACCGTCATTTGTTCGAGCTTCCTGATGATTATCAGCCTTATACAGACATAGAAGATTTTTCAGAAAAAGGAAAATCGTACGGTTATGTCATGAAGGTTCAACGTGGTGCCAGCATGACAATCATGGGTTGGGGCACGATAAAAGGCGGTTGCAATAAAGGAAATGGAGGCGGAATAAACAATGAGGGCAACCTGACATTGGAAGATATTACAATTACGGAGAATTTCTGTATAAGACAGGCTGCGAGTGGTCCGCAATATGGTACCGGAGCCGGTGTTTATAGTGCATCAGCAAGTACATTAATCATGAATGGGTGTAACATTATCAGAAATGTTGGCGACGGAGGTGGTGGAGGTATTAATGCACAGGGCACTTCCTTTGTTGTGAAGCATACTACTATAAGTGAAAACAGAGTTAACAGTAAGGCTGGCGGAATCCGTATAAATTCTGCCGGAGCTTTAATAAAAGATTGCTTTATAGAGAACAATGTGGTGAAAAACCAGGGCGCATTAAGTCAAGACCATTCTGATGGAGGCGGCATATTACTTGAAGGCGGCACCGGAATTATCCTTGATAATTGCAAGATAAATAACAACAGTTGCGCATGGAAAGGCGGTGGTATTCAAGTAGATGCCGGTAGTACGACGGTTAAAAACAGTATCATCAAGTATAACTCGGCCTTGGGCGAAGACACGGGAAGCCAGACCACTGAATCGGGTGGCGGAGGTATTTTCCTAAACAATGGCAGTATAAAACTTGTTGATTGCATAGTTGAAGAAAATTCAAGCTATACGGTGGGAGGTGTTTATTGCATGAATAGTGGGTTGTCGGTGGAAGGCAAGACAAGAATTATAAAAAATATTGGCGATGCAAAAAAAGCCAATGTCTTTCTGGCAAAGAATTATGGAAAAATAACCATTAGCGGACCACTTGACGCCTCTGCAAAAATAGGTATATCAAGAGACTATGCGGGTGCAGTTACATCCGGATTAAAAGGAAAAGGAGAAAAAAGCAACTTCAACAGTGATAATTATCAGTTATATTGGATTAAGATTGACAAGAACGGAGATGCTGGATTGGCCGCATCTAAAATATTAAGTAAGCTTGAGCCTGGTGATGAATATATTGATTTTACAAATGATAAAGTCAAGATATATGCCCCTTTAATCGTTGATATGGATCTTGATTTAAGTCAAAAAGTATCTGTTGATTTTGGTCCTGAGAACGACGGCGCTATCTTTATTCAAGAAGGCTGTCAGTTCATATACAGAGGAGAACCTGTAAAAGTGTATGTCTTGAAAGATATAAAACAAGCGACCATTTCATCGCCAGTTAGCAATGTCTATTTATCAGGTGAAAATATAGGTGTAAACCTCGTGACATCGGTGGTGGCTCCATATAATTTCGACTTGTTGAGATATAATGAGGCGACATCACAATGGGAGCCATATGTCGCTCATACAAGTGATTTTAAAAAAATGGAGGACGGCCGCGGATATCTTTATCGTAATGCGAATAATATTACCATACAATATAAGGGTATGACCCAATCGGAAGCTGTTAAATATGATTTGTCGTGTAGTTCAACGGTTTTAGATGGTAAGCTTAGAGGTTGGAACTTGATAGGAAATCCATTTACATTTAATATTTATAAGGGAGAAAAAAATTGCGCTATTAATAATGACGATTTATTAACCGAAGGTTTTTATCGTTTGTCAAGAAGTGGGGCATGGGAGTCTTGTAACGATGGTACTGCTATCAAATCAGGTGAGGGAATACTTGTGAAGGCAAAGGTTGCCGAGACTTTGGTCATAAAGAACACAAACGCGAAGGCGTCGAAGGAGAGATATAACAACGAATTCATCGCATTTACTGTTGCGAACAGCAGCTACGAAGACGTGACATACGCCATGTTCAACGAAGGCAGCGGTTTGCCGAAGATAAACCACCGCAATGAGGATATCCCGATGATTTATATCAATCATGATGGTGAGGATTACGCTATCGCGACACTGGGTGACGAGACGAAGTCGTTTAACCTCAGTTTCAAGGCGAAGACTGCGGGTCAGTATACATTGAGTTATAAGACAGAAGGCGTGTTTGACTATCTGCATGTTATCGACTGCTTCACCGGGCGTGACATCGACATGCTTGCAGACGAGAAATATACGTTTATCGGCTCGCCACAAGATAAGGAAAACCGTTTCATTGTGCGCCTGCAGTATAAGCCTGATTACGGCAGCAGCGAAGGCGTTTTCGCATATCAGAACGGCAACGACGTGCTGGTTAGCGGCGAAGGCGAGCTCCAGGTGTATGACGCTATGGGCCGCA
>CACYHP010000007.1:0-56776 GCA_902774295.1 uncultured Bacteroidia bacterium | reverse complement strand
ATTGACACAGAAGATGGTCGTCAGATAGATATCAGATAAAAGATAAAAGAGATGAGAAAGATTATATTATCGGTTATATTTGCAATAGTTTTGAGTGTCGGTGCGAGCGCACAGACAGATAATATTGTATCTGACTGGAATGAGCCATACCGTTCGGCATTGAGTGACATGCCATGGATTCCTCCATTTGTTGTAGGTAATATAATTAATGATGTTAACGCATACGACACACCTCTTGGCGATGGCCTTTTAATTCTAACGGTGTTGGGAGCGGGATATTTTTTGCGAAAAAAAAAGATAAAAAATAATATATAACGGAAAAAATATTTTTAGTATCTTTGCGCCTTAATTTTCAAAATTAAGGACAAAATGAGCGGATTTTTCGGAATCGTATCAAAAAGGCCATGTATCACAGACCTTTTCTATGGCATTGATTATCATTCACATCTAGGTACTTCGGCAGGCGGTATCTGCACATTCGACGGCGAAACCTTTCACCGTGACATCCACAGTCTCAAAGGCTCTTATTTCAGAACAAAATTTGAAGAAGACCTTCCTAAGTTCACAGGTAACAGCGGTATCGGCATCATCAGCGACACCGACGCACAGCCTATCGTGGTGAACTCACATCTCGGCAAGTTCGCTATCGTCACGGTGGCAAAAATCACCAACCTGAGAGAGCTTGAGAAGGAGTGTTTGGACAACAAACAGCACTTCGCTGAGTTGAGTCATGGTGACACCAATCCTACTGAGCTTGTGGCATTGCTCATCACTCAGGGCAAGGACTTTGTCGACGGCATTCAGAATGTTTACAGCAAAGTGAAAGGTTCTGTCTCGATGCTCATCCTCACCAACGACGGCATCATCGCAGCTCGCGACCTGTATGGCAGAACACCTATCGTCATTGGTAAGAATGAGAATGGCTACGTGCTGGCATCAGAAAGTCACAGCTACATCAACCTCGACTATTCGACAGAACGTTTTGTCGGTCCAGGCGAGATTGTGAGAGTTACTGCAAACGGCGTGAACCAGCTGAAGACACCTAACGACAAGATGCAGATCTGCTCGTTCCTGTGGATTTATTACGGCTTCCCTGCAACTGACTACGAAGGCATCAACGTGGAGGAGATGCGTTATCGTGGCGGTTACGCTATGGGTAAGATGGACGATGTGGAGGCTGATTATGTGGCTCCTATCCCGGATTCAGGTATCGGAATGGCTATCGGATACTCACACGCAACAGGTATCCCATACGTGCGCAGCGTTGTGAAGTACACCCCAACATGGTCGCGCAGCTTCATGCCTGTCAACCAGTCACAGCGTGAACATGTGGCAAAGATGAAACTCATCCCGAACCACGCTCTTCTGAAAGACAAACGTGTCATTTTCTGCGACGACAGTATCGTCCGTGGCACACAGCTTCGCGACAACGTGAAGATGCTTTACGACTACGGTGCGAAAGAGGTGCACATCAGAATCAGCTGCCCTCCATTGCTTTACGGTTGCAACTTCTTGAACTTCAGCGCTTCGAAGAACGAGCTCGAGCTCATCACACGCCGTTGCATCCAAGAGCTTGAAGGCGACAGTACCAAGAACCTGGAGCTTTACAGCGACGCTTCAACAAAGCAATATGCTAACCTCGTTGAGCTTCTGCGTAAGCATATCGGTGTCGACACATTGAAATTCAACACATTGGAGAATATCTGCAATGCTGTCGGTTTGCCGAAATGTCAGCAATGCACACACTGCTTCGACGGTTCGTCGTACGGTGACAAATAATATTATTTGAAGATAATATCGACTGAAGAATCACGGGAGAGTCCGAGCAATGATGCGGCTTTCCCGTGATTTATTGCTATCTCGAGGAAACCGTGTGTGCCGAAGAGTGCCACGATGTCTGGCATCATCACTTCGGTGTAGCTGCGGCAGATCTTGTCGATGATATATTTCCCGGCTCTAATCTCGAAAGCCCTGCCGTTTCTAATTTTTTCGAACAGTTCTTTGGTGATGTTCGACACCACGTTTTCATAAGAATCGACGAAGGTGATAATTCCGTGGATGGAGTTGGCGTCGATGGTAGGCTGGAAGGTGATGCATTTTCTGATCTCAGGATAAGGGCCGCCGATCTCGCTGAATGGCACGCCTTTGGCAATCATTGCTGCGACTTTAACAAAGCGGTCGCGGGTTGTGAAGGTGAAATAGTCGGTGTCCTGAATCACGTCGATGATGACGGCTTCGTAAGGCGAGTCGCCGATTATGAGCGAGAAGATATCATTGTCGGTGCCGATGAAATAATGTCCGTTGGCTTTCAGCGCGATATGCGGCTTGTCGGACGATTCCTCCGTCTCCACCGCGATGATGTGGATGGTGCCTTCCGGGAAGTTTTGGTAGCAGTTGCGGATGATAAACGCCGCTGAGGCGATATCCCACGGCTCGATATTGTGGGTGATATCGACAATGGTGGCATCTGGAATTGCCGACAAAATGGTGCCTTTCACCGCCGCGACGTAATAGTCGGACAGTCCCCAATCGCTTGTAAGTGTTATGATTGCCATTGTTTTTGCCGTTTCCGTTTTAACGCTCAATTCCCAAATGCAAAAATACATTTTTATAATGAAAAATTTTTATTGAAATAAAAAAGTTATGAACAATTTTTATTTTATATATTTGCATATCAAAAAAATGGTAAAAAATTAGTTAAAAAATAGATGGCTGAGCAGATTGTCCAGATAGAAAATGTCAACCCGAGTGATTTGTATGGTGCTAAGGATCAACATCTTACGATAATTAAGAACTTGTTTCCAAAGCTGAAGATCATTGCGCGCGGCGATTTCGTGAAGGTGATTGGTGGGGATGACGAGGTGAATTATTTCCTCGACCGTCTCAACATGCTGGTGAACCATCTGGAGCGTTTTGGAAGCATCAATCCGCAGGTGATTGAGGATATGATGGTCTCTAACGGGCAGACGGCTTACGTGCAGAGCATGAACGACAGCGACGTGCTGGTATATGGTCGTAATGGCCTGCAAATCAAGGCGATAACGGTCAACCAGAAGAAGATGGTGGATGCTGTCGGCAAGAAAGACATGGTTTTTGCCATCGGTCCGGCTGGTACCGGAAAGACATATACCGCGGTGGCGTTGGCGGTGCGTGCGTTGAAAAACCGTGAGGTGCGCCGTATCATCTTGACGCGTCCGGCGGTGGAGGCGGGAGAGAACCTCGGATTCCTGCCTGGCGACTTGAAGGAGAAGCTCGACCCGTATCTGCAGCCGTTGTATGACGCTTTGCGCGACATGCTGCCGCAGGCGAAGTTACAGGCATATATGGAGGACGGCACCATTGAGATTGCGCCGCTGGCATTCATGAGAGGCCGTACGCTTGACCATGCTTTTGTCATCCTGGATGAGGCACAGAACGCGACGCGAGCCCAGCTCAAGATGTTTCTCACACGCATGGGACGCGACGCTAAGTTCGTCATCACTGGCGATGTGACGCAGATCGACCTGCCAAAGAACCAGCCGTCGGGACTGCCGCAGGCTGTCGATATCCTTGGCGACGTGAAAGGCATAGAATTCATATTCCTGGACGAAAAAGACGTGGTTCGCCATAAACTGGTGACAGATATCGTTAATGCTTATAAGAAGTTTTATCACGATAATGATGAAGATTCCGTTATAGAGACGGATAACAATCCGTCTCCAGATGGGATGCCCTTAGGGCAGAAATCTGAATAAAATCTAATAAAAAAATCGAAAAAACTATTCTACGAAAAAATGTGGAAGAAGATTTTTGAAGATTTTTAAATAGATTTTTTTAAGATTTTGAGCCGCAGGCGACCAATAAAAGAAAAGTATTAAACATTAAATATAATGAAAGCTTTAACAAGAACCGATTTCAATTTCAAAGGTCAGACAAAGGTCTATCACGGCAAGGTCCGTGACGTTTATTTCATCGATGACAAATACCTGGTGATGGTCGCTACCGACCGTATCTCGGCGTTTGACGTCATTTTGCCGGAAGGTATTCCGTATAAAGGTCAGATTCTCAATCAGATAGCAGCTGAGTTTTTGGATATGACCACCGACATCGTGCCGAACTGGAAGATCGCAACACCCGACCCGATGGTAACAGTGGGCAAGCTCTGCAAGCCATTTCCGGTGGAGATGATTATCCGCGGCTATCTCACAGGAAGCTCATGGCGCACCTACAAAAGCGGTCAGCACACCATCTGCGGAGTGAACATCCCTGACGGCATGAAGGAACACCAGAAATTCGCCGAGCCTATCATCACCCCGACGACGAAGGCAGAGGAAGGTCACGACGAGGACATCTCGAAGGAAGAGATTATCCGTCAAGGACTTATCAGCAAGGAAGACTATGAGAAGATAGAGGTCATCACACGTAAGCTGTTCCAAAGAGGTACTGAAGTCGCTGCAAAACACGGCCTGATTTTGGTTGACACCAAGTACGAGTTTGGCAAGATTGGCGACCAGATTTACCTCATGGACGAGATTCACACCCCGGACTCATCGCGTTATTTCATTGCCGACCAGTACGAGGAATGCTTCAAGAAAGGCGAGCCGGTGAAGCAGCTCTCGAAGGAGTTTGTCCGCGAGTGGCTGATGGCGAACGGCTTCCAGGGCAAGGAAGGACAGAAGGTTCCTGAGATGACGCCAGCTATCGTTGCCGGCATTTCCGACAGATACATCGAATTGTATGAGAAGGTGACAGGGAAGAAGTTCCAGAAGGCTGCGGATACTGAGGATATTAAGGCGAGAATTGAGAATAACGTCAAGAAATGGCTTAATAGTTGAGAGTTTAAAGTGTAGAGTTTAGAGTAGTTTAAAAGTTTAAAGTTTATAGTAGAGACGGACGGTCGTCCGTCTCTTTTTGAAATATGAATACACTATATTCAAAAATATTATCTCATCAGAACCCCGACTTAGTGCCGGGGTTGTCGCGTTTCTTTAAGACTGGCAAGGGCGGCTATGGCGAAGGCGACAAGTTCTTGGGAATCAAGGTGCCGACGATAAGAGAGGCGGTGAAGGAATGCTGGAGCGTGACGACATTTGACGACTTAAAGGAATGCGTCACCTCCGAATATCACGAGATGCGCCTTGCGGCACTGCTTACCCTCGTGCAGATTTTCAAACACGCGAAGAAAGACGCTAAGATGCAAAAACAATGTGTCGACTTCTATCTTGCTAATACTCAATATATTAACAACTGGGACTTGGTCGATCTTTCATGCTACGAGTTGCTTGGCAGCTGGCTCCTCGACAAGGACCGCGAGCTTTTATACGACCTCGCCCGCGACGGAAAGACCATCTGGGAGCAGCGTATCGGGATGGTGAGCACCATGCAGTTTCTGCGTCATGGGCAGCTTGACGACACTTATAATATTGCTGAGATCTTTTTGGCGAAACCGCAACCGCTTCACGACCTTCTTCAGAAGGCTGTGGGCTGGCTGCTTCGTGAGGCTGGAAAACGTGATGAGCGACGTCTCAAAGACTGGTTATCAACACGTTACAAGACCATGCCTCGCACTATGCTGTGTTATGCAATAGAGAAATTTTCGGAAGAGGAGAGACAAAGCTATCTCAAGAAATAGTTTAGTATCTCACTCTTTTACCGTATTTTCTTTCTGGGCGTTCATTCTCTTTTGAGCGCTTTTTCTTATCTCTTTTATCCTTCTTATCTCTTTTATCCTTCTTATCTTTCTTATCCTTATCTCTGCTTCTTCGCTCGTGTTTTTCCTCTTCGCGGTCGCGATGGCGGCGTTCTTCGTGGAAGCTGTCGCGGGATTTGCGTTCTTTTTTGGAGGAGATTTCTCCACTACCATCTCTCTTCGTTCGATGTCCGGTCGAAATGACGTTTTTATCCTTTGATTTCGGCTCGCCGGTAGTGATTTCGACGCGGATTCCTTCGGTGTTTTTGCTCGGGTTGGCGAAGCAGTCGACGATAAATTGAGCTTTGTCGCCATCGACGGCAACGAATGAGAAGTTCTCCATCAGGTCGATATGGCCGATCTCGATGTCTTTAGTGCCTGTCACATCGTTGATTCTGCCTATCAATGAGTTAGGCTTGATATGGTCGCGCTTGCCCATGCCGAAGAAGAGGCGCACCATGTGTGAGTCGTCGTGCTGTTTTTTATCCTTCTTATCCTTTTTATCCTTATTATCTTCAATAATATTAAGGTCTTTAGCGTCTTTGTAATAATCGAGGAAGCGGTTGAAGTTCAGCGCAACCACTCGTGTTATCAGTTCTTCGCGCGTGAGCCAGCTGAGTTTTTTGAACACCACAGGCAGGTAGTCGTCGATGTCGTCGCGCATGATGTCGACTTTCTCGAGGTTGTCGATATGGCGGAACAGCTGTTTCTCGCACACCTGCTGTGCTGTCGGGATGAGCTCGCGTTCCATCGGGCGTCCGAGCTGTTTCTCTATGGCTTTGATTTTATGTTTCTCCTTCTGATGCACGAGGCTGATGCAGATGCCGGTCTTGTCGGCGCGTCCTGTTCTGCCGCTGCGGTGCACGTAGGTGTCGATGTCGTCAGGGAGGTTATAGTTGATGATATGTGAGAGGTTAGTCACATCCAGACCTCTTGCAGCCACGTCGGTAGCCACCAGGATCTGTGTAAAACCTTGGCGGAAATGGTTCATCACGAGGTCGCGCTGTGCCTGCGAGAGGTCGCCATGCAGCGATGCGGCGTTGTATCCGTCGTGGATGAGGTTGTCGGCAACTTCCTGTGTCTCAAGTTTCGTGCGGCAGAAGACGATACCGTAAATCGATGGGTAATAATCGATTAGGCGTTTCAATGCGAGATATCTGTCGCTTGCCTTAATCATATAATAGTTATGGCGCACGTTGGCGGTGCCGGAGTTCTTCTGACCGATGCTGATGCGCACAGGGTCTTTCATGTATTTGTTGAGAATCTGCTCCACCTCGGCAGGCATCGTCGCTGAAAACAGCAGCGTGTTCTTCTGTTCAGGCATATATTCCAAGATAGCGTCAACGTCTTCCTGAAATCCCATGTCGAGCATCTCGTCGGCCTCGTCGAGGACCATCCACTGCACGTTGCTGAAGTCGATGCGGTTGCGGCGTATCATATCCTGCAGACGACCTGGTGTTGCCACTATTATCTGCGGTTTTTTGGCGAGGCTCTTGAACTGCTGTTCGATGCTCGCGCCACCGTACACCGGCACAATCATGATTTCAGGGATGTATTTCGCATAGCTGAGCAGGTCTTTGGTGATCTGCATGCAAAGCTCACGTGTCGGGCATAAAATAAGAGCTTGAACGCTGCGGTTTTTCGGGTCGATATTCTGCAAAAGCGGCAATCCGAAAGCAGCGGTCTTACCTGTTCCTGTCTGCGCAAGTCCCACTAAATCAGTGCGTTGTGATAATAACACCGGCAACACCTCCGCCTGAATAGGCATAGGCTCCTTGAATCCTAATTCATCAATGGCTTTTAGGATTGCAGGGTTTAAATTGAAATCTTGAAACATATATTGAAATTGATGGCGCAAAATTACAAAAATTTACTATATTTGCGGGATATTTTTTCAAAAGATGAGAAAGCTACTTTTATTTTTTATAGTATCCTTATTTTTGATTTCCTGTTCGTCGAAAGATGAAAAGCAATATACAGTAGAAGAAGTGCAGTCATGGCCGGTCGTTGATATTGATATGATATTCAATGACTTAGACAAGCCTTATCTTGACAAAAAAGCTGCGCAGATTGACAAATCATTCCAAAATCTGAAGAAAAAAACCACTTTCAACGGCACGATTTTATATGCCGAGAAGGGTAGGATAGTCCTTGAGAAGGCGTATGGTGTGCGCGATTTGAAGAAGAAGAAAGGTGATTTGACCGTCGACGATGTGTATCAACTCAGCTCTGTCTCGAAGATGTTCACCGCTGAGGCTATAATGATTCTCAAAAGCCGTCAACTCATTGATTATGATGTAGATATAAAGACTTATATCCCTGAGTTTCCGTACGATGGCATCACTATAAGAATGCTTCTGACGCACCGTTCAGGGCTGTCGCGTTATGAGACGTTGGCTGATAATCATTGGCCAAACAAGAAGATTCCGTTTACTAACAGCGACATGATCGACTACTATATCAAATACAAACCTGACCCGTATTTCAAGCCTGACAACGGTTTCCATTACTGCAATGTGAACTACGCTTTATTGGCGAGCATAGTGGAGCGTGTCTCGGGCAAGAGCTTCGTCGATTTCATGCGCGACGACGTCTTCGACGCCGTCGGCATGCATGATTCATATATTTACGACATGCCTACCGACACAATGGTCTCGTTGTATCTCCCGAACTGTGTTCAGGGATATTATGTCGGTCGCCGTCGCCCTCGTCAGGCGCAAAACGAGTATCTCAACGGCGTCAAAGGCGATAAAATCATGTTTTCCAACGTCGAGGACATGTACCGTTTCAAGGTCGCCATCGATTATGGATTGTTTGTTCCCGACTCTATCCAGGCTGAGGCTTTTGTGCCGGGAAGTCCAAAGTATTCAAAGAGAAAGGACAACTACGGTTTCGGATGGCGCATCTCGCGCAAATATCCCGACTGTTACTATCATTATGGATGGTGGAAAGGCTATCGTTCCTTCTTCATGTTCGACAAAAAGAACGACCGCACCATCATCGTCCTGACAAATACCGACAAAGGTCCTAACTCCGATGTCTTCTGGAAACTGTTGAAAGACAATAGCATGGCATTAGCTCCGGCATCTATCAACATACCGGTTTTGGAACTTGAAAACAACCTGCGGTTCCCATGCTCATCATACCGTGACCGATAGTTTTATACTGCCTCGATGACGAGCTTGTAGCCTACGCCATGCACGTTTTCAAGCTTCACGCTGGGGTCTTCACATAAAAGCTTACGCAGCCGTTTCACGTACACATCCATGTTTCGTGCGTTGAAATAATTGTCGGAATGCCACACGCGTTTCAAAGCCAGAGGCCTTTCCACAACACGGTTTTTGTATTCAAATAAAAGATACAAAAGGTCTAACTCCTTGGTTGTCAGCCGTTTCTCCTTTCCGTTGCATGTCAGCACATTATGTAAGGTGTCTAAGGTACAGCCTCCGACAGTGAAGTAATGCTGCTTGTTTTCAAGGTTTTTTGCTCGTTTTTGAATAGCTCTGATACGAAGACCGAGTTCTTCCATACTGAAGGGACGTGAGATAAAGTCATCGGCACCGGCGTTAAACGCCCTGATTATCTCGGTCTGATGAGGCTTGATGCCGATAAAGACGATAGGTACAAACCTGTTTTTGTGGCGAATCTCCTTCGCTAAGTCCAGTCCGCTGATGGAGGTGATGTCAATGTCGATGAGCACAAAGTCGAACTGTTCCTTTCGAAAATGTTGTAAAGCCGTCTCCCCGTTGAGGCATATCTGAGTGGGATAACCACTCGATACAAGGTAGTTTTTTGTAATCGAAGCCAAATCCTTGTCCTGCTCCGCTAATAGGATTTTAAGGTCTAACATGTTTAGTTTGTTTTAAAATGGTAATTTGAACTGCAAATATATAAAAAATAAAAAATACTGAATATAATGCAATCTTAAATCATTCAGTATTAGTGATTTTTAACATAAATTTCATTTTTTTGCAAGAAATCTTAAAATTTTTTTACAAAAAAACTCCATTATGTCAAAAAAATGTGTATTTTTGCAACGCGTAACAATGTACATCCATAGTTCCCCATCCAGGGAATTTACATTGTTCGTAAAAGGTTTCATAAATTTTGGTTTTTGGTTCTGGGAACCATCTCCGCTCAAGAGATGGTTCCTTTTTTTATTTCTTTTCGTAAAAATGCATGTCGATAATGTATTTGTACACCTCTTTCGGCATGAAATAGCGCACGTCTTTGCCGTCAGCGATGGCGTCACGGATGAATGTCGAGGAAATCTCTATCTCTGGCGCGTTGATGACTTTTACGGAAGGATGATTTGCTAACTCGTTGTTGCTGTAGCCTTTACGCGGGTAAACGAGAAGGTGGTGATATTTTAAAATCATCTCGTAGTTCTTCCATTTCGGGAAGCTCTCGAGGCTGTCCATGCCACAGATAAGGTAAAAATCGGTGTTCGGATGATGCTCCGCCAATCTTGTCAAGGTGTCGATGGTGTACGACGGCTGCGGCATGTAAAACTCGATGTCGCACACATGAAAACGCTCGTCGTCTTTGATCGCCATCTCCACCATATACATGCGATGACGGTCGGCAAGCAGCGACTTCTTGTCCTTGAACGGGTTCTGCGGCGACACCACAAACCAAATCTCATCCATGTCACCGTACTCCGCGAGGTAATTCGCGAGCATCAGGTGGCCGTTGTGAATAGGGTTGAATGACCCGAAAAATAACCCGATTTTCGTTTTCATAGTCTTTAGTTTTTAGTCTTTAGTTTTTAGTCTTTATTCATAGCATATTTAATACTAAAGTCTAAAGACTAACGACTAAAGACTACAGAATATTAAACAATTGTTCTTTTATCTTTTCCAGCTCATCTTTCATCTTAACGACAAGGCGTTGAATGTCAGCGTCGTTGGCCTTTGAGCCGAGGGTGTTTATTTCGCGTCCCATCTCTTGTGCTATGAAGCCGAGTTTCTTGCCGGCGCCTTCCTCGTCGATGGTCTCCTTGAAATAGTCGCAGTGTTTGCGGAGGCGCACCTTTTCCTCAGTGATATCGAGCTTTTCAAGATAAAAGATGAGCTCTTGCTCGAAGCGGTTTTCGTCGTATTCGCCGCTGGTGAGCTCCTGCAGATTCTTCATCAGACGGCCTTTGATGTTCTCATGACGATTCTGTTCGAAAGGCTCCACCTCGCCGAGATATCCGAGAATCAAGTCGACACGCTTCAGCAAATCCTTTTTCAAAATGGCACCTTCCTTGACTCTGAAATCATCAGTCATTGCTATGGCTTGCAGCAATGTCTCCTTTATCTTTTCAAGAAAATCCTCGTCGTAGTCCTGATCCGGCGACACGAAGATGCCCGGCATGCGGAACACTATCGCCGCCACGTCTTTCGACTCCGGGATGTTATATTCTTTTGAGATGCTGTTAATCTGCTCGAGGTACGATGCCACGACCTCCTTCTCGATATGGGTGTTTTGCGCCACATCGGTGTTGGTGATGGTTATCATCACGTCGACTTTACCGCGTTGCAGGCGTGCCGCAATCTCGTTACGATACTCAAACTCGTTGGCCTTGAGCTCCTGCGGAAGCTTCACGATAAGGTCTAACTGTTTGCTGTTCAATGTCTTAATCTCGACAGAGATATTGTTTGTCTTAAAAATCTGCTCGGCTTTGCCGTAGCCTGTCATCGAACGAATCATCTTTCAAATTTTTTTGCAAAGATAATAAAAAGTATTATTGTCAATGCATTTTTTGGAGTTTTAAAGCCATTAGCTATTAGCCATTAGCCAATATTTGTGTAGTCCAAAGCTAATGGCTAGTGGCTGTCGGCTAATAGCTAAAATAATTTTTCAGAAAAATGTAATATCATCAATTATTTTCGTTAATTTTGTGGATTGTTTGAATATTTCTAAATCAATTTAATAATAACTATAAAAATTAGGATTTTATGTCAGAAAAAATGACTTCAAAAGATTTCATGGAAATGGAAGCCAGATATGGCGCCCATAACTATCATCCGCTTCCGGTAGTCCTCGCCAAGGGTAAAGGCGCAAAAGTTTGGGACGTGGAAGGCAAGGAATATTACGACTTTTTGTCGGCATATTCAGCTGTCAACCAGGGTCACTGCCATCCGGCAATCCTCAAGGCTATGGCTGAGCAGGCTGAGAAACTCACTCTGAGCTCACGTGCATTCTACAACGACGCTCTCGGTCCATGGGAAAAGTATGTTACAGAATATTTCGGCTATGACAAGGTTTTGCCGATGAACACCGGCGCTGAGGCTGACGAGACAGCTCTGAAGCTCGCACGTCGTTGGGGCACTGTCTGCAAGGGCATCCCGAATGACGAGGTGACCATCGTGTGCTGCGAAGGCAACTTCCACGGCCGCACCATTACCATCATCACCATGTCGAACGACCCTGACTCATACGCAAACTACGGTCCTCTGACACCTGGTTTCATCCGCATCCCTTACAACGACCCTGACGCATTGGAGAAGGTTCTCGCCAAGGACGGCAAGAAGATCGCAGGTTTCCTGTTGGAGCCTATCCAGGGTGAGGCTGGCGTTTACGTCCCGGATGAGGGTTATCTGAAGAAATGCTACGACATCTGCAAGAAATACAATGTTTTGTTCATGGCCGACGAGGTGCAGTGCGGTATCGCCCGTACAGGTAAGATGCTTGCTTGCGACCACGAAGGCGTGCGTCCTGACATCCTTATCCTCGGTAAGGCTCTCGGCGGCGGCGTGGTGCCAGTGTCGGCAGTGCTTTGCGACGACTACATCATGATGAACATCAAACCGGGTGAGCACGGCTCAACATTCGGCGGCAACCCAGTGGCGGCAAGAGTGTCTATCGCTGCATTGCAGGTCATCAAAGACGAACACCTGATGGAGAACGCTGAGCGTCTTGGCAAGATTTTCCGTGAGGAAATCATGAAGATCAACCACCCGATGATTCAGAAGGTGCGCGGCAAAGGTCTCTTGAACGCAGTCATTATCAAACCTATGAACGGCAAAGAGGCATGGGATGTCTGCTTGAAGATGCGCGACAACGGCGTCCTCGCCAAGCCGACCCACCAGCACATCATCCGCTTCGCTCCACCTTTAGTGATCACCGAAGCCGAATTGATGGACGCTATCGACAGAATCAAGAAATCGATAATGGCGTTCTAAGACAAGCTGTCTTTGGACAGACAGGTTTTATATTAGACAGGATTAACAAGATTAACAGGATTTTGGACGACCAGATAACTTGTAAATCTTGTTAATGCTGTCTAAATATTATTTGTCAAAACAAAACCACCCAATCTTCATTAACCAGATAAACCTTTTCACAGCTCTTCGGAAGATGAATAGTCCAAATCAGACTGCCGGAGCTGTCGATGAGGCTCAGCTTCCTGTCCTTTTTCCAGTAATAAGATAGGAGAAAATCTCCGTCTGATTTATGAACGGCGTCGGCAAGGACGAAGTCGGATTCAGCGATGCCGTGCCTCAAGTCGAAATGAGCGTTTTCGTTCGGGAATGGCAGCTCAATCTGGTTCCCGTTTTCATAATTCGTTATGACAGGCGCCGCATTGAAATAAGCGTTCTGGCTGTCGATTTTGATGAGACAAAGGCTCGTCCCGAGACCGTGTTTTTCGTTAAATTCAGGAATAAAGGCATTGTCAACCAACGACTTGAACCTGATTTCTCCATCGCGTCGCTCCATTCGGCAAAGAATCCGTTTCTCGCTTTTTTCTTTCTGCGAAACGCCCAAAACGATATTATCCCAGTCTTTGATTAAAAACATGCAGTTCTGCCATGCACAGACTTCGAAATCGTTGAAATGCAACGAGTCGCGGAAGCGAAAAGGATAAACCTCTTTGATTTCCAGATTCTTATCCAGCCCGACGATGGCAGTCTCATTCAAAATCCTGACAGTTGAGTCCTGATGCTCCTCGTTGAAATACGTTTCCGTGTAATTCACATTTATCAGCAGAAACAGCGTGTCGTGAAAAACGCAGCCGTTGTCGATTTTTATCTTGCCGAAATCGGGGATATACGGCCTAATTTGGTCGGAATATCTGCCAACCTCTCTCAAAGTCTTCTTGTCTCCGAAAATATCGAGATAAAGCTTTTCAATATCGGCTTTCGAGAAGTCCTGACTGAAAATGTGTTTGAAATTTTTATCGAAAAGATGCAATTCATGATAGGAGAAATCCATCATTACATACTTGTCTTTCAACGAGATACATCTGTTTTGTTCCGATAAAACCACATCATCGGGCAACTTGGCCGTAAACAGTCCAAAGGAGCCAGCGTTTTGAAGTTTTTTTAAAACAGGAATCCATTTTTTGCTTTGATTTAGTTCGGCATCAAAAACAAGTTCGCCGTCTTTGTAAAGATACAGCCACGGAAAGATGTTGTGCGACAACGATTTAAACAAAGTGTCATCGCAAATGATGTCGTAATTGCGGCTGATTTTCAGGAATTTGTCTGAAAACTTTTGCGCCTCGTTTGGGTTTGTTGTCTCGAACAGCAGATGCAGGTTGCAATCCTCGCTTATGCTGTCGAGGAAGCGGTATTCGTTGTAGCAGTTCGGGCACAGGTTGGTGTTTGCTGTGACGATGACCTCGATGTCCGGCTTGTGCGAACAGGCCATAGTAGTTAAGAGAATAGAGAATAACAGGAGTTTTTTCATGGCAATTTTGTTTGTTTATCATTATGGCGGCAGCCTTAATGGCTTTAACGCCGTTAATGCCCTTAATGGCTTTAATGCCGCCGCCATGAAGTTCCCTTCTTCAGGGTTCCGTTGTCATTCCGAGCCGTAAGACGAGGAATCTCATTTTATTGTTTCACGATTCTTTCTGAAAATTCCTTGCCATCCGCCATTTTGATTTTCAAGATATAAACTCCGGCGTTGAGGTTTTCAACGTTGATGGTTGTTTGCTGAGACGCGCCATGGCACGTCTCTACAACAAGGCGGCCGTCGAGGGTGTACAATTCAACTGATTGGCAGTCGGCATCGGGTGAAAGCTCGATGTAGATGTTGTCTTTCGCGGGGTTGGGATAGCAGAAATACGGTTTCGCCACACTCTCCGCGTTCTCGCCAATGGCATCGTAGCCGTTTTCGTCGACCTTGAGGATGTAAGAGTGAAAATTGCAACCAACAAGTTTTGAATAAATACCGGTCATAATGCATCCACCATCTGCTGTAGAATGTATGATATTTATGTCGTAAAAAAAGCCATCCCCACCATAATATCTGCGCCATATAAGGTTAAGTTCCTTGTCGAACTTGCTAACTGTTATTGTTGACGCTTGAACTCCATGACCGCTATGGTGCCCATGGTCCTTTATTCCCACCACGCCGCAATGGAATATTGCATCGTTAGTAACGGCGATAGCTTTGTCTCTTGCCGATAAGGCAGTTGTCGAATGATTCTGAACCTCCTTCCCGATGTCCCAAATATCGTTACTCAAAACATTCAGGCTGTCATCAAGTGTAGCTAAAAAATTGAACCATCCATTTTCATTACCTATATGCTTAACGTATCTACCACCTGTCGTAACGAGCGAAACACTGTCGTTCAGATACTCAACAGTTCCTTGAGGAAACATGTAATAGTATGTGGAATCTGTCACGTTTAGCTGTTGGTTTTCAACCACTCTAATTGGAAGAAGCAATAGCCTGCCAATCCTGGTAATATTAAACGCAGTGTCCGCCTCGCAAAAATAGTCTCCGGATGCATTATCAGACAATATCATCCCGAAACTGCCATCTGTCCTCTTTTTTGAGAAAGAATTCAACATTTTTGGGGCCGGACCAGGAAAGATTTCCGAATCTCTCTGTTTCAATATCAAACCGTCGTTTGTAAAACTAGCGAACAAGTAGCAGTAACAGTCAGTTTTCTGGCACGATGTCGCCATCGTAATCGTTCCGTCGTCTTCCAATATCAAAAATGGCGTTCTTGTAACTGTTGATAATCTGACATAATCATCTCCGAAATCATACACCGTTTGGCTTAGGATATTCAGATCCGCATCAAGTTTGACAAATGCCAGCTCTTTTTGGATATAGGTGTCTGGTGTGTTACCCTCGTCTAATGTCGCCACAGCCAGATATTCCTCCTCGTTTTCTGGATGGTGGAACAGTCCACAATATTTAAGGTTTTTGCCGTCAATTTGAAAAACAAGTTTATTTGACACCGCACCTTCGGACGACAATCTGACCAAAATCTCATTTTTGTATTTGTCTTGTGCTTCCAAGCTGATGATGAAGCCGTGATCGCTTGTCTCAACGACATGTTTCCCTTCACGGAAAGCACCGTCTTCTGTCGGAATGTAAGTCTTAAAACCGTACTGAGACATGCCAGACAAAGTGACAATCAAGCTCAGTAAAAGGAATAATAGCTTTTTCATAGGATTATTATTTTTTGCAAAGATAATAAAAAATCAAAATGAGTGTGACTACTTTTTAGTCACACTCATTTTCCATTACCTTTCGAGACCGACCCATGTGCATTCAACTCTATCGTATTCTGCCCACAGAATGGAATAACTAACAAACTCTAAATATAAAACATTAGTGAGTACTCTATGGGATGTTGCTTGTTGAGTAGACCATTCAGTAAGCTTACTAATAATATTGTTCCTATAATATGCCATGTCGGTTGGATCCAAACAAGTGATTTCATAATCATAATCAATTAATCCATAATGACCATTAGGACTATTCGGATCAATCCATTCATTAGAGTAAACATATTCAACCTCTTTATCAATCAAATACACTCTGTAACCAGCGACACAACTTGGTATTAAGATCTGAGATTTAGCCACATCTTCCAATCGGGTAACAGCATCCTCGCCAATATTTTGTCCATAATATGGACCACATTTTCCTTCAAGGCAACAAGAATACCAGTAATCAGTGTCATTAATATCTATTCCAAAACCAATAGGTTGACTTCTAAAAATATACGCATCAGTTACAACTCTTACATCTTCACCGTCTTTGCTGTTTTCGTCAATTCTGCTGTAGACACAATAAACGGTCTTGTCATCGCCTTCAAGAGATGCAAGCTTATCCTTGATTTGTTTCCTGTTTGACTCGTAGATGGCATTGATATCCGACAAATAGACATTACCATTGGTTACAGGTATTTCCGACTCGATAGTTAGACGCTCCATATCTGCGGAATATCTGCTTGCGTCACACATTTTGAAGTTCTCGTAGTTACTCAAGTTTCTGACAGCTTCATCCAGCTGCATGGTTTCGCCGCCTTTTGTCGCCGATTTCATTTTTTCGCCAAAGAGAATCATCTCCTTGTCCATGTCTGAGAGCTCTGCGACATTCAGCTCAGGGATGTTGTTAACGACTTCGTTTTTCTTGTTGCAAGCCTCAAATGTGATTACGCCTGCTGCTGCGATGAGCAATGTCGCCACTACGGCAACGAATTTCATTTTCTTGTTCATAATGTAAAAATTTTAAATGTTAGTAAATTGTTTGGCTTTATAATTTTTTAGTTATTCGACACCTATTATATACTCCGTGTTATCTCCTTTTCCACTGACATGAGTAACGCTTGTGACATTATAAGTCTCAGGTGCTCCTGTGCGGCTATATGTTGTCAGTTCTTTGTCATGAATTGTAAAACAAAGCCCCTCGCTCCCTTGGCATACGATGGTAATAACGTTTGCGTTCATAGATGTAGAAACTAAGGTGCCAGGGGCATCAAAGTCTGTGCTTGGTGTCTCTGTCTGTTTTGGAGCAACTGGCTCTTTATTGGTGTTGTCGTCTTTCGCAAAAACATAAACCGACAACAAGGTTAATGCTGTAAGTGCCAAAAGGCTTTTCTTGAATTTTAACATTTCTTTTAATTTTATTTGCGCCTACTCTAATAGCTTTTCGGCATCCGCTGTCAAGTGTAAAATTGATTAAATTCTTTCTGAAAACTATGGAAATGTATTGGAAAATTACTGGAATTTTCATAAATTTTTATTTTATAAATCATTGAAAAACAATAATTTACAAATAATATTGGTTGGAGGTGCGACAAAACAGTGGAATCTTACTGGAAAAGGTCAAAAAAAATAGCTATTTTTGCAAAAAAAACATGGAAACTGACACTATCAGAAAAGGACCGATTTATCATCTGGCAGATAATCCCGTGGAAATTGCAGCTACTTTTGACCATGAGACAGGCAATGCGACTTATAGAATCGCAATTGTGCCAGATGAGGTGACAGTGGCTGAAGAAAACGACAGCCATAACAGTCACATTTTTTGGTGGTCGGGCGTCGCGCTTGCGATAGCTATTACCATGTTTTTTGTTGTAAGATATATTTTGAAAAAATATCGCAGCAACGATAGAAAAGCAAAACAAAGCGAACAGGATACTTCGTTGAGATATGAACTGCTGAAACACAAGGACATATATAAAAAGTTTTGTCAGAAAGGCTATTTCTCAAAGGTCAGAAAACCCAATCTTGAAGTTGTTGAAGAACATGAGATTAACGAGCTTTGCGAGGCTGTCTCCGATATTTTCACTTCATTCATCCAGTTTTTGAATGGCCACGGGCTTTCTGCCAAAGATTTTCAGTTTTGCTGCCTGTTGAAATCGGGGCTTTCTACCCTTGAATTGGCTGAAATATATTGTGTTTCGGAAAGCGCCATCTTCAAAAGGCGACAAAAAATCAAGAACCAGCTCGGCTTCGAGTCAGATCAGAGGACTTTGGATGAGATTTTTGAGGAAATGTAAGTAACCGATAATCTATATTTTTGTCAGTCACTTTAATTTTATAGAATCAAATCGCTAAATATTATAATTTTTGGCGATTTGGATAGAAAAATTTATTATCTTTGCAGCGTAAAAATGACAGAAACATGATAAAACGCATACTTCATGATGTTATCAAACAACGGTTGTATAAAGGAAAGGCGATTGTGCTGATAGGAGCCAGACAAGTGGGTAAAACCACGTTACTTAAGGAGATTTTTCCTACACAAAATGATATGTTGTGGTTTAATGCTGACGATTTGCCAGTTAGGGACTTTTTCTCAAATGTCACAATAGAGCGATACAGAAGTATGATTGGAAAGAATAAAATTGTCGTGATAGATGAGGCGCAACGTATTGAAAATGTTGGAATTAAGATGAAACTAATAACGGATAACTTTCCTGGTATCCAGTTGGTAGTTACCGGTAGTTCATCGTTTGAGTTGGCAAATAAGATAAACGAACCTTTAACTGGCAGAAAATTCGAATATGAGCTTTTCCCATTGTCTTTCAACGAAATGGTTAACGATATAGGGTTGTTTGCTGAAATACAGAAACTGCCAATAAGATTGGTTTATGGCATGTATCCTGATGTTGTTTGCAATCCTGGAGATGAGAAAGAAATCCTTAATCAGCTCACAAATAGTTATCTTTACAAAGATATTTTAGAATGGGAACGCATAAAAAAACCAGACAAACTGGTCAAACTTATGAAAGCCTTGGCATATCAGATAGGAAGTGAGGTGTCTTATAATGAATTGTCACAAATTGTCGAAATTGATAAAGGAACTATTGAGAAATACATAAATTTGCTTGAGCAAACAAAAATCATTTTCAGACTTCCATCTTACAGTCGTAATTTGAGAAATGAATTAAAATTTGGCCGTAAAATTTATTTCTGTGACAATGGCATCCGTAATGCATTGATTAATAACTTTTCAGATATGGAATTACGTCAGGATGCAGGACCTTTGTGGGAGAATTTCATGATAAGTGAATTAAGGAAATACAACCATTACACACAAAATTATTGCAATACATACTTTTGGCGGACGACACAAAAACAAGAAATTGACTATATAGAGGAGAAAGACGGCAAACTGACAGCGTATGAGTTTAAATGGAATCCGAAAAAGAAGTCGCGAGTGTCATCCACTTTCACCTCGGCCTATCCTGAAAGTATAGTAAAAACAATCAATCCAGATAATTTTTATCAATGTTTTGGATTGTAATAGACTTGCATCATGGAATGGTTTAAAACATCTCTAGTTGATGAAAAAGTGGTTGTCTTCGACCCTTTGCGGAGACAATGGGTTTCTTTGACGCCTGAGGAGCAGGTGCGTCAGAAAATGCTCAATTACCTCGTGGAGACACGAAAAGTGCCTGCCGGACTTGTGGCGGTGGAATATTCCATCAAAGTCAATAACCTCCCGAAGCGTGCCGACATCGTGGTTTTCAACAACCTCGGCGAGCCGCAGATGATAGTGGAATGCAAAGCGGAGACAGTACCAATAACCGAAAAAGTTTTAGACCAAGCGATAAGATATTACTCCGGCCTGAAAGTGAAATATCTCACCTTGACTAACGGTAAGACGATGTTTTGCTATAAAGTGGAAAACGGTAAACTCGAGGCTATCTCGGAGTTCCCATTTTAAATCTCACGCAGAAATTGAAAAAACAGCAGAAAAAATTCTGCCATATCTGCTATTTCTGCGTGGGTAATTATTTTAGCAGGTATTTTTTCGTTAGAAAACCGATTACAAATCCCAATATCAATCCCAACGCTGCCCCGCAAATCACATCGCCGGGGAAGTGCGCTCCCATGTAAATCCTGCTGTAAGAAACCACCGCTGCCCAAGGGAACATCAGCCAGCCGATTTTGCTGTAATGCTTTTTCATCGTCATGTAGATAAGCGACGCCAAAGCGAAGGTGTTGGAGGCATGCGACGACATGAAGCCGTACAATCCGCCGCAGTGACCGTCAGGCAGATACACAAGGTCTTTTGTCAACGGGTCGTGACACGGCCTGAGTCGCATGACCATAGGCTTGAAGACATGCGACGCGATCTGGTCGGATAATGTGATTGCAACAACCACGCCGAGGAGAATCCACAAGCCTTTCCATTTGTATTTGTAAAAAACGAGGAACACCAGCACCGCATAAAACGGCACCCAGCCCAGCTCCGATGAGATGAACGTCATCACAGGGTCGAGCCACCCAACGTGCAAACCGTTGAGAAACAGAAAAAGCTGATGATCGAGGTCGTTTAACATAATCGGGTCGCCTTACGGCTCAAAATCTTACAAAATCTAATTAAAAATCATTCAAAATGTAACTCATTCGGTCGCCTTCGGCTCAAAATCTTAAAAAAATCTATTTAAAAAATCATTCAAAATGTTCTTCCTAAATAATCCTAAAATCTCTCTTTTATCTTTTAACTCTTAACTCTCAACTCTCAACTCTTAACTCTTAACTCTAAACTCTTAACCTAGTCAGTCGAAATGACAAGTCATTCACTAAGTGAAAGCCATATAAGGTCCTTCAACTCTTTAATCCCTTCGCCGGTTGCCGAGCTGATGAAGAGGTGCGGCACCTTTTTCGGGAGGTGTTTCTTGATGTCTTTCTTAGTGTCTTCGTCAATCAGGTCGCACTTGCTGACGGCGAGGATACGTTTTTTATCCAGCAACTCCGGATTATATTTTTTCAATTCGTTCAATAAAACGTCGTAAGCTTCTTTCACATCGGGGCTGTCGGCTGCGACGAGGAACAGCAGTATTGAGTTTCTTTCTATATGACGTAAGAATCTGATTCCCAATCCCTTACCTTCCGATGCGCCTTCGATGATGCCAGGGATGTCGGCCATGATGAACGATTTGAAGTCATAATATGGCACTATTCCGAGGTTTGGTGTCAGTGTGGTGAACGGATAGTCGGCAATCTCAGGTTTTGCTGCTGATACGACGGATAACAGGGTTGATTTTCCTGCATTTGGGAAGCCTACGAGGCCGACATCTGCCAGAAGTTTCAGTTCGATGATGATCCAGCGTTCTTCTGATGGCTCGCCGGGCTGTGAGAACTTCGGCGCCTGCATGGTGGCAGTCTTGAAGAAGGTGTTGCCTTTTCCGCCGCGTCCGCCTTTCATGATGACGATTTCCTGTCCGTCTTCTGTCACCTCGCCGAGATGTTCGTTGGTCTCTGCGTCGTATGCCACAGCGCCCAGCGGCACCTCGATGATGACGTTATTCCCTTGAGCGCCAGTGCGCTGGTTAGCGCCTCCCGATTCGCCGTCGCCGGCAAAGAGGTGTTTGGTGTAGCGCAGGTGCAGCAGCGTCCACAGCTGGGCGTTGCCTTTGAGGATGACATCGCCACCCTTGCCGCCGTCGCCGCCGTCAGGACCGCCCTTAGGCACATATTTCGCATGGTTGAAATGCATAGCGCCGTTGCCGCCCTTGCCCGAACGACAGAATATCTTTACGTAGTCAACAAAATTTGAGTTTGCCATAATTCATTGTTTTCGTCATTTCGACCGAAGTGGAGAAATCTCATCCTTTCAATTGTCGGAGATTTCTCGACTTCACTCCGTTTCGCTCGAAATGACGGGTTGTATATTAAAATTCGTCCTCTTCGCTCTCTTCTGGTGCTGCTGCCGCATTCTGTTCTTCCTCGTATTTATCGCAGTCGAATTCCAGATCGACATTCGAAAGCGGCTTCTGGAAGTCACCCTGGCTGATGTGCAGTGTCGGGTCGGAGTACACCTTCTTCATATATAAAGCCCAGATTGGGAGTGCCATATTGGAACCTTGTCCGAGCGTTATCGTCTTGAAATGCACCGAGCGGTCTTCAGCGCCCGTCCAGATGCCGGTGGTGAGGTCCGGGGTGATGCCCATAAACCATCCGTCGCTCTGGTTTTGTGTGGTACCGGTTTTGCCTGCGATAGGGTTGCGTAATCCGTATTTATATCTCAAACGGACGCCAGTGCCTTCATAAACAACGCCTTTCATCAACTCTATCATCTTATAAGCTGTCACCTCGTCCATTGCCTCGTGCTGCTCGGCTTTGAACGTCTCGATGACGTTGCCGTTCTTATCTTCAATCTTTGTAATGAAAATAGGCTTCACATAAACGCCTTTGTTTGCGAAGGTGCTCATGGCACCCACCATCTCGTAAAGCGAGAGGTCGCATACGCCCAAGCAGATAGAAGGCACTGCCGGGATGTCGGATGTCACGCCCATCCTGCGAGCCATCTGTATGGTGGCTTCAGGTCCGAAACGTTTCATCAGATAAGCCGAGATGCGGTTGTTGGAATGTGCCAACGCCCATCTCAAAGTGACTTCCTCACCGAATTTGGTTTTGCCTGAGTCTTTTGGCTCCCAGAACTTCCCGTCGGGAAGCTGTATGCTGTAGCTGATGTTAGGTACCTTGGTACACGGTGTGTATTCGCCTTCCTGCATCGCAAGAGCGTAGAGGAACGGCTTGAACGTTGAGCCGACCTGTCGTTTTGCCTGTGTCACGTGGTCATACTGGAAGAAACGGAAGTCATCGCCGCCCACGTAGGCTTTCACATGACCTGTACCTGTTTCCACCGACATCAAAGCCGACTGCAGGAAGAACTTGCTGTATCTTATTGAGTCCATTGGACTTAAGACGGTGTCGATAGGGCCGTCCCACGAGAACAGCCTCATCTCGGTAGGCTCGTTGAAGTTGGCGATGATGGAGTCCATAGGCCAGCCTGCTTTCTTCAGCACACGGTAACGCTCCGAGCGTTTCATCGAAAGCATCATGATTTTTTCGACTTCTTCTTCGTCTTTCAGGACAAATGGCGCTTTCGGGTCGCCTTTCCAATGTTCGTAAAACGCCGGCTGCAGGTCTAAAGCGAGATGTTCGCGCACCGCCTCTTCGGCATACTGCTGCATCCTTGAGTCGATGGTGGTGTATATGCGCAGGCCGTCCTTGTAGATGTTATATGGTGTGCCGTCTTGTTTGAAATGTGTCTTTGCCCATTCGTGCATCTCGCTTCTAAGAAACTCGCGGAAATATGTAGCCTGTCCCGCGTTGTGGTCGAGGACGCCGAAATTCGACAAGTCTATTGGGATCTGAGATATGGAGTCGTACTCCGCCTCGGTGATGTAGCCGTTAGTCTCCATGCGTTTAAGCACCAGATTACGGCGGTTTATCGCGTTGTCGGGATGCCGTCTTGGGCTGAATTTTGAAGGTGCGTTGACGACGCCAGCCAGCAAAGCGGCTTCCTCCATAGTGATTTCATCGGGCTCCTTGCCGAAAAACGTCTCTGTCGCCTTCTTGATACCGTATGCGTTGTGTCCGTAGAACACGGTGTTCAGGTACATGGCGATGATTTCGTCTTTCGAATAGTTGTATTCCAGCTTTGTCGCCGTCACCCATTCCTGCAGCTTTCGTATCACGAGCTTGCTCTTGCTGAGGTTCTCGCCGCGAGGGAACAGGTTTTTCGCCAGCTGTTGCGTGATGGTGCTGCCGCCTCCCTGGTCGCTGTTGCCTGTCGCGATGCCCTTCGCCACCCTGAACAAAGCTATCTTGTCGATGCCGCTGTGCTCATAGAATCTCACGTCTTCGATGGAGATGAGCGCGTGGATGAGGTCGGGGGCGATGTCGGCATAGCTCACATTGGAACGGTTCTCGATGTAATATGTGCCAAGAAGCTTGCCGTCGGCGGAGATGATCTCCGTCGCGAGGTTTGTCTCAGGATTTTCAAGCTCTTCGAAGGTGGGCATCTCGCCAAACCACTCGTGTACTATGCCGTGGAAAAGCAGGAAAACCGATAGTGCAAACAACAGGAACAATGTCCAGATCACTATCAGATAGACCTTGATATCCTTCTTCTTTTTCGTCTTGTTTTTTGCCATAACTTATTGTTTTTCAAAACGAATACCTATGTCGGTGATGCCTTTCAGCTCTTTCTCACGCATCGCCTGCTCAAGCTCGAAATGGTAATCGCCTTTCAGCGGGAAGCGCAGCGATGGGTTTAAAAGCACCTTTGCATAGCGCATGTTGCCGCTGCTTTTGCCCATCCAACGGCCGTCGGGAGCCGCCAAAACACACTCGATGGTGTCGTGGGTGACGTTGCCATTCGGAAACTCGGTGTGCATGAAGACGTATAAATTGCTGTAGCGATAGTTTTCCAAATGCCTGATGCTCATGTAGAAAGCGTAATCTGTCAGAGTGTCGTCAACGGTGACATTGAAATAAGGGATGTTCTCGTTGTCCCACTTCGCATCGGGGATGACGACGCTCTCGTCGTACAGGGCGTTGGTGCTGCACGAGGTCATCAAAATCCCGATAACTACAACTAATATTATATTTCTCATATTTATCTCTTAACTCTTAACCCCATTCGGTCGCCTACAGGCTCAAAATCTTACAAAATCTTTTTAAAAATCATTCAAAATATTCTTCCTCAATAATCCTAAAACCTCTCTTTCATCATCATTCCAATTTCGACAAATCCGCTGGCTTGCCTTCTTCGCCGTAGTCGTTGTTCTTCTGTTCCTTGATGAACGCGAAGTCCTCCAATTGTTCAGGAAGCACGCCTTTTTTGTTATCTTCGATGATCTCTTTCACCTTCTCAGCCGGAATCGCCATCATGTTGTTACGGTCGAACGGGTAGGAGTACCACATAAGACCTTTGAAGATGTCGATTTTCTGGTATATTCCGTCGCCTTTCTTAGTCTTCAGCACTATGCGGTTGTCCGGGAATGCTTTCAGAGCGTCGATGTAGGTTTCGTACTCGTAGTTGAGGCAGCATTTCAGCTTGCCGCACTGACCTGCGAGTTTCTGCGGGTTTGGTGACAGCTGCTGCACTCTTGCCACGTTGGTGGTTACCGACTGGAAGTCAGTGATCCACGAGGCGCAGCAGAGCTCGCGGCCGCATGAGCCGATGCCACCGAGCTTCGCCGACTCCTGACGGAATCCAATCTGACGCATCTCCACGCGCACATGGAACTCCTCGGCCAGTTTCTTGATCAGCTCGCGGAAGTCGACACGACCGTCGGCGGTGTAATAGAATATAGCCTTTGTTCTATCTCCTTGATATTCAATGTCGTTTAGCTTCATCTCGAGTTTTAGGTTCGATGCTATCTCGCGGCTGCGATACAATGTGTGGTCTTCTTGGCGTATGGCTTCGATGAATTTCTCCACATCGTTGAGGCGGGCGCGACGGTAAATCTTCTTGAGCTCCTCGACAGGGGTGTTGTTTTTCTTGCGTTTGCGCTGTTTCTCGATGAGCTCGCCCACCATCGTCACTATACCTATGTCGTGTCCGATAGCTGTCTCCACTGCAACTAATTCACCTTCAAGGAGATTCATCTCCGAAGGGTAGCTGTAGAAGTCTTTTCTATCGTTCTTAAAACGCACCTCGGCTATCAGCAGCGAGCCTTCTTTCGGGGTCTCGTTCTCATAGTCCTTCAGCCAGTTGAAGCTGTCGAGTTTGCATTGTCCGTGGCATAACACGTTGCTTGCGAACTCATATTTGTCGGCTTTGATGCGGCATCCGCGGTGAAAATCGTTGGTGAGCGTCTTTTTCATGTCGTCGTGGAGCGGCCATGTAGCCTTAAACTCCTCGCCATCGTCCTGTTTGTTCACCATCCGGTCTTCCATCTCCTCGTCTTTCATGTTGATCTTTTGAGGAGCCGATTTCAGCAGACTGTCAACGTCTTCGGTGGTTTCCGTTATATTTTCGTCAAGAATTTCTTCTTCGTTCAAATCTTTATCTAAATCTTTCTCTTCCATAAATGCAAAAATATCCAATATATATTATTAACCTGCAAAGATAAGGAAAATTATATTACGAACCTTTATTTTTTGTATTTTTGCGGAATGAAGCATATTTTTGGGTCGACACACGAGGAAGACGAGCAGCAGCGCAGCGCACGTTTCGTCATGATGACGGAAAGTCCTGTGCGTCAGCTGGTTATGAAGATGGCAGTTCCTACTATCATCTCCATGATGGTGACGGCTCTTTACAATATCATCGACGCGTTTTTTGTGGGACATATCTCCACTGAGGCTACTGCCGGGGTTGGAGTGTCGTTTGCCTACATGACTTTCATCAACGCGATAGGGTTTTTCTTCGGTCACGGCTCGGGAAATTACATCTCGACGGCGCTTGGCGCGAAGAGATACGGTGAGGCAGAGAAGATGGCGGCGACGGGTTTCCTTTCGTCGATGGGGATAGGCACCATAGCGGCGATAATAGGACTTTTCTTCCTCTCTCCGCTTTCGCGAATGATGGGCGCTACTCCCGACATCGTGCCGTATTCCAATGATTATCTGACGTTTATCCTTATCGGAACGCCTTTCATGATGTCGTCGCTGACGCTGAACAACCAGCTGAGGTTGCAGGGCAACGCGCGTTACGCTATGGTGGGAATCGCCACCGGCGCGGTGTTGAACATCATACTCGATGCGCTGTTGATTTATGTGCTCGACATGGGTGTTAGGGGTGCCTCTCTTGCCACCTGCATCAGCCAGATGGTGGGATGGTTTATCTTGCTTCTCGGCACTGAGATGAACGGCAACGTGCATATAAGATTCAGAAATTTCACCCCGACTTTACGAAGTTATATCGACATTTTCAACGGTGGCATGCCTTCGTTGTGCCGTCATGTCTTTGTGTGCATCAGCACCATAATGTTGAACCGGTATGCGGCTTTTTACGCTGCACCGGGTACCGAGGCGAGTGCTATCGCGGCGTTTGCTATAGTGTCGCGTATCATGATGTTTGCCTTCTCCATCATCCTTGGAGTGGGGCAGGGTTTTCAACCTGTCTGCGGTTTCAACCACGGCGCCGGGCTGCATGAGCGCGTGCGTAAGTCATATATCTTCACCACCAAGCTCGCCACCGTCATCCTGATAGTGATGTCGATAACCTTTGCCATCTTCGCTCCCGACCTCATCAGGTTTTTCCGCAGTGAGGACGCCGAGTTGATAAAAATAGGGACGAGGGTGTTGAGATGGCAATGCATCTCGTTCCCGCTCATAGGGGTGAGCACGGTGACCAACATGATGTATCAGACCACGCGTAAGACGTTTGTAGCCACGCTGTTATCGATGGGGCGGCAGGGTATTTTCTTCATTCCCACCATCCTGATTTTGCCTCTTTTCATCGGGCTTCAAGGTGTTGAGATGACGCAGGCCGTCGCTGACGCGATGACGTTTCTGTTGGCGTTGCCGTTCGCAGTGAAAGAGATAACAGATAACAGAGAATAATGTTTCTAATTTGATCACAAATGCCATAAGTCTCAAATTTAGGAAAACCTTTTAATGATGAATATATCTCACATACTAAATTAAAGATAGTAAACTTTTTTAAAAAAACATCACCTTATATAAAAATAAATACTATTTTTGCGCATTGAGGTTATACATCGTAAAACAGGAAGATGATGAAAAAATAATTGATCTAAATTATTAAGATACAGAGCTTTGCGCTCTTATTCCACTTGTCAGAATTACCCCAATTTTACAAAGTATCGGAATAAGTAAGCGAAAAGCTCGCGCATTCTGGCGTGAGTTGTTTCGTGCTTATCAGATACACAGGGTAGGGGTACCCTTGACAGGTTGGTTGGCGCAAGCGGAACGGCAAACGCCTTTTTTTATTTGTGCTCTCTTGTCATTTCGACCGGAGCCGATAGGCGGAGTGGAGACCTGAGCGAAGCGAAAGCATTCACCTCTGGTGAATAAATCTCAGATAAAGTTGAGAGTTTGAAGTTTGGAGTGTATGAAAAAAGCGGCCTCATTAAAGGCATTAAGCGGCTGCCTTAAGGGCATTAAAGCCATTAATGCCGTTAATGCCCTTAAGGCAGCCGCGGTGGAGAGAAGAAAGATGATGTTATTCCGAGCGAAGCGCGAGGAAACTCTAAAGAGAAATAATTTTTAAAGATTAAATGAATACCGGATGTGTTTAAAAAAAACAAATAAAACAGAACAAGCGAAAGTACTTGACTACTTTATCATTACAAAAGAAATGATAAAAGAGATGAAATCTTATACTTTTGCAGTGGATATAGATAGTTATTTACATCGATTAGAGAAATGCCTCGGGAACAATTATAAATGTTTTGAAGGTGAGATTCTACCTGATAGTTTGGATTATTTGGTTGATAAAATAAAAGCTAATAAAATACAAACAAATGTTGATCCTACAGCGGATGATATCTTTAAAATAGCTAAATATGGCGATAAGGTGCTTCCAGTATGCTGTTTTAATGATTTTTATTTAAAAACATGTTGTCTTGAAATTACTGAAAAAGAAAAGCAAAAATATATAAAGGTTGTTGATGATTTTTGGTTTTTTTTGATTCGATATGTTCAAGCTGGAGGTATAGTGATAATTGACTATGTCCAAGGTATTATTAGTGATTGCGAATCGTTAAAAAGAGAAATGGATTTTATTAAAAGAGAAATAACAAAATAATTAACTGACTAAAAACAAACAACAAATGAAAAGAAAAATTACTTTCTTAATTGCGGCGATGATGCTGCTAACAATGAATAATCTGCCAATGAAAGTGGTGGGACAAACCTACACGAAACTTACGTCGGTAGTAAGCATTGATGAAGATGCAGTATATGTATTAGGTATAACATATAGTTCAACTGATTACTATCATTATAGTGGTACTTCGAGTTGGGGTAAAGTTGCAACAACTGCTTCTCAGACACCATACTATTACACCTTAACAGCAGGTTCTGAAAACACTTTTCAAGCCAAAACGAAGATAGGTAACACAGATTATTATCTGACTGTTCCTTCATCTAACTTCTCATTAAGTACAAATTCAACCAATATTTATTTAAATAATAATGCTCAAATAGTTAATGCTAGTTCTAGTGCTACAAAGGCTTTACAATATAATCATAGTAACGGTAGTGGAGGTATTCGTTCGTATGGTTTTAATTCTAATTATCCATATGCATTTTTCTATAAAGTAAACTGCACCGTTACATACAATTGCAATGGCGGCACAAGCGGATGTCCCGATTCTCCTGTTAACAATGTCTCAGGTAGTTATACACTTGCTAATGCACCAACGAAAACAGGTTGGACCTTCGATGGTTGGAGTGATGGCACAAATACATACGACGCAGGTGATACATATATCGTAAAAAGTAATGTGACATTTACAGCACAGTGGAGTTCTACAACCCCTACAATAACACTTAATCCAACCGAAGCAGAATCTTTTACTTATGCCCATGGCACTGGAGCTTCTGAAAGTCAGATATTCGAAATTACCTTAACAAATTCTACCGAGGATATAACAGTTTCTGTATCATCAACACCTGCTGGTGCTTTTGAAATATCTGAAGATGATGAAAACTTCGGCACATCAGATCTAACATTAAGTAGTGGTGATGTTTTTTCAACACATCTCAAATCAGGATTGAATATAGGTGAATATAGTGGAACAGTGACAATATCTTCAGAGGGCGCAGATGATGTAACTATTGACCTTGACGGTACTGTGACTGGTTATACAGTAACATACAATGGTAATGGAAGCGATGGAGGTACAACACCAACAGATGCTACTGTATATACATACAATCAATCAGTAACTGCAAAAAACAACACTTTTGTCAAGACAGGGTATGACTTTACTCACTGGGACACCAAAGCGGATGATAGTGGTACAGACATCGACGAAGGAGCTTCTTTTAATATTACATCTAGTACAACACTTTATGCCCAATGGTCGCTAAGCAGCTATGCCTATACTTTAACAAAAACAGGAGAGACATCTCATGCAACTGCCCAACTAAAAAATGGCAATACTGTCATCGGAGCATCAGATGAAATTCCTTATAATACTGAAGTCACTATTGATGTAACTACGGATTCTGGCTATTCATATACTGTGTCGGTGAAAGATGCTGGCGACAATGATGTAACCGTGACAAATAACAAATTCAATATGCCTGCCAGTGCGGTAGCAGTTACAATTAATATTATGGTTAATCCATATTTGCTCGCCACTTTAACTGGAGATAATATGACAAATATGAGTAACGCTGGTACTACTTATGAAATTTCAAAAAGTATTACAATCGACGGTCTAACATGGACAACAACTGGTTTCCAAAATGCCAAACCAATATATCAAATGATTCAATTAAAAAATGATGCTGATGTTTATTTGAAATTACCAAATTTTGATGGAAAAATCAAAGAAATAGCATTAACTGTTACAAATGCAAATGCAACTAGTTTCTCAGAAGGTTCCAATCAAACAAGTAATACTCTTACATTCAACACATCTGCTAGTTATAGTAATCCGGTTGCAACTGGTGGTGGCTCGAATACAAATCACATAACAATTGATTTATCAGACAAATTTTACACTACAGGTTATATTTTAGCAAATGGGGCAACAAGAATTTGGGAAGTTACGGTCACTTATATGCCGTATGATAATTTCACTGACTGGAATCCTGAAACGCAATTACCTGCATCATTGTCAGCAGGAGCAAACATTGCTATCGCATCAGATATGTCAACAGCTAGTTTAACAATTCCTGCCACAGCTGCTCTTGTTGTCAAATCGGATGCTACGTTAACCGCAACATCTCTTACTAATAGCGGCAGTGCTGCCAACCTCGTTATCGAAGACGGCGGTCAACTTATCACATCATCTTCGGTTCAGCTCACTTATAAAAAGGGCATTACAAGTGCGGCAAAAGATGGTGGCTGGTACACTATTTCAACACCTGTGCACACAGCATCAAATACATTCTTGGAACATGAAAGTGTTGAGAACATGATTCTTACACCGGCAACAAATTACGATTTGTTTTACTATAATGAAACAACACATTATTGGATGAACTATAAGCAAGCCGAATTTGATCTAAATGTTGGTCAAGGTTATCTTTATCGTAATAACGGCGCTGAGCTCCATTTTGCTGGATATAACAATCAAGCGACATCTTATAATGTAGCTTTGTCATATGCATCAACTGAAGATAAATTGTTGGGCTTTAACCTTATCGGAAACCCATATCCACAAAATATCACAATGAGTGATGTGACGGTTAATAATGGCGGTACGCTTTCAGGTGGTTATGTCCTTTCAAAAGATGGAGCTTGGTCGGCTGATGTGGCTGCAACTATTGCACCAGCTCAGGGATTCCTTGTTCAAATTGACAAGACAGGTGTTACTGCTACGATAACAAAGCCAACCGGTGGTAGTAAATCGAGAGCAAATAACGATTATATTAAATTTGTTGTTGCAAACAGCCAGCACGAAGATGCAGCGTTCGCATTGTTTGAGGAAGGATATGGTCTGAATAAGATTGACCATCGCAATTCTGATATCCCGATGCTTTATATTCCTAAAGAAGGACATAACTTCGCTATTGCAACAATGGCTTACAATACTCAGTCGTTTAACCTTAATTTAAAGGCAAAGACAACCGGTAAATATACTTTAAGCTACAAGGCTACCGGTAATTACAGCTATCTCCATGTTATCGACCGCTTGACAGGTGAGGATGTGGATATGTTGCTTGATGGCGAATACAGCTTCATCGCAAGCCCAAGTGACGCTGAAAACCGTTTCATTGTTCGCTTGGAGTACTCTAATGGTTATGAAAACTCAGAGGATTCAATCTTCGCTTACCAGAGCGGCAGCGATATCATTGTTAACGGCGAAGGCGAATTGCAAATTTTCGATGTGATGGGAAGAAGGATATTAACACAATACGTCAGTGGAGTTGAGACAATCAACTTGCAATCACATGGTGTTTACATTTTCAAACTGAATGAAAAGACACAGAAAATAGTCGTTAGATAACAGATAAAAGATAACAGATAAAGGAGGAATTAAGATGAAAAAGATAATATTTGCAATCGCTATAGTTTTGACAATTGGTTTAACAGCCAACGCACAGAATGATTCGTTTGTCGACTGGGAGAACGACTGGGGAAACAGAACTTCGGGTTATATGCCTGGTCTTCCGGCAGCGGCACTTGGTATCAGCGGTAATGTTCAATCAGACCCGGCTCCTCTCGGCAGCGGCCTCTTAGTCCTTACCGCTCTCGGTGCAGGATATGCTGTTGCTAAGAAAAGAAAGAAATAATCAGATGTCATTTCGACCGGAGTGGAGAAATCCTTTTACTCGGTTGTTCCCGAAAAATAAGGATTTCTCGACTCCACTTCGTTTCGCTCGAAATGACAATAACCCCAAAGCTACAGCAATGTAGTTTTAACATGTTTAGTTTTAGTTTTGTTTGGGTTCCCCGTTGTGATAACGGGGAATCTTTTTTGTGATTTTTTTGTCAAACCTATTGACAATCAAAAAATTTGTTGTATCTTTGCAGTGCATTTCGCTCCCACCTGCCGACGACTAAATATAGGCGGCTTGTGCGTAGGCCAAAAGTGGCACAAACCCACCTTGGTTCATCGAAAAAAATACCGCTAGTTTATACTGGCGGTTTTTTTAATACCTGCCTCCAGCCTGTAAGCAGCCAATTGACTTTATCTCCGTGCCAGTTTTGCGATATTACCGCCTCGAGACCATCTTTTTGCAAATGGATACACTGTTTAGACGGCACAATTTTTGCCACTTTTCCATATACAATAACGTCCATTAGCTTTTTAACAAGCTGTAATCCTGTTTCTGGGAAAGCTTTTTTGTCCATTGCATGTTCGTAATCGCGTTTTGCAATTATATGGCTTATTCCGTAACCTTTGCGAAAGTTCTTTTCCGGATCGCCAGGCTCACCATACTTCAAACATACTGGACCAAAACTACAGAAAAAAGCGTTTTCCTCATCAGTTTTCGTTTTGATGACCCTCTTTAAAGCATTGATAGCCTTTTGTTTTTCAATTTTCTTATTCATAGTTTACATATCGAATCAATATAATTACCCACTCGTTAGCCTCTTCTATTACCAAATAACTTAATTGAAAATTTTCATTTTGTGACGTTAAAAGGTTTCAAAATATTTATTTTAAGATGTTATAGTTTTGTTTGGGTTCCCCGTTGTGATAACGGGGAATCTTTTTTGTGTAGTTTTACATTTTATTCCGGTTCGGGCAATTCATTAGTAAATAATTTTGACGGAACTATGTCATAAACAATAACATAGTCTTTGTAAATTATGAAAAATACCGCAAGTCTTCCATGTTTCACAAGCATTCGCCTTGAATCAGGATGATGGACATCCGCCGTATCCCATATTAATTGGGGCATTGTATCTGCACGATAAGATAATGTAAGAATTTCATCAACTAACGAATTAGTGTACGTTTTCATACTGCTTGACCACACATTCCACCAACTTGGTCCTGAATTCCTCAGGACTTACACTATTCTTCAACTCTTTCTCAAGCACGTAGTTGTTAAAACTTCTTCTGTTTTCTCTAAGGCTTCTTTGTTTGATAATTAGTTCTCTATTCATATATTTTAATTTTAAAATTTCTGCAAAGATACAGAAAAATTTCGAGTTTGTCAAGGGGTTTATGAAAAAATGTAGCTCTAACATGTTTAGTTTTAGTTTTGTTTGGATTCCCCGTTGTGATAACGGGGAATCTTTTTTGTGGTAACACTAAAAAATTAATAAAAACATCCATTTATTACAAAAGTTTTTATTATTTTTGCATCGTATATCCGTTTGACAGGGAACAGGTCTGTCAGTAAAACCGATTCAACGCCCGAAGTTATGACGGTAGCGGATATTGGAATAAAGAGGGGGGTCAAATCCCCTTTTTTCGTGCTCTTTCAGCTCGCTTCGGATTCTTTCTTGACATTGGTCGTAAATCAAAAGCTGTCATAATCAACGAAGCCAATATCGTCTCGATATAAAGCATTAATACATTCTCCATGTTGCTGCTCTTTAAGAAAAAGAATCGCCTCTTTAGGCTTTTTTTCAAACTGTCGGTAAATCGGACCGAATTCGCCAGTTTCGACAAAAGTTGTCATATTAGTATCATCCATTTTTATGAAATTAAAAGGTTACTAAATATTGATTATTACCTGATGCAAAGATACAAAAATTTTGGTTTGACAGAATATTTTGGGTAAAATAAAAGAGCGCAAAGCAATACAGATGCCCTGCGCCCTCTATTATCTGTTATCTATTATCTGTTCCCTAAAATAAGCAGCTGTCAAGCGCTTGTTTTATCGCTTCCTTGTCGAGTTTCTGTCCGATGAAAACGATTTTCTCCATGCGGTCGCCGTATTCCTCGTCCCAGTCTTTGAGGATGCTCGGGTCGCGTTCGACGAACTGGCGCAGTTCTTCCTCGCTCGCGGTGGCGAACCAATAGCCTGCCTCAGAGAGCTTCTTCTGCTTGCCTGCCGTCTCGAAGATGTACGACATGTCCTGGTTGTCGGCGAAATAGCACAATCCCTTGCAACGGATGATGTTCTTCGGCCAATTGTTCAGCACGTAATCGTTGAACTTCAAAGTGTCAAAAGGTCTTCTGTTGAAGTAAACATAAGTGCCGATGCCGTATTCCTCAGCTTCGCCTTCTTCCTCATCATGATCGTGATGGTGGTGATGATGCTCGTGATCATGGTCTTCGTGGTCATGATGATGTTCATGTTCGTCGGAGATTTCTCCACTACGCTCCGCTTCGGTCGAAATGACGGAATTACCCTCTATAATCTTAATCCAGCCGGCTGAACCTGAGACGGTGTTATAGTCGAACATGTAGGTGTCGATAATTCTGTCCAAATCGACGTTTGCATAGTCGCATTCGAGGATTTCGGCGTCAGGGGAGAGGTTCTTCACAATCTGGCGGATGCGCTCGAGTTCTTTAGGTTCGACCTCCGACACCTTGTTCAAGATGACCATGTTGCAGAACTCAATCTGTTCAATCACGAGGTTCTCGATGTCGTCTTCGTCGATGTTTTCGTTCTTGAGGCTGTCGCCGCATCCGAACTCGTCTTTCATTCTGAGGGCGTCGACCACTGTCACGATGCAGTCGAGACGTGGGGTGCCGGACTGAGTGTATTCCTTGCCCATGCTCGGGATTCCGGCGATGGTGCGTGCTATCGGCTCAGGCTCGCATATGCCGCTCGCCTCGATGACGATATAGTCGAAACGGTCCATCTTCATGATGTCGTTGAGCTGCTCGATGAGGTCCATTTTCAGGGTGCAGCAGATGCAGCCGTTCTGCAGTGCCACGAGGCTCTCGTCTTTCTTGCCCACCACGCCGCCTTTTTGGATGAGGTCGGCATCGATGTTCACCTCGCCTATGTCGTTGACTATCACTGCGAATTTGATGCCTTTCTTGTTTGAAAGGATATGGTTTACCAATGTTGTCTTTCCGCTTCCGAGATAACCGGTCAGAAGTAGGACCGGGGTTTCTTTTCTACTCATATTTCTATGTATTTTAATTTTCAACTTGCAAAAATACAGTTTTTAGTCGTTAGTCGTTAGTCTTTAGTTGCTATAATTTTAAAAAACTAAAAACTAAAGACTAAAAACTAAAGACTGGCGACTTTTTTTGTAATTTTGCGCACGCAATGAAAAAGTCTTTAGGTCATATTTCAGCATTCATCGCCTACACGATTTTCGGCTTCAACATAATCATCTGCAGGGATTTGTCGATGTTGGCGTTGATATCGCCGATGGGTTTGTTTTGCTTTCGTGCGGTAGGTGCTGCTGTGCTTTTCTGGCTGACGTCGCTGTTTTTGCCGAAAGAAAAGGTCGATTTAAAGGACTTCCCGAAGATTTTTCTTGCCTCGATGTTCGGTCTATTCCTCACTCAATGGTCGTTTTTGAAGGCGAGCACCATGACCACGCCTTTCGACACCAGCATCCTCACTCCGCTCACGCCTATCTTCACTATGTTCATCGCGGCAATAGTGCTGAAGGAGCCTATCACTTGGAAGAAAGCCGGCGGTGTGGCGTTGAGTTTCTTGGGTGTCATCTTCCTGGTCTTCAACACCGTGCGTGTCGATAGCGGCAGTGTCACCGAGACTCAGCCCATGGGCATTGTCTATATGATTGGCAACTGCATCTTCTTTGCCTTGTATCTCGGAGCTTTTCGTCCGCTCATCACAAAATACAGCGTCGTTACCTTCATGAAGTGGATGTTTCTCTTCTCGGCTGTCGTCGCTATCCCGTTAGATATCAAGGAGTTGGTTGGTCTCAACATGGCTGTTATGCCTACGAAATACCTTCTCGAGCTTGGTTTTGTGATTCTTTTCTCCACCTTCGTCGCTTATTTCTTGATACCGGTAGGGCAGAAGGTGTTACGCCCGACGGTCATCAGTCTTTATGGCTATGTGCAGCCTATTATCGCCACTGTGATGGGCATTGTCACTGGCATGGACCATCTCACATGGCAGAAGATCGCTGCTGCAGTCCTTGTCTTCACCGGCGTTGTTTTAGTGAATAAGAGCCGGGCGGCGGAGTAGTTGCTTGCTGTTTGCTGTTTACTGTTTATTGTTTACTGTTTACTGTTTACCGTTTAAATTAGGGACGAAAGATTTCGTCCCTAATTTTTTATGATACTAGATTTTTGTATCGGTTGATGATGTGTCTGCCAATAAACGGTAAACCGTAAACCGTAAACTAATCCCTTTTACGGCGAGCCAATGCGTATCCTGCGCCGAGGGCGCCGAGGATGAACAGACCGCTGCCGAGAGGGGCGCCGGGGACGTCGGTGGTGAGGCCGTGCTCGTTAGGAAGATTAACGAGTGTGATGTCGCGCATCAAGTCGCTCTGTGCCCAGTCGTTGAAGAATGCGTCGGTAAGGCCAATTTGGGCTTTTGCGCCGAAGCCCATTGTAATAACCAATGCAATTACAAATAATATCTTTTTCATTTTATATATCCTTTCTCTTTTTTGTGTCATTTCGAGCTTGTCGAGAAATCCTCTTTTTCACATGTCACCGGAGAAAGAGGATTTCTCCACTTCGGTCGAAATGACGGTTTGAATATTATCTTACAACAATCTTTTGTGTCTTCTCATTCAGTTTGAATATAAACACTCCCTGTGAAGGAACGTTCACTGTCTGAACTCCGTTCACGTGTTGTGTAGCGACCATGCGGCCTGTGACGTCGAACACCTGGAGTTCGCCTTCGCCGTTGACGACGATGTCGCTGCCATTCTGGTAGGCGAAGAGGTTGTTTTCAACGCTGTTGTTAGCGTTGTAGCCAAGTTTAACGATGAAACGGGCGTCGTTGTCGCTAGGAGAAGCGATGAAGCTATATTCACCATTGAGGAGCATGTCGATGTCCTCGCCTGTCATGCGGTCGATGACGTGGAGGTAATCGTATTTGCCTTCAGCCTTGAAACTTAAGGTGTACTGACCTGTTGTCATTACTCTTAAGTTGAGGTTGAACGATTGTGTTTCGTTGCTCATTGTGGCAATAGCATAGTTCTGACCATCCTGAGGGATGTAAAGCATTGGGATGTCAGCGTTGCGGTGGTTGATCTTGTTCAAGCCTTCTTCTTCATTGAACAAGGCGTATGCAACATCTTCGTACTGGTTGTTAGCAATCATGAACTTGATGAATTCATTGTTGCGTTTTGCACCGTTTGCAGTGGTGTTGGTCATTGTGACAGTGCCAGCTGAAGTAGCTTTCACCAATATACCCTGACCAGGTTTGATAGCTGTTGTATTGTCTGTTCCGGCTGTCCAAGCGCCAGCATTTGACAATGTGTAGTAGCCAGCTGAGAGGATGCTATTTGGAATAGCTGTGCCGTCACCTTTATAGATGTTATGTGAATAAGGGTTACCGATGAGGTTGAAACCTGCGAGGTCAGTTGTCCCTGTTTTGGTAACAGCGATCTCAATATTACCACTGTTAAGTTCACCTGGGAATGATAATTCGTCGCCATCGGTGTTCCAGTAGAGGTAACCTTTACCGTTGGTCATGTTGGCAACTGCATGGCCGGCAGCTTTGTGGTTGAACCATGTGGTTGTTGCCTCATCATAGTAGTACAAGTCGTAGTTGGCAGGTGTAGCTTGGATGAGGTTGGTTACTGAACCTGGAGCAATATTGTTAACCGGTGAAGAAATTGTGTACCAGTTAGCAGCGGTTTTTGCTGCACCGTGTGACACTGATTTCTTGAATGTGGCTTGCACGCCTGTGTTGTTAACGATAACCTGGCCGCCGTCTTCGATGATGAGGTTGGCAGGGTTGTCGTTTCCAAGAATGCCGTTAACTGTTAATGTGATGCCTTCTGGGACCGTAACAGGATCTGTTAATGTATATGCGTCACCTGCAGGGATTGTCGCATCTGAGGTCATTTCTCCTTGAGGGTCAACAGGTAATGTAGGGGTAGATATTGTTGTACACAATACCAAAACCTTCTTAAAGAGCATGACAGGTGTCTGTGCTGATGTATAGCATGCAAAACGAGGATTGGTTGCATTCCATTTTAATATACGAGTTGGATCTTTTATGGTGATAATATTGACATTGCCTTCATCCATTGCAAAAGTCCATTCATTGTTGTTTTCAGAGAAATCTGTGTCAAAATTAAGGGAATTACCTGTTGTCCATCCTAAATATTTTGTCCCGTATTTGATTGAGTATCCATTTGCTGTTGCAGCAACGGTTACGACATAGTTTTCAACAGTATTTGGCGTTATTTCTGGAACATCAACAGCTTTGCCATAGTTATTGTCTCCAGACTGTCCTGCAAAGACTTTGTATATATCGCCTGGTTTACTTGCTATAACATATGTTCCAGGTGTTGGGACAGATGCTATTTTATCAAATCTTTCCATTGAAAATACAGCGTACAGATCGACATTAGCTGTTACATTGTATGAAGAGAAGTATGTTGCTTCAGATGTAACTCCGTCTATTTCTGTGTCGGTCCAACCAACGTATGTGTAGCCACCAGGAATAATCTGTGGTGCAGTAAGGTTGAGGTTGCCTGCCGGAACCTCATCCGTGCTTGTAACACCGTTTACGTGATATGTAACTGTATAATTAGCACCCGCGTTGACTGTGAGAGCATAGCCCTTTTCACTAGCAAGATAATTAGCTGTTTCGGCCGTAGCGCACTTGATAGTTGTGCTACCAGCTGACATCAAAGTTATTTCACCTGTTGTTGAATTGATAGTTGCAACGCCTGTGTTTGTCGAGGTGTAAGTTTTAGCACCATCTGAATTTGTTACAAATGTTGGGAATGTGTTAGATTCACCAATTGTAACAGTGTGAGCAACAATAGGTTCATCATCCAACTTCCACGAATCTGTTGGAGTAGCAATTTGTTTAATGTTTATTTTTCCAAGTGCGACATTACCACTTGATTTTGTCGTATAGATGAATTTAATGTATTTCGAAGATGTATTAATCTGATACGATTCATTCATTGTACCTACCAGTGTTGAACCGCTATATGAATGAACTGTAGTGTAATCAATACCGTTTACTGATTCCAACACATCGAATTGTCCACCAGAAAAACTATTGTTTTTAACTGTATAGCTGAGCTTGTTTGCTTCACCGTGATAATATATAATTACATAATCTCCTTGATTATCAAACTTCATCTTAGGAGAATTATCATAATTACCTATGCTGTTGAAAGTCATGCCTATCGGCACAGGATTAGGACTTCCATTACCATCATATGAGAATGGAATTGTAGCATAATCTTGAAGTTCTGTAAATGTTACAGTTACGGTTACAGCGTATGCTGGCATTGTAAATGTGAATCCGTTCGCATAACTACCTGATGTTTGGATGGTTGTCTCAGGATCTTCTGTTTTACTTACGACTATACTTGTAAAATCATAATGTGCTGCTTTTTCAACCAACACTGTAACGGTCTTGCCTTCCCATGCTGTTTCGTCAGTTTCAACTGTACCACCATTTGCAGGTGTTACAACTTTTGTAATTGCATAAGTTGGTTTTACAGCGAAGGTTGCATCAACCCAGATGTTGTAAGCTGGCATGGTGATTTTGCTGTTAGTAACCACAATTGTGTTATCAACCACATAATCTTGTCCGCTCTGTTTATAGAATACCCATGAATCAGCTGTGAAATCATATCCGTCGGCTGGGGTCGCTGTTAAAGTGACTTCTGTGCCGTCTTCAACTGGAGATGCCGGTTCAAAAGTAATAGTTCCGTGAGCTGTTGCAGGTGAAGAGTATTGTTCAATTGTATATGTCTGACCTGTTACTGTACCGCTTAAATTAACAACAACATCTTCAGCGTCTGTTGAGGTTAAAGTAACAGTTCCGGCGTAATTTCCTTTTGCCAGACCTGCTTTCATTCTGATTGCGACTTCTGCATTAGTAACGCTGCCTTCACTTTGTGTAAGTGTTAATGAACTTGTCCAATTTGTCAAGTCTGTTGACATTTCAAAGTTGCTATTATCGTTCAAAGCAAGAGAAATGTTAGCGGTGAGGTTGCTGCCGTTAACGGTAAGAGTTTCATATTCGGGTTCTGCTGTTCCCACAACATAATTTGGCACTACAAGAGGGCTTGGAGTTGCTGTAATAATAGGTCGGCGAACTAAAGAAATAAGGTAGTTACCATCTGCAAATTCATATGTTGAATTATATTTTGTAAGATTTCCATATATTACAACAACGTCGCCAACTTGAATGTTATCTTGTGATGTAAAGTCAGTGTTATTTAGATTTCTACCGTGAAATGCTTGTAACTGGTCGCTTGTTGTTAATCCATCAGAAGAGATGTTATAAG
Source organism: uncultured Bacteroidia bacterium (assembly GCA_902774295.1). GTDB lineage: Bacteria > Bacteroidota > Bacteroidia > Bacteroidales > F082 > Limimorpha. The sequence continues at coordinate 15,690 of CACYHP010000007.1, read as the reverse complement.
TGATATAATGATTAGTTTCGCTATAATATACATTTTCGGAAACGATACCAGTTGCATAAACACCGGTTATACCGGTACTGGCATCAATAGCAGCGCGGGCTTGAGCCACAGTATAAGGATTGTTAGCACCACCAGAAGCATTTGGGTTACCAGACTGTGTCACTGTTACATCCTTTGTGACTGTTTGGTCCGTATTGTATGTGTATGTCAATGTAACAGTTGCTGAGCGAGGTGATACAGATTCGTTTATTGTAGTGGTGACTTCAATGGAACCCATATAGGGGTACTCATAATCAGGTTCAGCTTGAAGGTTGGTTATCCAAGTAGCTTCGGTTGCAGCAGTCATGGTGCCCGCTACATAATTATCAATTTCATAACTAATGCTGGTTCCTTGAGCGTTACAGCCCATTTGGACATCATCAGCAGAGATTGAAGGAGTTGAACCAATTGCTTCAGCAGTTACACCCCAAATCACGAAACGCTTGCCACCGACAGCAGTGAAAGTGAGGTCAGTGTCAGCTGTCAATGCATCTGAAAAAGTGATAACCTTATAGTAAGCAGATGTGCTCGCATCACCATTAAATGTGAAAGGTGTACTATTTGCTATGCCGCTATTGGCGGTTAAACTGATATTATCAGAATAACCTGTAGGTGTCACTGCCAATGATGCTGTTGTGTTATTCCAAGCTGCAACATGCAAATGGAGATATTTAGTATCTGAAGGGACAGTGATTTTCACAGCACCTGCACTATTACTCGTACCAGCTTTGATTCCGTTGTAACCTGTTGAGTTAATATTAACTACGCAACTAGTAGCATTAGTGCCGCCAGTTGTAGAAAGTGTCACATTACCCGTGTAGTCTTTAGAGTAATCACTCTGCCCCCACATCTCCCCTGTGGTTGCCACCATTGTTAGCAGCATCACCGCTGCCGCGATTAAAAATGTAAATTTTCTTTTCATACTTGTTAATTTTTTGTTATTTATTTAAATCGATTTTTTTCAAAAAGTGTTAAACCGCAAAATTAGGTATTATTTTAATAAGGTGCAAGGAAATTTTTGAAAATTATTTCTTCTTCCTTTTTACTTTGTGCTTCAACTTTACTACAGCGAAATTTAGCTCAAATTCCGACTCAGTTTCGCTGGTTTCGAGGTTGTCACCGATAATCTCTGAGATGATGTCACCGCCTTTTTCTACAAGGCTTTTCTGCGAAGTTTCATCAGATGCTTTTGTCAATTCAGATACAGTTCTCGCCAGTTCCCTCAACTTCGCAAAAGCCTCAATGATAGCAATGGTTGTATCGGTTGCCGTATCACTCTTTAGAATCGTTGCCAGCATGTAAAGACCCCTTTCGGTAAAAGCTTGAGGATAATATCTTGATTTTGGATTTAATTTTGCGGTCAAAATTTTTGACCGCAAAATTTCTAAGTCATTGTTATCCAATCTAATAATATAGCCTTTTGGAAACTTTTTTGGATTGTTTTTTACCGCTTGATTAATCTCTTTTGTCTCGACGTCGTATAGTGCGGCAACATCGGCGTCAAGAATCACTCTAACTCCACGCAGCATTAGGATTTTTCCCTCAACCTGCTCAATTTTTATAATCTCCTTCTTTTTCATACTATTTGACCATTTTAAAGGATGTCAAAAATTATGATATCCTTTTCGCTGCAAAATTACAACCACCCTTTTCAATTAGTCGTACGAAAAACGACTAAGTTTAAAAAGTGAGGTTAATGATTTGATAATCAATTGTGTAGACAATAAGAGTTGTGCCTCTGAAATGTTAAAAAATTTTAACATTTCAGGGCAACTGATTTGTAATCAAAGGTTTATGATAAGAAAATCCCAAATATTGGCGGAAACGCCTGGATTTCCTTGAGATTATGAATGACAATTAAAATGAAACTTTTAACGTCATCCCCAAGGAATAGTTGCTTTGTAACTGAGGCATCTCGCTTTTTATCAATGTCGGAGCTACACTCAAGGAACCGCTGTTGTTGTAGTCGTCGACAACCCAGTTTAGCCTGCCTTTTCCTATGCCCGTCAATATCAGCCATAATGGGCAACTGATGTCGGTGATAATGGCGCTTAACATAAGACGATCAGACCAGGTGCTAAATTGAAATGGATCATTACAGTTTATCATCCTGGCAAAACAGACACAATCCCAGAACACAGCTCCGACAAATATCACAGCAAAAATGTTGCCGACCTGCATCTGCGATTTCGCGCTGATATAAGTGTTATATTGTTCTTTAGTGAGAAGTTTCCGAGCTTCATCCTTGGTTAACGTATGCCTGTCTACCACAAGAGAGCTGCCAATTCTGTACATTTGACTGCTTTTTGAATCATCATCGCTTTTCTCATAATATTCAACTTCTCCATTTTGGTAAGCGATGCTGAGAACGTCTGAAATGTTGATTGTATAAACGGGTCCGTCGGGATTTGACCACTTTTTATATTCTATTACATTTTTGTCAATTTTTAAGACTTTGCTTTCAATAGTGGTGCTGTCGTTTTTCATAATTACATCCTGAGCTTTTAATAAAGAAGGCGTCAGAAAAAGCACAATAAGGCTTAATGCAATAATATAAGTTTTCATGAGGCGATTATTTAAATGATTATTTATGGTCGCAAAAATAATAATATTTTCTTCTCTCTTTCAACTTTTGTTCGTATCTTTGCAAAAAATTTTCGAAAATTTTAAAATCATGAGTAACCACAAGAAACTTTTTGAGGAATTTCCTCCAGTGACCACTGAACAGTGGGAAGCTGTCATCGAAAAAGACCTCAAAGGAGCCGATTACAACAAGAAACTTGTCTGGAAAACAGCCGAAGGTTTCCAGGTAAGGCCGTATTATCGCGCTGAGAATCTCAAGGACATCCCATGGCTCGACACCAAGCCGGGCGAGTATCCTTACATCCGCAGCACTAAGAAAGAAGGCAACGACTGGCTTGTGTGCGAAGATATAGTAGTGAAGGACTACCACGAGGCTAATCAGAAAGCCCTCGACGCACTCAACCGTGGCGCAACGGCACTGTCGTTCCGCCTCGAATACGACAAGCCATACGACGCTGTCGAGATATCGGGCCTCCTCAACGGCATCGTCGCCGAAGCGGTCGAAATCAACTTTTACAACAACAAGTATCATCTGCCACTCCTCGAGATGATGTCGAAGATCCCGGGCATCAACGGTTCGTTGAACTACGACCCGCTGACACGTTACATCCGTCGCGGCACATGGTTCGTCACAGAGAACACCGATATGGAACTCGCAGCAATACTTACGAAAGCCGAGATTCCGGGCGTGCAGACCATTGGCGTCAACGCTCACGTGTTCACCAACGCAGGCGCTACGATATCTCAGGAGATGGGCATCGCCCTCGCAGTGGGTGTCGAATACATCGAACAGCTGCTCGCCAAGGGCATGACAATCGATGAGATAGCACCTAAGATGCGCTTCAACGTGGCTGTCGGTCAGACCTACTTCATGGAGATGGCCAAGATGCGCGCTTACCGTATGCTCTGGGCTGAGATCCTCAAGGCTTACGGCGCAAAAGAAGAGAACTGCAAGATCCGCATCCACGCCTTCAACGCGTTGATTAACATGAGCTTGTACGACCCATACGTGAACATGCTGCGTACCACAACAGGTACGATGTCAGCTGTCCTCGGCGGTGTCGACTCATTCTGTGTGACACCGTTCGATGCCACATACGAAGAGGCTACCGAGTTCTCAGACCGTATCTCACGTAACCAGCAGCTCATCCTCAAGGAAGAGTCACATTTCGACAAGGTCGCCGACCCGGCTGCAGGTTCGTATTACATTGAAAATCTTACAGAGTCCATCGCCACCGCAGCATGGAACGTGTTCCTCCAGATTCAGGAAGAAGGCGGCTACCTCGCATCGGTGCGCAAGGGCACTATCCAGAATATCGTGAAGGAAAGCGCTGCCAAGCGTTTCAGCAACCTCGCCACACGTCGCGAGACCATCCTCGGTACCAACCAGTATCCTAACTTCACCGAGGTGATGAAGTTCGACCCGGCAGAGTGGGTGTTCAAACCTGACTGCAAACGCGAGGCTAACGCTGAAGTCGACACCATCGACACCTTCCGCGTGGCTCAGCAGTTTGAGACGATGCGTTATGCCACCGACGTCTACGCTAAAGACCACAAACGTCCTACAGCATGGATGTTCACCTACGGTAACCTCGCAATGCGTAAGGCCCGTGCCAACTTCGCATCTAACTTCTTCGCTTGCGCAGGCTTCGAAGTGGTGGATAACCCGGGCTTCAAGACCCTTGAAGAAGGCATAGCCGCAGCACGTCAGGTGAAACCTGAGATTTTGGTCATCTGCTCATCCGACGAGGAATACGGTGAAGGCAACGCCCTTAAGATTTACGAAGAGCTGAAGAACGAGACCATCGTGGTGCTCGCAGGTAACCCTGAAGGCACTGCCGACATCCTCAAAGAGGCCGGCCTCGAATACTTCATCCACGTGAAGAGCAACGTCCTTGAGACATTATTGAGTTTCCAGAAAAAATTAGGTATAACAAAATGAGAAAGGAGTAAGCAATGAAACCAGATTTCAAAAATATCAACATCAACGCTATACCTAAGTCAAATATCAAGGCTGATTACAAGCCTGACTGGGAAACTGTTGAGCATATCAACGTGAAGCCGGCTTATACGGCTGAAGACCTCGAGGGCATGGAGCACCTCAACTACGCTGCAGGTATCGCTCCTTATCTCCGCGGACCTTATTCAACAATGTATGTGATGCGTCCTTGGACTGTCCGTCAGTATGCAGGTTTCTCTACAGCTGAGGAGTCAAACGCATTCTATCGCCGTAACATCGCCGCTGGTCAGAAAGGTCTGTCAGTGGCATTCGACCTTGCTACACACCGTGGCTATGACGCTGACCATGAGCGCGTTATGGGCGATGTCGGTAAGGCTGGCGTGTCAATCTGCTCGGTAGAAGACATGAAGGTCTTGTTCGACCAGATTCCTTTGAATAAGATGTCTGTCTCTATGACAATGAACGGCGCTGTGTTGCCGATTTTGGCATTCTACATCGTCGCAGCTTTGGAACAGGGCGCTAAATACGAAGAGCTTCAGGGTACAATCCAGAACGACATCTTGAAGGAGTTCATGGTGCGTAACACATATATCTATCCACCTGAGTTCTCAATGCGTATCATCGCTGATATCTTCGCATTCACATCACAGAACATGCCGAAGTTCAACAGCATCTCTATCTCCGGCTACCACATGCAGGAAGCTGGTGCCACATGTGACATCGAGTTGGCTTACACCCTCGCCGACGGTTGGGATTACCTCCGCACAGGTGTGAAGTCGGGCTTGGACATCGACGCTTTCGCTCCACGTCTGTCGTTCTTCTGGTGCTCCGGAATGAACCATTTCATGGAGATTGCCAAGATGCGTGCCGCACGTATGCTGTGGGCTAAGATCGTGAAGACCTTCAACCCGAAGAGCGACAAGTCATTGGCATTGCGTACTCACACTCAGACATCAGGATGGTCATTGACAGAGCAAGACCCGTTCAACAACGTCGCCCGTACATGTATCGAGGCTATGGGAGCAGCTCTCGGCCACACTCAGTCGTTGCACACCAACGCTTTGGACGAGGCTATCGCACTTCCTACCGACTTCTCAGCACGTATCGCACGTAACACTCAGATTTACATCCAGGAAGAGACCAACGTTTGCCGCGTCGTCGACCCATGGGCAGGTTCATATTATGTCGAGTCGTTGACTCGCGACATCTACGAGCGTGCTTGGGCTCACATCCAGGAGGTCGAGCAGATGGGCGGTATGGCAAAGGCTATCGAGACAGGTCTTCCTAAGATGCGTATCGAAGAGGCTGCAGCACGCAAGCAGGCTAAGATCGACGCAGGTACTGAGACCATCGTCGGTATCAACAAATACCGTCTCGAACATGAGGATAGCATTGATACTCTTGAAGTTGACAACACAGCGGTGCGTGAGTCACAGATCCGCCGTCTGAAAGAGTTGAAGGCTAACCGTAACGAAGCTGACGTACAGCGTTGCCTCGACGCCATCACCGAGTCGGTGAAGACAGGCAAGGGCAACCTCCTCGCTCTCGCAGTGGAAGCAGCAAAATGCCGCGCCACCTTGGGTGAGATTTCAATGGCATGCGAGAAGGTCGTTGGTCGTTATAAAGCTGTAATTCGTTCAATATCAGGAGTTTATTCTATGGAAGCAAAAGGCAATGAGAAATTCGCTAAGGCACAGGCAATGGCTGATGAGTTCGCAAAGATCGAAGGTCGTCGTCCTCGTATTATGATTGCGAAGATGGGTCAGGATGGTCACGACCGTGGCGCCAAGGTTGTCGCTACAGGCTACGCTGACATAGGTTTCGACGTCGATATGGGACCATTGTTCCAGACACCGGCCGAGACAGCACGTCAGGCAGTGGAGAACGACGTCCACATCGTGGGTGTCTCTTCATTGGCAGCAGGTCATAAGACCCTCGTGCCTCAGGTCATCGAAGAACTCGCCAAACTCGGTCGCCCGGATATCATGGTGACAGTGGGTGGCGTTATCCCTCACCAGGATTATCAGTTCTTGTATGACGCCGGCGCAGTTGCCATCTTCGGACCTGGCACCATAGTGTCGGATTCGGCAATCAAGATGTTGGAATTGTTATTGGCAGTTCGCAAACAGTAATTGAAAAATAAATTTTACACGGTTTGGACAGGCCGGCAGATCGGCGTCTTCGCCTCTTGGGACGAATGCCGTCTGCAGGTCGAAGGGTTCCCTGGTGCGAGATACAAAGGATTTCCCACCAGGGAAGCCGCCGAATCGGCATTTAAATCGGAGCCTGATTTTTCGTCGGATAACGAACCGAAAATATCATGGCAAACGTTACCTGAAGGCAGCCCGAAACCTGATACCAACACCATAGCCGTCGACGCGGCATGTTCAGGAAACCCTGGCAAGATGGAATATCGGGGAGTGTTCACCGACACCGGCACAGAGCTGTTTAAAAGCCCAGTGTTTGAAGGCGGAACCAACAACATAGGGGAGTTCCTCGCCATCGTTCACTGCCTCGCGTGGCAGCAGAAAAACAAACTCAACTACCCGATATACTCTGATTCGGTCAACGGCCAGAAATGGGTGAGGGAAGGGGCTTGCAAGACGAAACTCGTTGAGAATGAGAAGAATAAATATCTCTTCGAGGTGATAAGAAGAGCCGAGAAATGGCTTCACGACAACACCTTCAGGGTGCCGATATACAAATGGAGAACCGAGATCTGGGGTGAGATACCAGCTGACTTCGGTCGTAAGTAATTAAAAATCAACGTCATGATAAAATACGATACCTTTTATATTCAATGTCCTCGCTGCGGAGCGTGGCTTGAAGGCCATATCGTGAAATCCGAGATGGTCAATAAATCGATATTGTATTCTGACGGTAAGACGTTGAACGACAATTACATAACCGAGCCTCAGAAGATTATAGCATGTCCATCGTGCAGCCATTGGTTTTGGGTTGACGAATACAAAGAACCCATCGTGACATCGGCAAAGCCCGGCGTGCCTTATTACAGCTGGAATCACTGGCGTTTCTTCGGCATACATTTCAATAGCGTTGAGGGTCGTTTGGCTCTTGTTGAACATTATAAAAGATGTCTGCAAGCTATTGATAATGATAAGGATAAGGAGCTTTACATACGTCGTCTGATGTGGTGGGCGTATAACGACCTCGTGCGCAACAACTATCAGATGCATCTGCCTTATCTGTTTTCAGGAAAGATGAGTTTTAACGTCTGGCGAAAGAACCGCAAAAAACAAAAGCAGGGTCGTGTGATGTTCAAGCAACTTCACGGGGAATATATTGAAAATATAAAGGCTTTGCTGCTTTTGGTGAAGGGGCGTTACACTCCTGATGACGAGGAATATGAGGCTTCGATATTGGAAATCATAGAGTTATACCGCGAGATGGGCGAGTACGACGAGGCACAGAGGATTCTCAATACCATTCCTCGACGCACCCATTACATCGCTAATATTGAGAAAGAGGTCAGGAGGAAACACGATTTTGTGTTTTTAGTAGCTGGTTGATGACGTGTGATGCGCAGAAGCATCCGAAAACAGCCGGCATATAAGAGATTGTTCCCACAGTAGCTATTTTGTTTTGTTGTTGTTCGTCTTCCACGATGAAGGCGTCGTCGGCCACTTTTTCAGGTGAGAACACCACTGTTATGCCTTCGCGGATACCCAGACGGTGCAGGCGTTTACGGATGTAGAAGGCGAGACGGCAGTTGTATGACTTCGACATGTCGCATATCTCTATCTTGGTGGGGTCGAACTTTCCGCCGGCGCCCATGCAGCTCACGATATTCTGGTGGTTTTGTACGGCATAGTAGAGGAGGAACACCTTTGGTGCCATGGTGTCGATGGCGTCGACCACGAAGTCGAATTTCTGTGCCATCAGATCTATAATCGATTGATCTTTAAGATATTGCGGAAGCACATGGAGTTTTATCTCCGGGTTGATGTCGCGTATGCGTTCTGCCATGACGTCTGTCTTGAGGCGTCCTATGGTGCTGTCGAGTGCCAGCAGCTGGCGGTTTTTGTTGGTGGCGCTCACGGTGTCGCTGTCGACGATGGTCATCTCGCCGATGCCTGCGCGTGCTAGTTGCTCGGCGGCGTAGGCACCTACGCCGCCGAGCCCGACGACGAGGACGTGTGCCTTAGCGAGCCGCTCAACACCGTCTACACCAATTAATATATTAGTGCGCTGTTTCCAGTCTTCCATAATTCTCAAAAATCTGTTTGCACAAAAAATCGACTTCGCAGTTCATCAACGTCGACGCCTTAGCGTAAACGTCTTTTATGTCTCTTCTGGAGACGTCGGTCTCTAAAAAAAGCCTTTCCAGAGGGATGTCGTTTAATATCTCAACTGCTTGACTTTCATTGCGATACAGCATTTCGCCAAGCGAGATGTACATGTCGTGCTTCAGCAGTTGCCGCATCGTCTCCACCGAGCTGTTGAAGCCATGGATGACCCATGGCATGGTGGCTTTCGTTGTTTTCCTCATCGCGATGATTTCGGAATACGCCCTCACGCAATGTATTATCATCGGCTTGCGGTAACTCTCTGATAATCTTATCATTTCCTCGAAGACCTCGATCTGCTTCTCGAAAGTCTCTTTATGGGCTTTGTCGAGACCGACTTCGCCGATGGCGGCAGTCATTTCGAGCTTGTCGAGAAATCCTTTTTTGTCGAAAGCATCGGAATAACAAGGATTTCTCCATTCCGCTTCGCTCCAGTCGAAATGACGGTCGAGTTCCCATGGGTGTATTCCGACCGTTTCGAATATCCTTACTCCATTCTCATCAACAATCTTTATAACAGATTGATTATCAATATGAGTATGGATGTCGACGAACATCGGGTTTATTTTGCTTTTCCTTGGTTAGCGACGCTCTGCATCTTCTTTGCGATTTCTTCCGGGTCACCGAGGAAGAAGTCTTTTTGCAGCTTCATGTTGTCGTCGAACTCGAAGACGTAAGGGATAGCTGTAGGGATGTTGAACTTGATGATTTCGTCTTCGCCCATGCCTTTGAGTTCTTTCACGATGCCGCGGAGGCTGTTGCCGTGAGCCACCACCATCACCTCGTCGTGGTCTTCGAAAGCCTTGAGAATCACTTCTTTATAATAAGGCATGAGGCGTGCGATGGTATCTTTCAATGACTCTGTGAGCGGGATCTGTTCGTCGGTGAGTTCGGCGTAGCGTGGGTCTTGACGAGGGCTCTTCGGGTCGTCCATTGCGAGCGCCGGTGGCTGCACGTCGAAGCAGCGGCGCCATTTCAGGACCTGTTCTTCGCCGTATTTCTTTGCCATATCGACCTTGTTGAGGCCTTGCAGCTGGCCGTAGCTCTTCTCGTTGAGACGCCATGTCTTATACACCGGCAGCCAGTCCATATCCATCACATCGAGGATGTTGTTGAGCGTTTTGACAGCTCTCTTGAGGTATGATGTGAAGCAAATCTGAGGTTTGTAACCGCCGTCTTTGAGGGCTTTTCCTGCGTCTTTAGCTTCCTGGATTCCTTTTTCCGACAAATCCACATTGGTCCAACCAGTGAAGAGGTTGAGCTTGTTCCATTCACTTTCGCCGTGGCGAACTAATATTAACTTTTTCATGATTTGTAGTTTTGATTTTGTAGTAAGACGTTATATCTCACTACCTTTTAATTGGCTGCAAAAATAATTATTTTTTTTGAAAAACATTAAAAATTTACTACTTTTGCATCGTCGAAAGACGCAATTATAGATATTGAGTGATATGTCAATAGACAGTATATCTACCGAATTATTATTATTTTTCTTGCTTTATGGTGGAACGACAGTGGCGGCTCTCATAGCCTGTCTTTACTTGTTGTTTTGTAAGGGTAATGCTTTTGTGGAAGGCGTCACGCCGCCTGAACGGCTGCGTCTTTGGGCAGCGGCATTTTTTGCTGTGGTATTTTTGGGTCATATATGGTGGCTTCTTTTCTACCTATATTCCGGTGACTATAACAGTGTGAGTTGCATGGTTGTTAGCATTCTCGACGGTATGACGCTGATGACTACCATTCCCGGCACTCTGTTTGCCATGCTTCAAGACCGCCAGCGCACCGTCTGGCCTATAATCATGGCAACGGTGCCATACGCCGTTTTGTTGGAGCTTAGTCTGGTCTATCCTGGCAGTCATTACGCTGATATAGCAGTCGTATACGTAATGGTGATTTATGTGGCTTTTACTGTATATATGATATTTGCTGTCAGGCAATATAGGCGTTGGCTGCGCGACAATTATGCCGATTTGGAGCATAAGGAGGTAATGCTTAGCCATGTTATGATAATTAGCATCTTACTGTTAATCATCACCTATGGGTTTGATAATGACAACCTTACCATAAGTTACTTCGTTCAAGGTACGGAACTCGTGCTTATCGGCCTCATGCTGTGGCGTGTTGAGACATTGCCGCAGTTGGTAGACGTGTCGCTTGAGCCGTTGGAATATGCGGAACCGGAGATACAACAGCCCACGGCTATCCCTTCCAATATCGAACAGCTTTTGGATGAGCAGTGTGTTGCCACTCAGCTTTACTTACAATGCGATCTGACTCTTATTCAGCTTGCCCAGGCTGTTGGCACCAACCGATTCTATCTCAGCCAGTATTTCTCCCGCCATGGCATCACTTACAATGCTTATATCAATGATTTGCGTATCAATCACTTTGTGAATCTCTATCGCGAGGCCACTGCTACCCATAAGTCGGTCACCGCACAGCAGCTGGCAAACGACAGCGGCTACCGCAGTTACAGCACCTTCAGCCTCGCTTTCAAGCAGCGCATGGGTGAATCTGTGACAGCTTGGATGCACGAAATGGCCGTGTAATTTGTCTCTGACTTTCAAAATTTGCAAAAATTGTTTCAAAATATGCAAAAACTGAATGTTTGGCATTCAGGAGTTGTTTTATTTGAAAAAAACTGCATATCTTTGTACCAGTTTTACTACTATTATTTAACTTTACTATTTGATTTATGCTTAGATTTAAAACGAAGGGCAGAATCTTTGACGTCGCCGTGACGGCCTTTGGCGGATTGTTTTCGGTAGGCGTCATGCTTTATGCCGTTGCCCATTTTGGATTAAAAGAGTCGTGGCCGGAGCTGGTGCTTAATATGTTTTATTTGGCTTGTCTGGCTATGATGTGGTTGTTTTTCTTCAACCGACTGAAGCCGGAACAGTTCAACTACTGGTGTTCGGTGTGTATCGGCGTGACGGTACTGTTACGCGACATCCTTTTCGCGCCTCCGCTGGCATATTATGCTTTGCACCTTGTGTGTCTTGTCCTCGCGGTGGTGTTGCTTCTCACGCTGATGTATTTCTATTCGCGCAAGAACTGGCAGAGTTACACCAAACGCAACCTGTGGGTAATCTTTGTTCTCGACATGCTCATTGCCATACTTTACAACTTGGACATCTACATTGAGCCTATCGATGAATACACTCCTTATCTCCTCACGGAAATATGGATTCGTCCGACCATCACCTACGGTTTGGTAGCCTGTTTCGTGTCGGAAACGGAAGAAAATAAACATTAACAAATAATCCTATTTATTAATAACTCAAATACAAACATCATGAAAAAGTTATTTATTATCATGGCAGCAGTGGCAATGATATTTGTATCCTGCAAGAAAGACAACAAGGACAACAGTCCTGTCAACCCTACACCTACCATCGCTGAGCAGATTGTCGGCAAGTGGATTGACGTTGAATCTGACGGACGATTGGTTCCGACTATCGAATCAATGGTTACCACATTCTTTATGGAAGGCTCTACATTAAAGGCTAATATCAGCGTGTCGAGTTTGGAATTTGACGTATGGGAAAACAAACATCAGGCCGATGTACAGATTGATGGCGGTACACTTACATTGACAGCGAGCGACGGCGGCTTAACGACAGTGAAACAGTTCTCCAACATCAACATCAACGGTGATGAAATGCGTTATACCAGTATGTACACAATCTTGTATAACGGTGAGGTGATTATAGATTTTGGACCTAACGAGGTGCGCTGTGTCAGGGTACATGACGACTTCTCGCAAATCATCCTTGGCCGTTGGGAGGGAACCATCACCAGCGACGAGCCGGGATTCGATCCTCAGCCATTCTGTGAAAAATACCTGTCTGACGGCACAAACATCGAATATGAGCTCATTAACGGCCAGTGGGTTGAGGTAGAAACAGATTTTGCCGAATATTTCGTCGATGGCGCCATGTTATTCACACGTTGGCAATACCCGGGATGTGAAGAAGAACGTGAGAACAGCGTTTTCATGTCATACGTTGACAACACATTGATTGTAAAAGAAGTGGTCAGGCGTAACGGCAATTGTTACACCGAGACTTCCACATTGCATAAAGTCGTTGAATAAGAGCCACTTTATTCTGGTTTAGAGTAGAGACGTCACCCTGTGGCGTCTCTATTTTGTTTTATTGGAGACGTCACATTGTGGCGTCTTTACTTTCAAAATTTGCAAAAATTGTTTCAAAATCTGCAAAAACTGAATGCATAGCATTCCAGAGCTATTTTATTTGAAATAAAGTTCATATTTTTGCAGCATACTTTACTACTTTAAAATTATTATGCTTATTTAAAATTATTATGCTTAAATTTAAAACGAAGTTTCATGTCTGAAACGGAAAGAAATTTATCATAACGATATTAAAGTTTAAAAACTACGATATGACTAAAAAACTTTTACTATTTATCGCCCTGCTGTGCGCATTTGCACAGGGAGTTTGGGCACAGAACTATCAAGTCTGGGACGGCTCAACTACAACAAAACCTCAGTTCTACAGCAGTTATGGCGGATACACCAATGTCGTTGTGATCAACACGGGGGCCGAACTTGCCTACGTCCGTGACAACTGGACAAGCAATTCAGGCTACTGGGGTGATAAGCCCTATTATCAGCTGAGGTATCTGCTGAACGCCGACCTCGACATAAGCGCGGTGTCGTGGATTCCTATGGGTAACGACAACGAATTCATTATCGCTTTCGAGGGTAAGTTTTTCGGAAACGCCCATACCATCCGTATCAAAATCGAGAATGCGATATACAACTATCAGGGACTGTTTGCCCGTATTGCAGCAGCAGGCACCGTGCAGAGCCTCCACTTGACCGGCTCTATCCATTGCGCTGCTTCACGATTAGTGGGCGGCATCGCCGGCGAGAACTATGGCTGGATTAAAAACTGTTGGGTGAGCGCCAGGGTCGCTTCCGATTGGCATAATTCCTCGTCAGCTTATAGAGCGAAGGTGGGCGGAATTGTAGGCGAAAACGCTGAACCTGGTTATGGTGCTGGTGGATATGTAATCTACTGTTGCGTCACCAATGATGTGGTAAACGACGACAATGACGTGGGCGGAATTGTGGGCTATAACGCAGGTAACGCCGCTGTTAAACACTGTACCTTCTACGGAGCTGTCATCGGCGAGCACGCAGGCGACCAAGACAACAAATGGATTGGCGATGATGATGGTACTAGTGAGAATCTGCACGAGCACGACCTGGACAACGACGCTACCTTGTCATCTTATCTCAGCAGCGTAAGCACAGACTACTCCCTCTATCGCCATGCCATACAGTATCCCTACACTGTCACCATTGTCAACATAGGCAACGGCGCTGTCGAAGCCGATGCGCCGGGCTTCCGCTACGGCAAGACAGTCACGCTGAATGTGGCCTACGGCGGCACGCCAACCAGCATTACCGGCGAGAGCGTGGGTAGCGGCAATGAGACCGTCTCGGGCAATCCTACCGACGGATACACATTCAACACGCAACACAAAGACATCACCATCACGGCGGTCTTTCCACAGTCTGCCTGGCAGAATCATGCCGGCACGCAGGCCGACCCCTACCTCATCAGTTCCGCCACCGACTGGGATGAGTTCGCCAACAGCGTCAGCCATGGCACTACCTACATCGGCAAGTTCGTGAAGCTGAACGACAACATCAGCGTCACGACGGTGGCGGGCACCAGCGAGACCAACTCGTTCAGCGGCACCTTCCTCGGCAACAACAAGACGTTGACCGCCAACCTCTCCAACACCGTTTCTGACTATCAAGGCGTGGCCCCGTTCCGCTACATCAACGGTGCCACCATCAAGGACTTGACAGTGGCGGGCACTATCGCCTCGGCAAGCTACCACACCTCGGGCCTCGTGGGCTTTGCCAGCGGTACCAACCTGATTGAGGACTGCACCGTCACCGCCACGCTCAACATCAGCAACGACTACGCCGGCGGATTCCTCGGCCATGGTGGAAAATCAATGGTCACCTTCAAGGACTGCGTTTTCGCAGGCACCATCAACGGTGGAAGCACCAACCGTAAAAACATCGGTGTATTCTGGGGATGGAGCACCGATGGCTATCCCAAGCTACAGAACTGCTTAGAGAATGGCACTTACATCAGGGTGTCATCCATGAACCCTATGGGCTTGAATCAAAACACCGGCTCCATCACCAACTGCTACTACGTGACACCGCAGATTGGCGGGCCAAGTTATTACAACAACGTCAGCGGAAGCTGGCAGGTCAGTGCCAGCCCCGACAACAGGGTTTACACGCTGCAGCAGATAACGGCTGCCGACGGCAACCAGTATTATCCGCTATGTACGGTCTCCGGCATAAACGCATCGTATGATTTGACCTTAGACGGTATCTCCATCACCCCAACGCTGCAAGACATCAACGGCAATACACTCGCACTTGGCACCGACTACACCGCCACGTTAGACAGCAACGACGTGACATCATTGCCCATCAGCATCAACTCAAGGGGCAACTATACGCTCATACTCACAGGAACAGGCAGCTACGGCGGTTCGCACAGTTTCGCAATCACGGTGAACTTCCCTGTTTCTGGCGCTGGAACCGAAGATGATCCATTCCTCATCTCCAATGCCACCGAATGGAACGACTTTGCCAATGGCGTAACCAATGGCACCACCTACAGCGGCAAGTTCGTGAAACTGACCGCCGACATCAGCGTCACGACGATGGCGGGTGCCAGCGATGCCAACTCGTTCCAAGGCACCTTCGACGGCGACGGCCACACGCTGACCCTCAAC
>CACYHP010000006.1 GCA_902774295.1 uncultured Bacteroidia bacterium | reverse complement strand
GGCTTCACGGATTATCGCCACTTCAACCAAAACCCTTGTAACTCAATTCTATCACTATATCTTTCCGCATTTCACTTTTTTGTAGTAACTTTGCAATGTCAAAATAAACAAATAGATTAAGAAACAGATAGTTAAATAAAGTGTAAAGACATATTAAATAGGCGTTTTCGCTTTTCTTTGCATAGTCGAAATCCGAAAAATTTCTGACATGTCACGCAAGAAAAGAAACGCTTGCGGTATTACCGTGAGCTTTTTTGTTTGTGGCATGGGTCTTTCCGGAACCTCGACTTTAAACAAAAGTTCGCGGTTTTTTTATGGAAACTATCAGCACTAATCCATATCTCAAACAAATATTACAACTATCAACATTTCTATAACTTAATATATAATGACAGATTTCATTATCAACCAAAAATATACGATGCGTGTTAAATATGCCGACTCTTTTAATGGAAGGCAGAGTTACGTCGTTGAATACGAAGGCGAAGAGTATCGTGTGCGAAAGTATGAGCATCAATCTGATAATCGCACTGAGATTGATGTAGAATATTTAGGTGACAATGTTTATGGCAAGCCAAAGTTCGATCAGAATTACACGGACGTCTTATTTGAGGTTTATGCAGAAGGCTGTACATATCCTTTTAAAATAACTGATGAATGTGTTGACCCAAACTCACAGGCCTTTTATTATGCAGTCTCTGATCAGTATGGATTCAGACACAGAGTTTATGCCCAGCAAAGTCCGTTATATAAGATTGGCGACGAAGTAGAATGCGAAGTTGTTGCTATTGAGAACAACCATTTAAATATGTATCTACTTGCTAAAAAATCACCGACAGCGTCATATACTATTGGCGATATTGTTGATTTAAAGAATGTTGAAAGCGATGGAGACGGCATAGATTTTTCTTTACTAGATCCCGAACACGATACAACCCTTAGGGATTATCAAATTGACAACAAACGTAAAATCTATAAAGCTTGGCAAAAATGCAGAGCCGTCATGCTACAGATGCCAACCGGCACAGGTAAAACACGTTTATTTGTCTCAATAGCTCGCGATTTGCACAACTATGGTGTTCAACGCAAGAAAGCTATTAAGATTCTTTTTCTCGCTCATCGCAAAGAACTTATAGAACAGATTTCTGAACATGTAGGAGTAAAGTACCATTTGGCACATGGTCTAATTGTGGCTCAAAATATGGAACAAAAGAATCTACCAGTACAAATAGGTTCTGTTCCAACATTAAATCGTAGATTAGAAGGTTGGGGTGACAAGGATTTCGATGTCATAATCATTGATGAAGCTCATCATGTTAAAGCCATGAGCTACAAGAAAATTATAGATTTCTATCCAAAGGCAAAGATTCTGGGTGTAACCGCCACACCATACCGTCTCAATGGAGCAGGATTTCGTCCTGAGTTTGATGAACTTATTACATCCGCCTCAGTAGCTGAGTTTATTAAAAAAGGCTATTTGTGCGAATATGTCTATTATTCTATCAAACCGACATCTGAACTCCAAAAAGAGATTGACAAAATGAAACTTGATTTCCAAGGCGATTATATGGAAACAGAAATGATGGGCGTCATGGATAGAGATTTCATCAGAGCAGGCATATTATCTTCTTATCTTAAATACGCGAAAGATAAAAAAGGAATTGTCTATACAATCAGTAGAGCTCATAATACACATTTGGCCAAAGAATTTAATGCAGCAGGTATAAAGTCGGCAGCCATAGACAGTGAAACACCAAAAGAAACGAGAGCAGCACTTGTAAGTAAATTCCGCAACGGTGAAATCCAAGTACTTTTTAACGTAAATATATTCAGTGAAGGTTTCGATTGCCCTGACGTAGAAGTAATTCAGCTTGCAAGGCCAACAAAATCGCTCGCCATGTACCTGCAGCAAGTCGGACGTGGCCTCCGTCCGTCAGAAGATAAAGAAAATCTTATCATTCTTGACAATGTTGGTCTTTTCAATAAATTTGGATTCCCGTCTGCACGCAGAAAATGGAAATATCATTTCGAAGGCCACCCGGTAGATGAGTCTCCTGAAGCTCATCGTTTAGATAATGATGGTGATGAAGAAAGAGAGGTTTTCGATATATTTGAAGGAGATGAGGATGTTGAAGTTCTGCACGACTCAAGAACAGAAGATGTTGGACAATCAGCATTGGATAGCATTGAGCATGATTATGAGCAAAGCTTTCTTGATTACGCAATGAAGCTGTTAAGTATTAATACCGCTCATAGCTATGCTCGCACAATTCGACAACATTTGGATTTATATATTCGCGAACACCTTGATAAAACATTCAAAAGTCTATTCAATATTATTGACCGAGAAATCTTAAACTCGATTGCGGATAATTTAAAATCAAATGAAGATTTTTGTGAATATAATAGAGGAAAACATAATATTTTTACAGCTTCTCTATATCGTTATCTGGACTTTGCCGAATGGTATGCAAATAATCAAAATGAAGATGTCCCAGATGTTCCTATGGAAACGCAAGAAGTATCACATTCTGAGCAATCTGAGGCATATATTGATGATGACGATTTAGACATAGATAGTGAAATAGCTTCGATGGAAAAAGTCATAGCTTTCCATAAAAAGAAGAAATTCCCTATACCAGAAGAATTGTTGTTAGAACTCGAAAGGCTGCGCAAGTTAAAAGCTGTGCGTTCTCAGGAAACAATTGCCAAAGAAATAGAGGAAGACATAATCGACAATTTTGATCTGTCAAAAATAGATTCCATCACCTATAATGTAGAGTCAAACAATTTGGATATTAAAGCCAGTTTTGACTATCAGGCTGAATTACGTGATGAAGATGACATGATGGAACTTACACGTATTATGAAAAAGCTTAATCTTGAGTTGTCTTATGTAATAAGAGACAAGCTCAAGCTGTTAGAAAAGGCAAGAAACATTCACCAGATAGAGCAACAGCTATCCGCAGACATCAAGCAATATGTAGAACTGAGAAAAGAGACGGGCGTAAATATTCGATCTATCTATTATTCTCAAGAAGACGGAGTTATCGTTGATTTATAAATTTGACACACCATGAATGAATCATTAATTCAAGTAGCAGAAGCAATTAAGGAAGCTCAACCAATATACAATGAAGAGCATATTCCTGTTGTAGCCAGAATACATGGCGATTTTGATGGTAAAGAAAAAACTCTTTGGTTCCAAGTTGGTGCATTAAACAAATCTATGTTAACAATGTCACCTCAAGTACAAAAATTGGGAAGATTGGTCTCAAAAAACTCATATATAGCTACAAGGATATTAAATAGCAACGTGGGTGATGATATTGATTATCAACAGAGAAGCGAACTCAAAAGACTGGAGAATCATCACATAAAAACCACTTCTAAGGCTGACTTGGAAAACAAAGAAATATCAATTTGCTATGATTATCAAAAATATACTTATTTAGATATAAGTGTGTTTTTAAAAGCTTTGCGAACAAATCAGGCAGAGATTGAGAGGGTAAATAAAGAGATTGAGGAGCAAAAACGCAGATATGATGCACTTAAAGAACAGGATAAAGATAATACGGCTCATGAACGTGGTATAATAACTAAGGGAATTAAGAAAATTGAAGAGGAACGTCGTATTCTTACTTTGCAACAAGAAGAAATGGATCAGTTGACGAGGTATATTCGTCAGCAAGGAAAACTACGTTTTAACCCAATACTTGACCCTGTTCAAAATAGAATCAAGACACAAAATTTGTTTAATGGTGTAACTGTTGTGATAGATGGTGGACCTGGAACAGGAAAAACCACAACAATGATTCAGCGTTTAAAGTATTTGACAGATTTGTACGCTATTGAGGAAGATTTTGTGAATGAAACAAATTTGTATCAGCTTACTGTGGCTCAGCGAGATAATTTGAATCAAGCAATAAAGGAACATCGAGATTGGATGTTTTTCTCTCCTTCAAAGCTTTTGAAGGAATACCTCAAAGATGCTATGAATCGTGAGGGTTTGGCAAATACCAGTGCCAAGGTTTGGAATTGGGCTGAATACAGGAATATTGTATTACTTGAAGATTATCGACTGTTTGACCCATCAAATGATGCTGCACCGTTTAAAGCAGGTCGTAGTACAGAAGTTTTGTTTAATGATGGTTCAGGTATAATAAAAGGCTTTTCTGAATATTTTATTGATAATTTAAAACAAATCAAGAATAAACTCCCAAAATTAGAAGAGAACGCCAAACAGTATCGTTGGGAAAATGTTGCTATAAATATTAAAAACAGATTGGAAGAAACTGAAGGGTACAACAAACTATCGCAATTCATCCAACTTTTCAATTCTCTGGAGCAGTTGTATAGCAAAGATTGTTGGGAATTATTGACAGAAAACAGAACTATATTAAAACAAATATCAGAAGAAATATATCTGCTAAGCAAAGAGAATAAATCGATATATGACAAACTTGTTTCATTGGCTAACATACAAGTTACAGAACAAAATGATGATACAGAAGAGGAACAAGAATCTGTCGATAATTTAGAGGTAAAGAATGAAGAACTTGACACTAAGATTATCGACATGATTCGTACATGGTTCAAACGCTTGTGTCATAGTAAGAAACAAAAGGATATTCGCTTAACTCAAAGACAAGAACAATTAAGTGAGCTTTTAATGCCTGTAGTGACAGAAGAGCATAAAAGCAGAATGGATAGAGTCGGCGAGTTGGCGCTTTTTGAACAATATGCAAAATACACCAGAGGTTTGAAAAGCAACTTGTTTGTTGGCTTGGCTGGGAAATACAAGCGTTACCGTCGTCAAGCATGGACTCAAAAAGATAATAAATGGAATTTGACGGAATTAGAAGCAATGCTGAAGCGTAGGGGCGGAAACGAATTACATCCGCAAGAACAATCATTGCTGATAGGATTTATCAATAATTTGGTAAAAGAAGTTCTTCGTATAAACAGAGAAAAAGTAAATCATCCATTTATTGAAGCATATCAAGAATTAGCTCGTCCTATTATTGGAGTAGATGAAGCCACCGACTTCAGCGAATGCGACATTTATGCAATGCAATCGTTGTTGTATAATGATTATAACTCATTTACTTTGTGCGGTGATTTAATGCAAAGACTTACTCATCAGGGTATTACTTCTTGGAATAGCATACAACCTTACGTTGGCAATATGAAGTTGATGAAAATGACCACTTCGTATCGTCAAAGTTCAAGTTTGCTTAAAGTAGCTCGGGCACTGTATTCTGATACTATTGGTGAAGAGCCAGATTATAAAGCGTACATGAAATCAACAAAAGTGCCAGAGCCTTTGACTTTTACATCAACAGATGAAGACACAAAGATTGATTGGATTGAAAAAAGGATTAAAGAGGTTTACATAGCCTACGGCAAAAAACTCCCTTCAATCGCAATATTTATGAATAACAAATATGCCATAGCAGAATTTGTTGACAAATTAAAAAACACGGATTTTATTCTTGATTCTGGTATAGAGATTGTTGATGGCAGCGGGGGAAATGTTTTGGAAAGTAATCATCAAATAAGAGTTTATCCAATAGATGTTGTTAAAGGTATGGAGTTTGATGTTGTGTTCTTCCACAATATTGATGATGCCGTTGGTGATACTGATTTAATAAAGCGATATATTTATGTGGGCGTATCTCGTGCGGCATTTTTCTTGGGAATAACGCTTAATTCCGACAAACAAGATATTACTAAGTATTTCAAATCAGGACTGAACTGGTCAAAAGTATAGAGTATTGTGATACAACATGTGTCAAGATAAACAATTATTTGTTAAAGATGTAAATCCCAATTTTATCCCAACCTGAACACCAGCCTCAGCATCCCATCCTGATACCTTGAACTGGTAATCCTGAATGTTCCTATTTCACCTGTGTGCTGTACATGGTCGCCAGCGCAGAGACATTCGTCGTAGTCGCCGACTTTCACAATCCGGACGGTGTCGGTGGCATTGTCTGGAAGGCGCTCCATGTCGAAACGGTGCTTCACTTCTTCCTGAGTGGCGTATTCGATGGTAACTGGTAAGTCTTTATGTATCACTTCGTTAACGCGGTCTTCAATGGATTTGATTTCCTCGGGTGTCAACGCGCGAGGGAAGACATAGTCGAGCTTCGATTTCTCGCGCTCAACATGCGATTTGCATGAGCGCTTGCAGCCCCACATCTTCACCATGGTGCCGTTCAGGATGTGCTCCGCTGTGTGCATCGGCGGATATTCCTTTTTATTATGCTCGTTGATAATTTCGTCCATCGGTTTTTATCCTTCCTTATCGAATTCCTCGATTTCCTTCACGATATTTTCAATCAATCTTTCCTTTAAATCGTAGAGATCGTCGGAGATATCGCATTTGTAATAGTGCGGGTTGATGAGACGTTTCTCGGTGTCGTCCAGGTGGGCGAGGTTGTCGAGGTAATAGTTGCGTTTCTCTTGGATTGAGACGTATTCCACAATAGGTTTGCCGTCTTTCATCACCTGCGGCTGTAAGATGCGGTATTCGTATGAACCTGCAGGGAAGGTCGTCGATTTCAATCTGTCCATCTCGTCACGAAGTGTGATTTCCTCATGATTTTCGATGGCTTGTGCGAGCTTGTCGCCACGCAGACAGGTGACATCGACCTTAAACTTGTTGTTTCTAATGATGCGGTAGGTGATCTGGAATCCAGGATTGATGAGCTTGCTGCTTTCCTCCGAGCGCTTCAAAACGGGCATGTCGTCGACTTGGACGAGCTTGTAGACGTTGCCGAAACAAGGGTTGTGTTTGCTTGTCGCGATGGCATCGCCTACGCCGTAGCTGTCGACCTTGCAGCCTTGGCGCTCCAATTCTAATATCAGATATTCGTCTAACGCGTTGGTGGCGAATATCTTACAGTTCTTAAGACCAGCTTCGTCGAGTATGTCGCGTGCTTTAATTGAGAGGTAGGTGAGGTCGCCGCTGTCGAGACGGATGCCGTAGCCGTAAGGGTAGGAGTCGTCGATTCCATTGGCTTTGAATGCCTTGATAGCGTTTTTGAGACCGCATTTCAGGGTGTCGTATGTGTCGACGAGGAGTATCAGCACCTCGTTTTTGTGAGTCTTGATATATTTGTCGAACGCTTCGTATTCGCCTTTCACTGTCGGGCCGAACGAGGTGACGTAGCTGTGCGCCATCGTTCCTGATGCCGGGAAACCGAACTCCACGCCTGTCACGATGTTGGATGTGTTCTGGCAGCCTCCGATATATGCTGCTTTTCCGCCGTAGATGGCAGCCCACGGGCCGTGAGCGCGACGGCTTCCAAATTCGCTGATTGGCTTGGTGGTGCTACGTGTGACACGCGACGCCTTGGTGGCCACCGCCATCTGATGGTTCATGATGCAAAGCATAGGAGTCTCAAGGACCTGAGCCTCGATGATAGGTCCTTCTATGGTGATGATAGGTTCTTTAGGGAATGCTATCTCGCCTTCACGCATGGCGTAGATGTTGCCGGTGAACTTCATCGTGGCGAAATATTTGCGTACTTCTTCATATTCATCGCCTGGCAGGAACTGCTCGAAGAAGCTCTCATCGGCTTTTCCGAGGCCTTCCACCATCTTCAGTACCTCGCGCACACCACTGACGACCGCCCAGTTGTTCGTATCCGGAGCCTTGCGGTAGAAGAGGTTGAAAACAGCGCGTTTGTCCTTCATCCCATTGTCGTAGAACGACTTGCCCATCGTATACTGATACTTGTCGGAGCAATAAGAAGTGTTCAATTCCATGATAAATCCCAATTTTTTTGCAAAGTTATAACATTTTTTTATATAAACCACGGATTACACGGATTTTCACGGATTTTTCTGTTCTACCTATGTCATTTCGACCGACCAAAGGGAGTGGAGAAATCCTCAAATAACGTAAATAATTGAATGATTTCGTAAAACAAGGATTTCCCGACAAGCTTGAAATGACGATTTTGTTCTCGTCATTATTAATGTTAACATTATCAAAAAATTAGTATTTTTGCGCCTTAATTTTGAAATAACCATGTTTTTAGGAGAGCTGATAGCCTTGTTCGTTGCTGTTTCGTGGACTGCCACCGCTTTGTTTGCGGAGGTCGGCTCTAAGCGTATGGGCTCGTTGCCGTTCAATACCATCAGGATGACGATGTCGCTTGTGCTTCTGATGATTACTTTGTGGCTGGTGATGGGCGTGCCGTATCCTCGCCATGCCGATGGCGGCACGTGGCTGTGGCTGCTTCTCTCGGGCTTGGTGGGTTATGTCATCGGCGACTACTGCCTGATGCAGGGTTATATCCATATCGGCTCGCGTTTCGGCCAGCTTTTCATGACACTTTCGGCGCCTACGGCGGCTATCACCGGAAGGATCTTGCTTGGCGAGCACATGCGCCCGATAGCCATCGTTGGAATGATTATCACGTTAAGCGGTATTGCTTTGTCGATATTGTCGAAAAGTGACGGGTCTGAGAAACAGAAATTGCATTTCAAGCTGCCTGCGAGAGGTATCTTTTATGCGGCGATGGCTGGAATCTGCCAAGGTTTCGGCTTGGTGCTCAGCAAGGTCGGCCTGACGCATTACGATGCGGCTCTCGCGGCTTTGAATATCGCGCAAGACTCTGTCTTTGAAGGAGCTATCTTGCCTTTGCCGGTGAGCGTAAGCGTGCCCATTGCCGCCACCACGATTCGCGCTTACATCGGTTTGACTGGCTTTTTCCTGGCTTTGATAATCTTCAACAAAGACGGACTGAAGCAGCTGCATCATGCTGTCAACGACCGCAAGGCGATGTGGTGTGTGCTGGCGTCGACCGTCTTCGGACCTTTCATCGGTGTCAGCGCGTCGTTGCTTGCCACTCAATACACCTCGGCGGGCATCGCGCAGACGCTATTCGCCCTCACGCCAATCCTCATCATCGCTCCGGCAGCGATACTTTTCCATCAGAAAGTGACGGTCCGCGAAGTCATCGGCGCGGTCATCAGCGTGGCTGGAGTTTGTTTGTTTTTTGTTTAAAACCTTAGATTATGACCGAGCGCCATCCATTACAGCCATTTCTGCCAGCTAATGCGAAAGTGTTGTTTTTAGGCAGTTTTCCGCCGCCGAAGAAGCGCTGGTGCATGGACTTCTTTTATCCGAATTTCCTAAACGACCATTGGCGTCTGGAGGGTGAGATCTGGTTTCACGACAAGAACCATTTTGTCGATTTGGAGCGTAAAAGCTTCAAAAAAGATGAGATAATCGCATTTTTAAATGAAAAAGGAATAGCGTTTTTCGACACTGCAATGGCTGTAAACCGGTTGAAAGACAACGCTTCCGATGCGTTTCTTGAAATAGTTGAGAGGACCGACATCAGAGCTTTGTTGGCGAAGATGCCACAATGCAAAGCCATTGCCACGACAGGGGAGAAGGCTACCGTTGAAGTCTGTGAATATTTCAATATTAGTGAAATTCCGGCGCCGAATAGCAAAATCACATTGGGAAACGACCTCGTTTTATACCGTTTGCCGTCATCATCGCGAGCTTATCCGTTGGCGTTTGAAAAGAAAGCGAAGTCGTATCGGAAGATGTTTGAAGAGGTTTTAAGCTGCCAGCAGTGTCATAAACAGTAAAACAAACAATGCTATTGTAACAATCGCCAGTATGCTTCCGAGGCATCCCCAGTTTCGGTCGCCATCAGGCAGTTTATCCGATAAAAGGCAGAAAATCAGGCCGATGAAAGGTGTGAACAGCACCGAAAGGAAGAATGTCCAGCCGAAGCCTATTCTGCGTCTTGCGCCGAGCAGTCCCACCAAAGCGGCGACAAAAGTGTCAGAGATAAGACCGAAAAGTAATAATGTCAAGCCCATAATATCATAATTTGATGCAAAGATAAAAACTATTTTTAAATAATTACAAAATTGATAAAATTATCTCTTTCCCGATTTCCATTTTTGAGAAAGCGAACATTCTTTTTCCTAAATCTTTTAATGAAGCCCCGATGTGATATACTTCATTGTCAATAATCATAAATCTGTCATGAGATTTATTGAACTGCTTAATGTTTATTGGCTGATACTGAGAGTTGTGCTTTTCTAAATCTAGTTTGAGATTTTCAGAAATATGAGCGGTGTAAATCGTTGCAGCAACATTGTTTTTTCGTTTGTTTAGAATCTTTAGAACCGAATCATCAACATAATTATCAATTAGTATAATTTCGTTCTTTGCTTTTCTTACTAAATCCGAAATAAAATTGTAGGCATCAAATATTTGTCCGTCGAAGAAAACTCCTTCAACTGGGGGTAGCGAGGTTTTAACAAAGAAATCTATTTTCTCTTCGGTTTTGCTAACTCGTTGTTCCAATCGTTCAAAACGTTGATTGACTGAATAGTCGTGTAGTATATGGTTTTTAATAACTGGAAGAGCCCATTTACGGAAATCAGTGCCACGTTGTGATTTTACTCTATATCCCACAGAAATAATGGCATCTAAATTATAATACAAAACATGATAATTTTTCCCATCTGTAGCAGTTGTCAAGAAATCCTTGACAACTGAATCTCGTACCAATTCACCTTCCTTAAACGCGTTATTAATGTGAAGGCTGATATTCTGTTTGGTTGTTTCAAATAGAATTGTCATTTGATTTTGAGTCAACCATACATTATCATCAACTAATTGAACTTCTAATTGTATACTGCCATCTTCGCTTCTGTAAATAATTACCGTCTTTTCCGATTGCTGATTGTCTGCAGATAAAACTACTTGATTATCCATTTTTAATGATTTAAAAGATTTCAAAAATAACGTTGAATTTCTTGGTTGCAAAATTACGGTACAATTTATTATCGGTCAAGGAATTAATTGTTAAAAAATTTTAACAAAAAGTTCATTTTCTGCAAGAAATCAAACTTTTTTGCCTCTCGCAGATATCGCAGATAGGAGAGTTGTTTCTTTTTTATGTCCACTGACGATAAACTTGTGAGATTACAAAACGGGCTCATTTAGCTTATTATACCTTCTATTAAACTATTAAACTACTAAGCTATTAAGCTTAAAATCACAAAATTTCCAAAATCTTCTCTTTCTCGAAATTAAGTTTTGAGAACGCGAACATCTTCTTTCCCAGGTCTTTCAATGAAGCTCCGATATGATAAACTTCGTCGTCGATAATCAGAAATCTGTCGTGAGAATTCTTGAAAACCTTAATATCTATTGGCTGATACTGAGAATTGTGCTTGTCCAAATCGAGTTTTAGATCTTTTGAAAGATTTGCTGTGTAAATGGTAGCTTTTACGCCATCATTTCGTTTGTTTAGCATTGTTAAAACCGATTCGTCGATGTAGTTGTCGATAAGGATGATTTCGTGCTTTGCTCTTCTGATTAAATCTGATGCAAACACGTAAGCGTCAAATATCTGGCCATCATAGAAGACACCTTCATGAGGCGGAAGCTGGCCTTTGACTATGGTGTCGAATTCTTCAGTTTTCTTTTTCAGATAAAACACCTCTTCCTCGACTTTATCAACTCTGACATTTAGTGCGTTAGCTTTAATAATATGGTTTTTTATAATGACATTAGCCCATTTGCGAAACTCGACTCCTTTCTGCGATTTAACGCGATATCCGACAGAAATAATAACATCCAAATTATAATAATCTACTTGATAGGTTTTTCCGTCGGAAGCAGTTGTTGCAAAATTTGCAACAACTGCGTAAGGCTTTAATTCTCCTTCTTTGAATATATTTTTTATATGCCTTGATATTGTTGACTTATCGCGTTGATAAAGCGTTGACAAATTATCTAATGTAAGCCACAAAGTCTCATTTTCCAATACGACTTCCATATTGATCGAGCTATCTGGCTGATAAAGCACAATTTCGCTATTATTTTTATTTACTGGTACCATATTTTTTAATTTTTAGAAACCTTGCTGCAAAAATATACTGAAAATCCTTGTCAGTCAAGCGGAAAAGTGTTAAAAAATTTTAACAAAAAGTTCATTTTTCTGCAAGAAATCAAAAAATTTCTTTACAAAACAGACCGATTTAGTGTGTTCTACAGTCTATTAAACTTCTAAGCTATTAAGCTTATAAGCTAAAAAACGGAAATGTTAAAAAAATTTTACAAAAAGTGCCCAAAAATGAAATAGGTGAGAAAATTTTGTATTTTTGTAGGGTCGTAAAACAAAAAGATAATCAAATCATCATCAGATTATAATGATGCGCCGAATATGATGCAATGATGAATAATACACTTATTGACAATTCTTCAGAACAACTTTCGATGCTTCAAACATTGAAAGAATGTCTGACATCTGAAGACATTAATACTGTTAGGATAGCAACTGGTTATTGGGATATACCCGGACTTGCTTTATTGACAGATGATATTAAAACTTTTCTTGAAAAGAAAGGAACGAAGTTGCTATTACTTATAGGTAAAGACCCATACGTGTATGCTTCCCAGGTCAAAAATCCTAAGTACAAGGATATAAATTATCCTGGTGATTTTATCCGCACCGACCTGTGCGAGTTGGAACCAAAGGAAGAATTTGAGAATGCAGTACGCCTTCTTCTTGAGTACTGCACCGAAGAAGATGATTCTAAGATTCAGATTCGTATATTTCGCAAGAATGAAGAAGACACCACACAATTTCTTCATTCCAAGTGCTATATCTTTGACGGCATCAATGCTGGTAAAGGATATGGATTGATTGGTAGTTCCAACTTTACAGAAAAAGGGTTACAGGGTAATGCAGAGCTGAATTATCTGGAAACAGATGTAACCAAAGTATTGTCAGAAACCCCTATACATAATCATAAAACTCACATTCAATGGTTCAATGAGAAGTGGAACATATCAGAGCCTTGGAACAAAGAGTTTCTGGAGCAAGTATTGAAACAAGCTCCAATTACAAAAAAGGTTGAGGAAGAAGATCAACACAAAGATGAACCTTTTAGCCCTTATGAACTTTACATAAAGCTACTACAAATCAAATTCGGTGATGTTGTTGATAAAACGCTCGGACAACAGATTGAGTCATACCTGCCCGTTAATATCCATAAGCTAGATTATCAGATTGAGGCAGTAAAACGTTGCATTGGCATCATGCATGAGCATGGAGGCTTTATGCTTGCAGACGTTGTGGGACTTGGTAAAACAATTATTGGAGCACTGATTATAAAGCGTTTTCTCTCTGTACTAGAAGATGATGGTCGAGAGCGTAAAGTCTTGGTTATTACACCGCCTGCCATTCAGTCTGGATGGAAGAAGACTATAGCCATGTTCGACAAAGATTCCGATGAAAAGATAGCTCCATACATTGATTTTATTACAACGGGTCGCATTGGGAATGTTGCTGATGATGAAGGTTGGGATGATGACGATGATGACAGTGGTGATTCAGGGGAATTTGGTGGCACATTACAAGATAAGAATTATGGTTTTATTGTCATTGACGAAAGCCACAAGTTCCGCAACAGTGCTACATTGATGTATCAGTCTCTCGATGAACTGATACAGAAGATTGGTTTCAATACTGGTGTATACCCATATATTGGACTACTTTCTGCCACGCCACAGAATAACTGTCCTAACGATTTGAAGAATCAGATATATCTTTTCGAGCGAAACCATACAGATAGCACGTTAAAGAAGGCTGAAAGTGGTAATATCGAGAAGTTCTTTGCAGATGTAAACAGAGAATATGAACTACTAATAAGCAAGCCAAAAGTAAATGTTGACACTGGATTCTTCATACATGAAATCCCTGCCGATGAACGTCGAAAACGACTTGATGAAGTTTCCAAGAAGCTCCGTGATTGCATCCTAAGTGACATTCTTGAACGTCGCACGAGAACTGATGTTGAAAAATACTATAAGGATGATATGGATGCACAAGGTTTGGTCTTCCCGAAAATTGTTGGGCCAAACAATCTTGAATATATCATGGATGAAGAATTGGCTGCACTTTTTTCTGACACCATGACCATCATTGCTCCAACTGAGGAAGAAAAGTTAAAAACTGATGAATGGTTAAGATACTTCCGTTATCGTGCCATTGAGTATTTTGTTGACCCAGCCAACGAAAAGAAACACACTGGTCGAGGCAATCGCAGTGTAAGTGACGTGGCAAAACAGCTTGCCACTATCATGCAGATACTTCTTGTGAAGCGTCTTGAAAGTTCGTTTACCGCCTTCTCTCAATCGCTACTCAACCTTCGTAGATATACGGAAAACATGATTAAGATGTGGGAGAATGACACAATTTTTGTTTGTCCGCAAATCGATGTAAACAAGGAACTTGATTACGAAACAAAAACGGAGAAACGTGGCAAACGAGTGTCATTCAACGATTGTGTAGAAGATATTAGAGCCAAAATAGTCAAACTTACAGAACAAGGTCGAAATGAAAAGGGACAGAATGCAGAATACAAGCGCAAAGACTTTAAGGAGGAATATTATATCCAACTGAAAGAGGACTTCCGGCTTATTTCAAATCTATACGACCGATGGGCGAAGAATCCCCAAGATCCAAAGTTTGATGCTTTTAAAGAGAACCTCAAACCAGAGTTATTTAATCCTCAAAAGAATACATCTGGCAAGCTGGTGATTTTCTCGGAAGCCATTGATACCGTTCAAGCCCTTGCAAGGGCGGTTAAGGCTAAAGGCTATAAAGCCCTTGTCATTACTGCTGCCAATCGTGATGAGATGGAACACACGATTGCAGAGAACTTTGATGCCAATTATGAAGGAGAAATGAAGGATGATTATGATGTCATCATAACAACCGAGGTTCTGGCAGAAGGTGTAAACCTCCATAGAGCCAATGTTGTTCTAAATTATGATACACCTTGGAATTCTACACGACTGATGCAGCGTATTGGGCGTGTAAACCGAATTGGTAGCAAAGAGCCTTTTGTTTACGTTTATAATTTCATGCCAAGCGCAGAGGGCGATGCCCAGATACAATTGGTTCGCAAGGCACATACAAAGCTACAATCGTTCCATGTGTTGTTTGGAGAAGATAGCAAGATATTCTCAGAGGAAGAAAGTGTTGTACATTATGACATAGCAAAAGCCGTAGATGGTGAGGAATCACCATTACAGAAGTATGTATTTGAATTGAAACAGTATAAGGACTCACGCCCAGAGCGTTATATCCAGATAGAACAGGCTGATGATGACTGGCAGATAGCCCAAGCAGAAAGTGGCACGGCATATTTCATCGTGAAAGCACATCGTTCTGCAAGATTGGCTGTCAGAATAAGGAAAGAGGTGGATGGACAACAGAATGCCCAGATAATATCCTTGCTTGAACTTCTTGAAGATATTAAGGTGGATGAAAATGCTAAGCGTGTTCCTCTGCCCGAAAACTGGCAGCAATTGTCGGCTGATGCCATCAAAACGTACAATCAATACTTTGTGCGCATCAATAAGTCAAGAGCTGGCGACAAACGAACACAGGCTCTTGAAATTATTGTGAAATTATACAGTAGCGAAGATATATCTGCCCATTCCAAGAATCTCTTAAAGAGCGCAAGAAAACTCGCCGATAAAGGTAGTTTTGACATCATCAAGAAAATGCTGGTCATTGGACAAGAACTTGAAGAACGGGAGTCACGCCTGTTTTCAATAGAGCAGCAGGATGTAGACGATATTCTGGAGAGGGAGATTGGCAAACTTGTAGCAAATGTAGAAAGCAAACAAGGCGAGGCTGCAATCATTTTAGGAACAATAAAGTAAACAGAATGAGCCATGAATAAAGAGTCGCTGAAAGTATATCTGAGCAGCCGTTACCAAGGCTGGAGTTCGTTTCTGAACAATGTCATCTTTCCTATTTTTGGTGAAGATGATTTTGAGAATGGATATGAAGCAGAGCTTCTGGATAGTCAGCCAGATCGCAGACAATTGGCTGAATCCACTGGAATACGAAGCATCAAGCAAGTTGGAAAGATGTACGTGGGCGTAGAACCATTACAGATTTTCGATGTCACGGTCAGCGACCGTGTAATGATGGAACGCAATCGGGTGAACATTCAACGGCTCATCCGTACCGTAATGGATCAGTTCTCATGTGCATTCATGTTGTTCCATTACGATGATGATACCAGATGGGATTGGCGTTTCACATATTGTCGCAAGAGTGGCAACAAGGAAGAAACGACAGACAGCAAGCGTTATACCTTCCTCCTTGGTCCTGGTCAGTCGTGCCGCACGGCAACTGACAATTTTATGGCCCTCTATGAAA
This sequence comes from uncultured Bacteroidia bacterium, assembly GCA_902774295.1. Classification (GTDB taxonomy): domain Bacteria; phylum Bacteroidota; class Bacteroidia; order Bacteroidales; family F082; genus Limimorpha. The sequence goes on along the minus strand of CACYHP010000006.1, from coordinate 85,297 downwards.
AGCGTGATCTCCTTGATATTAAAGACATCGAGGAAGCCTTCAACGTTGAAGCTTTGTCAAAAGAGTTCTTTGGCAAGTATAAGGCACAGTACGAAGCATTTGTCAATTACATGGTTGACCCTGCTAATGGAATGCGACAGGATTTCATTGACTCGGATTTTGACCATACAGGAATGACAGCAGACAAGATTTGTGAACGCGAAGAAAAGCCCATCCGTGATTATGTGAAAAAACTCCTTGGACGTATTGTGTTCTTGCACTTTCTTCAAAAGAAGGGTTGGTTAGGCGTTCCTGCTGGTAAGGAATGGGGCGAAGGCGACCGCGACTTTATGCTGAAACTATTCCAAAACGCCAGTGACAGGCAAAAGGCTAATTTCCTCGATGATATTTTGGAGGATTTGTTTGCAGAAGGATTAGACCGTAATCGTTCCGACAAGGGAGACCTTTATGATACAGAGGTTAATGGCATCGGCAAATGTCGCATACCATATCTTAATGGTGGCTTGTTTGAGCGTGACGACCTCGATAAGAAACCGAGCTATTTTCCTGCTGAATACTTCGGAAACTTGCTCACGATGCTTTCACAATACAATTTCACCATTGATGAGAACGACCCCAACGATGCAGAAGTTGGCGTTGACCCTGAAATGCTTGGGCGAATCTTTGAAAACCTGCTGGAGGATAACAAGGATAAGGGTGCATTCTACACGCCAAAGGAGATAGTGCAGTATATGTGTCGTGAAAGTCTGATTGCCTATCTACAAACAGACCAAAAGGAAGAAGACAAGGAGCGTATTCGCCAGTTTGTTACTACTCACGATGCAGAATTGCTTGGTGATTTGAAAGAGGAAATCGATCAAAAGCTCATTGATGTAAAGATTTGTGACCCTGCAATAGGCTCTGGCGCCTTCCCGATGGGATTGCTGCGTGAACTATTTTTCTGTCGTTCTGCAATTGAGCCAAATATTGTTGAGAATGCAGCAAATATCAAACGCCATATCATACAGAATAACATCTACGGCGTTGACATCGAGCGTGGCGCGATTGATATTGCCCGACTACGTTTCTGGCTCTCGCTAATTGTAGACGAGAAGTCTCCTGAGGCACTACCAAACCTTGATTTCAAGATAATGCAAGGAAACTCACTCTTGGAGCAATACAAAGGAGCTGATCTATCTACAATGGCAGAAAAGAAAGTAAATGCTGGTGACTCGCTTACTTTCTTTGATAATATGTTAGACGTATATCGCAAGAGCTTGCGTGATAAACTGGAAGATTATTATACTTGTCCTGAACATAACAAGAAGGTACAATTAAGAGAGGAAATTGCCGATATTGTTAAGAAAGAACTATACGAACAGGGCATCAATATTGACTTTGGTGATATTGATATGTCTTCAAACAATCAGTTTTTTCTTTGGCATACATGGTTTCACGATGTATTCTCGCGACCCTCAAAAGAGGGCTTTGATATTGTCATAGGCAATCCGCCCTATGTGGTAGTTAACAAGTGTGACTATCCACAATTTGACTGGAATACTGATTTATACAAGATGTTCTATGAAATAGCCATAAAGAGTCTTATGGCGAAGAAAGGTTATTTATGTTACATTACGCCCAAATTCTGGATGCTAAATCTGGAAGATGAGAAAATGAGAATAACTTTTGAGGAACAGTTATTTGTACACTTTATAGCATTCTGCAATCCATTTGAATCAGTAGTTACAGAAAACACAATCATTCTCCTTTCTAATATCAAAATCAAAAAAGAAGAGATAGACTTATACAAGTATGACGAAGAAAAAAGAACCTTCCAGAGCTTGTTATCACTTAATCTTGCTTACTGTTCAACTAACTTACATAAGGAATGGACTACAGGAATGGATAAAGAACTTATCAAAATACTTACAAAAATGTCTTGTGAGACAACGCTTAAAGACATTTCTTTATCGAAAAGAGGAGCTGAGATCTCTAAAAAGGTATTGAGGGGCACATTGGCAGGCATACCGTCCTTAATTGGGCAAGACATGAAAAAGTATTCTATCTCCTGGAATAACACATTCTTGGATGTCAGTCATAAAGAATATAAACGTTTAGCCTCATTCTTTGATTCTAACATGATATACCTTCGTCGAGTTGATACTCAACTGGAAGCTGCAATATCAGATTCCATGTATGCTTTCAGCAAGAATGTATATGGTATAAAAATAGATGAAGGTAAGGGATTCTCCACCAAGTATGTTTTAGCATTAATAAATTCAAGTGCTCTCAATTTTTATTATAAAAAGAAGTTTTCTACCAAAAAAGAGGATGTTTTTCCTGAAATCCAAACTTACCTTTATGAGCAATTACCAATTCCAAAGGCAAGTATGCAACAGCAAGAGAACATTGTTCGTATTGTAAACAAGATAATAGCGCTGAAACAAAAGGATTCTGACTCAGATGTTTCTTTGTTGGAATCCCAGATAAACAACTACGTTTATGATTTGTTCAGGCTATCTGAAGATGACATTAAGATTGTGGAAGGCGTATAGCTCTTCCACAATCTTTTTCTACTCTCCAGCCAGTCTAAACTCCAATTCATAATTCTTTATGAATTCTGTTTCCTCTTGTGTCAGTCCATATAATGGGCAAATATAGTCGTCAATCTCATCAATAATAGCTTTTGAGCGTACTATCTTATATTCCTTGAAAGAATCAACATTATATGTGGATTCGCCAGAGGTCGTTCTTACATTGGCTTTTGCTTCTATATCTGTGAGGTAGCGAGCATAAAGAACATCGAGATAATCAATGTTCCCATCTGTAAGATGTGGAATGGTGAAGTTTTCAATCTCATAAGTTTTCCAGTTCAAATTATCTGAGAATATCTGATAAAACCAAAAAGACAAGTTGCTGCTAAGAATGCAGCCAATCGCATCAGCAATTTTATGGTCATCGAAATATATCGTTCGTTCTGCCGACGAACCATTACTATAATTAGTTACAACCTTAAAGTATCGTCCTCCAGCAAACCTATATATAATGGGGCTTCCATATGTACGTATATATGAGTCGAGTTTCGATTTGTTAAATAGTTTGCGAAGAATAGTCTTCTCTATCTCTGTTCCTATTTTGGGAATACGTCCATAGAGCGTTTGGCCTTTTACATCAACAAATTGAAGATTATCTATCAACTTCTGCAAATCAAACTCATTACCTCGCCTGTGCATCTTTGTAGAATAAAGATGCTGGCAAGGTGTTTCCGTTTTATGGAAAAGAAGAATTGAAGTGTTGACCACGGCATTCTCAAATACTGGTTTGGGTCGAACTGCGTATGATGAAATATGCACCGTGTCGCAGTTCTCCATTAAAATACGGTGCACTCCAGTCAGTGAATCACTTGATGTCAACGATATTGGCACAATATAAGCGAAGCTGCCGTCTTTTCTGAGCAAGTTATAACCCAGTTCGATAAACAGCGTATATGTATCGAGGGATGCTTTTTGTAATCCCCTGATATTTTTCGCTGTAATATATGTGTTTTGATAATACCGCTTTGTTTGATTGTCATATTTAGCACCATAAGGAGGGTTGCCAATGACAATATCAAAGCCCTCTTTTGAGGGTCAACACGCTATCATTATGGATAGAGTTGTTCTACAAGATTATCGATTTGTTGAGCCAAGTCAGAATAATCTTGGTTGTTGGTTCTACGTGCTAATATCTCTTTTGCGATATTGCCAATAGCATCTTGTAGCTCTTTATCTGGCAGTGTTATAGGTAGATTTCGGATATGTTCAGGATAGATATGGTAATCTCCGCCTCGCTGGTCGGCCAACAATTTATCTGCTTTGGAGGAATTGAGGACACCAAGAAGATAGAACTGATTTACATCCTCAGACATATCTTCCATTTCAGTCCTATTGTATTTACAGAATTTCTTCACGCTTGATGATATACTTTTGTTGGAAACACCTTTAAGTTCTTTCCAAAGTATAGCACAATAGATGGAATGGTTATGAAGGAAGTGTTCGTCATCGTCAATAGTTACATTGATTGTACCCAAGCAATTCATGATTAGTTTAGGACAATCATATAACTCTCTGAAAGTTGGACGACGTAATTTATCTGGACAGCGTTCCGTATTCCATTCAAGATAACGGACACGCTTAACCTGATATTTGTCTATGTCTTTGGCCTCAATGTATTTGCGACTATGAATTTCGTCGTATGTATCGCTAATTAAGTCTTCTTTTTTGAATGCTCCTTTTGCATCCTTTTCATCAGCATTTACGACCATACCAACACTGATATAACAAAAATCGCCAAGGACATTCATATCTGCATAGCGATTGTTTGTCCGTTCTTCGGCTGTTAGATTCCAAACATATTTGTTCTCATCTTGTTTAAGTTGCTCTGGTCTCTTACGAAGGACTTCACGAATAGTCCTATCCTCAAATATTTGAGATATGCGCAGCTCTCCAGAAGGTGGAACATTTTGTATGAAAGGAATACAGTTGCTGACTGTGGCATTCTCAAATATCTTTGTGCCATTTAGATCTGCAATCTCCAACAAACGATATTCTTCAGCAATCATCTTACGGAGCTTCTTGCCATACTTCTGGTTTGTCAAAGGATAAGGCACAATCATTGAGAAAATTCCCTTAGGACAAAGAAGTTGCAGACCAAGTTCCATGAATGGAACATACAAATCCCACTTCTCATTGAGTGATTTGTAATTCTTGCAACCGACAATTCGTTGGCGCTGTTCATTTAGTTCTGGGGATGCTATTTGCGTTGGTGCACTAATATAAGGAGGATTGCCAATAACGATGTCGAAGCCGTCCCCGTTTGAGGGTCGTTTATGGCTTACGCTATAATCAATGGTAAATGCCATATTCTTCCCATCCTTCTTGTTGACAATTTATTGGCAAGTGAAGTCCAGTGTAAACAAGATAACGATAGAAAGTAGTCTTTGACACTTTCAATCTCTTGGCTATAATGGTTTTCTCCGTACCCTTTGCCAATTCTTTCAAAATATAATTATGACGGCTTACACATTGGGGATTAAGCCTACAGCGGAATCCACGTGGATGACCAAGTTTCGCTCCTTCAGATTTCTTCCTCGCCAACGCCTCCTTTGTGCGCTGGCTGATAAGGTTGCGCTCAATCTCTGCCGAAAGCCCGAAAGCAAAAGCAAGGACTTTGCTTTGAATGTCATCGCCAAGGCGGTAATTGTCTTTGATAGTCCAGACGCGACATTCTTTCTTCATGCAAAGACTTAAAATCTCCATAATCATGAAGAGGCTCCTGCCTAAGCGGGACAGTTCGGCACAGATGATGAGGTCGTCTTTTTGCACTTTTTTCAAAAGTCGTCCAAGCTCCCGTTTGTCATAGTTCTTTGTGCCGCTGATGGTTTCTTCAATCCAACCGTCAATGCGGAGTTTTTCACGCTGGCAGAAATTGTTAATCTCAAACCGTTGGTTTTCCACCGTCTGTTTATCGCTACTAACGCGTATGTAACCGTAAATCATAATTTTTTATTTAAAAATAATGTGTATCTAAAATATGTGTAAATTTGTATCATTGAATTATATAAAAATATTATTATGCCAAAGTTTGTAAAATTAGAAGAGGTGTCGCTTAAGAATCACCCAGAATTAAATGAGAAATGGGTTCAGAATATTATTGCAGAGAATCCAGAAATACTTGGTCTTGGTAATCTTCAGTTGAAAGATAAAGAACGTATACAACCTCATGCTGGGCGTTTGGATTTATTACTTCAATCGGATGATGATTCAAACATGCGATATGAAGTTGAAATTCAATTGGGGAAGACAGATGAAAGTCACATCATTCGCACAATTGAATATTGGGACATAGAGAGAAATCTCCATCCATCATACGACCATGTTGCCGTGATTGTTGCAGAGGATATTACTAGTCGTTTTCTTAATGTAATAAGTCTTTTCAACAAATCAATACCTCTTATTGCTATTCAAATGAAAGCGGTAAAGGTTGGTGATGATGTATCATTAATTTTTACACGAGTGTTGGATCTTTTGCCGATTGGTATTGAAGATGAAGAAACAAATATAGAGCCCACTGATAGAAATTATTGGGAAAACAGATCGACTAAAAAAATGATGAGCGTTGTGGATGCTCTTCTTGAAATAGTTCATACAGTTGCCCCGGAATATCAATTAAACTATAACAAATACTATATAGGACTTTCAAAAGACGGTGTATCAAACAATTTTGTTCATTTCAAACCTAAAAAACAATGGGTAGGACTTTTGGCAAGAACCCCTCAATCTGAAGATTTGAACAGTGAGTTGGAATCGGCTGCTTTTGAATGGAAATATGAGATGAAATATGGTTGGTACAATTTGCATTTAATGCATGATGATATTAACAAAAACAAGGAACTTCTAGGAAGAATTGTTAAGATGGCATACGAGAAATGAGTTTATTCTTTGTCGTTGTCAAGTTTTATTATAAAATCTTCACTGTTTTCAGATAACCATAGTATGTATGCAATGTCATTTTTGGCGACATATTCGATGGTTTGACCTTTATATTTTCCAAAAGTTAGAACATCTTGAGGTAGAAGTGTTATGATATCTTTTTTTCTTTCACGTTGAACTTCGTCGATATCGAAAAAGAAATGCTCTGAATATTCGTTGGCCCATTTTATCCAGTTCCAATCAATATGTATTACTTCTAGCAAAGTTTTACCTTTATATTTACCCTTTTCCAACACATCGTTTAAGCCATATATTTTAGTTGGTTCAGTAGTTGATTCACCTAAAATATCCAACAATACCCATGAACCGCAGGCAGCACAAGGAATTTCCTGTGGCTCTGTATCGTCGATCTTGCACCAGCCTATTAATGGATCTTCATAGGCATTAGCCCTTTCTCCGTTTCTATAGTAAAAGCCATATGCATTTCCGTATTTTCCGCCTTTTCCTCCTGGCTTAACTTTATGCACTTCGACGTGTTGCGCATAATACCAACTAGATACACGGCCATCTGGGAATCGCTGTGCTGTAAAGGGCAATGCGCGACCGATATTATAATAAATAGATATAAGGCTATTGCCTTTTTGATTAATTGCTTTGATTAATGTTTGTTTATCCATAATGGATGCAAATATACAAAAAATGATATATAATTTGTTTTTTGTTATTGCTAATTTGGCTTCGCTCCCACGTGGTTCACAGTACCGGCCCGCGCCAGACGACGGTCAGAGTATCGGATGGCGCTTGATTTTTTGGATACTTTTTTATCAAGAAAAAAGTATCATACAACCGCCTGCTAAGGCCAAAATTCCTATATTTGCAAAATATTTCTCGTGAAGTGCACAATAACATCGTTACCATGGAACAATCCTATTCTAACTACACCAACCGCATCCTGAATCTCCGCCAGGCGAAAATCCATGGCGAGGTGATAGTCGCTAAGCCTGTTTTGCTACTCGCACTGATTGATGGCATAGGGCTGGGGATATTCAAAGAAAACCGTTTCGTGCTTAACGAATGGCTTGAGGACCGCTACCTTAAACTGATGGTGGAAAACACCCGTCATTCGCAATTCGATAAGCCAGCCGATATAGCCAATCCTTTCTGGCATCTCGCCACCGACGGCTTCTGGCATCTTCACGGCAAAAATGTGCTTGAAATGAAAACCACACCATCAAAAAAATGGCTCAAAGAGAATATTAGCTACGCCTATTTTGATGAAGACCTGTGGATTCTGTTACAAAACCAGCCATGGAGAGAAAAACTGCGCAACTTTATAGTAGAACAAAAACTTACCAATTTATAGATGTGGCTTTGCCCCATATGGTTTACAGCGTTGGCCCGCGTCATACAGCGGTCAGAGCTTTGTATGGCGCTTGACTTTTTAGTTTTACTGATTTTGCTTTGTCTCAGCATAGCTCAAGTAAACTTGGCTCTGCATTCGACATTCGCAAAATTGGTTACTTTTTTGTCAAGAAAAAAGTAACAAGATAATATAAAATAAACCTCTGAACTTTCAAAAATTTTTCGTACCTTTGCAAAGACAACATTTAGCATTTATAATGTCTGACAATCATCCATATCTTAACTTCGATGAGTACATCCGGCAAGGGGAGCCGTCGCAAAAAGAGAAGGCTCTGAACTGGGAGACGGCTATCGGCTTGCAGGCCGTGGACGGACTTCGTGTGTCGGATTATTTGCGAGAGACCGCTCAAAAGCATATCGAAGGGGAGATTTCGTCAGATGAGGTTAAACGTCGCATCAGAGAGTATTATCAAACCAAAACCAAACGCGAACCGGATGACGATGAGCGCCAGGAAGCGGATAACGTGTCGAGCAACATCCAGGAAATACTGGCGACAAACACTCTCGATTTTTCAGTCAGAGGCTATATGGCCTTACATCGAAAAATTTTTGACGGTGTTTTCAAACATGCTGGCCAACTGCGCAAATGTGACATCTCCAAAAAGGAATGGGTGCTGGAATGGGACACGGTCGATTATCTGTTTTGGCAAGACTTGCACCGTGCTTTGGAATACGATATCGCAAAAGAACGCGAATTCAGCTACAAAGGCATCTCTCAGGATGATTTGATAAAACATATCGCCAGATTTACTTCAGATCTATGGCAAATCCACGCTTTTGGCGAAGGAAACACCCGTACAACTGCGGTTTTCATAATCCAGTATCTGCGGTCATTGGGTTTTGAAGTGACTAACGATATGTTTGCCAAGCATTCCTGGTATTTCCGTAACGCTCTTGTCCGTGCCAATTACAAAAGTGCGGTGAAAGGCATTGATTATTCGCCAGTTTATCTGGAAAGATTCTTCCGCAACCTGCTTCTTGGTGAGCAATGGGATCTGCGAAACCGTTATCTGCATATTCATCCTACAGTAGAATGGAGAATACAGCCAAATTTGGCAGACCCCACAAGTATCCCCACAAGTAAGGAACAGACACCCATCAAGCACCCATCAAGCACCCATCAAGTTGTGAACAAGTTTCATACAAAGAATCAGAATATAATAGATCTGATAACAATTGTAGGGGATGAGGAAATCTCAGTTAAAAATATGATGGTAAGGATTGGGTTAAAAGATCGTGTGAACTTTATGAATCTTTATCTGAATCCAGCCATTGCGGAGGGTTATATCCGAATGTTATATCCAGATAAACCTCGCCATCCTCGCCAGAAATACCTCCTCACAGTGAAAGGATTGTCGCTTTACAAAGAAATTACAAGATAAAATGAAACACCTCCAATACACCACCCAGGGCACCTGCTCAATACTCATCGACGTCACCGCCGACGACGACAACATAATCCAAAATGTGGCGTTCCTCGGAGGCTGCAACGGAAACCTCCAGGGCATCTGCCGACTGGTGCAAGGACAGAAAATAGACGACGTAATCAACAAACTGGAAGGAATACGCTGCGGAAACAAGATTACTTCTTGCCCGGATCAGCTTTGCCAAGCACTGAAGGAACTGAAGAGACGGTAGTTTAGAGTTGAGAGTGTAGAGTTTAGAGTAGTTTAATAGTTTAAAGTTTAATAGTTTAAAGAGTGAGATTATGTTACCGGCAAATGCTAAAATTGTTAAATGTCCTTTTTGCGGTGAGCGCAAAGAACTGCTGAATCTGGCATCAGGCAATACCTTCGGTGCTAAGCATTGGTCTGACCAGAAAATGATTGCTCCAATGTTGCCTCGGGTTTCCCCGGTGCAGAAATGCCCCGCATGTGGGAAATATTATCTGGAATATAAACAACATTACAAGGAAGGCGACGATTGGTCGTCGGAACGCGGAGAGCTCTCTTATCAGGAATGGAAAGAGGCTTACGAGCAGCTTAAAGCCGATAAAAGCATTAAACGCGACGACATGCAGGTGATAAGGCATCATATCATCATGGCTTTCAACGATGAATTTTATCGAAACGGATCTAATTTGGTAACATCGCAGGAGGAGGCGTTTTTTATCGAAATCATCAATGATTATATCGCTTCAAACAAATGGAATAGTCAGAATATGCTGTTTAAAGCTGAGCTTTATCGTGAAGCCGGCGAGATGGAAAAATGCGAAGAGGTCTTATCTCAAATCTCAACAAAATCGATGAAAGAGTTTGAACTGAAGATTTATGATTCGATAAAAGCCAAGATGAAACAAGACGATAAAAAAGTTTTTCAAATTTAATTTTTACAAAATGCTAAAACTCGGATTATCTCATACTTCAACAACAACTGTAAACAACAGCAACACCGCCCGCACTTACGGCTCGGGAGGTCTCGACGTGTTCGCAACACCAGCAATGATTGGCCTCATGGAAAACGCCGCAATGACTGCCGTTGAGAACGACCTGCCCGAAGGCTCGTCTACCGTGGGCGCACATATCAGCACATCACACGTCAAGCCTTCAAAACTCGGCGCAACGATAAAAGCAACCGCCGTCCTCGAGGAAATCGACGGCCGTAAACTCACTTTCAAAGTGTCGGCATGCGACGACGAAGGCATCATCGGCGAAGGCACCCATATCCGCTATATCGTTGACATCGAACGCTTTATGGCGAAACTCAAATGATAAAAACCATCATCATCAACGGCTCAGAGATACGTTACGAGTTCAAACGCTCGCCTCGGCGGAGCGTGTCGGCTCACATACGTCGCGACGGCGTGATAGAGGTGAGAGCCCCGCTGCTGTACCGCGAAAGCAACATGCTCGTATTCCTGAACCAGCATAAACGATGGATTTTTAATCATCTCGACAGACTGCAAAACACTGATAATCAACAGAAAAAGTATATCTCAGGCGAGATTCATAACTATCTTGGCAAACAATACACGCTTCAAGTGTTTGAAAGCGGGAAGAACTCAGTTTTTATCGAAGGTAATTCATTGATAATCAATTCTAAATATCCGGAAAACCCGAAATATTTAGAGATTCAATTAAACAAATGGTATAGAAACCAAGCTAAAATCGTCTTCAGCGAACTTCTTCCGCCAATAATCGAGAAATTCCGCAAATACAACGTGGCGCCTGCGAAAATCTCCATCCGCGACATGCGGTCGAGGTGGGGGAGCTGCTCGCGAAAAGGCAACATCAGCCTCAACCTGCAGCTTATAAAACTCAACGAAAACTGCATCCGACAAGTGATGGTGCACGAAATGTGCCACCTCGTATATTTCAACCACCAGGCGGGATTCCATGCACTAATGGATGAGATGATGCCGGATTGGAAACTATGGAAGAAGGAGATGAAGTTTCTTTAAGTCTTCTTTCAACTTTTGGGCGTTTTCGAAGCGTATCGCATTGATTCCTACACGTTTAGCACCTTCCACGTTTTTCACATTATCGTCAATGAACAAGCTTTCCTCAGCTTTGAGGTTGAAAGTGTTCAGCAAAGTATGGAAAATCTCCGGATTTGGCTTTAATTGCTTGACTTCTCCTGAAACAATAATCTTGTCGATGAGGCTGAAGATATGATACTTTTTCTGCACTGCCGGAAATGTCTCCGCCGACCAGTTCGTGAGACCGTAAACCGTTGGGAAACCGTTGTCTTTCAATGACTTGATAAGCTCGTACATGCCCGGAATCTCATCGCCCATGGTATCCATCCAGTTGGTTTGATAAAGCTTCAGCGGCTCGGCATATTTCGGGAACATGGTAGTGCGTTCCTTCACTGCCTGCTCAAACGGCTTTCCGCCGTCCATCTCGGCATTCCATTCGGTATTGCACACATTTTCAATGAAATAGTTCGATTCCTCCATATCATTGAAATACTTATCAAACAGATAGTGCGGATTCCAATCCACCAACACTCCTCCAAAATCAAAGATTATATTCTTTATCATAATGTGTTAAGATCATATCGTCCTGTACGGACAAGGCATTCCTTGTCCCTACATCAAATTTTCAATAATAATTTCCACTTCATCAATGGTAAACCATTGATAATCATTGTCCTTTCGCAGCCACGTCATCTGCCGTTTGGCATATTGGCGCGTGTTAATTTTAATCTGATCAACAGCCTGTTCCAAGGTGCATTTCTCGTCGAGATAATCGAACAATTCTTTGTAACCTACTGTGTTTAAAGAGTTTAGGTAACGTTTCTGATACACCGACTTCACCTCATCAAGCAAACCTTGCTGCATCATCATGTCGACGCGCTGGTTAATCCTCTCGATGAGCTTGTCTCTGTCCCAAAGTATGGCTAACTTTGTAATCTCAAAATCGCGTTTTGCGACATTTCTCTGCCTGAAAGCGGAGTAGGGTCTGCCAGTTTGATAATAAACCTCCAAAGCGCGCTGCAGACGACGCGGATTCTGCTTGTCGACGACCCGAAAATATTCGTTGTCAACCCTCTCGACTTCTTTTTGCAAAGCCTCAATGCCATCTGTCTTAAGCATCTTGGAAACCCTGTCGCGCACCTCTTCGGAAATATCAGGCATCTCATCCAATCCGTTACACACTGCATCGATAAAAAGCCCCGAGCCACCGGTCATGATGGCGACATTTTTAGTCTTAAAGTATTGCTTTAAGAATTCTAATACATCTCTTTCATAATCAGCCACGTCGTATTTGTCTTCAATACTCAGATTATGAACAAAATGATGCTTCACTTGGGCCAATTCCTCAGCTGTCGGAGCGGCTGTTCCAATCGATAATTCTTTGTAAAACTGACGGCTGTCGGCGGATATAATTTCAGCATCAAAAGCCTTCGCGAGCTTTATCGCGGTCGCCGTTTTTCCCGATGCGGTGGGCCCCGCCAATACTATGAGATGCTTGCCTTCCAAAACGTGAATTATTTTACCGGAACCGGTCCGTTTGACTTTACTTCCACAGGCTCTGTGACCTCGCAAACAACCTTCAGACCGAGTTTTTCGCCTTCAGTTTTCATAAACTGATAAGCTTCCTCGAAGTTGTTGCCGATAACGCCGTCCAAGATGGCCTCGCGGATGGCTGTTTTTATCACGCCAACGTCGCGACACTCAGGAATTCCAAAGGTTTTCATGATGACGGTGCCGTCGACAGGCGGCTGCCAGTTGCGCAGATGGTCTTTCGCCTCGATTTCCTTCAACTTCTTTCTTACAATCTGGAAATTGTTGTGGAAACGTGCTTTCTTTTCCTCATTTTTCGATGTGATATCGGCATCGCAAAGTGTCATCAGATCGTCGATGTCGTCGCCTGCGTCGAAGAGCAAACGCCTTACTGCTGAATCAGTTACGATGTCCTGAGCCAGCACGATAGGGCGGAGGTGGAGGTAAACAAGCTTCTCCACATAATTCATCTTCTCGTTCAGCGGCAGCTTGAAGTTGGCGAAGATCTTATGCACCATCTTCGAGCCTTTCACCTCGTGTCCGTGGAACGTCCAGCCTAATTCCTTCTCGAATTTCTTGGTCAGCGGTTTGGCTATGTCGTGCAGGATAGCAGCCCAGCGGAGCCACAAGTCGCCACCGCTATTCGCTACATTATCAAGCACTTCCAAGGTATGATAAAAGTTGTCTTTATGTCCTTTGCCTTCCTGAATCTCAACGCCTTTCAACGCCGCCATCTGCGGGAAAATCAAAGGTAACAGACCGCTTTTGTCTAACAGTTTGAAACCGATGCTCGGCACACTCGACATGATGATTTTGTTCATCTCCTCGGTGACGCGTTCCATCGATATTATCTTGATTCTCTGGGCGTTACGACGAATAGCTTCGAATGACTCGGCCTCAATCATGAAATGCAACTGAGTGGCAAATCTGATGGCGCGCATCATGCGTAATGGGTCGTCGGAATAGGTGATGTCGGGGTCTAAAGGTGTGCGGATAATCTTATCTTCAAGGTCTTGAACGCCATTAAACGGGTCGACCAGCTCGCCGAAGTCTTTCTCATTCAATGAGATAGCCATCGCGTTGATGGTGAAATCACGGCGGTTCTGGTCGTCTTCCAAGGTGCCGTTTTCGCAGGTAGGCTTGCGACTGTCAGCCGTATACGACTCTTTTCTGGCGCCCACAAACTCAATTTCGTGACCAGCCACGTTGATCATCGCTGTACCGAAACGACCGTAATATTTCACGTGTTTTTTGCCAGGCAACAGTTCAGCGGTTTTCTTGGCCAATTCGATACCGCTGCCGACCGTAACTACATCAATATCATTGGATTGACGATGTAGCAACAGATCACGGACGTAGCCGCCCACGATGTAGGAATCGTAACCCAACTCGCGCGACGCAGCTGTGATTACCTTGAAAAACTTATTATCTATCTTATCCTTCAGATTCATTGATTTTCAATCGATTGTAGAGACGCACGACCGTGCGTCTCTACGGTCATATCATCTTTTTCGGCATCGTAATCAATAACGATTTTGCTGCCTTTTGCCGGGTTCGATTTGATGATTTCCTCTGCCAAAACATCTTCCACATATTTCTGGATAGAGCGTTTCAGCGGACGTGCTCCGTATTGCTCGTCCCAGCCTTTTTCGACGATGTAATTGCGTGCTTTTTCTGTGAGTTCCGGCTCGTAGCCCATCTCTCTGATGCGCTCGAACACCTTCTTCAGCTCGATGTCGATGATTTGGTTGATGTTTTCCTTGTTCAGCGACTCGAAAATCACCACCTCGTCGATTCTGTTAAGGAATTCGGGGGCAAACGAGCGTTTTAAAGCGTTTTCTATCACAGCACGTGAATATTTGTCTTTCGAATCTTTCTTCGCCTGTGTGCCAAATCCTACGCCTTGTCCGAAGTCCTTCAACTGACGTGAACCAATATTCGACGTCATGATGATGATGGTATTCTTGAAATCGACTTTTCTGCCAAGAGAATCGGTGAGCTGACCGTCGTCCAACACCTGCAGAAGCAGATGGAACACATCCGGATGCGCCTTCTCGATCTCGTCCAAAAGCACGATAGAGTAGGGTTTTCTGCGGACTTTCTCTGTCAGCTGGCCGCCTTCTTCGTATCCGACGTATCCTGGAGGCGCTCCGACGAGACGCGAAACAGCGAATTTCTCCATGTATTCGCTCATGTCGATACGAATCAAAGCATCTTCAGAGTCAAAGAGATACTTCGCGAGAACCTTTGCCAGATATGTCTTTCCGACGCCTGTAGGACCGAGGAAGATGAAGCTTCCGATAGGTCTGTTAGGGTCTTTCAAACCTGCTCTGTTACGTCTGATGGCTTTCACCACGTTCTTAATGGCCTCATCCTGACCGATGACGGTGCCGGCGAGCTCTGATTCCATGCTCATCAGGCGGTCACCTTCGTTCTGTGCGATACGCTGCACCGGTACGCCTGTCATCATTGCCACGACTTCAGCGACGTTCTGTTCGGTGACGGTCTCACGATGGCTGTTTGTCTCGTTGTCCCAAGCTTTCTTGGCGTTTTCGAGCTTCTCGACCAGCGATTTTTCCTCGTCACGGTATTTGCCGGCGTCTTCAAAACGCTGTTCTTTGATAGCGAGTTTCTTCTGCTGACGGATCTCTTCGACTTGTTTCTCCATCTCGACGATCTCATTCGGGACATGGACGTTGCCGATATGCACTCTTGCGCCGGCTTCGTCCAATGCGTCGATAGCCTTATCCGGCAGATGACGGTCGGAGATATAGCGGTTTGTGAGCTTCACGCAGGCCTCGATGGCATCTTGTGAATAGCTCACGAGATGATGGTCTTCGTATCTGCTCTTTATGTTGTTCAAAATCTGTACGGTCTCTTCCGGAGTCGTCGGTTCTACCAGTATTTTCTGGAAACGGCGTTCCAAAGCTCCGTCTTTTTCGATATATTGGCGGTATTCGTCCAATGTCGTTGCGCCGATGCACTGCAGCTCGCCGCGTGCCAATGCCGGTTTGAACATATTCGAGGCGTCGAGAGAGCCGTTGGCGTTGCCTGCACCCACGATATTGTGAATCTCATCGATGAAGATGATGATGTCAGGATTCTTCACTAACTCGTTGAGGATGCTCTTCATACGTTCCTCAAACTGGCCTCTGTACTTCGTTCCTGCGACCACTGAGCCGAGGTCTAACACGATGATTCGTTTGTTGTACAACGTGCGTGAAACCTTATGTTCCACAATACGTTGTGCAAGACCTTCCGCTATTGCCGATTTACCCACGCCAGGCTCGCCGATGAGAATAGGATTGTTTTTCTTGCGGCGGCTGAGGATCTGAGCTATTCTCTCCAGCTCTTTCTCACGTCCGACGATAGGGTCGAGGCGGCCTTCTTCAGCAGCTTTCGTCAAATCACGGCCGAAGCTGTCGAGCACCGGTGTCCCTGACTTGCTTTTCTTATTCTGCTGTTTATCAGTGGTTTGAGTAGGAGCCTCATCTTCTTCGTCCTCATCCTGAAACACGTTTTGAGGCTGCTCAACTATGTCTTCGTTGTTCTTTATCGGGTAGTTAGGTGTCAATTTCTCCACTTCCTTCTTGTATTTGTTAAACGTAATCCCTTCGTATTCAAGACGTTGCGACACGATATTATTGTCGTCGTGAAGAATTGCGAGCATGAGATGTTCCGATGCCACTTGTTCGCTGTTGAAGTCTTTCGCCACGATATATGTGAACTTCAGCGCGCGTTCGGCCTGTTTGGTGAGAGGCAGGTTGTCGGTGTTGCCTAAAACGGTGTTATTAGTCTTTATCGATGCCTCCAGTTTCTGCCTAAACGCTTCAATATCAAGCTCTAAGTTCTTCAAAATCTGCACCGCATTACTGTCTGTGTCGTCCGCAATTCCAAGGAAAATATGCTCCAATCCGATGTACGCATTGCCCATCTTCACAGCTTCCTCGCGACTGTGCTGCATAATATCTTGAACCCTGGGTGAAAATTTCTGATCCATCTTATAAAAATTTCAAACTGCAAAAATACAAATAAAATTCCTTATATGCGTCATTTTTGGCATGAATTTTGTTAATTTAATGTTAAAAAATATTAAATAAATTTTGTTTTTCGTTCAAAAAAATTCCGTATTTTTGTAAGCTATTTTTAAGGATTTTTAAAATTAAAAGAAAGATAAATGGAAGAACAATTTGAAGGCGAAAGAATAGTCCCTATTGGCATTGAGGACCACATGAAATCGAGTTACATCGATTATTCGATGTCAGTCATCGTGGCGCGTGCATTGCCTGATGTTAGAGACGGTTTGAAACCTGTTCACCGCCGTATCCTTTACGGAATGATGGATATGGGCGTTCTCTCGAACCGCCCGTATAAGAAGTCAGCTAAGGTGGTGGGCGAAGTTTTGGGTAAGTATCACCCGCATGGCGACTCGTCGGTTTACGACGCTATGGTGCGTATGGCGCAGGATTGGAGCATGCGTTATCCTCTCGTTGACGGTCAGGGTAACTTCGGCTCAATGGACGCTGACCCACCGGCGGCAATGCGTTACACCGAGGCTCGTCTGAGAAAGATAGCGGAAGAAATGCTTGCCGACCTCGACAAGGATACTGTCGATTTCATGAACAACTACGATGATTCCGAGAGGGAACCTACCGTGCTGCCGTCACTCATCCCGAACCTTTTGGTCAACGGAGCAAGCGGTATCGCCGTCGGTATGGCAACCAACATGCCACCTCACAACCTCAGCGAGGTCGTCGACGGAATCATAGCTTATATCGACAATAACGACATCACCGTCAGCGAGTTGATGGAGTACATCAAGGCTCCTGATTTCCCGACAGGCGGCATCATCTACGGCTACGAGGGCGTGAAAGACGCTTTCGAGACTGGTCGCGGACGTATCGTTTTGCGTGCAAATACTACTATTGAGGAACATAACGGCCACGAGAGAATCATCGCCACATCAGTGCCTTATCTCACAAACAAGGCCGATATGATCAAGCGTACCGCCGACCTTATCTCTGAAAAGAAAATCGACGGCATCGCTGATATTCGCGACGAATCCGACCGTAACGGTCTCCGCATAGTTTACGACCTGAAACGTGATGCCGTGTCAAGCGTTGTGTTGAACAAATTGTTCCAGATGACAGGATTGCAGAGTTCATTCAGCGTGAACAACGTGTGCTTGGTGAACGGTCGTCCTCACACACTGAATCTCAAGCAGTTGATTCAGTATTATGTCGAGCACCGTCATCAGTGCGTCGTACGCCGTACACAGCACGACCTTCGTGAAGCCGAGAAACGCGCTCATATCTTGGAAGGTCTCGCACGCGCTATCGACATCGTCGACCAGATCATCGCTACAATCCGTGCTTGCAAGGGCGGCTCACAGGAAGCAAAGCAGGCTTTGATGGACCAGTACGGTTTCGATGACCCACAGGCAGCCGCAATCGTGGCATACCGCTTAGGTCAGTTGGCAGGTCTCGAAATCAAGAAGATTATGGATGAACTCGAAGAGCTTCACAAACTCATCGCTCATCTCAAAGAAGTGCTCGCAAGTCCTGCAATGCAGTTCGACATCATCAAGAAGGAACTGCTTTACGTCAAAGAGAAATACGGTGACGAGAGAAAGAGCACCATCGAGCGCACAGCTGAAGACTTCAAGATGGAAGACATCATCGCTGACGACGCAGTGGTTGTGACAATCTCACACCTTAATTATATTAAACGTACCAACCTGACGGAATACCGCCGCCAGAGTAGGGGAGGCAAGGGCTCGAAAGGCTCTGACGCACGCGACGAAGACTTCATCGAACAGATCTTCGTGGCGACGAACCACAACTACATGCTGTTCTTCACAGAGAAGGGCAGATGCTACTGGCTCCGCGTGTTCGAAATCCCAGAAGGTACTAAGGCAAGCAAGGGTAGAGCTATCCAGAACCTCATCCATCTGGAGCCGGACGACAACGTCAAAGCTTACATCAACTTGACTAATATGACACCTGAATTCTGTGAGAGTCATTATCTGACACTCATCACGAAGAAGGGTATCATCAAGAAGACTACGATGGAGGCTTACTCACGTCCACGTGCAACAGGTATCATCGCTCTCGGTATCCGCGAAGGCGACGAGCTGCTTGAAGCTAAGATGACCAGCGGCAACAGCGAGATCTTGATCGCACTGAAGTCGGGTAGGGCTATCAGATTCCCAGAGAAGACAGTGCGTCCGATGGGTAGAACGGCATCAGGTGTGCGCGCTATCACCGTTGACGACGAAAACGATGAAGTTGTCGGCATGATCTGCATCGACGATCCGCAGACCAACGTGCTCGTGGTTTCTGAAAAGGGCTACGGAAAACGTTCAGACCTTGAGGAATACCGCATCACCAATAGAGGTGGTAAGGGTGTCAAGACCATGAACATCACCGAAAAGACCGGTCAGCTGGTGGCTATCAAAGACGTGGTCGATGGCGATGACCTCATGATTATCAACAAGTCAGGTATCCTCATCCGTATAGCCGTTGATACTCTGAGAGTTATGGGTCGTGCAACACAGGGTGTGCGCCTCATCAACCTCCGCGACAACGACGAAATCGCAGCTGTGACAAAAGTCAAGGCTGAAGACATCGAAGAGGAAGAAGAATTTGACGAAAATGCGGAAAACGTTGAAAATGCTGAGACTTCGGACAATAATGAAGGTGCAGACAACGTTAATACAGAAAATCAACAAGAAGTTTAACTTTTAAATTTAGAATAAAATGAAGAAAGTATTGTTAACTTTAGCTTTAGCAATTTTAGGACAGTTCGCTATCGCTCAAAACATGCAGGTGCAGAACGCTTTTGCAAAGCAGAAGGAAGCACAGCAGTTTATTGACCAGGCAGAAGCTTTGAAGACTCAGCACAAGACTGAGAAAGCTGCAAAGCAGATGCAGAATGCTAAGATTACCATCACAAAGGCAAAAGAGGCTATCGACGCAGCATCAGTGCACGAATCAACAATGAATCAGGCAAAGACCTGGCACTATTATGCAGTTATTTACTATAAAATCGGTGCATATCCTGAGTTTGTAGACATCGATCCTGACTCATACGATAAGGTTTTGTCAGCTATTGAGAAGATCCAGCAGATCGACGAGAACTATTATCGTCAGATGGGCGAAGAGCTCTCATCATACGTGAGAGGCATTGACAACACTTACTATCAGCTTGGTGTTGACAGCTTCAACAACGGCAACTATGAGGACGCTATGGCCAATTTCCAGAAGGCAACAGAGGCAGCAAGCAAAATCGGTGCTGTTGACGATGCAGCTATGATGGCTTGCGCAACATGTGCAATTAAACTCGGAAAATTCGACGTTGCAGCTGAAACATTCAGATCACTCATCGACAAAGGTTATGAGGATGTGACAAATTATTCAGGTCTTATCAACGCATACAGAGAACTCGGCGAAGGCGAAAAGTCAATTGAAGTGATTAACATCGCAAGAGAGAAATATCCGGATAATCCGCAGATTATCAACGATATGATCAACACTTATCTGACACTTCACAGAGAAAGCGAAATCGTTGACCAGATCGAAGCTATGGCAGTGAAATACACCGAACAGCCAGTGTATTATTACATCCTTGGTAACATCTACAGCAACATGGATTCAGAGATCTTCGATATTGAGAAAGCTCTTGAATATTATGGCAAGGTTATCGCTGAAGATCCAAATTACGCAGATGCATATTACGGAGCCGGCGTTCTTTTGATGAACAAAGCTGCTGAAATTGCAAAAGAAGCTGACGATAAAGATCCATCACAGTATGCAAATTTCAATGCATATCTTGATGCAACAGACAAGTTAGCCGCTGATGCAAAAGCATACAACGAAAGAGCATTGCCTTACATGGAGAAAGCTTATGAATTGCTTCCAAATGACGAGGCTGTGAAACATGCTTTGAAGACCCTTTATACACGTCTGAAACAGATGGATAAAGCTAAAGAACTTGATTAATAATCTAATGGTGGAGTGTAAGTGCTCCACCTTTTTTTAAATACACTATTTAACATAATGTATATTATTTTGCAAAAGGGATTGCAAAAATATGAAATAAATCTTAACAAATTTTAACACAAAAACCATATTTGTGCAAGTTAAGTTAAAAATTGTTAAAAATGAAAATCGTTGAGATTTTTTTAATAAATTTGCAGTGAGAAAATAATTAAAACATAACATAATGGAAATAGTTGGAAAAGTTGTACAATTGGGTACTTTGACCGAAGGAAACTCTCCTCGCGGTCCATGGAAAAAGCAGGAATTGATTATTGAGACATTGGAGCAATTTCCTAAAAAGATTTGTCTGATGTGCTGGAACGAGCGTGTTAACGACGCTAACAGCTTCTTTGTCGGACAAACTATCAAAGCTCAGATTCGCATAGAATCACGTGAATTTAACGGCAAATGGTATACAGATGTTACGGCATTCCGTTTGGACATTGACCAGCCTACAGCACAGCCTGCAGTGCAGCCAATGAATCAGATGCCGCCACAGATGCCTCAGCAGCCATTGCCACCGATGAATGAGGATTATTTCGCCTCAGATAACGGTGACGACCTGCCGTTTTAGTGTGAAACTGATATGATTTGACCTGTATTCGGGTTGAATAAAATCTTATTGTTCTTTGCCGACATAGTCTTGATGATGCCAAACTGGCTTATTGTCAACGATTTCTCGGCAAAGACTTTGTTTCCGACAAGTATTTTTACGTCAGTGACAGCTGGAATTCTGTAGAAAACCTTGTTAATCTGACCGGTTTTATTGGCATTATCACTCATCGGATTGATGTTAGCCAAAGAATTTTTGCTGTCGAACTGGATCTTTATGGCTTCGCCTTTACCGCCAACCTCGACAATGCCATCAGTGCTTGAAAGCTTAGCTATTGATACTGAAGCATTTACCTGATTTTCTTCCGGCACATAATAAATCACCTTTTTATATGTGCTCTTAACGGTCTTGCCTTTAAACAAGCTAACATATTCATTTTCAAGGCTTTTGACATTGTCAATCATGTATGGCAAAGTATTTCCGTAGGCGACTTCCTGGACTCCGGAGACAAGGTCACTATATGCTTCTCTGATCTTGGAAATCTTCTCCAAAGCAGCCTTAGCCTTGTCTTCCTTGGTGATTTTTTTGTGGCTACTACCCTCTTCCTCATCATCGTCATCGTCCAACTCCACTTCATTATCAAGAATCTCGACAAATGAAATCTCTTTCTTTTCTGCATCTAAATAATTGTCATTAAATGAGTTACGAGTTACAACATCGATTGGATTGACATTGTCGTAACCAAGAGCGAGAATGATTCCATCGTTATTCAAGATGATATTTGGAAGCGGTTCCTTGCTTTTTTCATCCGGTGAAATACAATAAACCGCATTCGGATCGATATCATTAACAGCTTGAATATCAACAGCTTGAATATTGAAAACCGACTTATTTTCTTTGATATAATCTGTCGTTCCTAATAATTTTGTTGCAAATTCGGCATAAGGTCCGATGTAGTAATCGGTTTCCTCAATAGTGAACTCCAATCTGATAACATTTCTTGGCAGATAATAGAAAACGCCGTCTTCTTGTGTTTCGGAAGTGTTTTTTGCAAATGTTGTAACGAATTGAGCCTCAAGGCTTAACGATGCAAATAATGATAAGATTAGAAGCAGTTTTTTCATACTATTTTATTTTTTTAGATGATGCCAATAATGCGATGAACGTTATTAACCCATTGATAATCAATATTTCAAAGCCAAATCTGTATCCGTTGAACAGCTGTACCGAATACATGTTTAATATATAACTCAAAATTGGCGACGCTATTGCGATATATGGCACAATTTTATCGTTCGGCTTGCGGTTTTTAACGAAA
Source organism: uncultured Bacteroidia bacterium (assembly GCA_902774295.1). Classification (GTDB taxonomy): domain Bacteria; phylum Bacteroidota; class Bacteroidia; order Bacteroidales; family F082; genus Limimorpha. Next base: position 62,568 of record CACYHP010000006.1, on the reverse strand, counting down.
AGTCCGAATGAGAACAGTCCGAGCAGCGGTCCATAAGTGTATCCGGCGATTTCAAAGACCTTGTCGATGAGAGATTGTGTGTGGAACGGACGGAACGCTATGATTACCAAGAGGTAAAGGACTGCAAAAGCAATATGAATCTTTTTACGTGTTTTGAGTTTCTCGGCTTCGGACATATCGTTTTTGTTTCCGAAATCGAGGAAATTATAGCAGAATGTGGTTGTTAGCGCCGTCAAAGTGCCATCAGCGGATGAATATCCGGCTGCGACCAGGCCTATAACAAACACAATGCTTGTGAACTTGCTGAAACTGAATGCGATAGCCGGGAAAATCTTGTCGTTGACCACTACTCCACTGTCGTTTGTCGGCAATTGGAAACCGGTTTGCTGTGCGTAATAAATCAACGAGGCGCCGAGACAAAGGAATACTATGTTCACAAAGATGAACAAAATACTCGATGTCATCACGTTTTTCTGGGCATCGCGCAGACTTTTGCAAGTCATGTTTTTCTGCATCATATCCTGATCGAGGCCAGTCATGACGATGGTGATGAAAGCGCCGCTGAGAATCTGTTTCAGCCAGAATCTGCTGTGATTCGGGTCGGTTTCGAAGATTTTGGTATAACCTTGTTCCGACGATGCTTTTAACAGGTCAGGAATGGAGATGTCGAGCTCTTTCAGTATGCAGACAACGGTTATGACTGCGGCCAATATAAGAAATGTGGTCTGCAAAGTGTCGGTCCATACAACAGTTTTTATCCCGCCTTTGAAGGTGTAAACAAGAATTAATGCTATGAAAATGACTGCCGGGACCCAGAACGGTATGCCCCAGGCCTTGAATACGAATTCGTATAACACAAAGACTACCAGATACATACGGAGTGCGGAGCCAAGTAGACGTGACAATATAAAGAACGCAGCGCCTGTTTTCTCGGAATGCTTTCCAAAACGCATCTCGAGGTATGAATATATCGAAGTCAGGTTGAGTTTGTAATACAATGGCAACAATAAGAGTGCAATCACCGCATAACCGATGATATAGCCCAAGACGATGCCGAAATACGTGAACTGGCCTGTGTAGACATTGCCCGGCACCGACATGAAAGTGACGCCTGACAACGACGCTCCTATCATGCCGTAAGCCACCACAAACCACGGTGATTTGCGGTTTCCGGTAAAGAATGTCTCGTTATTTGATTTCCTTGATGTTATATGCGCAATGAACAGGATCAGTACTGTGTAAACAACAAAAACCGTTAAAATCAATGCTGACATATAATATTGGATATAAATAAATTAAACTGTCTTATCTAAAGCGTTACTTTAATATTTTTGCAAACTCTATAAGCGTCTCATATTTGCCATCAGGTTTGATTTTTATAGGCTCATTCCCGATAAAAACGGTGTACATGCCGCTGTTTTTTCCGAATTCCAGATCTGAATTCATATCGCCAATCATGATGGATTTGTCGAGGTCTATTTCCGGAAAATCGTGTTGAGCCATGTAAGCCATCTTAGGACTTGGTTTGCGGAAATTGTCCGGGTCGGATTTCAGTTGCGGGCAGACATAAATCTTGTCAACCCTACCCTTTTGTCCCTCAATCTCTTTAAGCATGAATTCATGAACGGTTTCAACGTCTTTCAATGTCATCAGGCCTTTGCCGACGCCTTGCTGGTTTGTCACAATAATAATCCTGCCGAATTTCTCAGCGAAGATTCTGAAGGCCTCCAGGACGCCAGGCATGAACTCAAACTCATCGATATTCTTGACATAATCGTCAACCAGACGAGTGTTGATAACACCGTCGCGGTCGAGGAACAAGGTCCAGGATTTGTCGATTATGCGGTTCCAATCCATATTATCTCGGAAACATTGTGGCTTCGATGATTTCGCAGATGATATGTCCAATCATGATATGCGACTCTTGGATGCGAGGCGTGCATTTGCTCGGTACATTAATTAATATATCGCAGCAGTCAGCCATTTTACCGCCGGTCTCCCCTGTCATCGCTATTGTCTTAACTCCGATTTCTTTGGCTACTTCAAAGGATTTCAATATGTTGGCCGAATTTCCCGAGGTGCTTATCCCGATGAGGGCATCACCTCTTTTAGCTGAAGCCTGAAGCATGCGGGCGTAAATCATGTCATAGGAATAATCGTTAGCCACAGCTGTCAGGTAGCTTGTGTTGACGTGCAACGCTTCGGCATTCAACGGAGGACGGTCATAATAGAATCGTCCGCTCAGCTCGGCAGCGAGATGTTGCGCATCGGCTGCACTGCCACCATTGCCGCAGAAATGAATCTTACCGCCGTTTTTCAGCGATTCGACACACATCATCGCAGCTTCATTGATTCTTTTGACGAGTTCTTTATCGTTGAGAATCAATTGCTTAACATCGATTGAATCCTTGATGATATTTTCAATTGAAATCATATCTAAATATTTTTTGCAAAAATAATAAAAATTCCCGATTTTTGCAGCAAATTTTTAAAATATGAGAGGCGTTTACACAGTATTGCTTTTGATTGTTTCAAACATCTTCATGACTTTTGCATGGTATGGTAATTTGAAGTTGCAAGACATGGGTGTTATTAAAGATTGGCCCTTGATTCTCATAATATTAGCCAGCTGGGGCGTGGCGTTGTTTGAGTATTCGGCAATGGTTCCGGCCAACAGGATCGGCTCGGTGGTCAACGGTGGACCTTTCAATCTGGTGGAGCTCAAGGTGATTCAGGAGGTAGTCAGCCTCATAGTTTTCATGTTTATCAGCATCAAAGTTTTCAAAATGGGTGAATTCCACTGGAATCATCTTGTTGGCTTTGGATTCCTGGTGTTAGCAGTTTATTTTATTTTCAAAAAATAACGAAAAAACTTGCATTTTTAAAGAAAACGATGTATTTTTGTAAGTCAAAAATTTGTTAAGATATGAAATTTTACGACGTTGATTCGATTTTCACTTTTGGTAAATATGAGGGTGAGACTTTAGCCGAAGTCTTTGAAAAAGACCCTAAATACATAAAATATTGCGAAGAAAATATTGATGATTTCTACATCGCACCGGATGTTTTGAAGGAGTTACGCGCATCGTCACGCGACAATAAGTTGCTGACAGCCAACCTCGATGAGATGAGTGACGAGGAATTACGCGACTTCATGAATCAGATGAACGACATTGACGAGTTCGACGAAAGCAAACTGGAGGAAGATTTCGACTGGGAAGAAGGCGAAAACATGTTTGCTGAAGACGAAGAAGACATCTTCGGCGAGGAAGAAGAAGAATATTATGAGGATGAAGGCTTTGACGAGCCTTATGACGATCCTTACGACAGATACTAGAAAAGGATAAGCGCTTCGCTGATAAAAATGATAAGAAGGATAAGAGCTTAACGGCAAATCTTATCCTTTTTTATCCTTCTTATCCTTAAAATCTCTCTGCGATTCCGTATACTTTCTGTTTAGATGATGACGACTGCACAAGTTCCGCAAGGAATCCAGTCATAAACAGTTGTACGCCAACGATTATGCACACCAACGCCAGATAGAACAGCGGACGGCTTGTCATTCCGTATGCATGGAATGCGAACTTCTTGACTACCAATATGATGGCAATGATGAAACCGATGAGGAACGTCAGTGAGCCGAGTCCACCGAAGAGGTGCATCGGGCGTTTGCCGAACTTGGAGATAAACGAGATGGTGAGCAAATCGAGATAACCGCGCACAAAACGGCTCATTCCGAACTTCGACTCTCCATATTTGCGTTTCTGATGATGAACCACCTTCTCCCCTATGTGTGTGAAACCCGCAGCCTTTGCTATGACCGGGATATAACGGTGCATCTCGCCATAAATCTCAATGCTTTTCACCACTTCATTGCGGTAAGCCTTAAGTCCGCAGTTGAAGTCATGGAGTTTGATACCTGTCATGCGGCGTGTCGACCAGTTATAAAACTTCGAAGGGATGTTTTTCGACATTTTTGAGTCATAACGTTTTTTCTTCCAACCGCTTACGAGGTCATAACCGTCTTTCTCAATCATATTGTAGAGCTCAGGGATCTCATCCGGGCTGTCCTGAAGGTCGGCATCCATAGTGATCACCACGTCGCCTTGCACGATTTTGAAGCCTTCGTTGAGTGCCGCTGACTTGCCGTAGTTACGACGGAAACGTATACCTTTAATATTAGGGTTCTCTTCCCTCAGTTTCTGAATGCAGTGCCATGAGCCATCGGTGCTGCCGTCGTCGACAAACACGATCTCGTATGAATAGTTGTTTTCAGTCATGACGCGACGAATCCAAGCCTCGAGTTCCGGCAATGATTCTTCTTCATTCAGCAAAGGTATGACGACAGATATATCCATTTTAATTTTTTTTACGTGCAAAGATAGCAATTATCAGTGAATATACGAGTGATAAAATGACATTTATTATCAACATCGATATGGCTGTTGCCAATGGTGAGAATAGCTCGCGCATCTGGCGGCCGTTTTCGTAAAGCCCAATCCTACTCTCCATTCCAAGATAGGCGTAGAATACAAAAATTACGCTGGAAAACAGTATTGAAGCGATAACTCCGCATATAAAACTCATCAAAAACGCCTTTCCGAATGTGAATTCTTTCCACACAAATTTGCTTTTAAACAAAGCTATTGTGATGCTGAGCCAAACGAATGGAATGAGATATATTATTGAAAAAAGGTATGATGATTCGACGTACAGACGCTCGTAGAATATGATGTAAGCGAAAGATAATAAGACACTTAACAACAATCCTGAGATGACTGTTGTGAGCCAATACTGTTTGCCTGTATATGTAGGTTCAATTATCATTTCAGACAAAAAAGGGTAAGCTACTTATATCGCACCGCTCAACCATCTACCCTTGCTGCCTTCCGGCCCTGGGGGAGTTCGACAGGAGCTGGTCGTATAAGACTTACCCGCTGCAAAAATACGAATTTTTTTGATTGTACAAATGATTTAAGAAAAAATTATTTAAATAGAAAAATTCCCGACAGAATTGCTTCCATCGGGAATTTTTGTTATGATGAGATGTTTCAGGAAACGTCTCTACGAGATTATTTCTCAATTTCTTTCTTCAGTCTCTCTGTCAACATCGGGACGATCTTGTGGAGGTCACCGACGATGCCGAGGTCAGCGGCTGAGAAGATAGGTGCGTATTTGTCCTTGTTGATGGCGATGATGAAGTCTGACTCTTCCATACCTGCGAGGTGCTGGATAGCGCCAGAGATACCGCATGCCATATAAAGGTTAGGACGCACTGTCTTACCTGTCTGACCGACCTGGAAGCAGTGATCCATCACGCCGGCGTCGACCATGGCACGTGATGATGCCACCATGCCGCCGAGGACGTCTGCCAAAGCCTGAAGCTTGTTGAAACCTTCCTTGTCGTGAACGCCACGGCCACCTGACACCAAGATCTTGGCATCGGCGATGTCGTCAGCGCACTTGCAGTTCATCTTGGTCTCAATGACTTTGACTTTGAACTTGCTTGTATCGAATTTAGGGGCAAACATTGTGATGGTGCCTTTTCTGCCAGCCTCGCGGACGCGTTTCTGCATCACGCCTGGACGCACTGTCGACATCTGTGGACGTGTGTTAGGGCAAAGAATGGTTGCCATAAGGTTGCCGCCGAATGCAGGACGTGTTGAACGGAACTGTTTCTCACCTGTCTCCTCAACGATACCGATTTCGAGTTTGGTGCAGTCTGCTGTCAGACCGGTCTTCAAACGTGAAGCGATACGTGGTGCGAGGTCACGGCCGATGGTTGTTGCACCGTAAAGGACGATGCTTGGGCAACCGGCTGTGATCATCTGATATACAACCTGTGAGTACTGTTCTGTCAAATAATCCTTGAGTTCCGGGCAGTCAGCGACGAGCACTTCGTCTGCACCCATCTCGATGAGGCTCTGAGCCTGATCTTTTACATTGTGACCCAATAACATTGCCACGACTTTCTCGCCGAGAGCGTCGGCCAAGTCGCGAGCTTTACCTAAAAGTTCGTATGCTACGGATTGAATCATACCTCCGCGCTGTTCTGCGAACACATAAACGTTTTTGTAATCTTTGATATCCATGGCTACTTTTAGATTAAATGTTTTTCTTTCAGTTTATTAACAATGATTTCGACTGCTTCTTCCTCGCTCACTTCGAACACCTCACCCGGTGCCTTAAGCTGCTTCGGGAATGACTGCCACACCTTTGTTGGTGAGCCTTTCAGACCGAGTTTGTTCTCGTCGACATCGAGTTTGTCGGCGCCCCAAACTTCAACTTCCTTGTTGTAAGCGTCGACGATGCCGGCTACTGTCATGTAACGTGCCTCGAATGCTGATGCCAACACTGTGAGGACGCACTTGCCTTCGACTTCGAGAGTCTGAACGCTGTCTTCGTTTTCTTTCTTCACGATGAAGTTGCCGTTCTTTTCGCGTTCAGCGTCGATGACGTATGAAACCTGTGGAAGGCCGAGGTGTTCAGCCATCTCAGGACCGACCTGTGCTGTGTCACCGTCGATAGCCTGACGGCCGGCGATGATGAGGTCATAGTCCATTGTCTTGATGGCGCCTGCCAATGCGTATGATGTTGCGAGAGTATCAGCACCGGCGAACTTTCTGTCGCTCAATAAGATAGCTCTGTCAACGCCCATAGCGAAAGCTTCTCTCAGGATGAGGTCTGCTTGTGGAGGTCCCATTGTGATAACTGTGACGTTAGCGCCGTATTTGTCTTTCATCTGGAGTGCGAGTTCGAGACCGCCCTTGTCGTCTGGGTTCATGATGCTCGGAACGCCTTCACGGATAAGAGTGTTCTTTACCGGATCGATTTTGATTTCGGTAGTATCAGGTACTTGCTTAATACAAACTATAATATTCATAATCTTCCCTCCTATTTAAATAAATGACCGGCGATAACCATTCTCTGAACCTCTGATGTACCTTCGTAGATCTCGGTAATCTTGGCGTCGCGCATCATACGTTCGACCGGATATTCACGTGTGTAGCCATAGCCGCCGTGGAACTGGACTGCCTTTGTAGTCACTTCCATTGCTGTCTCAGCTGCGAAGAGTTTTGCCATTGCTGCATCTGCTGAGTATGGAAGGCCTTTGTCTTTCTTCCATGCTGCGCTTCTGACGAGCAAACGAGCTGCCTCGACCTTTGTCTTGAGGTCGGCCATCTGGAACTGTGTGTTCTGGAACTGTGCGATTGACTTACCGAACTGTTTACGTTCCTTGGTGTATTTCACTGTCTCATCCATTGCACCTTGAGCGATGCCGAGAGCCTGTGAAGCGATACCGATACGGCCACCGTCGAGGGTCTTCATAGCGATGTTGAAGCCCTTTCCGAGAGGTCCGAGGAGGTTTTCCTTTGGCACTTCGCAGTTTTCGAAGATAAGCTCGCATGTCGCTGAGCCGCGGATACCCATCTTCAACTCTTTCTTACCGATGCTGAAGCCCTTGAAGCCTTTCTCAACGATGAATGCTGAGATGCCCTTGGTACCTTTGCTCTTGTCGGTCATTGCCATGACGATGAATACGTCGGCGTAAGCTGCGTTGGTGATGAAGATCTTTGTTCCGTTGAGGATATATTTGTCGTCAGCGTCGACAGCCATTGTCTGCTGCATGGCGGCGTCGGTACCTGCGTTAGGCTCGGTAAGACCGAAAGCGCCGATCCATTCGCCTGAAGCGAGCTTCGGCAAATATTTCATCTTCTGTTCCTCTGTTCCGTTTTCAAGGATAGGTGCCATGCACAATGATGTGTGGGCTGAAAGAATAACGCCTGTGGTGGCGCACACTCTTGAGAGTTCCTCAACAGCCATGATGTACATCTGCACTGATCCGCCGGCTCCGCCGTACTGTCTTGGTACTGGGATGCCCATCAAACCTAATTTCGCCATCTTCTTGACGGTCTCCATAGGGAAACGCTCTGTCTCGTCAACTTCGGCTGCCAAAGGCTTGACCTCGTTCTCTGCAAACGATCTGATCATCTGCAAGAACAATTCTTCTGTCTTTGAATAGCTAAAATCCATGTTTTATGTTTTCAATTAATATTCGAAACTATTAATATTTGTAGAATCCTTCACCTGTCTTACGACCGAGCAAACCGGCGCGCACCATCTTTCTCAAAAGTGGATGTGGGCGGTATTTCGGATCACCGAACTCGTTGTAAAGCACCTCCATGATGGCGAGGTTGACATCGTTTCCGATGAGGTCGGCCAATGCGAGAGGTCCCATTGGGTGGTTAGCGCCAAGCATCATGCACTTGTCGATGTCCTCTGCTGATGCGATACCGTCGGCCAAGATACCGACTGCCTCATTTATCATTGGGATGAGGATGCGGTTGACGACGAAACCTGGGGCTTCTTTCACCTCGACAGGCTGTTTGCCGATTGAAGTGGCGAGGTCAACGATGCATTTTGTCACTTCGTCGCTTGTGAGCTGTCCCTTGATGACTTCCACCAATGCCATTCTGTCGGCCGGGTTGAAGAAGTGCATGCCGATGAACTGTGCAGGACGTGTTGTGCAGGCAGCGATCTCTGTGATTGAAAGTGATGATGAGTTGGTTGCGAAGATCGCTTCTGGTTTGCAGATCTTGTCGAGTTCAGCAAACACCTCTTTCTTAAGAGCCATATCTTCTGATGCAGCCTCGATGACGAGGTCGGCGTCTTTAAATGTGGCGTAGTCGGTGGTGGTTGTGATGTTCTTCAACAGAGCGTCAACGTCTTCTTGAGTCATCTTGCCTTTCTCAACGAGTTTGGCGTAACCTTTTGCAATTGAACCCATAGCCTTGTCGATGCTGGCCTGAGTTCTGCTCTTCATGACGACTGGCATCTTAGCTGCGAAAGCCTTCACGATGCCTTTTGCCATGGTTCCTGTTCCGATAACGTATACTTTCATGTTACTTAAATTTATAATTTGTTTGTTTTTTCTTTTTTCGGTCGCTTGCGGCTCAAAATCTTTCAAAATCTAATTAAAAATCTTTCAAAATCTGTTTTCTAATCCTTTCTTAAAAGATTTTGTAAGATTTCCGCCCGAAGGGGGCTTAAACTAGGCGCGCGTAGTGTGCCGTCAGCAACCCTTGAATTGCGGTTTTTCCTTATTTAAAAACGCTGTCATTCCTGACTTCTGGTCTTCTGTTGCGAAGCATTTTCCGAAGTTGCGGTTCTCCAGTTCGATGGCGTCGGCAGCAACCATGTCGTAGCTCTCGTTGATGCATTCCTTAGCATATTTTATTGCTAAAGGTGCGTTGGCGACGATCTTCTGGGCTGTCTCGATGACCTTGTCCATCAACTCTGTCGGTTCATAAACAGCGTTCACCAAGCCGATGCGCAGTGCTTCGTCGGCACGGATAGCCTTGCCGGTGTATATCATCTCCTTGGCGTAGCCTTGTCCGATGAGCTTCGCGAGACGGTATGTGCCGCTGAAACCAGGTGTGATGCCCAGTCCCACCTCAGGCTGACCGAACTTGGCGTTGCTTGAGGCATAACGGAAGTCGCATGCCATTGCCAGCTCGCATCCGCCACCGAGGCAGAAACCGTTGACGGCAGCGATGACCGGAATCGGGAGCAGCTCTATCTTACGGAAAGCGATGGCGCCGAGTTTACTGAACTCATAGCCTTCTTTCTCGTAAAGATGCACCATCTCCGAAATGTCCGCACCTGCCACAAACGACTTCTCGCCGTCACCGGTGATGATGAGGACGCGGGTCTTCTTGGTGTCTAGGTTGCTGACGAAGTCGTCGATTTCTCTCAAGACCGTCGAATTCAGTGCATTCAACGACTTAGGAGCCGACACCGTCATGATGGTGATGCCGTCTTCTCTGACTTCGCTTTTTAAGAATTTGTATTCCATAATTCTATTCTTTCCGTCATTTCGACCGACCGAAGGGAGTGGAGAAATCTCATTAAAATTGCAGGAGATTTCTCGATTCCGCTACGCTCCACTCGAAATGACGAGTGAGTGTTAGTCGATCATTGATTTGATGTTAGGGCTGATGATGAGCTTAGCCTCTGTTGCTTCCTGCACCTGCTCGACGGTGAATTCAGGATGGATCTCTGTAAGGACGATGCCTTCATTTGTGATCTCCATCACACCCATCTCGGTGATGATCATGTTGACCTGGCCTGCTGCTGTGAGAGGCAGTGTGCATTCCTTCAAGATCTTAGGAGCGCCCTTCTGTGTGTGTTCCATGGTGAGGATAACGCGTTTTGCACCGACCACGAGGTCCATTGCGCCGCCCATGCCAGGAGCCATCTTGCCCGGGATGATCCAGTTGGCGAGGTTGCCCTTCTCATCGACCTGCAATGCGCCGAGGAACGACACGTTGACGTGACCGCCGCGGATGATTGCAAATGATGTTGCTGAGTCGAATGTGCAAGCGCCTGGTGTCAAGGTGATGAAACCGCCGCCAGCGTTGATGAGGTTCTTATCTTCCTTGCCTTCTTCAGGTGTTGGTCCCATGCCCATAGCGCCGTTCTCAGTCTGCAGTGTCACTGACACGCCTTTTGGAAGGTAGTTAGGAATCAAAGTTGGGATACCGATACCAAGGTTCACTACATCGCCGTCATGCAGCTCTTTTGCTGCTCTCTTGGCGATAACTTCTCTCATTTCATTTTTATCCATATTCTGAAATATTTAATTGTTTGTAATTTTCTTTTTTCTGGTCGCCTACGGCTCAAAATCTTTCAAAATCTTTTAAAAATCTTTCAAATTTATCTTCGATTTCCATCCGTCGGGGTGCTGATTATTTCATACCACGTTTGACCATTTCCTGGACCACGAATGATGCCACGTCGTCGGCGTAGGTGTTCATTCCGAAGCCTGCGTCGAAACCAAGTTCCTTAGCAAGCTCATGTGAGATACGGGCGCCACCGCAGCAGCAAATCATCTTGTCACGCAAGCCTTCAGCCTCCATCAACTCGATGAAGTTGGTCATATTCTTGATGTGAACGTCTTTCTGAGTAACTGTCTGCGAAACGAGCAAAGCGTCAGCATGAAGCTCAATACCTTTTGCGATGAATTCCTCATTCGGCACCTGTGAACCGAGGTTGTAAGCCTCAATCATCTCGTAACGCTCAAGTCCGTAGTGACCGGCGTAGCCCTTCATGTTCATGATGGCGTCGATACCCACAGTGTGAGCGTCGGTACCAGTACTTGCGCCAACGATAACGATCTTACGGCCGATGTTTTCCTTGATGTACTGGTCTGTCTCGTACATGTCCATGGTGTTCGATTCGACCTTCGGGACGTAGATTGTGCTGTAGTTCACGGTGTGAGTGCAGCTTCCGTAGCAGTTAAAGAATGTGAATCCAGGTGTCAACTCTTTGTAATACACCACAATAGGATTCTCGAAACCCATAGTTTTGAGGAGTTGTTTGGCTGCCTCAACAGCTTCTGCGCCGCATGGCACCGGTAATGTGAAACTCAGCTGGGTCTTACCATCGTTCATTGTGTCGCCATACGGCTTAATTTTCGTCAAGTCTAAGGTTTTATCAAAATCCTTAGCTTCCATTGAATACAATCCTTCGCTCATATATAATATAAATTATTCTTTATCAACAAGTTAAAATAAAATATGTGATAAAAGCGATTACACCTTTATCATGTCTGCAAATATAATATATTTTTTTGAATAGAAAACAAAAATTTCATTGATTTTTTAATGAGATTATTAGTGCCATTTTCGAAATACTCTCAGTACCCTATGGTAAGTCGTATTTCTGCAAATGGCACCAATAATCTCTGAAAAACAATTTTCGAAATACTCTCAGTACCCTGTGGTAAGTCGTATTTCTGCAAATGGCACCAATTATCTAGTATTCTGCTATTGCTTTTTACGGAAGATTTTAGTCCTGAACAAGAACAAATTAAAGATAATGAAAACGACCACCAAAATTCCAAGGGTGATGAGGGCTTGGGTGAAGCCTTGAGGCGCGAAGCTGACCAGAAGCAACACCGGGAAGCCTAATGCCACTGCCGGAAGTGACTGTAAAACAAGGTTGTTTGCAGCAGGTGTCTCAAACTTAGGGTCGATCTCACGAAGGAGAATCATGCCATTGGAAGCTGTGCCCGTGAGCATGCCGAACATGCTGAAAAAGCCTTCATAAACGTAATTCGGATAGAGATGTTTGCACACCTTCAACACAAACCAGAACGTCGCAATGGCGCCGAGTGTGCACACGAGTATGTACGGTAGCGCAAATCCCTTGAATTCACTAAAGTTGATGGCTGCTGTGCCTGCAACAATCATGATATCGAAAAAGAATCCGCTAATACGGTTCAAGAGGTAATTGTTGATATATTCACGTTTCATCAGCTGTCTCTTTCTCAACACTTTAATTATGCCTTTTATCATGATGCCGAACAGCGTGCCAAGCAGGAAGTTGAAGCCCCACATCAACGGCATGAGAGTCTTCTCACCGAAATTGCCGAGGTCGAAACTTTGCAGGCAATGGTTGAAAAGATAGACCAAAAGATATGTGAAGAGCACCAGACCAAACTGTATCGAGAGCTTGTCAACTGATTCAGTATCAGGGATTTCGTTCTCACCTTCGTAGTCGCTGAGGTTGTTTCTCTGCTTCTCCTGAATCTCAGAGATTTTAATCTTTCCTTTTCTTTTTAAGATGTTAAGATAGACCACTCCTACCACGCAGCCGATGATGAAACCCATCGCAGCTATTGATAATCCGAAGTCTTTGCCTGGGAAGATGATGTCTTGTTCGGCGGCTCTGTCCATATAAATCGTGCCGAAATTCAGTGCCTGTCCGGGCCCTTGACCGTAGCCCATCGGAAGAAGCAATCCTGCAGCATAGAATATATGTTTCCCAAAATAGAACAATGGTATCGTAACTAACAGACCGACAATGCCTTGTATGATATATGTGCTTGCCGTCAAAGTGCCGGTCTCAATGACTTTCATAGTGCTTGATTTCGACTCAACTTTGTTGTTTTTCAATGCCAAAGCGACAAAACCGAGGCCAAGGGCGTGATATGTGATGATTTCCATTGAGCGTTTGTCGATTAAATCCTCCCATCCAAGCAAGTCAGAATATATTGCCTTGAAAACCAATATCAAAGCACCTCCGATCAGTGCTGATGGAATCAAACTTTTTTGCATAAATGGCACTTTTGTTCGCACAATGTTGCCTGCCAAAAGTCCAACAGCAATGATGCCAAACTGTATCATGGCATTCCAAACTGCGTCGGTTGCGAAAAATGGGATTGCTAACGTATTCATATTCAATCGATTTTGTTTAATTTCTCTTCTAAAGCGACGATTATGTCGCGGTATTTTGCAGCGTTCATAAAGTCAAGCTCTTTGACGGATTTCTCCATCTCTTTCTTGGCATCTTGAATGGCTTTTTTGATGTCTCTCGGCGAACGATAGACGGCTGTTTTTTCTTCTGCCACCGACCTGACGTGTTCTTCGGTCATCTCGTAGTCAACGAGTTTGGCTTTGTTCAGGTCACCCCAGGCGTTGTCAAGAGGCTTTATAATTGTTTTAGGAACAATATTATGTTCGATATTATATGCCATCTGTTTCTCGCGCCGCCTTTGTGTCTCGTCGATGGTTTTGCGCATCGAGTCGGTGATTTTGTCAGCGTACATTATGACTTTGCTGTCGGCATTACGGGCGGCGCGGCCTGCCGTCTGTGTCAACGAACGCTCCGAACGCAGGAAGCCTTCCTTGTCGGCATCCAAGATAGCAACCAATTGAACCTCAGGCAGATCCAAGCCTTCACGAAGAAGGTTGACACCGACCAAAACATCGAAGTCTCCCCTTCTCAAGCCCATCATGATTTCGACTCTGTCCAAAGTATCGACATCGGAATGTATGTATCTTGTGTTGATATTCAGATTGTTAAGGTAATTTGTCAGCTCCTCGGCCATACGTTTTGTCAAAGTTGTGACCAAGACGCGCTGTTTGCGGGCGATAACCCGGATTATCTCGTCCACGAGGTCGTCGACTTGGTTAGTGCATGGTCTGACCTCAATTTTCGGGTCGAGAAGTCCTGTCGGGCGTATAAGCTGCTCCACGTAAACGCCTTGAGTCTGCTGCATCTCGTAGTCGCCAGGCGTAGCGCTGACATATATGGTTTGACCCGTAAGTGATTCAAACTCATCGAATTTCAACGGGCGGTTGTCGAGTGCTGATGGCAACCTGAAGCCATATTCCACCAAGGTCTGCTTGCGTGAACGGTCACCTCCGTACATGCCGCGAATTTGTGACACTGTGACATGACTTTCGTCAATGATAGTTATAAAATCATCAGGGAAAAAGTCCAAAAGGCAGAATGGGCGTGTGCCAGCAGCCCGACCATCAAAATACCGTGAATAGTTTTCGATGCCAGAGCAGTATCCGAGTTCACGAATCATTTCAACATCATGATTTACGCGGTCTTCCAGACGTTTCGCGTCCTCATATTTTCCAATCTCACGGAAATATTCGGCCTGCTTAAACATGTCGAGAAGTATCTCCTCAGTCGCTTGCTTAATCTTCTCTTTTGATGTCACGAAAATATTGGCCGGGAACAGCGTAATATTCTGCAAACTCTCAATTCTGGTGCCGTTTATCGGGTCAAACGACTCCAATTCCTCAATCTCATCGTCCCAGAAAATTATTCGATATGGAGTGTCTGAGTATGCAGGAAACACATCGACAGTGTCGCCTTTCACACGAAAGCGTCCACGCGAAAATTCAATGTCATTACGACTGTAAAGTGCATTGGAAAGGTTAAAAAGCAGGTCGTCACGACGAATCTTCTGCCCAAGCTCGATATTGATTACGTTTTTGCTGAAATCTTCAGGGTTTCCAATGCCGTAAATACATGATACTGAAGATACTACAATGACATCGCGTCTACCTGACAAAAGTGCTGACGTTGTGCTCAGTCGCAGTCTGTCAATCTCGTCATTTATCGACAAATCCTTCTCGATATAAGTGTTTGTCTGCGGGATAAACGCCTCAGGCTGATAGTAATCGTAGTAAGAAACGAAATATTCGACCTTATTTTCAGGGAAAAACTGCTTGAATTCGCTGTAAAGCTGTGCCGCGAGCGTCTTATTATGGCTGAGAATCAATGCGGGACGGTTCAGTTCTGCCAGCATATTGGCTATTGTGAACGTCTTTCCGGAGCCTGTCACACCCATTAAAGTCTGATACCTCTCCCCTGCCAAAATGCCGTTTTTCAGCTGCTCTATGGCCTGAGGCTGGTCGCCGGTGGGCTTAAACTCCGATGACAACTTGAAATTCATCAGCTTTTCTTGCTTTGT
Organism: uncultured Bacteroidia bacterium; assembly: GCA_902774295.1. GTDB lineage: Bacteria > Bacteroidota > Bacteroidia > Bacteroidales > F082 > Limimorpha. The sequence goes on along the minus strand of CACYHP010000006.1, from coordinate 47,291 downwards.
TTAAACAGGAACTCCTTCTCCTCTTTTGTCAGGCTGTCGTAGCCGCCTCTGCTAATCTTATCAAGGATTTCGTCGGTTTTGCGGTCTTCGTCATGACGTTCTTTATTGTAGTCCCAATCCGATTTTGGCCGGCCGTTTCCAGATTTGTTTTTGTTGAATTTTATTTTAAACTTGGAATTGCCGCCATTCCCTTGATTTTTCCAATATAAAATGAGCAAAAGGCCGAAAACCATACCTCCGACATGCGCGAAATGTGCCACATTGTCGATAGATGAGAAGCCTGTAAATAATTCGAGAAGACCGTATATCAAAACGAACCATTTTGTCTTGATAGGTATCAGGAAATACAGGTAAATCATGGAGTTTGGCCACATCATACCGAATGCGAGAAGTATGCCATAAACGGCTCCTGATGCACCGACAGTAGTAAGCATGTTGAGATAATCTTCCACAGGAACGATTCTGCCTCCCAGGTTTACATTCTGGAAGTTATGAATATCAGAGAATTGGATGTATTGCACCAATTCCTGTGTCAAGCCGGCGCCGATGCCGCAGACGAAGTAAAATATCAGGAATCGCTTCGGTCCCCAGGCGTTTTCGATGGCATTGCCGAACATCCATAACGCAAACATATTGAAAAAAAGATGTGCGAAACTGCCATGCATGAACATATAAGTCACGAATTGATATGGCCTGAAATCTGACGCTCCGATGTAATGCAAGCCGAGATATTGTGCCAAATCGATGTGCCAAACCATGTCCATTGCGATGGTTGCAAGGAAGAATATACCGTTGATTATCAGCAGGTTCTTTACCACCAAGGGTAAAATAGCAAAACCTTGCGGTCTGAATTGATTGTCCATTAGTTTAAACGTGTTTTAATGTCGTCAGCATTGATGATTGTGAAGATTTTCTTGCCATTTGGCGCCACTTCTGCCACCGCGCAGCCGAAAAGCCTGTCGATGATGTCCTGCATCTCCACGGCGTTCAAGGTCTGACCCGCCTTCACCGCCATCTGAGATGCCAGCGAACGCGCTAAATTCAATTTTCTATCTGATTGATTACCAGAGTTGTTTGTCTTGTAATCCTCTAAAAGTTTCTCGATTATCGAAACGGCGTCGCTGCCTTTACAATCGACAGGCGTGCCGTTAATCACAAAAGTAGTGTTGTTCATCGATTCGATGCGGAACCCGATTTTCTCGAGCTCAGGTTTGATCTCTTTAAGAATCGATGCGTCATTGATATTCAATGAGATATGATGCGGAAACAGCTCCTGTTGTGATGCTATCACCTCAGTCTCCATCTCCTTCAGATATTTCTCGTAAAGTATCCTTTCATGTGCCAGATGCTGGTCAACGACAAGGATTCCGGACTTCACCGTTGTCACGATATACGACTGCTGCAGCTGGATGAAAAGAATCCTCTGTTCCTCTTCCAAAGGCTTGTTTTCATTGGCATTTTCTTCAAAATTGGTGCCTGCCACAACGTCGTTGCTATTGTCGTAAGCTATTCGCCAATTCTGTTGCTGATGTCGTATCGGATTGATTTTGAATGGGTTAAACGATGGGTCAAAATCGACTTTCGGCGCTATGACAGGACGATCCATGCGGCTCGCCTCGCCAAAATCGATGCCCATATTCGGGTTGATATCAAAGTCCAAAGTCGGAGCTAAGTTATTCTGTCCTATCGCTTTACGCACTGCCGAATGCATGATGGCATAAATCAGCTTCACATCGATGAAGTTGACCTCCGTTTTAGTCGGATGGATATTGATATCTATTTCTTTCGGATCTATCTGAATATCAAGGAAATAGCCTGGGAAACAATCCTGCGGGATCAGCTCTTTATAGGCGTTTTCCACTGCGTGATGGAGGTAGGCATGTTTGATGAAACGGCGGTTTACGAAGAAATACTGCTCACCGCGTGTCTTCTTCGAAAACTCAGGTTTCACAATGAATCCATCGATTGTGACAGATTCTGTTATCTGATTGACCGGCAGCAACTTACTGTCGTAATCCTTGCCGAAAAGCCCGACGATACGCTGTTTCAGAGTGCCTGGATACAGATGGAAAAGCTCTTTGTCGTTGCTCACAAAGGTAAACCCTATCTCCGGGTTCATTATCGTGATACGGAAAAACTCCTCGTTGATATGTCGAAGCTCTGCCTCATTGGATTTCAAGAAGTTACGTCGTGCAGGTACATTGAAAAACAGGTTTTTCACAGTGAAATTCGTACCCACTGATGCCGGTTTCGGAAGCTGTTCTATCACTTTCGAACCTTCAATGCGAATCTTAGTGCCGACCTCGTCTTCTTTGCGTCTTGTCGTAAGTTCGACTTGTGCCACAGCAGCTATTGAAGCCAATGCCTCTCCACGGAAACCCATGGTTTTTATGGCGAAAAGGTCGTCGGCGCATTTGATTTTTGATGTCGCATGACGCTCAAAACACAGTCTCGCATCAGTCTCTGACATGCCGCAGCCGTTGTCGATAACAGTGATAAATGTGCGCCCTGCGTCTTTGACAATCAGGTCAATCTGTGTGGCGCCAGCATCTATCGCATTCTCTATCAACTCCTTAACGACTGAAGCAGGACGTTGGATGACCTCTCCAGCGGCTATTTGATTCGCAACAGAATCTGGAAGTAACTTGATGATATCCAGCGACATAGCTATTTACCTCCCATCTTCAGGAACATCGTCACAAAATTCTCAACAAATGGAGTGAAGAAGATCACTGAGATCAAAAACGCTGAAATACCAAATATTATAGCGTATCGCAGCCATTTGAAAGAATAACCTTGTTTAAGACTCTTCCCGTCGTCGATGTTTCTGCCCCATCTCTGTCGCATCTGCACCCTAAGTCTCTCACTGTCAGAGAGTTTTGAGTCCAAACCCATAGCAGCCTTCCTCTTTTCCAACTCCTCTTTTTCCGGGTTGTAATATCTCGGAATGTAGTTAAACTTAGGCATCTCCGGCCTGTGAAACATGAAAATTCCCATAATTCATTATTTTAAACTGCAAAATTAAACAAATTTTTTGAGATTTCAGCCAATTTTTATAAATAAATATTAACAAATTGATTCATTATTTTTTGTATTTTTGCGAATTAAACTCATTTTATCATAATCGATATGAAAAAATTGTTATTTATTTGTCTATCAGTGACTTGCATGTTATTTTCGTGTGGCGAGAAATCGAATAATACAAATAAGAATTCTTGCAGCGAAAATGACAATCTGATGGAATATACAAGTTATATAGATGTAACTCATTATAAATCAGGATATTATATCAATGTTTCTTGCCCATGGAATGAAAAATCGCTTGGCGAGTTTTACCTCTATCCTGACACTTTGGAACTTCCAAATGAGCTTGCAAACAAGGCTGTGATTCGCACTCCGGTTAAAAATGTTATTGCCTATTCATCGACGCAATGGTCAGTGTTTCTTGAGCTTGGCGAGATTGGGCGCGTGAAAGGAATACTTGAGAGCAATTATACTGACAATGTGGAAATCAAGCGGCTTTTAGCTGAGAAAAAGATTGAGGATGTGGGCATTGAGACGAGTCTGAAGACCGAAATCGCCATCAACCTCCACCCTGACGTGATTCTTTACACGCCATATTCAACGGTGCCAAAGACCGAAATCGGTGATTTGACCGGCGCTGTGATGTTCCCATTCGCCGATTATCTTGAAAATCATCCGCTTGGACGCGCAGAATGGCTGAAACTGATAGGCTTTCTCACCTGCCGTGAAAAAGATACCGACAAATGGTTCAATGATATCGTAACTCGTTATGACTCATTGAAAAACATCTGTCAAAATGTAGAAAACAGACCGACTGTCTTTTCCGATTTACCGTTTGAGGGACAATGGTATCTGCCTGGCGGCGCAAGCTATATCGCACAGATTTTCCATGATGCGGGCGCTGATTATATCTGGAGTGACAACAATTCCACTGCGAGCCTTCCTGTCGATGCGGAAACGGTGCTCTCAAAGGCTCGTGATGCCGATTTCTGGCGTATTATGAATTCGACAAATACAAAGTATTCATACAATCGCTTAGCCGTTGAAAATGAATTATATACGTATTTTAAAGCATATAAAGACAGAAACATTCTCGTGTGCGACATTCGCGAAAGCGGATACTTCGAGAAGTCGGAATATGAGCCGGATTTGCTGCTGAAGGACTTTGTCTTTGCATACCATCCGGAGCTTATTGAAGCAGATTATCAACCACATTATTTTTACAAGTTGACAGATGAAAAATAGCAAGATAACATTCGGAATATTAGGGATAATCATCGTTGGAATAATACTTTTTATCCTCAATTTGTTCGTCGGATCGGTCACTGTTCCTATTGATGAGATATTTAAAGTATTACTTGATGATAATCCTGATAAGACATTGAGTGTCATAATTTTTAATTATAGGCTTCCGCAGGCTTTGACGGCTCTTTTGGCGGGCGCCGCGTTGGCGGTTGCCGGTCTTCTGATGCAAACCCTATTCCGCAATCCTCTCGCCGATCCTTCGATGTTAGGCATCAGCAGCGGCGCCAGTCTCGGCGTCGGAATTGTGATACTTCTAACAGGTGCGATATCCGGCACGGCGGTCTCGTCATTCGGATGGTGGTCGACAATCGGAGTGAGTCTTGCAGCTTTCATCGGTGCAGTGTTAGTGCTTTTTGTGATGCTGGCGTTCAGCTCCCGCATGAAAAACATGACCACGTTGATAATCATCGGTTTGATGATCGCATATTTGGCAGGCTCAATCACTGATATCCTGAAATTTTTCAGCTTAAAAGAAGACATCCACGCTTTCGTTATTTGGGGAATGGGCAGTTTTTCAGGTGTCGGGACATCTAAAATGCCGATATTCGCTATCAGCATCATCATCGGATTGGTTGTGACATTTTTCTTGTCTAAGAACTTGAATATCCTATTATTAGGCGAAATGTACGCTGAGAATTTAGGTTTGAACATCCGCAAAAACAGTGTGATAATAATCCTCGTTTCAGGATATCTCACTGCAATAGTGACGGCTTATTGCGGCCCTATCGCCTTCGTGGGTCTCGCGATGCCTCATATCGCGCGATTCCTGTTCAAGAGCAGCGACCATCGTCTTTTGATACCTGCCACGATGCTTATCGGCATGGATATGGCTTTGGTTTGCAATCTGATAGCAAGAATGCCGGGTTTCGACGGCAACCTGCCTGTCAATGCGGTGACAGCATTCATCGGAGCACCTGTGGTTATCTCAGTAATTTTGAAAAGTAGAAAATAATGGAAATATTAAAAACATCAGCATTATCAATTGGTTACGATGATAAAACCGTCGTTTCAAACATCAATGTGACGCTCAATGAGGGTGATATCATCGCTCTCGTGGGTCCTAACGGTGCAGGAAAATCGACGCTTTTCAAGACGTTTTCGACGCATATCAAGCCTGTTGGCGGTAAGATCGAGCTCTTTGGAAAAGACCTGATTTCATATTCGCCAAAGGAGCGCGCCAAGCTTCTTGGCATCGTCCTCACCGAACGCCCTGACGATATGTTTCTGAAGGTCTTCGACGTGGTCGCAGCAGGTCGTTATCCATATACCGGCATGTTCGGAAAGCTTTCCGAAAAGGATGAAAATGAGATTAAAGCATCACTTGAATTAGTCGGCATTAATCATTTGATTGACAGAGTTTTCAATACCTTATCAGATGGAGAGAAACAGAAGGTTATGATAGCCAAGGCGATAGCTCAAAACACCCCTGTCATCATGCTCGACGAGCCGACAGCGTTTTTGGATTATCCGAGTAAAATAGAGTTGTTTTCATTACTGAAAAAGTTGGCGAAGGAACAGAAAAAAGCCATTCTTTTCAGCTCGCATGACCTCGAACTTCTGCTCCGCTACACCGACAATCTTTGGATTATCGCCAAAAACAAGCCGTTTGCCGCAGGTCAAAGTTCTGATTTATTAAAAAACGGCACCATTCAAAAATATTTTGAATTAAAAGATGCCGATAATGACTATCTGTTAAAAGAAATTTTATAATTTTGCAAAACCAATAAATTATTAATCATGAAAAAAATTTTATCATTACTCACATTAAGCCTAATTATTGGCATTGGCGTTATCAATGCTCAGAATCAGAGAACCGTTGTGCTTGAATGCTTTACGAGTACAACATGCGGTCCATGTGCATCGGCAAACCCTGCGTTGGACAACCTTATTAATAATAATGCCGACAAGCTCATCGCCATTAAATACCACGTCAACTGGCCTGCTGCCGGCGACCCGATGAACCTTCACAATCCAGGCGATGTATCGTCAAAAGTGTCATTTTACAGCATCAACGCCGTTCCTTATTCAGTCGGCGACGGTACATGGGTCGGCAATTCAAGCAGTGTCAGTCAAGCTATGATTAACCAATGGGCAGCCGTGGATTCACCAATTGACATGCGAATGACTCATTATTTCAACGCGGCACAGGACACAATGTTTGTAGTTGTTATGGGGCGTGCATCTTCTGCAATCAATTCAAACAGCTTGAAACTTAACATCTCGGTTATTGAAAAAACGATGGAATATGCTTCTGCTCCTGGCTCAAACGGTGAAAGAATATTCCATAACGTCATGAAAAAACTCCTTCCAAGCGCAGCAGGAACTAGCATCGCAGCGATGGAAGCCGGCGACTATTTCGCATACAAATATTCGTGGGCTTTGGCTAATGTTATGAACGTCAGTGAGTTGACAGCAGTGGCATGGCTCCAGGATGGTACAACAAAACAGATGATCCAAGGCTGCAAGTCATCGGATGATGTCCAGCCATTTTTTGCAAAACAAGCTAAAATCAGCAAATTGGATCATACTAAGAAAACGATCTGCTCATCAAGTGTAAATCCTGATATTTACGTAACAAATTTCGGTTCTGAAACCATTAACTCATTGGCAGTCAATGTCTCTGTAAATGGAACAAGTATCGCTGACTTGACATGGCAAGGCAATATCGATTTTGGCAAGACTGCAAAGATTAATTTTGGAGAACTGAATTTTGCAGATGTAGAAACATTGGAAAACAATGAGATGATTTTTGAAATCACCCAGATCAACGGCGCTGCTGATGAATATGCACCTGGCACATACAGATACGCTTTCGATGAAGCTCCGGTTGTTGTCAATAAGACTTTAAAACTCTCTATTCGTACCGATGATGAGCCACAGAATATCACATGGGATATTGTTAAAACTTCAAATGGCGAAGTTGTTGTGAGTGGCGGTCCTTATGAAGAACCACATAAGGTTTATAGTGAGAATATTGAGCTTGTTGATGACGATTGCTATATGTTTACAATTTATGACGCCGGTGGTAACGGTATGGCTGGCGGAAATGGTCTTTATGGAATAAAAGTTGGAAGTCAGACTATCATTTCAGGAAATGATTTCACCGATAAGGAATCCAATGAATTTTATTTCACAAAGAATGACGGAGTCGCAGAAAACATTGGTAATGACGCTCACATCTACCCTAACCCATCGAATGGTTTCATTACCGTCGACGTTGAAGGTATGAATGTTTTGACTGTTTACAACACCACTGGTCAAATGGTTTATAATCAGTCAATTAATGATAAGACAACTGTTGATTTGTCGAAACTTGAAAAAGGCACTTATTTAATGGTTTTGACAACAAAAGACGGTAAGAATACCAAGCAAGTCATTGTATTACAATAATTAAAAAATAACGGGCTGGCATTTTTTGTCAGCCCTATTTGTGTCATGAGAAGAGTTTTCGATATATTGCTAATGATTTTATTGTTTTCCTCTTGCAGTAAAACAAAAGTCGATTTGATTGTTTACAACGCCAATGTCTATACCGTTGACAATCAATTCAGTAAGGCGCAGGCATTTGCCGTTAAGGATGGTAAATTCGTTGCTATCGGCTCCGACAGAAAGATTTTGAGCCATTATAATGCGAGTAAAACCCTTGATGCGCAAGGACAAAGCATCTATCCCGGCTTTATCGACGGTCACTGCCACTTTGTGGGATACGGTGAGACCAAAGTCCGATATGCCGATTTAAACGGCTGCAAATCGTTTGAGGAAGTATTGGAACGTCTTGCAAAACATAACGAAAACAACGATTCAGAATGGCTCTTGGGACGTGGCTGGGACCAGAACCTTTGGGATGTCAAAGAATTCCCGGATAATATCGAGCTTCAGAAGCGTTTTCCAGATAAGAAAGTGCTCATCACCCGAGTTGACGGCCATGCAGTGCTTGTCAGTGATAATGTCTTGAAACTCATTGGATTAAATGCGAAATCAAAAGTCAAAGGTGGTGATATTATTCTTAAAAAAGGAAAACCTACCGGAATCCTTCTCGACAATTCCGCTGACATGGCGAAAGCCATTATTCCTAATCTCAATAACCAACAGAGAATCAATGCGTTAAAGATCGCACAACGCGACTGTTTCGCTCATGGTCTGACAGGCGTCACTGATGCCGGTCTCGACATTAAATCCATTGCCTTGATTGATTCTTTGCAGCAGAAAGGCGTTTTGAAGATGAAAGTCAACGCCATGGTCAATCCTGATGACGAGACTATGGATTACTTCATGAAGTTCGGTGTCATTGAGAAAGAACGTCTTACTGTGCGTTCGGTTAAGATTTACGCTGACGGTGCTCTCGGTTCGCGTGGCGCCAAGTTGCTTGAGCCATATTCCGATGCACCCGAAGCCACTGGATTATATGTTGAAAATGAAGAATTCTACGATCATGTCTGCGAAAAGGCTTACAACGCAGGCTATCAGGTGTGCTGTCATGCCATCGGCGACGGCGGCGTGAGGATGATTCTCAACGAATATGGCAAGTTTTTAAAAGGCGAAAACGACCTTAGATGGCGTATCGAGCACTCTCAGGTGGTTAATCCTCAGGACTTTGCATTATATAAAGAATACAGCGTCATTCCTTCGATTCAGGCCACGCACTGCACATCCGACATGCCATGGGCGGAGGAACGCCTGGGTTCAGAAAGGGTTAAAAACGCCTATGCCTACAAGACTTTGCTTGCACAGAACGGCTGGCTCATCAACGGCACCGACTTCCCTATTGAGCACGTCTCCCCTCTTAAGACGTTTTATTCCTCTGTTGCACGCGAATATCTGATTGACAATAAATTAACTCGTGAAGAAGCTTTAAGATCAATGACCATCTGGGCAGCGAAAGGTTACTTCGCCGAGTCCCGCAAAGGCAGCATCGAAATCGGCAAAGAGGCTGATTTTGTGATACTTTCCGATGATATTATGAGCATTGATGACGAGAAAATACCCGAGGTAAAGGTGATGAACACGTTTATTAATGGGGAGATGGTGTATTAGCCTACAAATTATTCTTCTTAAAATTCTCTGCTTGCTCGAAAATAGCCTTGAACACCTCGCTTCTTGTATGAGGTGGATAATCGTATTTTGCAAGTGTTAATATAATTTGTACTTTAAGTTGTGCCGTGATGTCAGAACGTTTATCCCAGTCAATAAATTGAGAACCATCATCAACAACATCTTTAACATCCTTCGCCATAGCAATATACTCTTCTTCCGTATATTTCCCCACAAATCCATATTGCTCTGCAACAGATTTCAAAATATCATAAAACGCCTTTACTTCGATATTTGGAATTCCATCTGGCAAAACGTTGTCTTTCTTAATATCTTCAAACAAATCAGCCAACTGCTTTGCGACTTCAGTGACGATTTCATCAGCCAAGACGATATCATCGGAGCGATCGTTGTATTTGTCGATAATTTCTTTCAAACGGTCGGTAAAACTGACTGCCTTGACCTTATTAACCCGTCTGACGCTATCTATGACACGCTTCAGCAACTGTTCCATCAACTTAACTTTTGTGTTTTGATATGGCAGACGTTTCAGCTTTTCCATATATTGAGTCGCAAGCATGTCAATTTGCTCCGAATTGTCGAGTCGCATGGTGTTGATAGCTACAACTTCTTCCGAGACAAGCGCTTCATTAACCAGTTTCAGCACATGCTTGTTCATCTGCGTAGCATCTGGCGATTCGCCTGTAGTGGTCTTATAGATTATTGAACGCACACCAGAGAAGAAATGCACATCGTTGACCTCATCACTTGTAATTCTTTCGTCGTTGTTGCACATGTTATATGCCGACTTCATGATTAAAGAATGTTTCATGAAGCGTTTTTCAGATTCAGCAGTCTGCTGGATACACTCAGCAGCAATCTGCAGTGTATTTAGCTGTTCAAGCGGTGTTCCGGTAAAGAATTTGCTGTAATCAAAACCATTAAACATACGTCTCAGCAAGTCGAGTTCATCTTTAAACAACTTAACAGCGGCATCGATAGTTTCTACAGGAGTTTCGTTTTGTCCACCTGTGGCGTATTTCCGCATTGCCTGGTTGAACTTTTTCTTAATACCGAGATAATCAACGATTAAACCTTTGTCTTTGCCAGGATAATTCCTGTTCACACGGCTGACAGTCTGAATCAAAGTATGCATCTGCAACGGCTTGTAGCAGTACATTGTATCAAGACATGGCACATCGAAGCCGGTAATCCACATATCGACGACGATGGCAATTTTGAAATTCGACTTGTCTTCTTTAAACTGCAGGTCAAGTTTCTTACGCTCATCATCAGTACCTAACAAATTGTATAATTCAGGGTCGTCGTCTTTTTGGCGTATGCAAACCAACTTGATTTTCTCAATTGGCTTGATTTTTTCAGCCTCTTCTTTTGTAAGCTCCTCTCCATCACCGCATATCTTCACCTCCGCCCATTCAGGACGCATAGCGACAATCTCTTTATAGATTGAGAACGCTATCTCACGTGTGGCGCACACAATCATAGCTTTGCCTTTGACGGTACTACCCTCTTCCACTCTACGCTCGTAATGCTGGATGAAATCTATGGCCAAACGATGTATCAAATCTGGACTGTTGAGCAAAATGCTCATCTGCGTCATAGCGCGTTTGCTTTCCTCAATCTGATATTCCGACGAGCCTTCTTCGGCACACTTGTCGTAATAAGCCTCTATTTGTTTTATAAGCTCGCTGTCGGCAAACACATGCGAGGCGCGTCCCTCATACATGATGGTTTTTGTAATACCATCCTCAACGGCCTCAATCATTGAATATTCATCGACAATGCCACCAAACACATCAAGTGTCGGGTCGATTGGAGTACCGGTAAAGCCTACGTATGTGGCGTTTGGCAACGAATCGCGAAGATATTTAGCAAAACCAAATGAACGTTTTACACCTTTATCGGTAATCTCCACTTTCTCTTCCAAACTCGTCTGTGTACGATGAGCTTCATCGCTGATGCAGATGATGTTAGCTCTGTTTGAAAGCAGATTTATATCTTTTGAAAATTTTTGTATCGTCGTTAAGAATACACCTCCGCTTGTCCTGCCCTGCAGTTTGGCCTTCAAATCTTCACGACTTTCAACCTGCTCAATGACGCTGTCACCAACAAACTGTTTTGCGTTAAGCAACAAACGTGAGAGCTGGTCGTCGAGGTCGGTTCTGTCAGTTATGAGAATGATTGTTGGGCTGCATAATGCTTTGCTTTTCATAAGCAGACGGCACAAGAACAACATTGTCAACGACTTGCCGCAACCCGTTGCGCCGAAATATGTACCGCCTTTGCCGTCTCCGTTAGGATTCAGCTTGCTGTGGTTAAGTATATTCTGATAAAGCGAGCGTGCCGCAAAATACTGTGGATAACGGCAGATATATTTACGCTCGTCTTTAGATGTGTCCGGGAAATAAACGAAGTTGTGGATGACATCGACGAGACGGTCTTTGCGGAACAGTCCTGAAATCATCGTTTTCAACGAGTTGATGCCATCGCCAGCCTTGTCTTTGGCGTTGACTTTTCGCCAAGCATAGAAAAACTCGTAAGGTGTATAAAGTGTTCCGAATTTATTGTTCACACCATCTGAAATGACAATAAACGCTGTGTATTTGAAAAGCTGAGGAATATCGCGACGATACCGTATTGTCAGTTGTTTGTATGCGTCTTCAATTGTAGTGTTTTGTTTGAGAGCGTTTTTGAACTCAAACACCACCACTGGCAAGCCATTTATAAAAATGATAGCATCCGGGATGCGCAGCGTGTTGCCAACAATCTCAAACTGGTTTATAACCTTGAATTTGTTATACTTTTGGTTTGCCTCATCGAAAGCTATCGGATAGATATAGAGATTCTGCTTTGTGGCATCCTCACGTTTCAGCGAGAAGCCGTCCATCAGCAGATTCAGGGTATGCTTGTTTTCATCGTAAAGCGAGCCGCCGGTCTTCTGTTTTATCACGCGTATTGCGCTTTCCACCTCTTGCTCTGTAATGCCATCGTTTTTATAGCGGTTACGCAAATATTGTGCGAGGTCGTCGTGCAGCACCACCTCATCGAGGTCGCGCTCTGTCAGTGCATCGCCTTTCACGTAATCATAATCCTGCTCAAGCAGCAAGGCGATTATCGACTGTTCTAACTGGCTTTCGTTGAAGTATGGCATAATTTTACTTAAGTTTATTCAATAATTCAAAAGCTTTATAAACATTAGAATATGATTCACCATTATGATCAAATGCGATGGCTCTTTTTATTGCTGTCTCTAATTTCTCATCAGCACACATATCCACAACCCATTTTACATTTTGCAAAAACTTCGACTTCTTTTCATAATCAGAGATATGTTTTCTAAGCTCTTGTTCCGTGGCAAAGGAATCCTTGAAGTATCGATTAGTGTTCTCGTAATGAAGCAAAAACCAATATTCAATTGAAGTCATACTATCACACAAAACAACATTCTTTTTATTTCCGTACTTTTTGCGAATTATTTCCAGTCTTTTTCTCTCCTCTTCATTGCGATTTGACACATCTGCATCAAACACAGCAATGGCGACACCTCCATCAGAAATAGCCTCAGCAATCTTCTTATCCATCTCAACCAATGATGTTATGGAAAAATAGTAAGGCTTAATAGTATAATGGTAACCGAACAAGAATCGAATATGTGTAAAATAATGCTGTTCGGTTAGCCCTTCTCCCACAATGGTAACCGAGCGCTGCTGTTGTTTTCTGTTTTCAAAACTCCTTGCCATAATTACAAATCAATTTGAGGGAATGCACCAAAATTACCCTGATTATATGCCTTTTGTATTGAAGACAATCTATTCAATCCTCTAAATTCCGCCAAAGAATACACTTCGGTATGACCATTATCATTCTTTTCAGTAAACCAAACACTGTCTTTTCTAAAAATCCGCTGATCATTCGGTCTGCTAATATCATTGAGTAACGGATCATAATGAGTTGTTATAAGCAGTTGAGCATTGGTGTTTTTCCTCAAGAAATCCAACAATATAAAACGCAATAATTGCGGATGCAAAGAATTTTCTATTTCATCAATTGGCAAAAATGCCCCCATTTGTTGAGCATAATATATTGCTGTTTCAATGCCAAAAGTCCGCAAAGTTCCCAATGATTCCAAATCCTTTGGAAGATAGAACTTTGTTTCACCATCTTGAGAGTTTATTGTATGCTCAAACATGGTTTTATAGTGTGTTACTGTACCGTCTTTTCTTAATTGTTCTTTTTCTATTGCAGGAACGACATCACTATTCAAAACCATCCTAAGGTAGTTTTCTGGTATTTGTTCTTTAATCACATCTGTTACAACATCTGAGATATTGAAATCAGCTTGCTTTAAAAAATTCAACAAGTGAGTTTTAAGAGAATTATCCTCAACTGCTTTGCGCTCAGCATATTCAAACAAAGCACTTTTCGGAAGAATTACCGGCATAAACTGCCTCTTCATCAGACTGGACGCGATATCAATATCAGGAATATTCACATTAGCTTTGTCTCGAGCGGCAAAAAAAGACATGTTCTTCAAACATTCCACAGCAATTTTCTCTTTTTCAACAGCACTCAACTTGACAGGTGCTCCATAGGTTATAACAGATTGTCCATTAACCAGTTTGCGGTCGAAAAGAAGCGTGGGTTGTACGGTTTTATAGTAATACAACTTTTCTGAATGAACAGCATGCTCATCTATAGAAAGCTGATACCAATATTTTGTACCGTCAACATAAAATATAAGTTCAAATTCAGATGGTTCTTGCGGAGTTACTTTGTCTAATAAAAACGGAATAACACCAGTTTCATCTTCAATTGAATTTGATTGGTTTCTCCAGAAATTTTCCAAAAAATCAAAAGCCGACAGCAGATTTGACTTTCCCGATGCATTAGCGCCGTATATCATTGCCAAGCGTAGCAAACGAACTCCAGGAGCCACTTCCACCACTTGATAATCTTCAGCGAAAGTATCTTTTGTTGCTTCAAAACTAAATATCACCTCGTCTTTAAACGACAGATAATTTTTTATCTTAATTTCTTGTACCATATTTCAATAAATTATCGTGCAAAAATATACAAAAAAACAATACCATCCAATTTTATTTTTAAAAATGGATGGTATTATGTAAATTTTTGAAATAAAATATTAATTATATCTCGGTTTCAACTTCCACATATTCGCGGCAGTCTGCATCTTCTTTTATCAATGAACGCAACACCTTTTCAAAGTTGCGAAGTTCTCTATCTTCCAACAGTCTTTGTTCATTTGATTTACCAACATGACCTTTTCTTAAATACAACTCTATGGCCTTGTCAAGACCATTTAAAGTTGTCGGCATATCACTTAATATTGCTTTGCTATTTTCCGCATCAATAGCAACATATAGTGGATAAGACCTTGATATAGAATTTATTGCGATTGGGTTAAATTTTTTTTCTTTATAGAACAAATTTGCTTTCTTTTTTATATCAGAATCTAAATCTTTAGGTAAAACTATTCTAAACTTGTAGGAAGAACATTTATAATCTTCAAGCATTTTATTGCTTGCAGACAAAGATTCACAAACTGGCTTTACAAAATTGTCAAAATAACCGATGGCCAAAACTGTTGACGGCAACATACCCAAAACGCCTAAATGTACCTTTTCTTCGATTTGCTTTTTTAATCTCTTTAAACTATCATTTAAAGAACTTTCATCAAGCGATCTTGTTTTTTTGAACCAGCATTTTTTATATTTAAAATTGGCATGAGTAATACCAAACAAATCTGATGGCAATTTTACATTATCTCCTTGTAAAATAAATGCATTGTCTCTCCCCAATCGACCTAAAAACAACCCATATTCAAATACTACATTGTCTCGTGGGGAGTCAAATTTTTTTTCACGTGATTTTGTAAAATCATCTTTTGTAAAAACAAGTATGCCATAATCAAACAGATTTGCCTCTTTAAGCAGTGTTTCCAAGTAATTCTCATTGTATCTGAATATACCGTCATTCCAAAGATAACACTCAAAATCATTCGCATAATAGTCTTTAACCTTTTGTGCTATATCCAATCCTTCGGTTGATGAGCCAATAAATATACGTGGTTTCATATCAAATTCATCATTTTAAGATCAAACATAATTTGTTGTTTACCAATTATTTTTACCTTATCTTCAATAGGCAGATGACATTTCTTGTATTTTTTACCGCTATTACAATAGCATTTCCCATTTCTTTCATACTTTGCACCGCTAAATGCAACATCCCGACAACACCTCCAAACATTGATATCACTCGTCTGAAATAATTCTTCATAAAATTCTTTTATTCCATCTCTTCCATGAGAATACTCCTGCAAGTAACTCCCTGTTTGTTTTTTATACAATTGGTTGGCGAAATACGGTATAGCAATGTTCTTGATAAACCACACAAGAGTTATACCGTTATAGCAAATCATGCATTCTTTCGCCTGAACTGTCAAACAGCATGAATTATCAGGATATTTATGCCAATCCGCCTCACAAGGTATTTCTCCACCCACTTCATATAGATATGGGAATGCATAAGGGAAACCAGCAGATGGCCGAATCTCAATTGCAAAACATCCAGAAACATCCCCATTATCGTCAGGAATATCCAAAATACCTTTAATAAAAGGAGCACCATCTTCTACTTTTATCCTTAGATTTGGATATTCCTTGACAACGGAATCTAATTGCCTATCAAAATACTGGTTTTTAACAGCCATTATAATATGGTTTTGAGCTTCCGATAGTTCCCGCAAAGCCAGCCGAACTTGGATCATTTACGTCTTTGCCTTCCGGGAAACGGTTACCTAAATGTTTTCTCCACAAACGACTTGCTTTTTGATGATTAGGCTCTTCAATGGCAGCCTTGGCATCATCAATAAACGCACGCAGATTTTTCATAAAGTTATTCTTTTTCGTCTCTGAATAATCTGCAAACAAATCGTCATTTGGCGTTGTTGGCATTACACAAGCGAAGTTGCGTTTCAAAACATTTTCAATCTCGATCAAAGTGTATTTCAAAGCCACATCATCCCTTGTATTGCCTTGGAAACAGTCGAGCGACAACACCGTCATAGCCAAACCACAAGGCATATCGTCACGTTTGTGGTCACACCAAGCTTTAAGATACTTGATCGTGCGACACATCTGATCCGTTTTGTGTTTGTTAAAATATTCCACAAACTCTTTAGGGTCATCATCTCTAAAACCATTATTTTTAACTGCAAGATGAGGATGTTTGTCTTTCGTGTCATCAAATACCATAACAGGTAAATCAATGTTATATCCGGCTTTATAATCTACTCGGATACATTTCTTTTTGTGTGTTGGCGTAGCATCTGTTGTCCCATCTACCGCCTCTTTCACCCATGTTTGTAAAGTCGTGCCTGTTACATTGTCAGGATTGCTTTTGAAGTAAACGCCATCATCCAAATCACAAGTGTCGTCTTTTGTTCGAATCAAGGTTTTTAGTTTATATGAACCTTGAATGAAGAACTTTGGAACGTAACCGTCGTGGTTTTTCTCGAAATGGTTTTTAATCTTTTCACGCAGATTGTCTCTAGAAGCCATCATCTTATTTTTCTTTGTATCGGTGATGGTCAAATCTGTGTTAAACTGTTGAAATAAGTAATGTAAATTTGCCATAGGCTGAAAAATTTTGTTAATAATAAAGTTATGTGTCTCAAAATTGACACATCTTATTTATTACAAAAATCATGCCAAGGCAAATTTATTTCACTAAATGACACAGAATATGTAAAACATAAATAAAAAACTGAAATTTTGTCAGTTTTACGATGTGATTTTGACAAATAATGACATAAGATACAACTGACAAGATGTCAGCAATCTTCCATATAATCCAAAACAGCAAGTGCGATTATCGACTGTTCTAACTGGCTTTCGTTGAAGTATGGCATAGGTTATTCTCCTTTCAGACGTTTAATTTCTTTGTCAAAATCGGAAATGATGGGTTGAGTCTTGTTAAAAATCTCGTATTCGCTTTCGGCTTTCGCATCGGCCTGTTCCTTTGAAATTCTGCCTCTGTTTGGAAGTATCTTGAATTTGCGGAATGACAGGAATGCGTTCACGCTCTCCGAAAACTGCGACATATTGAACGTGTTTTCGTTTTCAATTAAATCCTCGATATAGTCGAAGAAGCCAGAAACGGCACGTTCCAATCGTTTAATGTCATTCTCTGACAGATAGTTTTTGGCGACGGTCACATCCGATTTCAGAATTCTGCCGTCAGGCGCATTTTTCCATGTTGTAAGTCCCATATTGGCTTTCTGGTGGTCGGCGTTGGTGTAGATGATTTCCGCCGCTGTCTGCCCTGTGATGGCAAAGTGGAAACGGTTCTGGATCATGGCGTAGAAATCGCGGGTTGTGGGTGCGTTCCGGTCGTAGTCGATGCTGCATTCCGCATAGATGTCAGTAATCTGTTGCCAGATGCGACGCTCGCTGGCACGGATGGAACGCACACGCTCCAACAGTTCTCGGAAATAGTCCTTGCCGAAAATCTGCTCGCCCTGTTTCATCCGGTTGTCGTCCAAAACAAAGCCCTTCCGGATATACTCGTTAAGAATCTTGGTGGCCCAGATGCGGAATTTGGTCGCCCGCGCCGATGATACGCGGTAGCCCACGGCAATGACCGCATCGAGAGAATAGAAGGCAGTTTCGTTGCGTTGCATTTTTCCTTCTATAGCACCATGTTGAGTGGTTATTTCCATTTTGGAAACAACCACTTGCTCGTCCAGTTCCTTTTCTTCAAAAATATTCTTCAGATGCTTGCTGATGGCGGGCACACCCACGCCAAACAGCTGCGCCATCGCTTTTTGCGTAGCCCAAATGGTCTCATCTTTGATAACCACCTGCACCTTGCCCTCCTCCTCGGGCAACTGGTATAATATGAATTGGATTTTGTTCATTGTTATCTCATTTTTTTATTTCTATAACGTATTCGTATTATTCCTATTGCAGCAGTGCGATTATCGACTGTTCTAACTGGCTTTCGTTGAAGTATGGCATAGTATATTTATTTGATAATTATATATCCTTATTCAGGAATATAAATATAATTGGCGCGTAAATTCTCTTTTATTATTAAGATGTCTTCTTCTTTGATTTTTAATAATTTAAAAATCAAGTCATCGATGTTTTTAAAGTAATTCTTAGTTTTTTCATTGTGTTGAGTAATATATTCATTAGGACTTTCAAGACTTTTCAAGTCTGTTTTTAAAAAATCTCTTTCCAGTTCCATTATACTATCAACATTTTTCTCAATTTCCGAAATAACATCTATTTCAGCTGAATTTCCATTATGTATATTGGGAATATTTATAAAATTAAAGATTTCTGGTGGAAAGAAATCTATATCGCCAAATTTGTTTTTGACATACCATAAGAAAAATGAAGATTTAAGAAATGCACATAAAAACTTTATAGAATAATTCTTTGAAACTTCTATTTTAAGAATTGGATAATCCTTATTATTGTGATAATTCAAGTCTGATTTTGAATAAAACACTGCACCTCCTGGAATAATATATAAAGAATTTTTATTCGTTGTTTTCTTTATGCCTTTTATCGTAAATTTGGGAGGTGTTATTCTTAAATATGCTTGTTTAAGTCTTGGGCTACATTCACCCTCAATATACATAATATTACCTTTCCATGATCCATTTTCCAGTTCTTTGTATCGGTCAGTTAATGATTGTTTTTGTTCTGGCGCCAATTTTGTCGGCTCAATCACTTCAATAGATAACAAATGATTATGAATTGGTGTGCTAAATTTATTATATGAACTTATTATTGGTTGTGACTTTAAATATGTATCAACCGCAGAAACACTTTTTCTTATTACTGCCAATTCATTAGATATATGCTGTTGATATTTAGTTTCAATTTTTTGTGATAATACCTGTTGTATTTGATTAGCGTTTAGCTTAACATTTTTACCTTTTTGGCAACAATAAATAATGCCATTGTTATCAACATCTACCAGTTCTTCGCTACCATCAACTTTAACAACCACAATAAAAAAATCTTCTTTGATGTGATATCTATTGACAGTAATGTAATTTACATGAGTCTTTTTTGATATTTCATTAATAAATGTATATATCCTATCAATGTCTTCTTTATTTTTTATTTCAATACCATTAACTATATCTTTTGAATCTGCACCAACAACAATGTAACCACCATCAGCATTACTTAATCCACATACAGATTTTGCGAATTCGTCTTTATGATCATCGTTTAATTCTGAAATAAATATACATCTACTATTTTCTGATATATTATTAATTATCGTCTGTGTATTAGGATTTGAAGTAAAAATACATTCATCAGGATTATTAAACGAATCTTTAAAATCTTGCCATCTTAGATTTTTTAATTGGAAAAATGTTTTTTCATTCCCAATTTCATCAATTTTATGCGCATCTGATGATTTAAGAAATGCGACAGGATTACTTCTTTTATAACTAGGTTGTAAAAACAAATTACGAATGTTACTCTTTTGCTTCTCACTTTTATAACAGATGCCAGCCAAAGCTTTGTCTGTAAAAGCATGAATTCGGGTTGTTCCTTCTTTTATCGTATTATAAATTCCTTTATTTGAATCTGTATGAGCATCAAGAATTAAACAATCATACTTAACAGATTCATTATAAAAATCAAATAACGACCATTTAGAAAAAACATCATCTTCTTTACCAAAACTCTCAGCATCAAATCCGCCATTCTTAAGGATGTCTTTGATCGTTGTAATATCCGTTTCTGGACTAAAAATAACCAACATATGGACTCCATTATTAACCTCAAATTCAATACCAGGTAAAATAAGAATTGAACTGAAAATATTTAATATTTTTTCATCCTCTTTGATTATTTTTTTTGCTTCTTTAGAATCACTAACTTTTTTCAAACCATCAACTTCAGCTTGAATCCTTTCTTTTTGTTCAATTAGTTTTTCATAGCCTTCAATTGAGTTGTGATCTGTTATGGCAATTATTTTCAAGCCTTTCTCTTCAGCTTTTTCAATAATTCTGAGATATTCTGCATCATCTTTTTTGCCTTTATAACATTTCGATGCTGGAGTATGGATGTGCAAGTCGGCTTTAAATACCTGCATTTCACTATTTTTGAGGTTTTTTGCCATATCTTTATTTTTTTTATTTCCCCATCCTCGCCAAAAGCAAAGACTGTAATTCAGTTAGTTTTATGTTTTCTTGTTGTTTCAAATTTATCTTGCGGAAAAATGGTGTCACCTTCTCATGAAACATTCGTATCGCATCATTAGATGGCAAAGTAATTGACAAACTCATAATATGACGTGGATAAATATGAGGTTGACCTGTTCCTTCTTGCATACTATAGAGTCGTTCTTGGCTCATAGAGAGTAATACATATATGTAGTAAATGTATGGGAATATATCAACATCTATATACGAGCAATCCGCTGCCCAAACTTTGTTGAAGTGCAAGCTAACATATCCTGCATTTGCTCCAGATGCACTAATTGTAACCACAGGAGCAACCGTATTGCTTCGGTTATGGAAACATGATGGAGTTTTTCCTCCTGCTATAACAGGTACATCCCCTTCAACGCATTCTTCTCTTATAATGTTTCTTCCTTTTTGTGGTGTTACCAAGTCGCCCAATGCGCCTTGGGGGAGGTTTTGTTTGTCGATGTTGTCGACGAAGGTTTTGCGGTAGAGTGCTTGGGCGGTTTCCTCAAGTTTGGCAATCATCTGCTCGTTGAGGCGAATGCGGTTGGAAAGCGTCTCGTATTCAGAAACGATTTCACGCTGGCGGTCAATAGAAGGAATCGGAAGGCGCATATTGCAGAAATCTTCCCATGTCAAACTTCCACGAACTCCACCAACAGCATAAAAACTTGCTTCACGGTCAAATTCTTTACGCGAAAACCACATCATTAAATATCGAGGCAACAATTGTGTTTTATCGACAACTTCAAACATTGGATATGCAGGCGACATTATAGCTTCATCTTCTTCAAACATTGCTACAGGAATTCTTTCATCGCGACTTACCTGCATCAAACTGCACGCAAACTGTTCTTTGCGAATAATCTTATAATTGGAAAGGTCTGTGCCAATAATATTCGCTACAGATGGTATGAATGCCTTGTCAATAGTCAAGCCGACAAGTTTCTTAACCTTCAACTCTCGATTACGGACATCCACTGGTCTGATATAGTCGCCTAAACGTTTATATTCCATAAAAATCACTTTCTTTTTATCAATTCGTCAAACCTTTCACTTCTGATATATCCGCGTTTTATGCTATTCAGCTGTATCTCCTGAAGATATCCTTCTTTAACAAGATATGACAGATCTTTTCTGGCAGTCATGGTTGTAACGGCTAATCTCAGCTCAACATCTTTAACTGTCAGCCTTTCGTCAGGGTTATCATGTAAATACTGCAGAATCATCGACTGGCGTTCGGTTAGTTTGCCGTTTGCCATAAGCGACGTAGCAGCAAGTTTCTCCTTCCGTTTGCGATTGACATATTCCTTCAGTTTACGATAAGAAAGCCCCAATACCCTAAGATTATAAGAAACAAAATATCCAATATCATTATCGTCATAATCACAGTAGCGATATGCATTCTCGTAACTTGTCTTAGACTCCATAATCATTCTGGAGATAGACATATACTCTGTAAGCTGATAGCCCTCTCTCATCAAATACCAGTAGAACAATGCACGCGCAGTACGTCCATTACCATCTACAAACGGATGTACGTATGCAACCATGTAATGAATAATAATTCCTCTGATTATAGGATGAATGAAAGGACCTTCTTTTGCACTGTTGAAAAACTTGCAAAGGTCGCTTATGAATTGAGGAATATCTGTTGCTGACGGCGGAATGAACACGATTTCGCCAGTCAAGTCATTTTGAACAACAATATTGTCAGCATCAGTTCTGAAACGCCCCGCATCAGCCTCACTTTTCATCGTCTTGTTTGTCATCAAGCGGTGAATATATAGTAAACTTGCTTCCGTTAAAGGCTCGTCTTTATGTTGCGCAATGTATTGAATAGTTTGATAATTGTTGAATATCATCTGCTGAGACTTGTCCTTTGGCGTAATTCCCCTTAGCAACATGTCTTTCGCAATACGTCTTGTGGTAGAGGCTCCTTCAATGGTACTGGAATATATAGCTTCCTCCATCAATGAATATGTCTGATATTGCATCTTTTCAGTTTTTGCAGCAGGCGCATCGCTATCCCAAAAACTTCCAAAATTCATATCAAACTCATGACAAAAACGCTGCATATTATTGGTCACCTGCAATTTCACCCCATATTTCGGCCATACTGGTATCGATCCCCATAATCGCGATGCTTTAACATAAGACCATAACATTTCTGGAGCAACTCCTTTAGGTAAAGGTTTCTTGTATTTGGCTTTATCCCAATACTCATAATCATCATTAATCCGTTCAACTATTGGATAAACAGCGTCATCCACACGCCCTATAAAATAGTTAGCGTACGCTTTAGCATCAATCTTTGGGGGTCTTTCAATCATAAATCAAATATTTTTCAGGATGCAAAGATACACATTTTTTTGAAAAAACTTGATAATTTCGCAAAAATTATCAAAAATTATCATTTTTTCACAATTTTTCACATTTTTCCAATTCTTTCCAATATTTTAAAAACTGGAAAGAATTTTATAATTTATACCCCAATTTCTCGAACAATTTTTCGAGTTCTTTCTTACTCTCAGCCTCTTGTTTCAGCAATTCGCGCATGTCTTTTTGCAAATCCTGCATTTTGGTGTCGAAGTCAATCTGCTCGTCGCGGTTGCGGAACTCTATATATTTGCTTGGCACAAGGCTCCAGCCCTTTTGCTCTATCTCGCCACGAGTTGCCGAATAACAATATTCAGGTTCGTTATGATAGCTCTCTTCAAAGCCTTCTTGTTGCCAATTGTGATACGTGCGAGTGACTTTGTCTCTCGTGTCAGGGTCCAGCTCAACATATTTCTTCTCGAAAGGCACGCCCATTTGTCGCAAATCCATGAAAAGAATCTCGTTTTCACGGTCACGATAATGAATCTCCTTTCCGTTTTTCGTCACCACATGCGCTTTCTTGTTGTTATTCAAAATCCACAACGTAACGCTAATGTCGGTAGAATAGAACAAGTTTCTCGGCAAAATGATAATCGCCTCAACCTTATCGTTTTCAATGAGTTTCTTGCGTATGGCGAGTTCTGTGCCGTCAGCACTCAAAGCGCCGTTTGCAAGAAGAAAACCCGCGACGCCATTGGTGGAAAGTTTGGACAAAATGTTTAAAATCCAGCCATAGTTGGCGTTAGATGTGGGCGGAGTGTCATAGCCACTCCAACGGGCATCAGTTGTTAGCTGATTGTCGTCACGCCAGTCTTTCTGGTTAAACGGCGGGTTTGCCATGATATAGTCGGCTTTCAGGTCCTGATGCTGGTCGTTGTGGAAAGTGTCACCTTGTTTAATATCCGCAGAAATTCCTCTGATTGCAAGGTTCATTCGTGCCAGTTTAAATGTGGTGTTGGTATTTTCCTGCCCGTAAACACTCACGTTCTTTTGGTTGCCATGGTGCGCCTTCACAAATTTCATCGACTGCACAAACATACCGCCAGAACCGCAACAGGGGTCGTAAATCTTACCATCGTAAGGCTCAATGAGTTCTGCAATAAGATTCACTATCGACTTCGGCGTATAGTATTCACCTTTACCCTTACCTTCAGCAATCGCAAACTTGCCGAGGAAATACTCATAAACACGTCCCATCAGGTCGTTTTCAGAATCTTTCACCGTATCCAACTTGTTTATCTCATCAAGCAGCGAAGCGAATTTTGTCTTGTCAAGGCCGAGGTTTGAGTAGTAGTTGTTTGGCAAAGCACCTGCCAACTGTTTGTTTTTCTTTTCGATATTGCTTAAAGCGTCGTCGATAATCTGGAAAATATTGGACTGCTTGGCGTTTTCCATGATATAAGACCAGCGGCAGCCTTCAGGCAGATAAAACACATTTTCCGCAGTGTAGAATTCCACTTGGTCGATATACTCTTTAAGCCCAGTATCTATAAGTTCCTGTTTTCGTTGTTCAAAACGGTCGCCCGCATATTTGAGGAAAATAAGGCTCAGCACCACATGTTTATATTCCGCCGGCTCAACAGCCCCACGCAGTTTGTTACATGATTCCCAAAGCGCCGACTCCATGCTCTTCGCCTGTTTCTTATTTTGTTTTTCTGTCTTTGCCATACTAATTATTATATAACCCCTTCAAATCCTCTGTCGTCAGTCCATTAAAATCACCGGAGCTCATGAAGCCTCCGACCATGTTTTCTCTTTTAAGACTTTCAAGCAGCTTAACAAGCTCGTCTTTCGAGTGAACAACCTGCAAATCCGAGCGTTGGAAGCCTTTAACTATTCTTTCGTCGGTCATCATCTCCAACTTCTTGATGGCGACGGCATGCGGATCGTAGAAAACAACGGCTTTGTCGCAGTTGTCCAAGCAGTGTGCATAATGGTCGATGAAGACCTCGCTGAGACTGCTGTAGGTGTGTAACTCAAAGACAACCAAAAGGTTCTTGTTGGCGTATTGTTCGCGTAAAGCCTTCACTGTTGCCAGGACCTTCGACGGAGCATGAGCGAAGTCACGGAACACGAGGTTGCCTTTGGCTTTGTTTTCAAACAATAATTCAAGTCTTCTGGCAGCGCCTTTGAATGTCTTGATAGCCTCATAAAACTGCTCATCGCTGATGCCGACCTGCTTCGCCACATAACGTGCAGCGTTGATATTCTTCATGTTATGCTCACCGAAGATCTGCACCTTCTCTTCTTTGCCGTTAGGCATGATCAAAATGGTATCGTCGCCGTCGGTTCTGTAAGGATGAATCTCATAGCCATAAGTAGGAACAGTAGCATCTTTAGCTATTTTAGCCGCTTCAGGGTCGTTGCCGTCGTAAATCAGGCAGCCGCCTTTTTCTATTGTATTTACAAAAATTCTGAACTGCTCAAGATAACAATCAAATGTCGGGAAAACATTGACGTGATCCCATCCTATTCCGCTGATTACTGCGATATGCGGATGATATTTATGGAACTTAGGCACTCTGTCGATTGGCGAAGTGAGGTATTCGTCACCTTCAATCACCATGTATTTCGCGGTCTCGCTGAGACGCACCATCACATCGAAGCCTTCGAGTTGGGCTCCGACCATGAAATCGGTCTCAATGCCGGCCTGCTTCATCACATGCAGAATCATCGACGTTATCGTGGTCTTACCGTGACTGCCGCCAATCACGATGCGGATCTTGTCTTTGCTTTGTTCGTAAAGATATTCCGGATACGAGTAAATCTTAAGTCCAAGTTCTTGAGCGCGAACGAGTTCCGGGTTGTCGATGCGTGCATGCATTCCCAAAATCACAGCCTCATACGAATCATCTAAAACCTCCGGATGCCAACCGAATTCTTTCGGCAAAATGCCTTCTTTCTCCAAACGTGTTCTCGATGGCTCAAAAATCTCGTCATCGGAGCCTGTAACTTCATAACCCTTTCTGTGTAAGGCTATTGCGAGATTATGCATCGCACTGCCGCCAACTGCAATAAAATGGACTTTCTTCATATTTTATTTTTTGATGACAATTCTTTGTGAAGTTGTTATTCCGTTGATATTCTTGACATTAACAACATACAAGCCTTCTTCAAATGCTGATGTGTCAACCGATTCCACATTACCCGATTTTGAATATACAATCTGACCTAAAGCGTTGTAAATCATCACTTCACAGATATCTTCGCCTTCGATGTTAATCTGATTTGAGGCTGGATTCGGGAATACTGTCAAATAAGATGATGAATTCTCTTCAACGCCGGCATTTTCACATGTAAACTCGACTGCATACTTATTGGTGAATACGTTCATATTTGAACCAAACTGCATGAAAATATCGTTGTTGGCATCTTTAATAACACCCAAACCGTTGCCGCAACCATCGCCATTAGGGCTGATAGCGCTTATTTGATAGCAACCATTCGATGGAATTGACACATAAAACTTGTATGCATTACCACCTTGATCAAAGTGCCACTCTCCTGTTATCTCATTGGTTTCCATGTTTTTGAGCTGCATATAGAATCTGTCTGGATCTGAAGCTGATTTCACTTGGAAGTACAGGTCACCAGGATGTGACTCGGCTGATTCGATACCGATAGACAAATAATTGTCAAATGGATAAGCATCGTCATGGTTATTGATCTTTTTTACATTGAAATTCAATGTGTTAGCTCCTTGAATATCAAATTCCGGCATAATAACTTCTGCTGTTTCGCCTTGCGGAAGATTTCCGGTCCAGTTGTATGTATTTATAACGTTGCTGTTCTCATCCTTAACTTCAATTTCCATTGATGTAACTGTCTCAGTACCAAATGTTTTTATCGTCAAACTCGGGTCAGTTTTTCCTGAACAGTTTTTGGTGATAACAGAACCTATTTTGCGAAGTGCCACGTCATAATTCACATTTTCAGGCTCCAGTGAAATTCTCACTGCCTGGAACACTTCCTTTGTTGAGAAGCTTTGCACCCAAGCCACAAGATTCATGTTTTCCTTAGGAAATCCTGCCATATCAAACGTTTCGGTAACTGTCATTGACTCTCCTGAAAAAGCAGTACCATTCTGAGTTGGAATAAGATCGCGGGTAACAGCATTGAGTTCACTCATGCCTTGCCAGTTTTTCTGAATATGTGATTCAGTCAAA
This sequence comes from uncultured Bacteroidia bacterium, assembly GCA_902774295.1. GTDB lineage: Bacteria > Bacteroidota > Bacteroidia > Bacteroidales > F082 > Limimorpha. The sequence goes on along the minus strand of CACYHP010000006.1, from coordinate 20,120 downwards.
GCAATCATGACTTTAAGGTTTGCCGCACTGCAATCGCCCACTTTGTTAACCACAGCATTCACCTGACAAATCGAGCCTTCAAGATAATTATATGACAAATCGATTGTGAACGGGCTTGTCACATTGATGCGATTGTTGTACATGTTTTTGTATTGAGAATAATTTGTTTGGCTTGCGCTACCGCCACCAGACATAGTAAGCGTGCCGTCGACTTTTGCTGTAGGATAGCTGCTAATACCATAAAAATTAGCTCTTGCATTAGTTTCTGTAGTGTAAAACTCAGGAGTTGAGAAAGCACTTGTGTGTATTGCCACAGGAGCAACCGCAAGACCTTCTTCCATCATCTGGTTGATGGCATTAGCCGCTGCAGGGCAATAAGGACAATTGACACCTGTGAAAACTTCAAACAATACACATTCACGTGCTACGTTTTGCGCTGATAATGAGCCTAATAACATAAAGGCTGCAATTGATAATAATATCTTTTTCATCTTTTTAAAATTTAATTGCTTATTAATATTTTACCCTGCAAAGATATGAAAAGTTTTTCATATCTATTAAACTTTTAAACTACTAAACTATTAAACTAAATTTGTATTTTTGCATAAAATTTAGAAATGTTATTGGATAAAAATCTCATTAAGCATTTCAGCGATTATCTTCGTCTCGAACAGTCGTTGTCCGACAATACAATCAATGCGTATTGCCATGATATAGAATTGTTTAGAGAGTTTTTGGAAGACAAAAAGAAATCGCTTTCAATAACAGAAATCACACATCACGACATTGAGGACTTCTTGGCAAAGCTTTATGAGTTGGGCATTGCGGCCTCGTCGCAGGCAAGGATATTATCGGGATTGAAAAGTTTTTACAGATACCTTTTGCAGGAAAAGATTTGTGAGTCGGATTCCACATTGCTCGTCAGTGCGCCTTCCATCGGCCGTCATATCCCGGATGTGCTGAGTTATGAAGAGATTGTGAGCATGATGGATTGTATCGATTTAAGTCAGCAATTCGGGCATCGCAACAAGGCAATCATTGAGATAATGTACGGCTGCGGACTTCGTGTATCCGAGGTGGTATCATTGAATATCAGTGACATTTATGTAAATGATGAGTTTGTCAGGATTATTGGCAAGGGTGACAAGGAAAGGCTTGTCCCCATTGGCAAAAAGACGCTTCACGAAGTAATGCTTTATGTCAAGGGCGAGCGACTTCATCAGGATATAAAGCCGAAATTCAGCGACAAGGTGTTTATCAATGCCAGAGGCACCAGCCTGACACGCCAAAGTGTGTTTCTTTTGGTGAAAAACCTTGCTGAAAAAGCAGGAATCAAGAAAACGATAAGTCCGCACACGCTGAGACATTCGTTTGCCACCCATCTTCTCGAAGGCGGCGCCGACTTACGTGCTGTACAGCAAATGCTGGGACATTCAAGTATCTCAACGACGGAAATATACACCCATGTGTCAGACGAATATCTGCGTCAGGTGATAATGGAATTTCATCCGCGCTGGCACTCCCAGAACACCTCAACTAATTGATTGTTATCGAAATAGAAGTCAATATTCAAGTCTTCAAATGTGATGCAGTCTCCGTCTTCCTTGTCTTCGATGAAATCTTCGCAGCCGTTCTGTTTCATCAGCTCGATAAGCTCTTCTTTGTTCAAATCAAAGATTTTAGCTCCGAAAAGCTCTGATTTTTCGTTGAAGGTGTAGAAATTCGAGAGCTTCATTGTGTCATTGCCTTCGAAATAAGCTGAGAAATCGTTGTCATCGTAGTCCAAAACAATGACATGGCTGTCGTCTTCATAAGCCGACTCGATTTCTTCCTGATTTGTAGGCTGGCCAAGGATTTCGACCACATCGTCGATAGGCATCCCAAATTGGAGTTCGCCATATCCTTTTAAAGGTTCAATTTTAAAATTTTCCATCATGATGTTTATGTTTAAATTATTCGAATCTTATTGATTTTGAAGGTCTTATATTGTTTATTAACATTGTAGGCAAAAGGAGCATCAATACCCAGAGAATCAAGGTGCCGATGTTTAACGCCAGGATATTCCAGATGTTCAATTCAATCGGAACTGCCGAAAGATAATACGATTCCGGTGAAAGCGTTATCAGGTTTGTGTATTTTTGTATTAGGCACAGCCCTATTCCAATAACGTTGCCTATTGCCATACCTATTAATAATATGCGGCAGGAACGTTTCAGGAAAATGCTTCTGATGAGTCCGTTGCTTGCTCCCATAGCTTTGAGCAAACCTATTGTGGATGTGCGTTCCAATATGATTATCAACAACATACTGATGATTGTGATGCCAGCCACAAGCAACATCAGCACGATAATGATGATTACATTCATATCCTGCAGCTCAAGCCAGTCGAAAATCTGTGGGTACGTCTCCATCGCCGTATACGACACGAGATGCGTAGGAATGCTGTAGTAAATCTGCTCGTTATAGTCGTCGATATTCTTTTCGTTATCAATCCAAATCTCGAGATGCCCGACTTCGCCATTGTTCCAACCGTTAAGTCTTCTGATTTGGTTCAAGTCGCAATAAACATAACGTTCGTCACATTCCTGCAGACCCGTCTCATAAACGCCAATCACGTTGAATTTCCTGCCTCTCGCCTTCAAATCCTGATCGACGAACCAGATTCTTACCGGATCGCCAACGTTAAGATTCATCTTCGAGGCAATGATATTTGAAATCAAAACATCATTAGAACGTTCATTTTCAACGTATTGCGGAATCTCGCCATCAATAAGATACGAGCCGATATAATTCCAATTGTAATCTGAATCAACACCTTTCAAAACGACTGCCTGAATCTCGTCGTCCGTTTTGATAATGCCGGCTTTATTGGCAGTCTTGTGCATTTCTGTGATAAAAGGCTTGTCAAGACGCGCGTTCAGTACGCTGTCAAACAAGAAAGGCGTCTCTTCTATCGATTCGTTTTGGTTTAAAGCCTGGATGTGAATCGGGGCGACAAAACCGACAACCTTATCTTTGATTTGATTCTTGAAACCTATCACTACAGCGATGGAAATCAGCATGATAGCGATGCCAAGAGCCACGCTGGTGACTGCAATGCGCATAACAGTCGAAGACAGATTTTCCTTCGATAGCGAAAAAATTCTTTTAGATATGAATGTCGCCGCGTTCATTTTTTTCTTATCATTGCAAAAATAAAAAAATATTAAATATGACAAGGAAATTTTTGGTTTTATTTGCCATTATAACATCTATTGCATTGAATATCAAAGCTCAAGGATTAAAACTTCTTGATGCGAAAGATGCTGTATATGGGGCGATGCAAACCGAAAAATATCTTCCGATGCTTGATAACAAGGCTGTTGGAGTGGTTGCAAATCAGACAAGTATCATGGATAATGGCACCCATCTTATCGACACTTTGTTAAGCTTTAATGTTAATGTGGTCAAGATCTTCACTCCGGAGCATGGTTTTCGTGGTACTGCCGACGAAGGCGCCAGCATTGCTTCAGGTGTTGACGAAAAGACCGGAATTGCCATAGTATCTTTGTATGGAAAGAACAAAAAACCTACCGCTGAGCAGTTGCAAGGCATTGATATTCTTGTATTTGACCTTCAGGATGTGGGGTGTCGTTTTTATACATACATCTCCACCATGACTTATGTTATGGAGGCGGCTGCCGAGAATAATATTCCAGTAATCGTTCTTGACCGCCCTAATCCGAATGGTTTTTATGTTGATGGTCCAGTGCTTGAGAAAGAGCATGCTTCCTTCGTAGGAATGCATTGTGTTCCAATCGTTTATGGATTAACCATCGGAGAATATGCCTTGATGGTGAACGGCGAAAGATGGCTCAGCGACGGTCTTCAATGCGATTTGACCGTCATCCCGCTTGGGAATTACAACAGAAATGCGATTTATAAGCTGCCGGTGAAACCTTCGCCGAACCTGCCCAACTGGGAAGCTGTGTACCTCTACCCTTCACTCTGTCTCTTTGAAGGCACCGATGTCAGTGTCGGGCGTGGTACAGATACGCCTTTTCAGGTATACGGCCATCCGGATATGACTGATAGTTTCGTGTTTATTCCGCGGACTGCCGAGGGTCATCGGGCACCACTTTATGCCGATAAGGAATGTCATGGAAAGAATCTCACCAATTACGCACATCGTTACAGGAAAAACGATAAAAAGCTGAATCTTTCATGGATTCTTGACGCTCGTAATCAGCTTAAAAACGATGAGAAATTCTTCAATAATTATTTCATAAAATTGGTTGGCGTTTCCGACCTGCAACAAAAAATCAATTCCGGAATGTCGGAGGATGAAATTCGTTCATCGTGGCAAACCGGAATTGACAATTATCTGAAAATCAGAGAGAAATATCTGATTTATTAGTACATTCTCTTACCTGGATACACTTCGAGAGCTTTTCCGAGAATCATCATAGCGTCTTTCAGGTCATCGCAGTTGAGGCAGTAGCTCAAGCGCACTTCCTGACGGCCGAGACCGATTGTTGAGTAGAAACCGCTTGCTGGAGCGAGCATCACAGTCTTTCCTTCGTAGTTGAAGTCGGTGAGCATCCACTTGCAGAACTTATCTGAGTCGTCGATTGGAAGATGTGCCACGATGTAGAAAGCGCCTTTAGGTGTTGGGCAGTATGCTCCAGGGATCTTGTTGATACCTTCAACACAGACATCACGACGTTTCACATATTCAGCAACGATGGCATCGAAATATGAAAGAGGTGTGTCGAGAGCTGCTTCACCAGCCACCTGACCGTAAGTTGGAGGCGACAGACGTGCCTGAGCGAACTTCATTGCTGTAGCGATGACTTCACGGTTGCGTGTCACCATACGACCGACGCGGATGCCGCAAGCGCTGAAACGCTTTGACACTGAGTCGATCAAGATAACGTTATCATCAACACCTTTAAGGCTCATTGCTGAGTAATGTTTTGAACCGTCGTAGCAGAACTCACGATAAACCTCATCAGAGATAAGATAAAGGTCATATTTCAAGATAATCTGGCGAAGACGTTCCATTTCCTCTTCTGAATAAAGGTAACCTGTCGGGTTGTTAGGGTTGCAGATGAGGATAGCCTTTGTGTGCTCGGTGATAGCCTTCTCGAAGTCCTCGATTGGAGGCAATGCGAAGCCGTTGCTGATCTCTGAATAGATCGGGCGGACACGCACTCCTGCTGTCTGAGCGAAACCATTATAGTTTGCGTAGAATGGTTCCGGGATGACGATTTCATCATCTGGGTCCATGATTGTCTGGAATGCGATTGACAGAGCTTCAGAAGCGCCGTTTGTCACGATGATGTCATCCGGTGATACGTGGATGTTCAGTCTGTCATAATATTCGCAAAGTTTCTTTCTGTATGAAAGAGTACCTGCTGAATGGGTATATTTAATAACTTTTTCGTCATAATTCTTGACAGCTTCAAGTGCGTATGGAGTTGTCGCGATATCTGGCTGACCGATATTCAGGTGATAAACATGAATACCTCTTGATTTTGCTTCGTCTGCGAAAGGGACAAGCTTTCTGATTGGCGAAGCCGGCATGAAATGGCCTTTTTTAGAAATTTTAGGCATAATATTAATTAGGTATTAGATTAATTGTTCTTGACTGGTGAGCTGATTGATTCCATATTCAAAGGAGCGGCGTCGGTTGGTTCAGCTTCTATTGTACCTTTGATATGCAGCTTTACTTCTTTGTTTATCAATGCGTTAGAGAAAATTGTAACATATCTGTTGAAACTTCCCGGACGGTCGGTGTTTTTGTAAGTCACTTTGATGACGTTTGATTCGCCTGGAAGAATCGGCTGTTTTGGCCATTCCGGCACTGTGCATCCGCACGATGACTTTGGTTGTGAAAGGATAAGCGGTTCGTTACCGGTATTGACGAACACAAATTCGTATGAGCCGTTGCCTTTGAAAGGAATAGATCCGAAATCGTGGTTGGTTTCCTTAAAAAAGATTTCTGCACCGTCTTGTTTTTCTGCTGTTTTCTCTGTTTGTGCAAATGCCACAGTGCACATTACAAACAATACGCTAAATAAAACAAATAACTTTTTCATTAGAATAAATTTTAATATTTTCAACCTACAAAAATACAAATATTTCTGATATGTGACGACAAAAATATTTTTTTTAAAATTTTGAAAAAAATTGTTGGAGATATAAAAAATATGTGTACTTTTGCACCCGAAAAACGGCGGGGTAGCTCAGTTGGTTAGAGCGTCGGATTCATAACCCGGAGGTCATGAGTTCAATTCTCATCCCCGCTACAAAAAAAAGGAGTCAAATGGCTCCTTTTTTTGTTATCATTTTTAATGCCCTTTTCGAAATGCTCACAGTACCCTGTGGTAGGTCGCATTTCTGCAAAGGGCATTAAAATTATTTTCTAGCAATAGATTTCTTCACTGCCTCCACGATATCTGGAGTGTCAAGATGATAGTGCTTCAGCAGCTCGTCTGGGGTGCCGCTCTGACCGAAGACGTCGTTGACGGCGACCATTTCGATTGGTTTAGGATTGTTCAATGCCAAAACCTGTGCGATGCTGTCGCCGAGACCGCCGTTGCGCATGTGCTCTTCAGCTGTGACCACGCATCCTGTCTTTGCCACTGACTTCAACACTGCCTCGACATCCAAAGGTTTGATGGTATGGATGTTGATAAGCTCAGCGTTGATGCCCATCTCCTTCAAGATCGGGAGTGCCTCGATGGCTTTCCATACGAGATGACCGCAGGCGAAGATTGACACGTCGGTGCCTTCCTGAATCATCTGAGCCTTTCCGATGATGAACGGCTCGTCGACTGGAGTGAAGTTAGCCACTTTCGGACGACCGAAACGCAGATATACCGGGCCGTCGAGTTCAGCAGCAGCTATTGTTGCAGCCTTGGTCTGGTTATAGTCGCATGGAACGAGCACTGTCATGTTCGGTAACATCTTCATCATGCCGACATCTTCGAGAGTCTGGTGTGTTGCGCCGTCTTCACCGAGGGTGACGCCTGCGTGTGATGCGCATATCTTCACGTTTTTGTTTGAATAAGCCACCACCATGCGTATCTGGTCGTAGATTCTCGCTGATGAGAAGTTGGCGAATGTTCCGGTGAACGGGATATAGCCGCCGATGGCTAATCCTGCTGCGATGCCGACCATGTTGGCTTCAGCGATGCCGACTTGGAAGAATCTCTCCGGGAATGCTTTTGCAAAGTCGCCCATCTTCAGCGAGCCTGTGAGGTCAGCGGTGAGGCCGACGACCTTCGGGTTGCGCTTGCCGGCTTCGAGCAAACCGTCGCCGAAGCCGCTTCTTGTATCTTTGTAGTTCTGAACTTCTATCTTCATAATTAATAATCTCCAAGTGTTTCTTTAAGTTGTGAAAGAGCGTTCGCGGCCTGCTCGTCGTTTGGAGGCGTGCCATGCCATTTGTGTGTTCCCATCATGAAGTCGACTCCCATTCCCATCTCGGTATGAGCGAGGATGATCTGAGCCTGGCCTTTATGAGCGTTCTTGCGGGTAATATTAAGAGTATCAACGATTTGTTGCATGTCGTTGCCGTTGCATTCGTACACTTTCCAGCCGAATGACTCATATTTTGCCTTGAGATCGCCGAGGTTCATCACGTCGTCGGTGCTGCCGTCTATTTGTTTCTTGTTGTAATCGATGATAGCCACGAGGTTGTCGACGTTCTTTGCCGGGACGTACATCGCAGCTTCCCATATCTGGCCTTCTTCCTGCTCGCCGTCGCCCATGAGGCAGAACACGAGATGGTTGTCGCCGTTGAGTTTCTTAGCCTGAGCTACGCCAGCTGCCACTGAGAGACCCTGACCGAGTGAGCCGCTTGCCACACGGATGCCTGGAAGTCCCTCAACAGGTGTCGGGTGACCTTGGAGGCGTGTGCCAAGACGACGGAACGTTGCCAGTTCAGCTACCGGGAAATAACCGCGGCGAGCCAAAATGCTGTACAGCATCGGGCTGATGTGACCGTTGGAAAGGAAGAACATATCCTCACCTGCCCCATCCATCTTGAAATTCTTCGGGTCGATTTGCATCTGGTCGAAATATAAGGCCGTCACGATATCGGTGGCGCCAAGCGAGCCGCCCGGGTGTCCCGACTGACAACCATGTACCATTCGGATAATATCACGTCTGACCTGCGACGCAACATCTTTTAACTCATTGATAGTCATAATAATACCAAAGTAATTTAATTAATTCGTTTTCTTCTGCAAATTTAAACATTTTCTGTTTCATAAGTAAAGTTTTTTATTATTTTTGTGTAAATAATTTTTTCTATGCAAAACAAGAAAGAAAATAAACCTAAAGATTTGATTTTCAAAGTGTTGGAAAACGATACACTTTTACCGTTTGTGATGAAGAAGATGAACGGCATAAGTCGCAACAAGGCAAAGAATATACTTTCAGGAGGTTCCATTTCTGTCGACGGGAAAAAAGTCACTCAGCATGATTTTGAACTCAAGTCGGGCATGGAAGTGAAAATCGGGCGCAACCAGACAGGCGAACCGCTGAACAGTCATTGGGTCAGGATTGTGTACGAAGACCAATATCTTTTTGTTGTCGAGAAACGCAGCGGTATTTTGTGCAACTCTCCACATTCCGACGAGGAGACGGTGCAGGGCATTTTAAATCAATATCTTGAGAAAAACCATCAGCGTTGTCATGCGCATACTATTCATCGTCTTGACAGAGACACTTCTGGTTTGATGCTCTTTGCCAAAGATAAAAAAGTGGCTTTGAAATTTGAGGAAAACTGGAAAGAGACGGTTTACGACCGTCGTTATGTGGCGTTGGTTCATGGCGAGATGCGCAAAAAAGAAGGCGCTATAAGCTCGTGGCTCAAGGACAACGCTCAGTTTCTGACCTATTCGAGCAAGACTGACAACGGAGGTAAATTTGCCACAACGCATTACAAATTAATAAAGGTGTCGGACGGCTACTCTTTAGTTGAGTTGAAATTGGATACCGGTCGTAAGAATCAGATACGCGTTCATCTTGCCGATATCGGCTTCCCTGTTGTCGGTGACCCTAAATACGGTGACGGTGACGACAAAATAGGACGTCTTGGATTGCATGCCTACAAATTGTGCTTCATCCACCCTATCACTCACGAGGATCTGAAGTTCGAAACAGAGTTTCCCGTGTCATTTCGACTGTAGCGAAGCGAAATGACGAAAAAATTTTGAAGTTTAAAATATGTTTCATAAATTTGCGACTTTAAACATTTAAAATAAAAAGATATGACAATTTGGCAAATTTGGTTATTGATAGCAGCAGTATTCGTGGTGATTGAGATTTTCACCGCTGGTTTTGCTGTGGCTTGTTTCTCGGTGGGCTGCGTGTTCGGCGCTATCTTGGCGGCATGCGATTTGTCGCTCACATGGCAGATTGTGGCATTCGCAGTCGGTACCTTCCTCTCATTTGTGTTCATCAGGCCTTTCGTGATGAAATATATCGACAAAAAGACCAACGACAACCACGTTAAAACCAATATGGATAACATAATCGGTAAAACCGCCGTTGTGACTGAACGCATCGAGGAAAACGGCTATGGTCGTGTGAAAATCGACGGCGACGACTGGAAAGCGAAAACATCAGACGGCATAGCAGCAGAAGTCGGCGAGAAAGTTCAGATTGAATCTTACGAAAGCATAATATTAACTGTTAAAAAACTTTAATCATGATTTACGTTGTAATAGTAATAGCAGCGATAGTTATTATCTTCGCTTTGGCCGGACTGAAGGTCGTACCGCAGTCGGAAACAAGAGTAATCGAACGCCTCGGCAAGTTCCACAAGGTGCTTCCTGCAGGTCTTAATATAATTTGGCCTATCATCGACCGTCCGAAAATCATAGTAACGAGAAAGGTTGTGGATGGCTATCAGGGCAGACAGGTCGTTCGCATGAGCGAGACTGCGAAAATCGACCTCCGCGAACAGGTGTACGACTTCCCGAAACAGAATGTGATTACAAAAGATAACGTCACGACGGAGATCAATGCTTTGTTGTATTTCCAGATCGTCGACCCGGTAAAGTCGGTTTATGAGATCGACAACCTTCCGAATGCTATCGAGAAGCTGACGCAGACTACTCTTCGTAACGTCATCGGCGAGCTGGAACTCGATGAGACGTTGACATCACGTGACACCATCAATGCTAAGCTGCGTGCGGTTCTTGACGATGCTACTAACAAATGGGGCGTCAAGGTCAATCGCGTTGAGCTTCAGGATATTACACCTCCTGAGACAGTGCGTCAGGCCATGGAGAAGCAGATGCAGGCTGAACGTAACCGTCGTGCCGAGATTTTGAAGGCTGAAGGTGAGAAACAATCAGCAATTCTTAATTCAGAAGGTGAAAAGACATCGGCTATCAATAAGGCTGAGGCTGTGAAACAGTCGACATTGCTCGAAGCTGAAGGTGTCGCAAAAGCCAAGATCATGCAGGCTGAAGCTGAGGCAAAGGCCATACAACTCGTCGCAGACGCCATCAAGGCGACAAAGACCGACCCGGCATCGTATCTGTTGGCTACGAAATACATTGAGACATTGAAGGAAATGACGAGCGGCAAGGATAACAAGACGGTTTATCTGCCGTATGAGGCAACGAATCTGCTTGGGAGTATTGGGGGAATTAAGGAGATTTTTAAGTAGTTTACCGTTTACTGTTTACTGTTTATGGTGCAGAGTTTAGAGGAGTTTAAAAGTTTAGAGTTTATGAGTGAGATTGATCATGAGATGTCGGATAGACAGAAAAAAGTTGTTGACACGCTGAATGAGCTGGGAATTCCGTTTCAGTTGATATTCCATCCACCGCTGCCGACGATAGAGGATGCATTGGCTTATTGGGGCAAGTTCGAGTGGACGCACTGCAAGAACCTTTTCTTCAGAAATCATAAAGGGAACCGCCATTATCTGGTGATTTTCGACTGCATGCAGCAGCTCGCAATTCATGACTTGGAGCACCGTCTGAAGCAAGGCAAGCTGAGTTTTGCGTCGGAGGCCCGCATGGATAAGTACCTCGGACTGAAACCGGGCAGCGTCTCGCCTTTCGGCATCATCAACGACGAAGAACATCATGTGTATCTGTATCTCGACAAAAACTTGCTTGACCGTGAATATATTAGCTTCCATCCTAATGATAATACCGGTACTTGCGTCATTAAGACAGCTGACTTGATAAAGTTTTTGGATGCGATGGGAAACGGTTACGAGTTCATAGAACTCTATTAGTGTAGAGTTTAGAGTGTAGAGTTGAGAGTAGTTTTAAAGTTTAAAGTTAAAAGTTGTTAGAGGTTATCAAAAAAGTTGTATTTTTGCAGTCTAATTCTAAATAAATTTTTATGGATTATTTTCGACGTGTTAAACCGTGTGTTGAATCAGAGATTGGTAAATTAGATTATGTCATTCTGCACGCTCCGGGCAAGGAGATTGAGCATATGACACCGGAAAACGCCCACAAATTCCTTTTCAGTGACATTTTAAACTATCGTGAAGCATTAGAGAACTACAAAGACTTTGAAGGAACTCTTCGTAAAGTTACTAATGTGTTGACTTTCAAAGATTTGCTTATTGATATTTTAAAAGATAGAGAAATCAAAGAAAGCCTTGTCGACAGAATCTGCCAAAGAGAAAATCTGCCATATATGGCTGAGCTTCTCTGCAGCTTTGATGTTGAAAAGCTGGCGACGACACTCATCGAAGGCTACGACAACAAGAGCCTCAAAGAGCGTTATATCTTCCCTCCTATCCCGAATCTGTTCTTCATGAGAGACGCTGCATTCACCATGTATAACAACGTGATGATCAGCAAGATGGCTACAGATGTGCGTGACCGTGAGACCATGCTCTGGACAGCCATTTTCCAGCACTCGAGAATAATTGATGTTGAAGGCATCAACCCTATCAACCGTTACAGCATGAATGGAGTCGGCTCTGTTGAGGGCGGCGACGTTGAGATTGCACGTCACGACATCATCCTCAGCGGCTGCGGTTCAAGAACAAGCAATGAAGGCGTCAAAGCGCTGCTCGAGCACCTCAGAAGCCTCGGCGGAGTACGCCATCTCATAACACAACAGCTGCCATTCGAGCCAGAGTCGTTTATCCATCTCGACATGGTGTTCACATTCCTCGACAAAGACCGCTGCATGGCATATAAGCCGGTCATTATGAGCGATAACTTCAAGACCATCCACTACGAGGTGAACGGCTACGAATATACAAGAGTTTCTGAAGAAAACAACCTCGTGGAGGCTTTAGGCAAGCTCGGAATGACGCTCGAGCCTATCTTCTGCGGCGGTGGCGACGATTATTTCGGACCACGTGAGCAATGGCACAGTGGCGCTAATTTCTTCGCTTTCGCTCCTGGCAAAGTGTTGGGCTACGCAAGAAACTATAACACAATAGAAGCCTTGAACCAAAACGGTTTCGAGGTGCTGAAAGCCGCTGATGTGGCATCAGGAAAAGTCAGTGTTGATGACTACAAACGTTGTGTCGTGGCATTCGAAGGCAACGAGCTCTCACGCGGTGGCGGTGGCGCCCGATGCATGACGATGCCGTTAGTAAGACAGTCAGTGGATTGGTAATCCAGTATTAAAAGACAGATTTTATTCTCTTCATCGCTTCTTCCACGACGCTTCGTGGACAAGCGAGGTTTATCCTCAAGCATTGTTCACCTTGCTTGCCGAATTCCTTGCCGTTGTTTAAGCCCAATCCGGCTTCAAATATCATCTTGTGGTTCAGCGACTGGTTGTCAAGGTTATAAGCTGAGAAATCAAGCCAAAGCATATATGTGGCCTGGGCTTTGTGCACCCTGACTTTCGGCAGATTCTTTTGAATGAAATCGACTACATAGTCAATATTGCCCTTGATATATTGAAGCAGCTGTTGCAGCCATTCCTCGCCCTGTTCCATAGCTGTTTTTGTCGCAATCTTGCCGAAAATATTACCAAGATTGATTTCTGTACTGTCGACAAAATCAACGTATTTCTTACGTAGTTCTTCGTTTGCGATGATGATAGTGGATGTAGCCATTCCAGCGAGGTTGAATGTCTTGCTTGCTGCATGCGCTGTGATGCAATGTTGCTCAAATTCCTTGCAGACACTTGCAAAAGGCACATGTTTGAAACCTGGCAGGACAAGGTCGCAATGAATCTCGTCGGAGAAAACCAGCACGTTATTTCTCAAACAGATGTCGCCTAATTTTTTAAGCTCGTCTTTTGTCCAGCATCTTCCCACTGGGTTGTGTGGATTGCTGAGTATCAACATTTTAGCGGTCTTAGCTTGTTTCTCCAGGAGCTCATAATCCATTTTGAAACCGTCTTCCGTGTCAATCAACGGATTGAGGACGAGTTTGCGGTTGTGGCTTTCCACGGCATGGAAAAATGGCGGATAGACCGGCGGTTGAATGATGACCTCATCACCTTCCTGAGTCAAGCCCATGACAGCCATATTGAATGCCGCGACAACGCCAGGAGTATATGTCATCCATTCTGTTTTCACATCCCATCCGTGACGGCGATGAATCCAATTGGCGATGGCCTGAAAATAAGCTTCTTCACGGAAAGTGTAGCCGTAAACATCATATTTTGCGCGCTCAATCACAGCGTTTCTGATGAAATCAGGAGTACGGAAATCCATGTCGGCGACCCACATCGGGATGACATCGGCTTTACCGAAGATTTTTTCTCTTAAATCATATTTTACGCTTTCTGTGCCAGCGCGATTTATTATTTCATCAAAATTATATAACATATTAAAATATTTTTGGGCAAAATTACGAAAAAAAGTGTAACTTTGCAGCCCAGTTTTAACTTTATGAAAAAAACATATATTTTATTGATTATGATACTTTTAGCCTCGTTGAGCGCTTATGCCCAATCGGGTATTTACGGCGTTATCAAGGACGAAGATACAGGCGAGGTGCTCGTGGGGGCTGCAGTTTATAACGATTCGTTGCAAAAAGGAACCGTGACGAATTACAATGGTTATTATGATTTCCAACTAAATCCGGGAAAATATAAGATTCGTTTTTCATATCTTGGTTACACCACAATTGAGCAGGTGATTGTTGTTGAAAATTCTCGCAAACGTCTGAATATCAACATGAAGATGGAGTCGCAGATGCTTGAAGGCGTCGTCGTCACCAGCGAGAAAGCGGATGCCAATGTGCGTGAGCTCGCGATGAGTGTTCAAAAGTTGGAGATCAAGAGAATAAAGAGGATTCCGGCACTCATGGGAGAAGTCGACGTCATCAAGGCAGTACAACTGCTCCCGGGTGTTCAGGCAGCATCGGAAGGCTCATCAGGATTCAGCGTGCGTGGCGGCGCTCCCGACCAGAACCTTATCACTCTCGACGACGCTCCGGTTTATAACGCATCGCATTTTCTGGGATTTTTCTCAATTTTCAACAATGATGTGGTGAAAGACGCTACGTTATATAAAGGTGATATCCCTGCAAGTTACGATAGCCGATTGTCTTCCGTGCTTGATGTCAGGACAATTGACGAAGTCCCGGACCGTTTCACCATGACTGGAGGTGTCGGCATACTCACAAGCCGTCTCATGCTTGACATGCCATTCAACCAACAGCGCACCTCAGTGATGCTCGCCGGACGTGTCACTTACGGCGGTCTCATAACGCCATATCTCTTTCAAAAGCTGAAAGATACACGTTTGTATTTCTACGACCTAAATGGAAAGATAACGCACGTTTTCAACGAAAACAACCGTCTTTTCGTCTCATTGTATAAAGGATACGACAGAATTGGCGTGGTCAACCTGATGAACATCGGTTATGGAAACACCACTTCTACAATACGTTGGAATCACATCTTCACTGATAAGCTAACCTCCAATCTGTCACTGCTTTACACAAAATATCAATACGATATTGACGTGATGATGAGTCCATACGACTTCACCATTAAAGCTGGCATCAACGACCTTACCGGAAAATATGATTTCACTTGGCTGATAAACGATAAAATCACATCAAAGTTCGGTGTATCAATGACTTACCATAAATATAATCAAGGTGAGTTACACGACAGAACAGGTGTTGTATCACAGTTTTTAGGTATCAGTGAAAGTGCAGCAGTATATCGTAAAGCCATTGAGTCGGCGTTGTATTACAGTCATGATCACAACATAACTCCTTTCCTGTCAGTGAGATACGGCTTGCGTTTGTCAATGTATCAAAATATTGGTCCTGAGACTTTATATCTCTTTGACGAGAATTATAATTTCTACGACTCCACAATATATGGCAAAGGCGAGATTTTCAACACTGAGGTCAACCTCGAGCCACGTCTTGCCATGGTGTACCGTTTGGGAGCCACATCGTCGGTAAAGGCTTCATATTCAAGGACTGTGCAATATGCACAACTTGCTACAAATGCCACTGGCGGACTTCCATTTGACGTTTGGTTCCCGACCAATCCGAACATCAAACCGCAGAAATGTGATCAGGTAGCCGTTGGTTATTTCCGCAATTTCCGTGGCAACGACATCGAGACATCTGTTGAATTGTTCTACAAAAAGCTTACCGATGTGATAGATTTCGTTGACGATGCCTCATTCTACGGTAACCTTTTGATTGACGGCGAGGTGCGTGTCGGAAAAGGCCGTTCTTATGGCGCTGAGTTTCTCATAAGAAAGAACTATGGCAAGCTCACGGGCTGGATCGCTTACACCTACAGCCGCTCATTCAGAACGGTGCCAGGTATCAGTCATGACGAGGAATACCGCTCGCCATACGACCGTCCGCATTGTATCAGCATCGTGGTAAACTATGAATTCAGCGACAGATTCAATGCTTCGGCCAACTGGATCTACAACACCGGACAGCCTATCACCTACCCTTATGGAAAATACACCGACCACGGCTCGACATACGCGATTTATAACGGATACCGCAATCAGAGCCGTTATCCAGACTATCATCGCCTCGACCTTTCAGCAACATGGAAAGGCAAGAAACACAAACGTTGGCAAGGCGAATGGAATGTGTCTATTTACAATGTTTACGGACGTCACAACACTTGGGCTGTGATGTTCACACCAGGCGAAAACAATACTTTGGAGACAAAACAGATGTATCTTTTCTCTGTAATTCCTTCAATATCATATAATTTCAAATATTAAAGACATGAAAAAAATTATAATCATATTATTAGCAATGTTTTCGCTGACTGCCTGCACTGAGAGTATTACGATCACCCCTCAGGAGGGCGAGCAGCTTGTTGGTGTAAGTGGCTCAGTCACAGATGAATACAAGAAGCAAGAGGTCATCCTTAGCCGCACAATGCCGTTTTATGGAGGCGAGCCTGAGATGATTTCCAACGCTATAGTTTATGTCGTCGACGGCACTGATACCATGTGGTATGAGGAGACTGAAAGACCTGGTTATTACCTGTCAGTCAATGAGTTTGCGGGACAAATCGGTCACACCTATCATCTTTCAATAGATTTCAATGATGACAAAGGCAGCCATCATCTCTTTTCAGAATCGACCATGAATGAAAACGTGGAATGTGTCGACTCAATTCGCGTCAAGCCTTGGGTTTTCAATGAGTTGCATGACGACAATTTCCTTGGTGTTTACCCATATTTCCAGACCACCGATGACCCCAGGACGTATTATATGACGCGAGTCAGGATCAATAATAGGGATGTTGGCGGTGATACGCTCACAAGATGCCAAGTATTTGAGACTTATGGCTATGCAGGCATTTATTTCAACGGTCCGCTCATGGTTATGCTTGCCGGTGAGTTCCCTATCGATGGCCTTGACCAGCGCGACAGTCTTGAGGTCTTGCACAAAGGAGATACCGTTACCATGGATTTATGGTCGATTCCAAGAGATTATGCTCATTATATTATAGAGATTTCTGAAAGCACAGGCACTAATCCAATGTTGGGAACTCCGTCAAATGTGCGTACAAATATCTATCCTGAAGGTGAGGCTGTGGGCTGTTTCCATGCCTCCTCACTGCGTCAAGGTTCTGTAATATATTGATTTTTAAATCATTAAGACTTTTAAAAAATTTTTAATAAAAATTGTTGCGGATTGCAGAAAAAGTAGTAATTTTGCAACGCAAAAATCCTCGGGGGAGTCGCATAGCGGCAATTGCAACAGACTGTAAATCTGTCCTCGGATGAGTTCGGTGGTTCGAGTCCACCCTCCCCCACAAAAAATTTCACATTTTTTGAATAACCAATAAAAAAATGTTGTAATTTTGCAGCGCAAAACGCAATGGACTAGTAGCTCAATTGGATAGAGTCCCTGACTACGGATCAGGCGGTTGTGGGTTCGACTCCCGCCTAGTTCACTAAAAAGCTGACAGAGATGCCAGCTTTTTTTTATTTTTCTTCTCGTCGCAAAAGAGCATTTCACTATTTCCGTATTAGCAGGCACAATTAATTTCCTTTCTTGCAGCCGGGATTTTGAAATAAATTTAACAACCCCCAACAAAAAAGGCGACCCTCAAAAATGAAGGTCGCCTTGCGCTTTGATTTTTTGATTTATTTTTTGCGTTTACGCATTACCGTATATCCTGCACCTAATGCGGTGAGGATTAGCAATCCGCTGCCCAGAGGCGATCCGTTCTGGTCGGTGTTAGTGAAGTGAGTTATAGGAAAAACTATTGCCCAATCGACAGCAGTCCTATTGACATCTGAATCGGCCCATTCAACAAAACTGTCATTATAAGATTGCGCGCTGGCTCCCAAAGTGAAAGTGAAAATAAATACAATTGCTAATAATAAATTTTTCATCTTACTTCCCTCCTATTTTATCTGACAACAATTTTCTGCGACTTCTCATTTAACCGTAATATGTAAACTCCTGTTTGCAGCGGTTTTGCAACGGTCTGAACGCCATCAATGCGCTGTTGCATCACCATGCGGCCCATAACGTCAAATACCTGTAATTCTCCTTCGCCGCTCACAACGATATCGTTGCCGGTTTGGTAAGCAAAGATTTCGATATTAGAGTCCTTCGGTGAGCTGAACACCAGTTTGAACCTATCTTCACGGTCGTTTGGAGAACCGATGAATGTGTACGTATCGTTTACGCTAAGATCGATTTCTGCATTGTCAAGCACATCAACGAGGCTGACACCATTCATATTCTCGCCGCTGAAGCCGAGGGTGTAAACGCCGGTCTCTTGCGGTTTGAAGTTCAGCGGCAATTCTCCAATTCTGTAAGAGAACGCAATAGCATAATCCGTTCCTTTTTGAGGTATATAAAGTTTCGTGCTGTTTTCCTTTATTTGGAATTTCGGCAGTGTACGACCATTGTCGAAACTTACTATTGCGCGGTCGATGATAGTGCCTTTGCTGCCACTGAGGTTGATGACGATGCAATCTTCGCTGCCAGCGGTTTCTCGTTTAGCTCCAGTTGAGAATGTCACAGACTGATTCTCTGCCGTAGCTTGCACGAAAACGCCTTCCATCGGGTCAACTGTTGCAGGTTTATTACAAAGAATAACTTCAGTATGTGTTTCATCATTCATCTTATAACAATCTTTGTCGATGGTCGCCTGCACACCAAATGGGTTGCCGATGAGATTCCAGCCACGCATTCTGGTGTCAGGATTAGAAGTGCTGTATTCCAAAGCGAACTCTCCTGTTCCGCTATAAGGCGTTCCTATAAAGGTAAGAGTTACATTGCTGCTATTCGCATAGAGATAGCCTCTGCCGGGTTCAAGGTCGAAATGATAGTGACTTGCACCTGTTTGTCCCCAGTTTTGCCATTCCATTTCAGCACTTTGGTTGAAACGGAAGATGTCGTAGCTTACATTGGTCATATTTGTGACATTAACCGGATTTATTGCTTCATTCATTGGCGATGCAATAAGATACCAACCGCTTGCCGCCGAAGCGGATGGAGTGGCTGTGATGCTCTTTATAGTATAATATCTTACATTGATAGTGGCATTTGCAGCAGCCATGGTGAGGGTGTAAGGATTATCATCTCCGGTGAGAGAACCGTTATTTGTACTATGGTCATATACGCTATATCCAGCATGATTTGTCGCAGTGAGGTTAAGGTTTATCGCATCGCCATTACCGCCATAAAGCACTTCGCCGTACTTAATGCCGATACCATAACTGGTGATATCGCTTACGTTATAATAAGTAGTTGGTGTTCCAGCATTGGATACCGTAACGCCTGTTCCGCCTGTGATGGAATATGCAAACTTGCCTTTGTTCGTTAAACCTTGTACTAAAGATTTGTCATCGTTATCTCCTACGTTTTGAAGTCCAGACGTATAATATGTGTTCGTTACGGTTCTCGTGTTACCGCCTGGATTGTAAAGAAATCCGACTGGATGAAACTTACCACTGCCGGAATATGAACCGGTGAAAAGGTTATTGGAAAGCGCATAGGTCTTTCCTCCGTTGTCGCCGCCCCAACCGATGAAACCACCGGTATATTCCGTGCCGGATGCGGTCAATGTGCCGGAATAGACACAGCCGGTAATGGTAATATTTGCATTCTGAGTATGTCCGATTAATCCGCCCATATAGTCGCATCCGCTGACGTTAGCACTCACCCTGCAGTTTTGCAAGATGCAGGTTCCGTCTGTCACACCTACCAATCCGGCAGGGTGGCGCCTGTGCTCGATGCTCGCACTACCCGATACGGTTACGCTACCAGTCACAATGACATTCTTAATCGTGGCATCGGCGATACAATGAAATGGCGCCACATATCTTTCGTCAGACTTGCTGATGGAAGTGGTAATAGTACATCCGTTACCGTCGTAAATACCGTTGAACGTTACATAATGTGTGTCATCCGTCGGATAGCCAATTATTTTTGAAGAAACTGTAAAGTCACCCGTCTGCTGAAAGTACTTGCCGCTATAATTTGTGCCGCCATTGACTTGGTCTGCCAGGAAATCCCAAACGGCGGCTGAAGAAATCTGGTAGGGGTCTCCCTCTGTTCCTCTTCCTGGGAAATCCCATTTGATGGTGGCGGTACCATCGTCAAACGCAGCATTATCAGTGCTGATGGTGAAACTGTTGTCGTTGAGATGAGTGCCGTCCAGACTAAAATTCGTGGTTGCCATGGGGCCGTTGTAGCCCAGCGTAA
>CACYHP010000005.1 GCA_902774295.1 uncultured Bacteroidia bacterium | reverse complement strand
ACGGAGGTCCACCTCTTCCCATTCCGAACAGAGAAGTTAAGCCCCGTCGCGCCGATGATACTGCATTAGCTTGTGGGAAAGTAGGTCGTCGCCACCCCCATAAAGGAGCCCTAATGGCTCCTTTTTTTTTGTTTATATTTAAACTAAAATATTTATCTTTGCATCGTGAAAACTCTAAGGGTCATATTATTATTAATAGGTGTAATGACAAGCCATTTTTTGATGGCAAGCACTACCCTTTTACATGAAAATGATTCCACAAGAGTTGACTCTACATTAGTGAGATATTTTTACGACAAGCTTGATAATCAACAGCTTGGAGATGTAAAAGTTTGGGACACCACTACCCTTTCAGCTTCATTTTACGACCCGACAAATCCTCTTTTTGAATATTATCAGGAATTGAGTAACTCGGGACATGCTCATAACAATTTGGAGTTCTACTTCCCTACTTCTATCGGCTTCAACAATAATCTGATATCTTACGACAAATTCATCATTACAAAATCAAAAGTCCTCTACCCTATTGTTTATCAACCATTTACAGAGATAAGCTATATGATGGGAAGCAAAAAGGAACAGCATTTAAATGTTCTTTTCTGCAGAGAATTTTTGCCAAGATTTTTCGTCTCACTGAATTTTAATATCGATTACGCTCCATCCGTCTATCAGCGAAGCTATGCGCAAAACCTTTATTTTGCTGGCACTTTCCGTTGGAACACCAAAGATGAACGTTATGGCCTGAATGGTTATTATGTCACAAATAAAATCGATGTTTACGAAAACGGCGGTATAACCCACGACTCTATTTTTGTGGATCTGATTGAGACCGATAAATCTGTTATCCCGGTTAATTTGAGTGGCGCAAGCAATTTGATAAAGGTCTCGGGCTTCGGTGTTAATCAGTACTTTATTTTAAGCAATTCTGATATCCAGACAGAGAAAAAAAATGGTCTCGGTAGAATCAATTATTCGTTTGATTATCAACGGAATAGATATCTTTATAAAGATACTGACCCGACGTCGGATTTTTATTCAAAATATGATCCGGTTTTGAATACAGATATGACTTTAGACAGCCTGACTTTTTATACGATAAAGAATGAAATCAGTTGGAACTCATTAAGTTACGGTAAATACGACAACGACATTCCATTATATCTGACATTCGGAGCTGAGCACAATTATACTCGTCATAAAGGATACAAAGAGATTGTGACAGGAGAGCAATTTGGTGAGGTGGCGTATCAGAATATCAGGGCAAAAGCCGGAATTATTATAAATCTTTTCAAATCGACAAGAATTACTGGTAAAGGCGAGCTTATTTTGAGCGATTATCATGCGGGAGATTTCATTTTAAACGGCCAGTGGAAGCAGTTTTTGGGCACCTACAAGAGAAATATTGGTGCTTTAGTGTTTGATGTGAATCTTTCAAGACAATCACCGGATTGGTTTGAAGAGACTTATTATTCAAACAATTTCAGATGGAGTAATGATTTCAGTCCATCGACATATTTGAAATTGCAAGGAGCCTATGAAACTCCTTGGTTCTCATTAGGTATTAAGCAGACAACTATCGATCATTATATTTATTTCGGTGAAAACGCGAAGCCGGTGCAACACACTGGAACCATTTACATCACATCGACTTATGCGAAACTTACCATCAATGTGAAATATTTCGAGATTGGCGCATTCGCATCAATGCAAGTCACTGATCATGATAATATTGTACATCTTCCTTTGTATTATGGAAAGGTGAAATTTGGCTGGAACATCAATCTTGTGAAAGGAATTTCGCTGATTCAGCCAGCCGTTGTCCTCAATTATTTCACAGAATATTATGCTGATGCATACATGCCTGCTACGAGGACATTCTATCTTCAGAATGACGTAAAAATCGGAAACTATCCGTTCTTGGATTTTTATCTGACAATTAAATTGAAACGCGCAAACATTTACGTTGGATATACCAATATCTACAGTTTAACCAAGGTCAACAGATATTTTACCACACCTCATTACCCGATGAGGGATTCGAAGATCGTTTTTGGAGTAAAATGGCGTTTGTATAAGTAGTTACACCATTCCACGCTGTTTCTTGATTCTATCGTAAGCGTCGTTGATTTCCTGGAATTTCTTTTCTGCAGCTTTGCGAACATCTTCGCCGAGATATGCCACTTTATCAGGATGGTTTTTCTTTGCCATTTCGCGATAAGCTTTTTTCACCTCATCATCTGTAGCTGAAGAATCAATGCCGAGGATGGTATATGCATCGTCGACTTTTTTGACAAACATCGCCTGAATTGATTCAAAATCAGAGGTATAGACGCCCATGTAACGTGAAATCGTCTCGATGACATTGATTTCTGTTTCATGCACTTGACCATCAGCGTTAGCGATGCCAAACAGATAATGAAGCAGCTGGAGGCGTGATGAATAATCCATGTAGCGGCCAACTTGCTGGCTTACTTCGGCTACCTGGATATCCTGCTTCAAAATTTCACGCAAAGTTAGAATATATTTTTCTGCCTGTTCCTGGCCAAAATTTGACAAGAAAAAGTGCTTGACATAGTCAAGCTCAGACTTTTTCACGGTGCCATCGGCTTTCATCACAGCGGCGGAAAGCACGAGCAGACTTGAAGAGAAATCCTTTTGACGAGGGGTATCGCCAAGGAAGGCAGTGTCTTTCTTTGTGAAGTTATTTCCTAAAATCGAGCCGAGAGCTGCGCCAAGAATAGCGCCGATAGGTCCGAGGGCATAAAAACCGACTATAAAACCAAGAAAACTCGGCAGACATCCAAAACTTCTATTTGATTGATTATCAGTGTTATTATTCATATTTTTACTCTTGATTTCTACTTGTTGCTATTTTTTACAAAAATACAAAAAAATGTTAAAAAAATTTTACGAAAATTAACAAATTTTTACTAATTTTGCGCTTTTCAAAAAACGAGCAATTTTTGCTGAAATTGAAAATCATATAGTAGAACAACAAATAATTTTAGAAAAATGGGAAAAACCAAGTACGTTTATCTTTTCGGCAACCGTACAGCCGAGGGTAACTCAACAATGAAGAATTTGTTGGGCGGTAAAGGTGCAAACTTAGCAGAGATGTGTCTGTTAGGTTTACCAGTTCCAGCAGGTCTCACAATCACAACTGAATGCTGCACAGCTTATTACGCTAACAACTGCCAGCTTCCAGCAGGTTTGATGGACGAGGTTCATGCAGGTATCAAGAATATGGAGAAAATCATGGGCATGAAATACGGTGATGCTAAGAATCCTCTTTTAGTGTCATGCCGTTCAGGCGCGCGCCAGTCAATGCCAGGTATGATGGACACCGTTTTGAATATTGGTCTCTGCTCAAAGACAATCCCTGGATTGATCGCTAAAACACAGAACGAGCGTTTCGTTTACGATTCATATCGCCGTCTTATCATGATGTACGCTGACGTCGTCATGGAGAAGGCTGAAGACAGAGAGCCTGTCAAGGGTAAAGGCATCCGTAAGATTTTGGATGACAAACTCGATGCTTTCAAGGCAAAGAAAGGTTACAAGTCAGATACAGAAATCACAGCTGCTGAGCTCAAGGCTTTAGCTGAGGATTTCAAGAAGATTATCAAGAAAGAACTCGGAACAGAGTTCCCGGATGACGCAGAGATGCAGCTTGAAGGCGGTATCAGAGCCGTGTTCAAGAGCTGGAACGGCAAGAAGGCTGTGTCATACAGAAGAATCGAAGGTATTCCTGAGGATTGGGGAACAGCTGTCAACGTTCAGACTATGGTGTTCGGTAACATGGGTGAAAACTCAGCAACAGGTGTTGCTTTCACACGTGACCCTGCAACAGGT
This sequence comes from uncultured Bacteroidia bacterium, assembly GCA_902774295.1. GTDB lineage: Bacteria > Bacteroidota > Bacteroidia > Bacteroidales > F082 > Limimorpha. Next base: position 132,638 of record CACYHP010000005.1, on the reverse strand, counting down.
GACAACAAGTTCTACGGCGAATGGCTTATCAACGCTCAGGGCGAGGACGTCGTGGCTGGTATCCGCACTCCTAACCCATTGAACAAAGCCACCAAGAACGAGAAAAACAAGAAGATGCCTTCAATGGAAGAGCTTATGCCACAGACTTACAAAGAGCTGTGCGACGTTCGTGAAACATTGGAGAACTTCTACAAAGACATGCTCGATATCGAGTTCACAATTCAGGACGGTAAGTTATACATGTTGCAGTGCCGCGTCGGTAAACGCACTGGCGTTGCAGCAGTCAACATGGCTCTCGACATGCTTCACGAAGGCAGAATCGACGAGGCTACAGCTGTCATGAGACTCGGTGTCAACCAGATTGACGAGCTCCTCCACCCTATTCTCGACGCTAAAGACGAGAAGAACAAGAGCGTTTTGGCTCACGGTCTTCCGGCAGGTCCTGGCGGTGCGGTCGGTAGAATCGCATTGAGCAGCGAGAAAGCTATGGAATACAGAAACGCAAAGCAGGCTAACATCCTCGTCCGTGAAGAGACCAACCCTGAGGACGTTGAAGGTATGCGCGCTGCTGACGGTATCCTCACACAGCGTGGCGGTATGACCTCACACGCAGCTTTGGTTGCACGTGGCTGGGGTAAATGCTGCATCGTAGGTTGCGAGGCTGTCCATATCAACGAGAAAGAAGGCACTGTGAAAATCGGTGAAAAGACATACAAAGAAGGCGACATCATTTCACTCAACGGAACTAAGGGTTATGTGTACGACGGTTCAGTTAAGACCATCGACGCTACAGAGAACAAACGTTTCCAGGAGTTCATGAAGCTCGTCGACAAATATCGTAAGATGGGTGTTCGCACCAACGCTGATAACCCGGACGACGCACAGAGAGCTGTCAGCTTCGGCGCTGAAGGTATCGGCTTGTTCCGTATCGAGCACATGTTCTACGGCAAGAACAGCGAGAAACCTCTTGCTAAACTCCGTAAGATGATCCTTGCTGACACAACAGAAGCACGTAAGGCAGCTTTGGCAGAACTCGAGCCATACATCCTCGAGTCAGTGAAGGCCACAATGAAGGTTTTGGACGGCAAACCTGTCACCTTCCGTTTGATGGACCCACCATTACACGAGTTCGTGCCTCATACACTTGACAAGCAGAAAGCTGTTGCTGCAGATCCAGAGTACAACATCACTCTCAAGAAGCTCCAGAAACGTATCGAAGAGCTCAAGGAAGTCAACCCGATGATGGGTCTCCGCGGCGTTCGTCTCGGTATCGTTTATCCAGAGATTTCAGAGACACAGTTCCGTGCTTTGTTTGAGGCTACAGCACAGTTGATGAAGGAGAAGAAACATCCACATCTCGAGATCATGGTTCCTCTCACAATCAACGTGAAAGAGCTTGAAAATCAGAAAGCTATCGCAGAACGCGTCAAGGCTGAGATTGAAAAGAAATACAAAGTCACTATTGAGTACATGTACGGCACAATGATCGAGATTCCACGCGCAACATTAGTGGCTGACAAGATCGCTGAAGTTGCACAGTTCTTCTCATTCGGTACCAACGACTTGACTCAGATGACATTCGGTTTCTCACGCGACGACGTCAACTCAATCGTTCACGCATACATCGACCAGAAGATCATCCCTGCCGATCCATTCAACACATTGGATCAGGAAGGCGTTGGCCAGCTGGTGAAGTTGGGTGTTGAACGCGGACGTTCGACAAGAAACAACCTCAAGTGCGGTGTTTGCGGCGAGCACGGTGGTGATCCGGCATCAGTAGAGTTCTTCTACGGCGCAGGTTTGAACTATGTTTCATGCTCACCATTCCGCGTGCCGGTTGCAAGACTGGCTGCTGCACAGGCTGCAATTAAGGCTGAGAGAGCAAAATAGTCTTTAGACATTAGTTTTTAGACGTTAGACATTAGTAGAGACGCCACAGTGTGACGTCTCTACGTTTTTTTTATTGGACAGGATTAACAAGATTTACAGGATATGTTTTGGATTTCAAAAAAGAATTAGTATATTTGCAGTGCTTAATTATATCAAAACATCCGTATGAAGAAATACATACTACTATTTTGGACACTTATACTGACAATTCCTCTGTTTGCCCAACTTGAGGTAAAGCCAGATTCTTTCAAAGAAGTTCCAGGATTCGTTAATATCAATCCTGACGATAATTATCAAACAGATGACAATAATTTGCCGTTTGCTGTAATTAAAATTAGGACTGAAAATATTAACGACAAGCATCGACGTGAACTGAAATTCAGCGGTAACGCCGGCACTTTCATTATGTTGGAATATAAAGACGGTGAAGTTTGGGTATATCTAACTGCACAATATGCCGATTATTTAAAGATTTCTCATCCTGATTTCAGTTCAATAGAGTTTACACTTCCTTTTGACTTGAAGCCAAAATGTGGTTATGAGATGACACTTGTTAATAATTCATATTTAACTGAAATGCGCGAATCCGACATAATGTCAGATAAGTATAATTTTTCAGTTAGCAGCAATGATAAAGTATTATTTTCAAAAGGCAATCTTCAATATAATCCAGTAACAAAGATTTGGCGATTTGCCGAACATCAATGGGATTACATAGGTGAAGACAACAAAAATATTTCTCAAAACTATAATGGTTGGATAGACTTATTCGGCTGGGGGACTGGCGATAATCCCACAAAAACATCAAAAAATAGTGCTTACTACACATCGTTCATTGAATGGGGAACCAATACTATATCAAACGATGTAAACAACGATTGGTATACCATGACCAAAGATGAGTGGATATATGTTTTTGAAAAACGAAATACAACTTCCGGTTTAAGATATGTTAAAGCTATTGTAAATGGAGTTAGAGGAGTGATTCTGTTACCAGATCAATGGAAGAGTTCCTTTTATAATTTTAATAATCCTAATGAATCCAACAAGGATTATAGTTGTAATCGAATATCACTTAATGATTGGATGAATAGAGTAGAGATAAATGGTGCAGTATTCTTGCCTGCTTCTGGATATCGGTCAGAACAAACCATTGTATGTGTCGGTACACATGGTTATTACTGGTCTGCAACTTGGTATGATGGATTATATAGATACATCGTGTTTTTTGGAGACAAGGGCCTTACTGCTGATATATGGTTCCCTGTTGAAGGTGCCTATAGTGTTCGTCTTGTTCGTAATGCAGAATAATTTACATGAATTGTGCGAGCTCTTCTATACGTATAAACAACGATTGTATTTAAGATAAATGTATAAGAAATAAGTATAAAATTGTATGAAAAAAATTGTTTTCATTGCATATTCTCAAGATAATGAAGAACATAAAGCTTGGGTAAAAAAATTTGCCGATGATCTGAACACCTTGGGGAATTTTGAAGTTTTATTAGATCAAAATCAACCAAAAGGAAGTTCTCTAACCCGCTTTATGGAACGTGGATTAGAATGTGCAGATAAAGTATTGATAATAGGGACTCCTCAATATAAGTTAAAATCAGAATCTGGAAAAGGAGCAGCTTTTGAGGGCTCAATTATTAGTACTGAATTGATGACAAATATTGATAGTACCAAATTTTACCCGATACTACGATCCGGAACATTTGAGACAGCTTTCCCTCGTATATTACAAAGTAGAATCGGTGATGACATATCCGATGATTCCAACTATGATAAAGTTTTACATATTATTGCAAATGCCATCTCTGATGATAATTCATCAGCTGATATAATACAAAATTCAAAACAGACATCGCCCAATTGTCACGCTGTGGCTAATATTGATTTAAGTTTAGGTGTTTTGTATGAAACATACTTTAACAAACCTACGGGAAGAATTGAAGGTATTGCGATAGATGTAACTGTAACAAATATAAAAAACGAGACTAGATATTTTTATCAACCATTGTTTAAGGTATCTGTCCCAATTGATGAATCACATGATTCATTTACAATGTTAAATGCAGTAACACCTATTAGTTTTCCTCAAAAACTTGAATATGGGCAACAGTATTCTGTCGCATACAAACTAACGCAAGGCAATATTGAAATGTTTGCCTCTTTTCTTAAAAAAGATTCCAAAGCTACTATTAAAGTTGTTGTGTCCACCACACTAAAGGAATTAAGCGAATCCAATATTTATAACATATCGGATATTGTCAAAAACTCAAAATATGTTAAATAAAGTTTTGAATAGCAGATTATATTTGCGATAACAATAGAACTGGGATTGAAATAGAAATTGCTACAATTATTTCCTTGTTCGAATACGATTATTACTTGTAACAATGTAAGTTTCACTCTATTATCAGGAAGTTTTATGATTGTTCGAAATCTATTCAAACTTATGTTTCCACCTTCTGTGACTCCACAGCCAGTAATAAGGGTGGTTTTTGATGGTTTGTTCCAGTAATTCCACGTATTTCTGCATGATGGCGCCTTCAGAGAGGTCGTTGGGATTCTCGCAGATTTCGTGGACGTCGAGACGATATTTGCCGATGCGCTCCTTGATTACTTCGTAATAGAGAACCGGGAGATTGTATTTGCGCGCGAAACCCTCAGAGCCGCGGATGAAACCTGTCTTACGATGCAGAAAATCAGTGACATAGCAGCGCTCAGGGTTGCTTGGATTCTGATCTGAGAGAATCATGTAGGCGGCTGGGATGTGGTTTTCTTCATGGTATGCCATCACCTCGCGGACGTTGTCGTGGAACACCACCTGGTCACCGTAACGTGTTCTGGCTCTGTTGATTAGTTTTTCAAAGACCTTGTTTGTATTGTGCGCCCCCACTCCTATTCCATGGTGCTTAAACTGCATGTCGACACTCAAAACCATCCATTCCCAGTTGTTGTGATGACTCGACATCAAGACAACGCTCTTGCCCTGGTCGAAATACTTGTTCACCACCTCAGGATTCGAACAATGATAACGGCGCATCACGTTTTTACGGCTCATCGTCAACATCTTGAGCATCTCGGCGGCAAGCTGCATGAAGTGCCAATAATACCTGTTTCTCGCCCTCCTCACCTCTCGCCTGCTCCATTCCGGAAACGATTTCGCGAAATTATCGTCGATAATCCTCCGTCTATACCTTATCACAAATGCCATTAATATATAAAAAGGTATAAAAATAACATAAAGAAGCGCCAATGGCAAAATTGAAAGCGGATATAATATGAAATAGAATAAAAAATATGTCATCTCTAAAATTTTGAGCCGTAAAATTACACATTTTATCCGTTTTAAACGTCAAAAAAATTTATTTTTTCAAAGTGTTGCTTTTTTGAAATATTATTTGGAACTTTGCATTTTATTTAGGATTAATTCATCAATACAAAAGATATGGCTAAAAACATTAACGAATTGAGAGAGGCTTTGGCCTCTTACGGCATCAAGGATGTCAAGGAAATTTATTATAATCCGTCATACGAAGACCTATACAAGGCCGAGATGAACCCGGCTTTGACAGGTTTTGAGAAAGGTGTTGAGACAGAGCTTAAGGCCGTCAACGTGATGACAGGTATTTATACAGGCCGTTCGCCTAAGGACAAATACATCGTCATGGACAAGAACTCAAAGGATACCGTGTGGTGGAACACCCCTGTTTATCCCAACGACAACCACGAGATGAGCGAGAAAGTGTGGAATGAGGTGAGAGACCTTGCAAAGAAACAGCTTTCAGGCAAGAACCTTTACGTCGTCGATGCTTTCTGCGGCGCCAACAAAGACACCCGCATGGCTGTGCGTTTCATCATGGAGGTGGCATGGCAGGCACACTTCGTGCTTAATATGTTCATCAAGCCAACAGAGGAAGAGCTGAAAGAGTTCAAACCGAACTTCACTGTTTACACAGCTTCGAAGGCTAAGGTAGAGAATTACAAAGAGTTAGGTCTGAACAGCGACACCTGCGTGGCATTCAACGTGACATCGCGCGAGCAGGTCATTTTGAACACATGGTACGGTGGCGAGATGAAGAAAGGTATGTTCTCGATGATGAACTACTACCTGCCGTTGAAGGGCATCGCATCAATGCACTGCTCAGCAAATACTGACATGAAGGGCGAAAACACCGCTATCTTCTTCGGTCTGTCAGGAACAGGCAAGACCACCCTTTCAACCGACCCGAAACGTTTGCTTATCGGTGACGACGAGCACGGCTGGGACGACGAGGGCGTGTTCAACTTCGAAGGCGGCTGCTACGCAAAGGTCATCAACCTCGACAAAGAGAGCGAGCCAGACATCTACAACGCCATCAAACGTAACGCATTGCTCGAAAACGTCACCGTTGACACAAAGGGCAAGATCGACTTCAAAGACAAGAGCGTGACCGAAAACACACGTGTCTCCTATCCTATCGAGCACATCGAGAAGATTGTGAAGAACGTTCGTCCGGTTTCATCAGGTCCTGCAGCAAAGAACGTGATCTTCCTTTCAGCCGACGCTTTCGGAGTGTTGCCACCAGTCTCAATTTTGACTCCAGACCAGTGCAAATACTACTTCTTGAGCGGTTTCACCGCAAAACTGGCAGGTACAGAACGCGGCATCACCGAGCCTACCCCGACATTCAGCGCATGCTTCGGCCAGGCATTCCTCGAGCTGCATCCTACAAAATATGCTGAGGAGCTCGTGAAACGTATGGAACAGAGCCACGCCAAGGCTTACCTCGTGAACACAGGATGGAACGGCACCGGCAAGCGTATCTCGATCCGCGACACACGTGGCATCATCGACGCCATCTTGGACGGCTCAATCGAAAAGGCTCCAACCAAGAAGATTCCATATTTCGACTTCGAGGTTCCTACAGCATTGCCAGGCGTTGACCCGAAGATTTTGGATCCACGCGACACCTACGCCAATGTTGAGGATTGGAACAAGAAAGCTGAAGACCTCTCTGGCAGATTCATCAAGAACTTCGCCAAGTTCACCACAAATGACGCTGGCAAGGCTTTGGTGAAGGCCGGTCCACAACTTTAAACGATTTAAATCAGTAGAGACGTCATAATATGACGTCTCTACATTTTTTATAAAAACAACCTAATCTTAATAATATGAAAAAAGTAATTATTCCGATAGTATTGATGCTTGTTGCGTTGACAACATTATCATTTACGGCAGGCAAAGGAATCACATTAAGACTTAATCCTACAAAGGGCAAGACTTATGTTATTGATTCCAAGACAAATCAAACAACGACCATGAAGATTCAAGGTCATGCGATGAATTCCATTCAAAAAATGGATATGAAACAGAGTTTTAGCGCTAAAGAGGTTTCGAATAATAGCATTACTCTTAGCACTCAGATCGACGCTATAAAAATGGCCGTTACAACCATGGGCATGACTCTCAATTATGACTCTGAAAATCCTCAAAGCAATAGCCCGATGATAGCAGACCAGGCACAAGAGTTTGACGCCATCATCAAAAAGCCTACCGATGTGACTTATGATGCATTGGGTCATCTTACAGAGGCTGATGACAATGATATGAGTCAGTTAAGCAATGTGATTATTGAGCTTCCTGAAGAAGAATTAAGCGTCGGAAGCCAATGGACTTTTTTAAAGACTCAGGAAATCGGCGATTTTGATGTCAGCGTTAATATGATATACACTGTTACAGCCATATCAAAGAAAAGTGTCGATGTCAGTTTCACCGGTACCATTGACGCCAAAGAGATTTCCGGCACATACAACGGCACAGCGTCAATCAATGCACATACAGGCATCGTAATGACATGCACACTCGAGAATAGCATGTCGGCGACGGTATCAGAGCAAGGCATGGAAATACCGATTACGATTACTGGAACGGCGACGATTTCTGTTAAAGAGCAATAAAAAAAAGACCGAGTTAAACTCGGTCTTTTTTTTAGTTAAGCATCACTGGCATCAGTAGCATGAGGATGTCCTCGTCGGCGTTTTGGTTATCGACCGGGGTGATGATTCCGGCTCGGTTTGGTGCCGACATCTCAAGTTGAATCTCATTCTGGCTGAGGTTTGCGAGCATCTCCTGGAAGAACTTCGAGCTGAAGCCGATTTCCATGTCTTCGCCTGAATAGTTGCATGTGAGGCGTTCCTTAGCTTCGTTCGAGTAGTCGAGGTCTTCAGCTGTAAGCACGAGTTCCTGACCGTTGATCTTGAAACGGATCTGGTGTGTCGCTTTGCTTGAGAAGATAGCCACACGCTTGATTGCAGCGTTAAGCAGCTGACGGTCGACGATAAGCTTGTTAGGATTTGTCGTCGGGATGACTGCCTCGTAGTTAGGATAACGGCCTTCGATGAGGCGGCATATCAGCTTGTATTCGCCGAAAGTGAATGATGCGTTGGTGTTGTTGAACTCGACATGCACCGGCTCGTCAGCGCGGCCAGCGAGGATGTTCTTCAGCTGGTTGATAGGCTTCTTAGGCACGATGAACGATGCTGCTGTATCTGACTTCACGTCCATCCTTCTGTAACGCACGAGCTTGTGGGCGTCGGTTGCCACAAAAGTGAGGCATGTGTCGCTCATCGCCATATATACGCCTGTCATGATTGGGCGAATCTCGTCGTTGCCTGTCGCGAAGATAGTCTTCTCGAAGCCGCAAGCGAGCACGTCGGCCGGGATATCCCACACTGAAGGCTCAGCAATGACTGGAACCTGCGGGAATTCGTCGCTCTTATGGCCGACCATTTTATAACGTCCCTCGCCTGTCGTGATTTCGATAGCGAGAGTTGCTTCGTCAATATTAAATGACACCGGGATGTCCGGGAAATTCTTCATCACGTCGATAAGCAGACGTGCCGGAATGGTGACCTGTCCCTTGCCTTCCACCATGTCAGGCTTGATGGCGACGGTCATCGTGGTCTCAAGGTCAGATGCCGTGATTTTGAGTTCGTCATCGTTGATGTCGAAGAGAAAATCATCCAAAATCGGCAATGTGTTGCTTGAATTTATGACACCACTGAGTGCCTGGATTGCTTTTAAAAGCTTTAAGCTCGAAAGAATAAACTTCATAACTCCAATAATTTTTTCGGACTGCTAAATTACAACTTTTTCTTGAATTACAGCCTATTTTTTAATATTTTTTTATTTATTAATAAAAACCGCCGCGGTCCACTCGTTCTTCTTGATATGATTCAAATAAGTCAAGCCGAGACGCTCCGCCTCGTTTCTAATCAACTGTAAATCAGCCTCATAGAAACCGCTGAAGAATATTTTGCCACCGCGTTTCAGACATTTGACATATTCGTGCATGTCGCGCAAAAGGATGTTGCGGTTGATGTTTGCAATAATTATATCAAATTGTCTGTTATTCAACGAGTTAGCATCGCCAAGTTCAACAACGATTTCATTCTCATCGTTGAGTTTCACGTTGTCGAGAGCGTTGCGGTAAGCCCATTCGTCGTTGTCGATGGCAACGGTTTTCGCTGAACCGAGTTTCTTTGCCAGGATAGCCAATACGCCAGTTCCCGAGCCCATGTCGAGCACGTCTTTGCCTTTGAAATCCTCGGTAAGCATGAGCTTTATGATCTGCGCCGTCGTCTCGTGATGCGCGGTACCGAACGACATCTTCGGCTCGATACAGAGGTCGTATCTGTAGCTGCTGTCGGCTTCGTGGAAAGGTGCGCGGATGCGGCATGTCTCATCAATGATGACTGGCTCGTACGACGACTCCCATTTGGCGTTCCAATCCTGGTCGGGAATGATTTCCTTTTTAAGTATCTGAACGTCAGACAGTTGTTCTAGAGAAAGCAGGCCATCGAGTGCTTCTTTGTTGAATGCGTTTTCAGCGCAATAGGCGGTGAAGCCGTCGTCGACATCCATGAAGCTGTCGAAGCCGATATTGCCGAGCAGTTCGGCGAACATATCTTTCAGCGCCTCGTTCTGAGGATTCGAAAAAGTGTAAGCGATATAATTCATTTTCAATTACTTAGAAGCCTGTTCGCAGATACTCACAAAATCTTCAGCCTTGAGTGATGCACCACCGATGAGGCCGCCGTCGACGTCAGGCTGGGCAAAGAGTTCAGAGGCGTTTTTTGCGTTGCAGCTGCCACCGTAGAGGATATGAATCTGGCTTGCGATGTCGTCGCCATATTTCTCTTGCACGAGTTTGCGGATGAAGGCGTGCACTTCCTGAGCCTGTGCCGGAGTCGCTGTCTTGCCCGTTCCGATAGCCCACACTGGTTCGTAGGCGATGATAACGTTCTCAATATCAGCGATGTCGAGATGGAACAGCCCCTCCTCCACTTGTTTGCGAATCACGTCGAAATGTTTGTTTGCTTCGCGTTCTTCGAGGACTTCGCCCACGCAGAAAATCGGGACGATTTCATATTTGAGAGCCTGGTTGACCTTCGCGGCAAGCGTTTTGTTGTCTTCGCCGAAGTATTTTCTGCGCTCGCTGTGGCCGATTATGCAGCAGCTCACGCCTATTGAGTCGAGCATCTTAGCCGACACCTCGCCAGTGTAAGCTCCTGAGTCCCAAGCAGATAAGTTCTGTGCACCCACTTCAAACAGCTCATGCTCCGAAGCTTCGTCGGTAGCGAGTTCGAGGTATGGGAACGGAGGGCATATTATCACTTCGCATGACGGTTGTTTCTCGTCGAGAAGTTTTTCAAGATCTTCAATAAGGCATTGGGCTTCCTCGAAATCGAGGTTCATTTTCCAATTGCCGGCAACGATTTTATTTCTTTTCATGATATGATGTTTTAATTATTATCCTTTTGTAATTTGCAAAGATAATAATCTTTTTCATTAGTTTACCCAGTTTATGATAATATTTTCAACACCGAAGTGATATCTTTTTACAATTTTTTTTGAATTGTTAGTTTTAATATGTATTTTTGCAAAGTATTAGGAAAAATTTAAAACTTAGAATTATGCTTAAAATCTTATCATTTATTGCTTTATGGGCTATGTCGTTTTTAGGCGGCAACGACCTCGACTTAGGCGACAAATTCGCATTTGCAGGACTTGATAGCAACAAGCTCGTACCTTCGTTTGCTATTGAAATCAGTGAACAAAAGACCAATACGCGTTCAGAAGAACGTCCTATGAAAGACGAAGTGATCTTCTATACGGGTACCACAACGAAAGTAGTGTCTCCTGAGACGTTAACGGCATATCTGCAACAGATTTATGAAGCAGCCAAAAATGCTGCCACCGATGGTCATGTCTACAAATCCGGATCATTAGGCGACACTCGTATCGGAGAGGAAATACTGGAAGCCCCGACGACAGATAAATCGTACGCCTATTTCGCCTGCCTATATAAATACAACGACAAATGGTTCCGCCTGAGCGTTTCGCACAAATTACAAGACAGAAAATTTGTGAAAGAATATCCTGAAAAATATATAGGAGTCTGCGTTTCGGTACAGGAATGGAACGTGGATGAGTAGCGCCCCCTACTCTATCGCCACCTCAAACAGTCTGTTGTTTCTTGTATTGTCATTTTTATACAAGAAATACGCTTTCCCGTTGTAAATCCTGAGGTTTTCGACGAAAGCGAAGCCGCTGATTGTGTATACATTTTCGGCGGTACCGGTTTCAAGATTGATGCGTTTGATGGTTGTCACGCCACCGTCGGTGAAGGTGGTGTAGAATTTGCCGGTTGCCCAATCCATAATCACTTTCTTGTCCCATTTCTTGATGACGCGCATGTCGCCACGCCAATGACGATATTTGTGGAAGGTGAGAGGATATTCTGCGACAATATCTCCTAAGTTATTGTATACGAATGTCTTATCATCATCAAAAGAGAAAAGATAAACCTTATTGTCGTAGGCAAAAACCGGGTCGTAAGTAGGTTTAGGATCCAAAAATCCGGCCGAGCGGTAAAACGTGCCAAATCGAGGGTTGAGCAGGTTTATCATCAGATCACGGTTCTCTTCGTTGACGCAGTGATGCAGCTCGTGAGCTTGCTGGTCGCCGCCGATATTGAAGTAATAATAATAAATCTCTTGTCCGAAGAAGACATATCGTCCGCCTATGATCAGGCTGTCGGTGGCGCACGCTATATTCTTGAAAAGACTGACAAAACGGCTGGTCGGAGTGCGATACATCAGTTCCATTTCGAAGACGTAGTCTCTCACGGTTTTATGCCCAATCTGCCATACATCCTCATCCGAAACGAGTTGCATCTCGCCATAAACGTCTTTGTAGATATTGTAATAATCCGGACTGACTTTCAGCTCTGTGAGGGTGTCGCAGGCGAAGTTAAGATGCAGCAAAGAGTTGTTACGGCGGCGGCGCGCAAGGAGATAGATACCCTTCTCGTTGATTTCGAAATCCATCACGCTGACCACCTTATTATTATAAGCGACATGAGGCGCGCTACCGTAAATCTCCACCTCGGGCAATGACTTCTCGTCGAATTTCACTTTCAAGACAATTCTCTTATTAAGATCAAGAGAATCAATGATATAAGTGGCACTCGTAAACGAAAGATGGCGGGTATATATAGTATCGCCGGGGTGCGATTTGGTCAGCGTAAACTGTCCGTCGCCATTGGTGAGGGTTAAAAAAGTCGAGTCGATAGAGTAAATGCCCACATCGCGAACAGGTTTGTTGCGCTCATCAATCACAAGGCCTTTAATTACATTGTTTTGCGCGGAAGCGCTATAATGCGATAGGATTAATATGACTAAATAAACCAAAAAAAGTATAAGTCTTTTCATGAGATTAAGTTTGATTTGGCAAAATTATAACAATAATAGTTTTATGTCAATACCTAAAACCCTAAAATGAATAATAAAATTCCTAAAATGTTTGGTGTGGCTTTCAGAATATGCCTTCCCATTATATATTTTTAGATTATCTTTCCCGCCTACACACTCACAATTGGAACGGGAACACGGTGTTGATGCAGGAACCAAAAGACGAAACATTGTTTTGAGCAGATACCATCAAGCCGCGGTTTTAATAATGATTTCCCCACTGGAGGAATTGGGGGATTATGGGAAAATTGGGGAAATAAAAAATGAGAGTTATGTTATAGGTTGTTAATTTTTCAAAATTAAAGCTATTCTATCACAACTTCGTATAGTCTTTTGTTTCTTGAGACATCATTGGCGTAAAGGAAATATGCTTTGCCATCATATATTTTGAGTTTGTCGTCGATAAATGGGAACCCTCCGAAAACAGCAGTGGTTTCAGCTGTTCCTGTAGCGATGTCGATTTTCTTTAGAGTAGTAATGCCATCGCTTAAAAAAACAGCGTAGAATGCATTGTTTTGGGCGTCCATAAGCACTTTTTTGTTCCAGCCGTCGACCAAACGGATTTTATTGCCCCAACTTTTGCGTTTGTGGAATGTGAGCGGAAATGAGTTGATTTTTCGAGCGCAGTTGTCGTAAAGATTGATGATATTGTCTTCGAAATTGAACACGAAAATCTCGTTGTTCATATTGAAAACAGGATCGTAAATGGGCTTCAAGAAAAGCGACTGCGCCTCCCCTTTCAGTCCCATTGGACCGAACATGCGGATGTTGAACATCAAGTCACATCCCTCTTCCCAACGAATGTGCTCGAGAAGAGTTGTATCAACTTTTCCGTCGCAACCTCCGATATCGAAATAATAGAGTTCCTGGTTTCCGTTGGCATATAAATGTGTGATTATCACCTTATCGGTGGCGGCTGAAACGTGTTTGTGAATGTAGTCGAACTGGTCTTTCCGGATGCCCATCATCAATGCAATGCCAGCGATTTCGTCGCCTCGTTTCATGGTGCCGACCCAGTAAACAGAGTCTTGGCTGACCACATGAATCTGATTGTAAACATCTTTATAAAGCTTATCGAATTTTCTAGGCAGATTTATTTCAGCTATGGTGTCAAAATCAAACGAGAGATGCAGCAGAGAGTAGTTCCTGATGCGATGTGCGAGGATGTAAATTCCCATGTCGTTGATTTCGAAATCGGCAATGCTGACAACCTTATTATTATAGGCAATGTGAGGGATGTTTTTGGCGGTGATTGTGGCTTCGGGAAGGGAGCGACTGAAGGCGATATTTTCCTGAGATGACGCAGAAATTGGTGATAGGACAAATAGGGCTAATGTGACAAATAGGATGACTTTCATAATTACCTTCTCCATATTAATAAAGTTTTGTTTTTTCAATAAATGATATTTCGGTATTGCCAGAATCTCTGCGCTTTTTCAGAGAATAAAGATTTCCTTTATAGATGATCATCTTTTGGCTTAGATAGTTATTAGCGTTGATTCTGGGGATTGTTTTGCCGATTTTGATGTCGATTTCGTTCAAAGTGGTGCCGAAGATGGTGTAGAAAGTGCCCCAGGCGCGATCTTGATAGATGGTGTGACGCCAATAGTTTTGTCTTTCAGGATAAGATATTTCGCAACTATTAAGCAGATTCATAGTCTCATCATAAGCCTCAATTCTGCAGTTAAGATGATCGAAATAGTAAAGAGTATCAGCCACTTTCGCAAGATAACAGTTTTTTGTGTGATACCACGCATTTTTTATAAAAACTTCCCAATCCTCGACAGACGGGCTGTGACAAATATTATCAACAACATGCATATGTGCTTCATGCCACTTAAGTTCTCGCTGAACTTCACGAAACGATTTTGAGTCGTCACTAAAAAACAAATCCTCCTTTTTCTTGGTTGACAAATTGATTCTGTAAAATCTCGAAACATATCCATCAAGTTTTAATTCATTGAGATACAAATATTTATCGGTAATGAAAAGGACATTGTCCATGACTGTTTTGTAATATTGTTTTTCATTTGGAAAGTCGATAATAAAATCATTTTCAATTTCAACGATCTGATAAACCGAGTCCTGGCCCATTATCTGGCAGTGATTCATGCAATCGAGGATAATATGCTCTGGCTCAATATGTTTCGGTAAAAATATAGTGTCAATTGGCTCATAAAACAAATCGGTAATTAGAACGCGATAATCAGTGTTTATGCCAAATTTCTTTTGCAGGATGAAGAATTTGTTGTCATTAACCTCGAAATCGAGCATCACGAAATTTGGTTTGCTACGGAAATAGGTTACTTTTTCGGCGGTGACATAAACAGCGTCGAGCGTTATAGCTTTTGCACATGTATCCTGCTGCGCGGACATTGTTATGCCGCACAGCAGGGAAAAAATGAGAGTTATAATTGAATTTTTCATTGTTCAATTACTTGTGTCGCCCGATGTTGCTCTCTGATGTAAAATATCGCATCGAACGACTTCGCCCATTTGCCGATTTTATTGTGATAGCCGAGAAGAATGCTGTGGAACGGCACATCTTCAAACTCGTGATGACTGCCAAAATCAAGAAAGCCATAGTTGATGCCACGTTGCCGCAGGGCAAATTCCACCGAGGTTGAATCAGGCTGAATAGGATAGCTTTCGTCTTGATAAAAATACCCCACTTCACCGCCACCGGATGTGAAGGCGACGGAATAAATCTGATTCGGGAACATATTTGCAAGATGCTCGCCCAACAAAGTGTATCTGTCATACAAGTCGGGATTCGGTTCCTTGCCGTATTTTATCTGTGAAATAGCCTTCGCCCCATGGAAATTAGCTGCCCAGATTATCACTTTCTTTTCTGGATGATGATTTAGATACCACGCAACATTGTCTGCCATTTGTCGGTCGCGAATCGTATTGCCACAGTTGATACATGAATCGCAGGTGTTAGAAAATCCGCATTTTGCCAGATTTGAGAACGACAACATATTGTCAATCAATAGCAAAACGGCATCTTTGTTGAATGAGACATTTTCATTGTTCAGCTTATCTTTCATTGCCAGCAACGAACTGTCATAATATTGATAATCAATATCTTGAATGACAGGATCGTTGTATTGAGGCATTTCCCTATCAATATCAAGCAATTTGTTCCAGTTATAATCAAAAAGATTCTGTTTCATTGTCGAATCTGAATAAAACAGATTTTTCAGATATGCTATCTGGAAATAATTGCAGTATGATGGATTGACATCCATGCCGTAAAAATCGATTTGGTGTTTGTTCATCGCATCAACCAGTTTAGATGCTTCTTCCGTGTGACTCCACAAAGGATTCCATGAACTACCAACATTCAGCCACGAAGTGTTAATTATCAGCACTGGCAGTTCTTCATTCAGAATTGCGCCGTCAAAGGGATTCATTCCTTCAAGAATTAAGGTGTAATCGCCAATAGAATCCAAATATCTGACAATTTCCGATTTTATTTCAAAAGTACGGCCGTCGCCATGACCGCATTCACCGAGGATGATGATTTGTTTGTCTTTAGTAAGATTTGCCAATGATTCAAAGCTTTCAGATGGCTTATTGTAGGCGGTGAATTTGTCAGCAAGGCGAGATTCGATGGGGGTTTTGTCGCAACACGATGATAGGGCTAATAAGGCCAATAAGACGAATAGGATTGATAATCTTGTTTTCATGGGATAGTGTTTTACCACTTCAAAATTATAACAAAAAATTGCCAGAAAAACAAGAGGCAAGATGAAATACAGATTTTTGTTGGCGGCAAATCAGATCAACTTAATGATAATCAATATTTTAACAAAATAAGATATACAGATTTTTTATCTAATTTGGGATGAAATCAGGTCGAAATCGACTTTCTTTTTGAGGTTGGAGCGGTATTTCATCACTGTGTTTTCGCTCAAATTCAGGATTATGGCTTCTTCTTTGATGCGGAAGTTTAACAAAGTCAAAATCAAGATATTCTTTTCGGTTTCGGAAAGATTCGGATAAGCTAAATAGATCTTATTCAGAAAATCTATATAAACTAACTTAAACTCATTGATAATCAATGGTAATGAATTATTACTCTTTTCTTTGAAGATTGATTTCACCCGTTTCTGCAAAGTTTCAAACTGCTGATGTTTGCTGTCTTCAAAACCTTTTAGCAAACGTTCTTTTTCCTCTTGAAGCTTTTGATTTTCAATGGCTTTCTTCTTGTTTCTCAATTTTACAATTACAAAAACCATCAATAAAACTATTACAAAAGCTATTGAAACATAGATAATTGCCATTTTCCTGTTTTGATGTTGCAGTCTTTCCTGATGACGAGTCTGATAATCCTGAAACATAGAATTTAGCGTTGAGACGCGAGCCATGCTGACACGTTCGTTTGAGGGTTTTTCGATGAGATATTTGGCAAATTCAGTCATTTTGAGCGTGTCGCCTTGATTCTCATAAATCTCATAAATAAACTCAGCCACAAAGGATTTCATAGCATCATTAATGCCAGTGTCAAATGCTTTTTGAAAATACACCAAAGCAGAATCGACAGGTCCGGCTTCCTGATAAATCAACCCAATGTTGACATATCGCCAATCGCGATTCGACTCCGAACATTGCGAAGCCAGTCGTTTCAATTCAACTATTCCGTGTTCAAAGTCAGAGCCTGATGTGCAGTCAAGCATCGCAAGATAAAATAGTACTTTGGGGTATAACACATCTGTCGTGTCAGGCAAAAAACGTAGGGCTTCATTATAATAATATCGGGCGGTGTCATACTTTTGCAGTTTGTCGTATTGAAAACCAATATCCTGAAGCAAATAAGAACGAGTCAATGGGTTGGTTTCGCCATAATCATTGTATCTTAATGCATTTTCATAACAAACGATAGCTGGTTCCTGCATATACTGGTCAGAAAACAAGTCACCCAAACGGTAATGAATCAGCATCATGAAACGGGGATGTGGCGGTGTTGGAATATGCTCGTCCACGATATCCAAAACGTGCAGATATTCATACAAAGCCTCTACAACACTGTCTTCTGCTTTAAACCCCACACCGTTCATGTAATGGGCGCGAGCCGAAAGCCAAGAATCGGTAGTGTCGAAATAATTGACCGCCTTTAACAGACGCTCTCTGTTTTGTGGGATTCCGTTCTTATAGCGTATTTCCGAAACGAGTAAATTGAAATAATGTTTATTAAATGTATCGGTGCTGTCAATGTTGTAGTTCGCCCAAAATCTCGACAATTCCTTGGTGGCGCTGTCAGGTTGCAGCCACATGAGGCTGTCGATGTGAAGGAGCTCAGGAGATATTTTGTATTGTTTTTCAGCGTCTAACGGTTTTCTATGACTTGTGCAACGGGCAAAAATCATCACTGAAATCAGAATTAACAATATGAGGTGGAGCTTTTTCACATGGCAAAGATAATTATTTTTTAATATAACGTTTTAAGAATTTGCAAAAAATCAGGCCTTGCGGTGATTTCGAAGAAATTATCCAGACTGAGTTTTGCATATTCTTAAAACTGCTATTTCAACTTCATTTTATATAAGCTTCGGCAGTCGCGGCCATTAACTTGTCGGACATCAATAAATTTGTAATAAACCGTACCGCCGTGAACTTGTATGTTTTCCGGGTAATAATGATGGGTTAATTTTATCTCTTTCTTTATCGTACCCGTTTGTAAATCAACCTCTTTCAAGGTAACAAGGCCGTCTTTCGTAAATTGGGCGTAACACTTGCCGAGTGCTTTGTCGATGATGAGTTTTTTATCCCAAGTGTTCCCAATACGGCTGTTTTTACGATAAGTCGTACGGTGAAAAGTCAGGTCGCAAACCGAGACCCAAGTCCCGTTTTCCGTGAATTTGTAAAGCCTGTCGTTCTCAAAATTAAAGACATAAATAGTGTCATTGAAAAACGCTATCGGACAATAAATAGGATTTACAACATATCTTGCACGTTGGCTGTTATTAATATCAACATAATCGTTCATTCTGGTAAGTTCATCAACTCCATTGTCAGCATAAGGCTCTCCTGAAGCGCTATTCGACTGAACACCAAGCATTTCCATAACTTTTGGAAACATCGGATTCTCCATCTCCATCCTGTCAATCAGTCCGTCTTTCATCATATCTCTATAAAAGTACCTTCCCCACTCTCTTGTCGGACCGTAACAATCGATTAAAGTCTTGGTTTCCTTATTGTTGCGGTTAACGCTAATGTAAAAAATCTCCTGCCACATCGAAGCGTATTGTTGCAAAATCAGCAAGCTGTCGGTAATGACCTGAACTGGCATCAGTTTTTGCTTAAAAGTCTGAATATCAACAGGATAAAGCATATTCAGTTTCTCGCCGTCGTAATAAGTCTGATAAACCGAATCCAAGCCAAGAAGATGTATATTTCCGAAAGCGTCTTCGTAAAGATAATCATATTTTTTGTTGATTGTAGCCTTTGCGAGAGTATCCTGCTCATAGCTAAGAAATACCAGCGAATGCTCGGAATTGTTGTCAAGAATGAGATACATTCCTGCATCATTCACCTTGTAATCGGAGACCCAAGCTTGCTTGTTGCCATATGCCAAATGCGGCACATTTTCAACAATTTCGGCTTCAGGCAGAAGATTCACTTTCGGAGTTAAATCAACAAGCATGAAACATTCGTTCTCGGTTTTGTCAAAAATGTTATCAACGGAAATTTTATTGTTTTCTGATCGTAGCTGATGTGAGAAAAGACAATTGCATCACCAATATGCGCCGAAATAGTGGTTTTTCCGAAATTGTTGGTTATTCCGATAAGGTTTTGTTTGGAGTTGTAAATGGCGACATCTTTTAGGGTTTTGCCTGTGGTGTCGGAGACGATGAGATTGATATTCAGCGTGTTATCGTTTTGAGCGGATGCTGTTATTGGTGTTAGGACGTATTGGACCAATAGGACTAATATGACATATAGGAATGAAAGTTTTTTCATAGAATGAAGTTTTAACGATGCAAAATTACAATTTTAAACCTCTTGTGTCAATTCCTAAAACCCTAAATAGTTGGGGTAAAATCCTATTATTTCGCTGCTTGGAATATCTCAAAATAGCTGTAATAATTGCTTTGAGCGTCGTAGTTCAGCACAAAACCGTCTTTATCGATAAGGATTGGAATCAGCATTCATTTTGCCAAATGCAGCAGGCAAATTACTACTTATTATCAGTCGGTTATCTGATTTTAAATTGGCAACATCCTCCTCTTTTCCATAATAAATGATGACGATTCCAACTTCATTCTTCTCAAGACCTTCAAGATAAGGCTTGATGTTTGTTTTGAACATGTTTTTGCTAGCTCCACAACTTTCGCTCCAGATGTAAATCAGGGTTTTGTCATGATTTTCAATAACTTCCTGAATCTGAGCTTTCTCTTCTTTCGAAATTCCATTCTGTCCGGAACACGAAAAACACATTGTTGCTAATATAAATAGCAATAATAATGGAATAAATACTTTTGTTTTCATCGATTAAGTTTTGATGGTGCAAAAATAAAAATTTTCTTAAACTGACTGCACAAAACAAAACATTTTGTATCTTTGCAGATGTATTTAAAACAATTGTTATGAGAGCTTTACGAATAATTGACAACAAAATGACGAAACCTGTCAACACCAAAACCAAAGTTTATCCACAGGCTCCGGAAGGCTACATCTCTTTGGATGAATTCAGTGACCGACTGGAGGAAACCATTTTAAAGAAAATATGAAGTATTACAACGTATCAGTATCAAAAACCATATTAGCTGAAATCGAAGAAATATCTGATTTATTATTTCAATCAGCACACCAGAACACGCCATTCGCTATAAAAATCAATTGATTAGCGAAATTGAGACATTGAGTTATTTAGCTGGTATTATCAATTATTCGCAATGGAAAACTGCAAAAAAGTATCATCCAAAAGCGAAACGTTATATCACTAAAAATAAAAAATGGAACGTCATCTTCCATATTGATGGCGATGACGTTATTGTTGATAAATTGATTCCTTCAAAGATGGTTAAAGGATAATTCTTTTTAATTCTTTATCAACCGCTTGCAGAAATCTTCAACTTCTTTTTTACTCCAATCAGGATTGGAGTTGAGGTAGAAATGACCGTTGTCGATAGCATTCTGGATGTAATATTTCTGAACCAACTCACCGTCAAGGAAGAGGCCAATATTATGACCTTTAGCCTTTGAAGTAAACTGATACCATTCCAGATCTGCTTCCGAAGTCATCTGCACTATGATTGGCGTTGACTCTCCTTTTTTGCGATAGTTGAATGAGATCGTATTAATGATAGGTTTTCCATCATTATCGAAGACCATAGTATCGACATCCAGCACCTTAAATTCCAGCGTTCCCGCAGTATTCATGTCATTCTCAGCACGAGTGTAAACGGTAGGTTTCAATAATTGATAAAAGATCAGTAGTCCGACAACGATAAGTGCTGTCAATGAGCCCATAAAGTACCAGAATGTCATGTTTTTCTTGGTTGTAGGACGTCCTTCAATGGCATCAATCTGTCGGATGATGTTGTTGCAATGTCCTAAAAAATTGCGGTAAGCCACAATGCCGAACACTATCAACAGCAAGCCCATAAAACAAAGTACCCACATCGCATTCGTAAGACTGATATCCTGATTGGTCTCATATTTGAATGTGAACACGGCGCCAAGCACAAAGCATACAAACAGCCAGATGACAATATAGATTGAGTAACCAATCTTCAGTTTCTGCATGTTTTGGGAAAGCGTAAGCAAATCAGAGTTTTCCACCACATGCTGGCGTGTGTTGCGTGTAAGCCAGAGTTCTACAAATGTGGCTATCGCCATCAAAATGACCAAGATAATTGCAGAAGTGCGAAATCCCAGAACTTCTAAATAAATATACATCAGCACCGCAATAATCGGATAGACAAACATCGCCACCTTTCTATTTCTCTCAAAGAAGTCGACGTTGGTTTGGATTGCCGACTTCATCAGTCGTTTGTTGACGATTTCCTGCTGGTCGAATTGCTGTTTCAGCGTTTCGTATTGGGCTTTAAGCTGTTCGAGTTCGTTAAGATTGTTGTTTTCCATGATAAATCTCCTTTTTCATTTTTTGTTAGACATTTTTACCAATTTGTCTTTGATGCGGAGCAGCCTCACTCCCACGTTGCTCGGCGTGATGCCGATAATCGCCCCGATTTCCTCGTAGGTGACGCCTTCGAGCCACAGGAGTATCAGACTTCGGTCGATCAGATCAAGCTGGTTGATGCGGTCGTAGAGCTGTCGGATTTGTTGCGTCGACGGGTCGTCGGCCTCGTAAGGGTCGATGTCGAGGGTCAGCGGAACAGTTTGCACACGGTGGCGTTCCTTTTTGTCGTTGTTGATGGCGGCGTTGAGTGCCACACGGTAAATCCATGTCCTTACGCTGCTGCGCTCCTCGAAACTGTCGAAACCTTTCCACAGCCTGATGAGGATTTCCTGGAAGAGGTCGTCGACCTCTGCGGAGTTCTTCGAGAACATGTAACACACAGTGTAGATAGTGCGTTTGTGCTCCCTCACCAAATTTTCAAATTGTCGTTCTTTTTCAATCATAATTCGATCAAATTACAACCTTTTAGACATCGAAATTGGGAGTTTATTACAAAAAATGAAAAAATATTTGATGTTTATTTCAGAATATGCAAAAATCAGTCTGGATATGCTTCGCATACCGCAAGGCCTGATTTTTTTGCATATCCTTAAAACTGTTATTTTGCCGCTTGGAATATCTCCAAATAGCTGTAATACTTGCTTTGGGCGTCGTAGTTCAGCACAAAACCGTCTTTATCGAAGCATTCATTTTGCCAAATGCAGCAGGCAAATTACTACTTATTATCAGTCGGTTATCTGATTTTAAATTGGCAACATCCTCCTCTTTTCCATAATAAATAATGACAATGCCGACATCGTTTTTCTCAAGACCTTCAATATAAGGCTTGATGTTTGTTTTAAACATGTTTTTGCTAGCTCCACAACTTTCGCTCCAGATGTAAATCAGAGTTTTGTCATGATTTTCAATAACTTCCTGAATCTGAGCTTTCTCTTCTTTTGAAATTCCATTTTGTCCGGAACACGAAAAACAAATAATAGTAATTAAAAGTGATAATAATATATTTTTCATCGGATTAAGTATTAAAATGTTACAACAGTCCAACCTTCGGGTATATTGTGTACACCAAATTCTTGTGGCAATGAACTTGGGCAGTAAAATACTCCATCAGACTGCACATCCAATACCCAGAAATATGTGTCTAATTCATCACCCCATTCGGGCAAATGTACTTTGATGCTTTTTAAACTTGAACAATTCTTAAACATTGACATATAACTGCGGCTTGCCAAAGTGGTTGCCGGAAGTTCAGGCGCTTTTTCAAGATTTGCGCAGTTATAAAACATGGCTTCATAACATGAATTTGTCAAAGTAGTTGCTGGAAGAATGTCAGGAATATTTGTCAGATTGATACAATCATGAAACATTTGTGAATAGCAACCATTAGCCAGGGTAGTTGCAGGTAGTTCTAAAACAGTTGTCAAACCATCACAATTGCCAAACATGGTTTCATAACAACGATCAGCCAAAAATAACGCAGGAAGTCTTGGAGTTGTTGTAATACTTTTACACCCGGCAAACATGTGTGCGTAACAATCATTGGCTAAAGACGTTGCCGGCAATTCCGGAGCCGCTGTGAGTTTACTACAACCTAAAAACATTGCCATATAACACCCATCTTTTAATGAAGTTGCAGGCAACCTTGGAGCTTTCGTGAGCTGTTTGCAATCGGTAAACATATTGGCATAACATTTATCTGCCAAGGTCATTGCCGGAAGTTCCGGAGCTTCTATAATACCGCTGCCATCAAACATATTTTCATAACAATTATCCGCCAAGGTTATTGCCGGTAATTGAGGGGCATCTTTTAAACTGATGCAATACCAAAACATGCCTCTATAACAATCATTTGCCATTGTTGTCGCTGGCAGTTCGGGGGCGGTTTTAAGATAAATGCAGCCGCTGAACAATCTGCAGTAACATTCCTTTCCCAATGTTGTCGCAGGCAGAGCTGGTGGTGTTGTTATATATGTGCCACTAAATAAATCACGGAAACAATAATCAGGAACTGTTGTCGTCTTGCACGAAGGGTCAATAAGCGACATTAGATTTCCGCTTACCGTGAATTTCTTATTGTATGTATCAAACTTTAAATTTTGATTCGTAGGTATATTTGCATAGAGCCCCTCTGGGTTATTTCCTCTGAAATAAACCTTGTCGCCGGCATGTTCCAATCTTATCTCGGTGCTTAAGTGTACGTATGTTTCCCAAACAATTGTATCATAACTGTATTCAATATTGGGAAAATTCATTACTTCAGACCTATATATATGAATTGCAATGGTCGAGTTATCTTCCTCGGCAGTAAAACACAACGGACCATTTAAATTAACGTTAGCGCCGGAATTATTTCCCGAATCATTGTCAATTTTGTCTTTTTTGCACCCTGTGATTACAAACAATGCAGCAATCAGCAAGAATAATAATTTTGTTTTCATTGGATTAAGTATTTGATTTGCAAAAATAATAATTTTCAGAATATGCAAAAATCAGTCTGGGTAATTTCTCAGAAATCACCGCAAGGCCTGATTTTTTGCATATTCTGAAAAGGAAATCATAGATTGTTTAGTATATATTGCCACCATGGGTCATTACCTTCAATGAAATCGGACCAGGTACGCTGGATATGAATTGTCGGAATAAGACTATTTTCACCACAGGCATCTTTGTCGGGTCGCATGAAATAAGCATGGCTAACGCCTCCTTTCACATGTGTATTGGGCAATTCATAGCTGAGAACATCGCCGAAATGGCAAGGGCGATATGAGCCTGCTTCGCCGATAACTGTGCCGATGTTGTTATCTGTCGCCATCACTATCAACATTGCCGCACTGCTGAAAGTGCCATTATCCTGAATGAAATACACATTACCTTTAAAAACTTTGTCGGCATCAGTGTTCATTGTGAACAGATTACCCACGGCATTAGGATAATTAGTCTCCATAAGTTTTGAAATGCGTTTCTGCGAGTCAAACGACTTAATTTCATCAACAGGTTTCAGCCACGAAAGAAGCTGGTTGCACAGCATGCTGTTGCCGCCACTGTTACTTCGAGCATCAACCACAAGCGTCTGAATATCAAGCTTTTGAATAGTATCAAAAACCTCCTCCAAAAACATGTCAAATTGTGGAATATCCTTGATTTTCTCTTCAAACTCCTCTTCGGTCATACCGTTGAAACCTCTCGCCTGGAATTGAAAACGCAAGGTGTTTTTATCCTTGCACGAGCTGAATTGCAGATAGCAGATGCCGTTTTCCGGATAAACCTCATACCTGAAAGGCATTTGAGTTTTTTGATACGGCGACTGCAAAGGTTTTGTTTCAACCCATTTCCACTTGATTTCTTTGGCACTTAAATAATTCAGATTCAACGAACTACCGTCGTCGCATGTGACTGTCAACGCCTCTTGAGTGTTGTATTTGCTATCTTTCCAGCAAAATTTTGTTATACAATTAAAGCGCTCAATCAGAAAAATGTCATTGTCGCACGACAACAGCGAACCGAAGCTCATCATCACATCGTACATATCAAAACCGTTGACTGTCAATATCTTTTTGCCGATAAATTCATCATTACCTTCTTCAACGCCTTGGATAAAAAACTCGTTGTTCAAGTATTTGAACGCCATCGGGAAGATAGTGTCGCTCGGATAATTGCAATAAATATAGGTATGTCCGTCTTGCAGCTGTGAGACAATCGATTCCAGATACAATGCGAATTTCTCTGAATCGTTGAATTTCTTCAGCTCCTTATACCCTTCTTTTCTGATTATCTTGATGTCGATCGGCGGATTTTCCATTGCAAACGCCGGATGGGTATTTTCGAGCATATTCAAGAAAAGCAGGAAATCCTTCTGATAATCATTGCCTTTCAGATATTTCTTCGAATTCATCACCACCGAATCGGTGTAAATAATGTTTGATTGCTGAGCAATAACAGTGATTGGCAACAAAACCAATAGTAGTAAAAACTTGTATTTCATAGATTAATTGTTTATTTCCATTATTCCTCCAACTCTTTCAAGATTCCCTCCAAAACTATTTCAACATCGGGTGTGACAAATACTTTGTCTATAACATAATAAAGGCCGACGACAATTATATCAATATAAAGGCAAAATGAAAATTTTGACACACCTTCTATTGATGCCTTTGTCGCGATTAGGACTATTACTCCAACGAGTATCAAAAACATACAGAAGAATATCATTAAAAGCCGTCTTGTTCTCCTATAAACTTTCATCATTTTGTGGATTCGTTTCGAATTCTCAGCCACATTCAACGATTCAAGATTCCACCTTCTGGTTTTCAGATAGATATAGAGATTCAATGAGATAACACCCAAGCACCAAGGTAAAAAATACGGAGATAACCACAAATAAATAAAAGGTGTCAGTACAGCCACAACTATCATTCTGATGAGCAGTTTACGCTGCATTTCCGAAATGTGTTTCTTAGTGGCTTCGCTAATATGCTTATCGCTTACGATGCTTTCCTTTTCCAGCTTCTCGTTTAAGGTGGCAAGCTGCGCCCTCATTTCGTCTAATTCGTTGTTTTCCATAGCTTTGCGTTTTTAGTCGTTCGACATTTTCTTCAGTTGTTCTTTGATTCTGACCAATTTTACGGAGACGTTTTTGGTGGAGATGCCGATGATTTCACCGATTTCCTCGTAGCTCATGTTCTCCAGCCAAAGCAGGATGATTGCCCTATCGAGCATTCCAAGTTTGTTGATGCGGCGGTAAAGCATCTGCACTTGCCGGGTGTCATCGTCGGTGTCGGTGAACAGGTTGATGTCCATTGTCAGCGGCAACGTATCCACGCGACGTTTCTTTTTACGTTCGAATGTGAGGCAGGTGTTCAGGCTGACGCGCCAGATCCATGTCTTCACGTCGCATTTTCCCTGAAAGCCTTCGAATCCGCGCCACAGGTTGATGAGCGTCTCCTGAAACAGGTCGTTCACCTCATCCTGGTCCTTTGAAAAAAGGTAGCACACAGTGAAAATGGCGGCTTTATTGGCCTTCACGATACGGTTAAACTCCAATTCTTTCTCCTTCATGGTCTAAAACCTTTTGCCTATTAGACGCTATAGTGATGGAAAAACTACAATAAATGATTAATTTTTTGCAAAGATAAGAAAAAAAAACAATTAGAACTTAATTTCAATTCCGATATTCCTGATTTCGCTGCTTGTCACACCTGGTTTATATTCAGGCAGAAGGTTTGTGAACACTCTTATGCCGTGGAAGATGCCCAGCATGTTGGTGTTGAAGCTTATACCGACCTCAAGTTTCCATGGATTGAATGTGTTTTTGATGTTTTCTCCATCCCAATTGGTTAATCCCAACAAATTGGTGGCGTCTTTGCTGGTGCGAAGCTCTTCTCCGATAAGACGACCGCAGAAAATGTCAAACGAAAAACTATCGGTATGTCGTTTGCCAAGATAATAGTTAAAAACAACAGGAATACCGATATAATAGGATTTTAATCGATTGCGCTTGAAATCTTCCTGACCGTCAACAACAACAAGAGCGTCATCTTCGTATTTCACCTGATGGCATAATGATTTACGGTTTGCGTTTAATAAGATTCCGGTACTCAAACTCCAACGGCAGCTGAGTTGAAAATCAGTGCTTGCCCCTACGTTAATTGACAGTGTACCATCTTCCAGCAACGGACTATTAGCATCTGGTGGATTTGTGCCCCAGCGATAGCCGAAAGATGCCCAAACATTGAAATTATGTTGCCAAATTTTTCTACGATTTGTTGTGACAATCTCTCCATCGACCTCCTTGTTTTTAATCACTCTCGAATCTTTTTTCTGATAATGCCAGCCTGGAGTTTCATCATATTCGTCCAATATGATTTCCCCATTTAAATTATTGGTAACAATTTGAAAATCAGATGTGTTATAAGTTGTCACATAAGAATATCCATCCCCAGAAATGGTATCTATTGTGCATTTGGCGTTGTCCCAGATTTCTATGTTCGACAAGCAGTCTTGGTTTGGAATATGATAATTCCTGATGTGCAAATTGGCATAACGTGCTACAAATATGCTTTTCTGACGACAATTGGTCTGCTCTGGTTGGGGAGCGATGATTTTGTCAGCTTCAACAGTTGCTCTGTTCATCAGAGCAATCATGTCAAACGTCATCGGACCTTCTATCTCAACCACTGTGCTTTGTGGCATCTTGGTATTTTCAAGAATCGTCAATGTACGGTCTTTGAGATTGCACAGCTGGACGTTGTAGGCCAAAGCTGCGAAATCAACAGTGGTGACTATTGCCACACGATAAGTGCTGTCGGTTTCGGCATGAATCAGGCGGACATCCCATCCTGGGTTGATATACAGCTTTTTGACACTCTGGTTGATGTATTGCTCGATGGCGACTTCTTCCTGAGCGAAGCCTGTCAGTGCGGCTAAAACTATTGCTATTGTTAAGATGATGTGTTTCATTGTTTTACGTTTTAATTGATTTTAACTTGCCATGCTAAAGCCCCGTCTTTCATGTTCGGGTCTTGAGGCTGACCGAAAAGCGTCTTCTCGGGTTTGGTGACTACGGCTTGGTATTGAAAATTATCGGGTTCCTTCTGACATTCATAGCACACCAGGTTGAGGCTCCGGATGACTCTCCGCTGGGGTTTCTGAACGGCTGAAGGCGTTTCGTTTTCAGGAATTATAGTATTTGTTTCAATAATCATTGAATCTGAAGGTTGTACTGGGATTATTTCAGCAATAACAGGTTGTTCCTCAACTGGTTCAATAATATCGGCACTTGTTTTTTTCTTATCAGAAATAGATTTTTTAGAAATATCTAGCTTATTTTCAGCCATAAGTTCTTTTTTAACAACAAATTCTTCAACAACGGCATCTTCTTTTTCCATCTTGACAGAATCAACATTGTAATCAATAATTTCTGGTACTTCCGCAATGATTTCATTATTCAAAGAGGCTTCGTTAACATTTGGTTTAAGAAGAAGCCAAAACAGTAATATGGCGGCTGCAGCACCCATTGCCCACCATATCGGGACGAGTTTTGCATGTTTGCGAGGAATCACCATCGGTTTTTCCTCTTCGGCAAGGCGGTCAATTAAGTCGCCGAGTTGTTTTTGCCGACGGACGTTCTTTCCATGTTCTTCCAAGCTGTCGAGCAGTTGGCGTAATTCTTCGTTCATTTCATTTTCAGGTGTCATGATATTTCCTCCTTATATTGTTTTATGGCTTCCCGCAATGCTTTGTAAGCGCGCGAAAGTGTTGCATACACATGGGTGCTGCTCATGCCGGTCGCTTCCCCGATTTCCTCCACGCTGAGGCCGTTCTCGTATTTCATCAAAATAGTGTCGCGCTGGCGTTTGGGCAGTTTGTCAACGAGTTTTATGGCGAGCTGATAACGTTCTTCCGAGTCGTCAGATGGCAATTCAGTCAGCATCAGGGTTTCCGCATCGACAGGCACGGTTGGATGCTGTTTTCTCAGAATGTCGATACTGCGTCGCTTAACGACGGTAGGTGCCAGTTTTTCCAAATCCTGACTTTGCAGCGACGTACGTTGCTCCCACAATGTGATTACGGCTTCTTGCACGGCATCCGCTGCGCTGTCGGGGTCACCGACGATATGCTCAGCGATACGTTGCAATCTAGGTTGCAGTCGCAAAATGTCACGTTTGAAGTCCTCTGTCGTCATCTCGCATTCATTCGTTCGTTTATATTAATATCGCAGAATATTATGAAATCTTACACTCGTGAGAAGAAAAAACAAAAAACTTTTCAAAATTAGCTGTAAATATCAAAATTGGGTTTTTGCATAAAGTTTTATTTGCAGGGTAAAATCTGTTGAACTTACATAGACGAGTAGGATTATTGCCGGCTCGTTTTGTATTTGAACCGTCGTTGCAAATCTACACAATTATTGCGAAGAAACATAATTCATTGTCAATCATTATTTTACATTGGAAATTACAATATGTGATAACATAGAGTGGATCATCCTCTTGGGGCTCAAATAGAATAAAAGAATTATGGATGCGATTTTTGAGGGAATGTAAAGATTATTTTATCCTAACTCTCGGATCCAGAATTCCGTAAATTATATCAACTACAATGTTGATAATGATGAGCATCACTCCGATGAGCAATACTGCGCCCATGACGACTGGGAAGTCGAATTTGTCGAGCGCATCGACGATAACCACGCCGATTCCTTTCCAGTCGAAGACATATTCCACGAAGACGGCACCTGCCAGCAAGGATGCAAACCATCCGGAAACGGCAGTAACCACTGGTGTCAGAGCGTTTCTGAGTGCATGAACGCCGATGACACGCCATTTCTTCAAGCCTTTGGCCTTGGCTGTGCGGATGTAATCCATCGACATCACCTCAAGCAAGGTGGTTCTGGTGAGCTCGGTGATGACCGCCAACGGCCTCAAACCGAGCGTCAACGCTGGCAAAATGAGGTTTTTCAGGTCAAGATAGGCTCCGTTGCCGTAATCGTCAACAGAGAAAAGGCTTCCTGTCATGCTCAGACCCGTCACCGACTCCAAAACGAAGCCAAACAGCCACGCGATGAGGATTGCGGCGAAAAACGACGGCAGCGACATGCCTATCGTGGTGATAAACAAGGTGAAACGGTTTAAAAAGTTGGAGTTCACGACAGCTGTGAGCACCCCGAGAAGCACGCCTATCACAAAAGCGAAGAGTATCGAGACGAAAGCGAGTATCAGAGTGTTCGGGAAAGCCTCGGAAAGTATTGTCCCCACTGGTCTTTTGCTCTGATACGAATAGCGCAGATACGGCGTTTTGAAGATGATTTTAGTGCTGCCGACAGTCGCTATTCTGGCATAGGGCTCGTATTTCGACAAATCTTTGTTTTCGTTGTAAAACGAGATAAACGAGAGGTCGTTGAGATAGTCAACGTATTGTTTACCAATGCTTTGGTCAAGACCGAGCTCATGACGGATAGCCTGCACGTCTTTCTCGTCGGCACGCTGGCCGAGCATCATGCGCACTGGGTCGCCTGGAACTATCGTGAATAGGAAAAACACCAGCGTCGCCACGCCCCAAAGGACGAGGATGCCGTAAAGTATCTTTCTCACAATGTACGCAAACATACTATTTCACCAACGGAAAATCGATTTTCGACCACTTATTCTTAATTACGCCGTTATCAATCAGCATAAGGCCTGGATTCGAGCGCACCATGGTCTTCAACTCAAGTTCGTCGCCATAATAGACATCGTTGAAAATCAGATATTTTTCGTTCAGTTTCTCAACATCTTCAGGCAATGCCGACGTCAGCCAGATATATTCAAATCCTTGATTATAAGCCACTTCCGTCATCTTAGTACAGTTCTCGAAGTCTTGTTCTGTCATCTCTTCGAGATACGGTGCCACGAAGACGTAAAGGTTCTCTGTCTCGAACAAGATATGCGTAAAGTCCTCGCCTTCAGCGTCCAAGATGGCGAATCCGAGAGCATCGGAGCCGCCTTCGGAGCGTTGCGACACGAAGGTCCACTGGCTCATCCACACGCTGTCGTTCCACGGGTAGTTTGGCGACTCAAACTCTTGAGTTTCACCGGTTTCGTTGTTCTGATACGTCACGAAAATCTTGCCTGCGTCGTAGCTTTGAGGCGTCATGTCCTTCCCCACTTTCCAGTCCATGAAGTCGATGACCGGCAGATGGCGGATGTTGTAAATCTCAAACCAAGTAAAGCATGCCATGAAAACAACAGCAAGTATCCATTGTCCCGCAAGCGTCAATCGTTTGTTTTTCAGCGACTTATTGTTGACAATCACTGGCAAAAGCACCAGATCTATCACTATATTCTTGCCAAACGTCTGCCAGTTTGTGAGTTTTATCGCCGTTCCGAAGCATCCGCAGTCGGGGACGAGGTCGTACAAGGCATCGAAAAACGTTGTGGCGGTGAAGAAAATCATGAGGAGGGTCGCGCCGAGCGTAGCGAGGCGCGGCAAGACGTTGGTTAGCAAGCAGATACCAACGATAAACTCCACCAAGATCATCACCACGGCAAGCACCAAAGCGGCGTCGTTCAGCCACTCAATACCATAAGCGGCGAAGTATTCAAGCATCTTGTACTTCGTCCCAAGCGGGTCGACACCCTTCGTGAAACTGCTGAAAATAAACAGCAATCCGACGAGTATCCTGCATACCGCGACAACCGTTTTCTTTGCTGAACCTGCCATTATTCTTTCTTACCTTCGTTAATTAAAATCATGCAGAAGACAGCGTAGTTTATCATGTCGAAGTAGTTTGCGTCGAGACCTTCTGAAATCAAAGTCTTGCCATTGTTATCCTCTATCTCCTTGACTCTCAATATCTTCATCAGAATCAAGTCAGTCATCGAGCTGATACGCATGCTGCGCCATGCCTCGTCATAATCATGGTTTTTCTTCATCATGAGGTCGAAAGCCTCGTCAAGAACCTTTTTATACAGTTCCGAAGCTCTCTCAAAGTCCAGATCAGGCTGTTCAACCACGCCAAGCTGCAGCTGGATTATCGCCATAGCTGAATAGTTGATGATGCCGATAAACTCAGGCTCAATGCCTTCATTTACAAGATGTTCCTTCTTTCTCTGCAGACTTCTGATGCGGTTTGCCTTGATATAAATCTGGTCGGTGAGCGACTCTGTGCGCATGATACGCCATGCCGCGCCGTAATCTTTCATCTTTTTATCAAAAATATCGCGGCACTGCGCCACCACTTGCTGATATTCTGCTGTCGTATCTCTCTTCATTGAAAAAAATTTTATAATTTTGCGTTTGTAAAAATACACATTTTTATGTTACGAATAGCGAGTAGAGAACAAATTTTTTCGTGGGACCGTCCCGTTGTGATGGGAATCATGAACGTGACGCCAGATTCATTCTTCGATGGCGGTAAGTATCAAGGACTTACGTCGGTTTTGGAACATTGTCAGAAGATGGTCGCCGAGGGTGCCGACATCCTCGACCTGGGTGCTTTTTCCACCCGACCGGGCAGCGAACGCATCTCCGACAAGGAAGAAATTGAACGAATCATTCCGGCTTTGAAGGCAATCAGGAAAGAGTTTCCAAACATCCCGATTTCCATTGACACATTCCGTCAAAGTGTTGCTGCTCAATGCATTGCAGAAGGTGCCGACATCATCAACGACATCTCAGGCGGACTCTTCGACGAGGCTATGATTCCGTATATCGGAAAGAATCATATTCCTTACATCCTGATGCATATCACCGGAACCCTCGAAGGCATGCATCACGAGGAAATCATCAGCGAAGACGTGCATGAGAAAGTTCGTCAATTCCTTGAAAATCAAGTGAATAAGCTTCTGGAATACGGCGAGCAACAGATAATTTTAGACCCTGGAATCGGGTTCAACAAGACTATCGAATGCAACTTCGCTTTGCTTCGAGACCTCGACAAATACCGCGTCAACGGACTCCCAATTTTGATTGGAATATCTCGTAAATCTCTGATTTATAAGACTTTAGGATTCACTCCACAAGAAGCATTGAATGGCACTACAGTGTTGAATACCATTGCTTTAATGAACGGAGCTGAAATATTAAGAGTTCATGACGTGAAAGAGGCTGTCGAAGCAGTGAAACTCACACACTCCGTCATTTCGAGCGAACATCGAACACAGTGAGATGGTAGTCGAGAAATCCTTTATTTACGTAAACAATTGAATGATTTAGTTAAACAAGGATTTCTCCATTCCGTTCCACTGCGTTACACTCCAGTCGAAATGACAACAAGATTACTCGCCGAAGACGACAAAAAAAGATGAATGGAAGATGATTTTGAAAGATTTTTTATAAGATTTTGAAAGATTTCTCGCCGTCAGGCGACCCATATAAAAAATATTTGTATTTTTGTGAGTTAATTCTAACGTTATGGTTGACTTGATGATAAGCGCTTTCATTCAGATTCGTGTCTTGGACATTCTGGATATATTTCTGGTGGGATTGTTGCTGTATTTCCTTTATACACTGGTAAAAGGAAGCACGGCGATCAACATCTTCATCGGCATCGTGGCGGTGATTATCGGCCTTAAAATCGTGACATTGCTGCACATGGAGCTCCTCACCTACATCCTCGGAGCTTTCGTCAACGTCGGTTTCATCGCGCTGATTATCATCTTCCAACCTGAAATCCGTCGGTTTTTACTAAGCATCGGAACATCCAAGTTCGCCATCGGATTCCGCAGGTTTTTCGCGCATTTTGGAGTGACTTACAAGGAATCTGACGAGACAGACCTCGACCCAATCTGCGAGGCGTGTATCTCGATGGGTGAAGGAAAGGTCGGTGCGTTGATTCTTCTCACGCAAGAGAATGATTTACAAGACATTATCGACACAGGCGTGGTCATCGACGCTGTCATCAGCAAGCCTTTGCTTGAGAATATTTTCTTTAAAAACAGCCCGCTCCACGATGGCGCTATGGTCATCTCGAAAAACAAAATTGTAGCTGCTCGCTGCATCCTTCCTATCACGCAACAGACAAGATTACCAGGCAGTTACGGTCTGCGTCACCGTTCAGGAATCGGCGTTTCCGAGACCCACGACTGCATAGTTTTGGTCGTCTCCGAAGAAACCGGCAGCATCCGCATCGTTTTCGACGGTAAAGTCACCGACGTAAAACCTAACGAGATGAAAGCGAAAATAAAAGAGATTCAGGGAAGGAAGAGACTTTAGCCGTTAGCCGTTAGCCGTTAGCCATTAGCCGTTAGCCATTAGTTATTAACATGCTTTCGAGCGAAGCGTTTTTCTTAACCGTCATTTTATCTCGATAAGATAATCGCGTTGAGTCTGATAGAAATACCTTTCGTATGGGTCGTAACGGTAACGATTTATTGTATCTATCGCGCCAACTTCATGATTATCAATGTATTTGTTCATCATAAAGTCATAGCAATAGCCGGCATAGAGGCGACCTAAAACTGAGGCGAATTTATAAAAGCCGTCGATGTTTATAGTGTCGCAATAAGTCTTTGCATAAACCTTATTCGTTTGATAATCAATGTCAAAATCCACATCTGTATTGTTGAAATAGTTCTGCTCGGTAAATGCCATCATATATGTGGTATCATTGGCGAGATCGAACCAAGCTGCCACATTCACCATATCGATAGGCACATCCATGCAGTATCGATTCTCATAAATCCATTCACAAAACTTCTGATTTTCCCATGCCTCGGTCACCTCAATTCGAGGTATCTCAATCACCCAATGTGTCGAGTCAGGTTGCGAGATACTATCCTCCCAATACTCCACTTCCAAGCCATAATCATTCAAAGTTTTCTTCATATTTAAATAGATGATATCCAAGAACTTATCATCATCTATTTTATCTATTACTTTAACTTGATTTTCAAGGTATTCGATGTGCACCTGAAGTGATGAATCAGCAAGATGTTCCGGTATTGAATCGTTCCTCATATTCCTCTTCACCAACCTTTGAGGGACATATAAAGCCACGACAGTTTTGCGGTTGTTTTTTACAAAACGGCGTGCGATACCGTGCTGCTCGGAACAAGCGGCAAGCAATATGATTAACGCTGCAATTATGAATAAATGTTTGTTTTTCATATTTAGAATAACGTTAATTGTCCGTCGTTATTGTTATCGTTATCATTAGGGTCACTAAAGACACTAGGGATATTAGAGTTTTCTGACGAAGATTCTTCAACAATTTCTGCAGTTTCTGCGTTATCTGCGAGAGGCTCTTCAGGCTCCTCTTCCGCTGGAGGCTCTGGCACCTCAAACGGCTCCAGGAACTCGTAGTAGTTCACGTCGTGCACCGAGAGGCGCTTGCCTTTTGCCTTATAGCTCTTCACGCTGATGTATTCGTCGACGTTAACCTCTTCATCCTCAAAGTGTTTGCCGCTTACACCGTCATTGAATTTCAGCAACAATCTTGGTAAAACATCCATGTTGACGGCAATAAATTTGGCATCTTCACCTTCACCGATGAACGAGATTCGTTTGTTGAGAGGAGTGTCTTCTTCAACAGTGAACCTCTTGATATACATCAACTTAGTCTCAGCCTCAATGTACAAGACAGTGAATATCGTCTCAGGCTCGAACTTGAAAATCATCGTCATGTCGTCGTCGAAATGCGTTGAGAGGTCGAAGTTCGTGAGACGGAACTCGCCGTTGGCATGGATCTGCATGATTCTGTCGTTGCCCGAATATCTTCCTATCGAAACACCGCGTCCATCGGCGTTCAGACGCTTCACAGTGTCGTCGTACCATATTTCCCTTGCCGAGAGGGTCGAAACGCCTTCCTCGCGCTTAAAAATGCGGTTTACGCTGTGATTTGTGAGCTTATTACCCCTACTTCCACGTCCTTTGATGTCCAAAGTGGCGAAATCGTAGTCGAACGACAGCTTCTTGAGCTTCGGAGCCGGACGCAGCATCACCTTGATGACTTCAGCTTCTCCGTTAGGATTTGCTGAGAAATACGCCACTTTTGAGCCCGGCTCACCCATCGTCAGGTCATAAATCTTGTCGTGAGTGATGCCGTCGACGTAGAAACGCTTGACATAATAAGGATTTCCTGGCTGTCCGTTGCGATAAGCCATGTTGTAAATCGTGCGTTTGTCGCCTTTATGATAGATGTTGGCGTAGATTATCTTTTCAGGACCTACGAAGAGCTTAGGTTGCAGCTTAACCACCGAGAACGTGCCGTTTTCACGGAACACGATGACATCGTCGATGTCGGAGCAGTCGCAAACAAAACCGTAAGCATCCTTGTTCTGTTCCTTCTTGATTCCCGCTGAGTTACAGATGAAACCTTCTTCTTTGTTGACGTACAGTTTCTCGTTGTTAGCCGCCACTGCCACTGCGGAAATGTTGTCGAAGTTACGGATTTCGGTTTTACGCTCGCGTCCCTTGCCGTATTTTCTCTTCATCTCCTCGAAATAATGGATGGTGTAATCCACGATATGGTCGAGGTCGTATTTCACCTGCTCGATCTGTTTCTCGATGTCAAGCAATTGATCCTCAGCCTTTTTGATATCGAATTTGGAGATTTTACGAACCGGTTTCTCACAAAGCTTGAGCACGTCATCGCGAGTTATTTCTTTCTTCAGTTGCTCACGGTACGGGTCGAACGCCTTCTCGATGGCATCTACCTGGGCGTCGAAACTCGGAGCGTCTTTTTCCAAAATCTTGTATAGACGTTTCTCAAAGAATATCTTCTCGAGTGAAATCCAATGCCATTGACCCTCAAGCTCTTCGAGAGTATTTTGAAGCTCCCAGCTCAACAAATCGAGTGTATGGTCGGTATTGTGCCTTAAAATGGCTGAAACAGTCGTAAATTCAGGTTTATCGTTATGGATAACACATGTGCAGAGGCTGTTCAGCTTGACCTGGCACTTCGTGAAAGCATAAAGTGCGTCGATAGTCTGGTCTGGCGAGACGCCCGGAGCGAGATGTATAACGATTTCAGCGTTTTTCGAAGTATTATCATCGACACGACGAATCTTGATCTTACCTTTTTCACCAGCTTGAGTGATTGACTGAATCAATGTCTCTGTCGTCGTTCCGTATGGTATCTCAGTGATTACCAATGTCTTTTTGTCGAGTTGTGAGATTTTAGCTCTCACCTGCACTCTTGAACCGCGGCCACCGTCGTTGTAGCCTCTGACATCGATCAAACCACCTGTCTGGAAGTCAGGATAGAGCTCAAAAGGCTCGTCTTTGAGGTAAGCGATGGAAGCGTCGATGAGTTCATTGAAGTTATGCGGCAGAATCTCCGATTTCAAACCCACCGCGATACCCATAGCGCCTTGGAAAAGCAGCAACGGGAACTTCACAGGAAGCGAGATAGGCTCTTTGTTACGGCCGTCGTAAGAGAACGTCCAATCCGTCGTTTTCGGGTTGAAAACCACGTCAAGAGCGAATTTTGACAGACGTGCCTCGATGTAACGTGGAGCCGCTGCACCGTCGCCGGTGAGGATATTACCCCAGTTACCTTGGCAGTCGATGAGAAGGTCTTTCTGACCGAGATTCACGAGTGCGTCGCCGATGGAAGCATCGCCGTGAGGGTGGTATTTCATGGTGTTACCCACGATATTAGCCACCTTGTTGTAGCGACCGTCGTCGATTTCCTTCATGGAATGCAGGATACGGCGCTGCACAGGCTTCAAGCCGTCGTCAATCTCAGGCACAGCACGGTCGAGGATGACATACGATGAATAGTCGAGAAACCAGTTCTCGAACATGCCCTTCAGAGGCACGATACGGTAGCCATCGCCCGACTGCACAAGCATTCCCGACTCCTCTTCCGCCGTCGGATCGAAGCCGTCAAGCACTTGCGTGACATCGTCACCAATCTCGTTTATCTCTTCAAGTTCCTGATTATCAATATTTTCGTCGTCAAAATCACTCATATTGCTCGCTTACTTTTTTCAAACTTCAAAGATAATAAAAATTTTATTTCCAAAAACGCAAAACCAAAATTTCTATCAACAAAGATATCAACGCCAAGATAATGAACGACTTCCACAGCATCGAACGGCGTACCATCATTTCCATCATGTCGTTTGAATGAATCTCATCAGCTTTCATCACGGCAAGGACATTCAAACCTTTGTCTTTCAACAATTTATCAACTTCTTCCCTATCCAAAAACTTCATTTTCGATTCTTTACGGCTATCGTTCCAAGCTGTCGTCTCGATTACTTCATCGCCTTTGTTGACTGTGTAAAAACCAGCGCCAGGCAATTCATCGTAAAGCCTTATCAACGCTCGGTTGTTGCGCATCTCGACCATAGGAATCATCTCAAAACTGCCTTGAGCGTCACGAATGCGGACATCGCCATCAGAAAAAGCGGTCAGATCGTTGATTAAAATGTCTTTATCAACACCCAAAGTGTATGACAAACGACCCATCTGACCACCCAGCATTGCGACCTTGTACATGATCGGAACGAACAGCGCATTGTCTGCAAAATTAGTCCAATCTTTACCAAATTGCGATGCAAAACTGAAGACATTTCCGCCTCCAATCTTACTTAAAGTAAAGAATGAAGTACCATTTTGTAAAGAAATGAGTGTCAGAGTATTATAAAAACGCTTTTTATCTATTTGAACGTGCTTATAAACCCTTGGGAGATCGGCATTGTTTGGGATGTTGACGAAGATATCTGAGAAGAATTCATGGTGGGATGAGATGGTACTGATGCTTAAGGTGTCATCGGATAAATTTGATTTATCAGAGACCTCCGAAGGGAACACGACAACACTTCCCCCATTGTTTGCAAAATCAATAATGGTCTGCCACATCGTCTCATTTAAATTTGCGTCGCCATCGACAACAACCATTTGACAATCGGAAAGATATTGCTGATCGATGCGATAAGGATTCATCACCTGGTAATCGAACAATGAATCGTTTGAAAACAATGTTTTTATCGACAAATCGCCAACGCCAGCAGATAATTCCACGATTTTGATGATCGGACGGACATTCAAAACGAAATTATAGGTGTCATCAAATGTGATTGGATAATCGTTGATGGAAACGGTAGCGTTGTTTTCACCGGAATCGTGCAGTACAAATTGCATTGCGACCTCGTTTTTATCGTTTGCCGGTATATCTATCGTATTGAATGCCACTGACTTACTATCGATTTCGAAATTAACAGGAAGACCGTTAATGTCTTTCCCACTTTCGTTTACAACGCGCACATTGATTTCATTCGCAAGACCTTTTTGCAAAATCGGCGACGAAAGCCACACTGTGTCGATATATATATTCTGTTGATAATCAGACTTTAACGGCATTGCGACAAGCTGTATAGCGGAGTCAGCGACGAGGCCATCCACTCTCATCATGTTGTCCTGGAAGTCGGAATACATGAACAAAGAGGCGGATTTGAAGCCGTTACGCTTCATTATCATCTGCAGATTCTCATATAAGTTATTGAAACTCATTGGAGAAGCCTCAGTTTGCATCGCATCGATGCTCATCAGCATCTCGTCCTGGTTCATCGGGTATTCGTTGTCTGGCTGACGGCTGTTAGTAAGCAGCACAAACCTCTGCGAAGGGCTGATATTACTGACTATTTTGCGCGCCGAAGCTCTCGCATCCTCAATCAGCGAGATCTCCGATGACTGACTGTGCATCGACATGGAGTTATCGATATAAACTGCCACCAGATTGTCGGCATCGTCAACTTTCAGCTTCTGCTCAGGATTGTAAGGATACGCAAAAGCGAAAACAAGTCCAGCAATGAATAACATCCTCATTATCAATGAGATAATGTACTTCAGCTTCTTCGTCTTGGCGTTCTCCTGCTCTATCGTCTTGAGCGTCGCTGTGTTGCTGAAATACACGATTTTATGCCGTCTGAAGTTAAACAGATGGATAATGATCGGTATCGCAAGCGCGAAAAGACCGAAGAGCATATTTGGGTAGAGAAAAGCCATGTCTCTACAGCGGTTCTGCTATCTTTGATGCCAAGAACTGGCGATTCATGCGTGCTATGTTGGTCACAGAGATGCCTTTCGGGCATTCAGCCTGGCAAACGTAGGTGTTAGAGCAGCTTCCGAATCCCAGTTCATCCATGCGTGCCACCATCTTCTGCACGCGGTCTGCCGACTCAATCTGACCCTGTGGGAGAAGCGCGAATTGCGACACCTTAGCGCCTACGAAAAGCATGGCGCTGCCGTTTTTACATGCTGCCACGCAGGCTCCGCAGCCTATGCAAGATGCGGCATCCATAGCCAGATCCGCGTCATGTTTGTTGATCGGGATAGCGTTGGCATCAGGGACACCGCCAGTATGCACTGAGATATAACCACCTGCCTGGATGATCTTATCGAGAGCCGTACGGTCGACCATCAAGTCCTTGATGATCGGGAACGCCTCCGAGCGCCATGGCTCGACGGTGATGGTGTCGCCGTCTTTGAACTTACGCATGTGCAGCTGGCAAGTTGTAGTATTCTTAAAACGTCCGTGAGGATGTCCGTTGATATATAATCCGCAGGCGCCGCAGATACCTTCGCGACAATCATGGTCAAATGTGACCGGATCCTCGCCTTTCAAGACGAGCTGCTCATTGAGGATATCCAACATTTCCAAGAATGAAGCCTCCGCAGGAACATCATTTAATTGATATTCAACGAATTGACCTTTAGAAGTAGCATTGTGCTGGCGCCAGATTTTTAATTTTATATTCATAATTTGTATCTTTCTTTTTGCAGAAGATTTCTCCACTCCGCTTCGCTTCGGTCGAAATGACGGGAGAAAACTATTTATAATTTCTTTGTTTCAGTTCAACATTTTCAAATTTAAGCTCTTCTTTGTGCAGAATAGGCTCATTATCAACACCTTGGAACTCATAGGCAGCGACGAAGGCATAGTGTTCATCATCACGTTGCGCCTCGCCGTCAGGAGTCTGATATTCGGCACGGAAGTGACCGCCACATGACTCGTTACGCATCAAGGCATCACGTGCGATGAGCTCGCCCATCTCAAGGAAATCAGCGACACGCAAGGCTTTCTCGAGCTCGGTGTTCATGCCATCGACGTTCGGCACCTTCACTTTCTGCCAGAATTCAGCTCTCAGAGCTTTGATCTCCTCGATGGCTTCCTTGAGGCTCTGCTCGGTACGCGACATGCCGACTTTCTCCCACATGATATGTCCCAAACGGCGGTGAATCATATCGACAGTCATATCGCCATTTATGGACAAAATCTTTGTAATCTTTTGACGCACAGCGTTTTCCGCCTCGTCGAATTCTTTCAGATCGGTACTGACATGCGGCACGTTGATTTGGTCGGCGAGATAGTTTTGCATGGTGTATGGAAGCACGAAATATCCGTCAGAGAGGC
The DNA here is from genome assembly GCA_902774295.1 of uncultured Bacteroidia bacterium. GTDB lineage: Bacteria > Bacteroidota > Bacteroidia > Bacteroidales > F082 > Limimorpha. The sequence goes on along the minus strand of CACYHP010000005.1, from coordinate 90,951 downwards.
CCTGCATCAATGCAGAAGCGCCAAGACGGTTGGCTCCGTGGTCGGAGAAGTTAGCCTCACCGGCAGCAAACAGACCTTTCACCGTTGTCTGCAGCTCGTAGTCTACCCAGAGACCGCCCATGGTATAATGGACAGCAGGATAAATCATCATCGGGGTGACGTAAGGATTCTCGTCGACGATGCGTTCGTACATCTCGAAGAGGTTGCCATATTTCTCCTCAACTGCTTGACGGCCAAGACGTTGGATAGCTTCTTTGAAGTCAAGATAAACGGCACGACCGGTATTGTTTACACCGTATCCGGCGTCGCATCTCTCTTTTGCGGCGCGTGACGCCACATCACGAGGGACGAGGTTTCCAAACGAAGGATAGCGACGTTCGAGGTAGTAGTCGCGTTCTTCTTCAGGGATATCGGTAGCTTTAATCTTACCTTCGCGGAGAAGACGGGCTTTCTCGGCATCTTTAGGCACCCAGATACGGCCGTCGTTACGCAGCGACTCGCTCATCAGCGTCAGTTTTGACTGGTAATCGCCGTGAACTGGGATACATGTTGGGTGAATCTGTGTGAAGCAAGGGTTTGCCATGCAAGCGCCTTTCTTGTAGCACTGCCAGACTGCGGAACCGTTTGATGACATTGCATTTGTCGAGAGGAAGAACACGCGTCCGTAGCCGCCAGAAGCGATGACGACGGCATGTGCAGAATATCTCTCGAGCTCGCCTGTGACGAGGTTACGCACGATAACACCGCGTGCACGGCCGTCAACGACGACGACATCCAACATCTCGCGGCGGGCGTACATCTTGACCGTCCCCTTCTCTATCTCCTTGCTGAGAGCCCCGTAAGCGCCTAAAAGCAGCTGTTGACCGGTCTGACCCTTAGCATAAAACGTTCTCGACACCTGAGCGCCGCCGAATGAACGGTTTGCGAGCAATCCGCTATAATCGCGTGCAAAAGGAACGCCTTGAGCGACACACTGGTCGATAATGCTGTTGCTGACTTCTGCCAGACGGTACACGTTAGCCTCACGTGCTCGGTAGTCGCCGCCTTTTATGGTGTCGTTGAACAGACGTTGCACGCTGTCACCATCGTTAGGATAGTTCTTTGCAGCGTTGATTCCGCCTTGTGCGGCGATGCTGTGAGCGCGTCGCGGGCTGTCCTGGATGCAGAACACCTTGACGTTGAACCCCATCTCGCCGAAAGAGGCAGCAGCCGATGCTCCAGCCAAGCCAGTACCGATAACGATGATGTCGAGCTTACGCTTGTTGGCAGGGTTCACAAGCTTCTGCTCGGTCTTATATTTAGTCCATTTTTCTGATAAAGGACCTGCCGGTATCTTTGAATTCAGTTCCATCTTTTCCGAGTTTGAATTTTAAAGTTACACTTTAATATTTATACCTTAAACAATTAACCAATAATATATTACAACAGACATAAACATCGCTACTATTATGAAGGCGAAGAGTTTTCCGAGGAATTCTATGCGACGTTGCCACACATGGTTGCTCCATCCTATCGACTGCATCACGCTGGCGATTCCGTGTGAGAGATGGAACCATATCGCGATGAGCCATAGCAGGTACATGATGCTTAAATAGTTGTTCGAGAAAATGAATTTTATCTGGTCGATGCCGTCGACTGGCGCGTTGCCTTTTATCTCGGCGAGCTGCATCTTCGACCAGAAGTCATAAAGGTGAAACACGAGTCCGAACAAGATGAAAGCGCCTAAAGCGAGCATGTTTTTCGATGCCCACGACACGCCTTCAGGACGTTCGTTGACGGCATAACGCTGACGTCCACGTGCCTTGAAGTTCTGATATGACAGAATAAAGGCATAAATGATATGTAAAGCCGTCAAAACAGCCAAACCTATTGTTCCTACTATTGCATACCAATTCGCGCCTAAAAACTCGCAAATCCAGCGATAAGCGTCTTCTGAAAAAATAGAGACGACATTCATCGCGCCATGAAAAAGCAGGAAAAGCACCAGACCGGCGCCGGTGATAGCCATTATCAGCTTTTTCGTGATAGAAGATAGACCTTTTTTACTCATTTTTTAATATTTGAATGAATTGACAAAAATACAAAAAATTCTGCTTCATCAATGAAGATATAACGATTTTTTATACTTCTGAATTGTTTGGATGAGATTCCTCGCTTCGCTCGGAATGACAATCCCCCACATACAAAAAGAGCGCAGCGGCCGTACGGCCGCTGCGCTCGAGCAAATTAGGATTATATTAATTGAAAAGCATATAGCTCGGAATAAGTCCCATCTCGTATGATCCAAGTAGTGTGCCGTTGGATGAATAACGGAGCAAATCGCCGTTTACTACGTAGTTCTTGGCATCAGTAACGTAAATATCACCGTTTTGCGGGTTGACTTTCAGATTGTAAAACACCCTGCTATCAGTTGTAATGAATGGAGTCTCAGGGATTTCTGTGGCATCAACAGACATTTTATAGACATTCAAAGTGCCGTAGCCGCCATTCATAAAGAAGATGTTCTCCCCTGCTCCGTCGATTGCCAAACCGCTCGGATAGCTGCCTTCTGCAAGGTCAAAACGCTTGATAACCTGATGTGTAGCAGCATCAATGCAGATGATTGCAGGCTCGCATGGTGGCATATAATCGCCACTGCATGACACCCAGATATGATTGTTTTTATCAACAACCATTGCACTTGGCTCTTTCGCCACTTCTATTTCATCTACAAGCTCATCGTTCACACAGTCAATAACTTGAATTGTTCTATTCGAAGACACACCACCAGTATAGTAGTTTGACCAATTTGACATAAACACCTCATTACCGACCTTCACCATAGCCTCTGTAGTATTGCCTGTCTCAACGAAACTCTTACTCAAGTTATTGAGATTCAGCACCCAGAAACCTGTGCTTACAAGGTCAGAGACGTAAGCCTTGTCATTATTGACTTGCAACATATATCTCGGTGAGGTAAAACCTTCGATTTTAGCTTTATAGATAATAGTTTTAGCATCTACCTTATAAATATATTTGCTGTTGTTAACAACGATGTAAAGGTCATCGCCAATTAACGCAAGTGATTGACCCACATCGCCTATCGGGGCGTTATTCGCTCTAAAAAACAGGTTGTTTTCAGCCTCGTTTTTTTCAAAATCATAAAACGACAGCGATGCATTAGCGTATGTAAAAGTGCCTTCATTCAGAACAAAAAGGCCTTTTGTAGCCGGCTGAGGCGCTGGCTGTGGCGTATCATTCTTCTTGCTGCAAGACACGAGTGCCATTGCGATAACAAAACTTAAAAACAGAACTTTTCTTTTCATATTTATTCAAAATTTGTAATTCAAACCAATCTCATAGTTTCTGCCGGGCATAGGGCGCCAAAGGACAGCCATGTAATCGACATCGGTGATGTTGTTTATCTTAAAATCAGCATAAAACCTCCCGAATCGTTTGCCGAATGAAACATGATGCAATGTATATGGATTCAGCTGGAAACCATAGAATTCATTGGCATTCATGGATGTCTTTCGCTCGCCGGTATATTCCATAGTATATGTCATGTTCCACGTGCGCCATTTCACTTCCGCGAAAGCGTTTGCATGATGTAACGGTATGTAAATCAACTGCTGACCGCTCTCATCGGTAGTGTGACTGTAGACATAATTTCCGGAAACGGAGAAATTCCAGTCATTTACGAAACAATTCAGTTTCAGATGCACCTCTGCACCGTAAGCAATCACGGTATTGACATTTTCAGGCACCCAATATCTGTAAGTCGTTGGCACCCATTGAATCCAATCTTTCACTTGCGAATAATAAGTGCCGAGGGTGCTTTCCACAGAGAATCTTCCGCAACTCCTTGAATACATGATGTTTCCGTCGAGTGTGCGGCCGTTTTCCGGCTTCAAATCCGGATTGCCACCAGGATTCCAGTAAAGGTCATTCAAGCTCGGACTTCTGAAGTTGTGACTATATCCGGCATTGAATTTCAAGCCTTTAATGTACATACAGCTATAAGAAAGTGTGGCTGTCGGGAAGAATCCTGCTGATTCCCAATCGATCCAGTCGTTACGCAAAGTAAGACGCAAATCCAAGGGTTTCAACAACTTACCGGTCACAGCGGCGTAAAACGACATAATGTCGCGGTCTTTGAGGCCATTATAGTTGTTTGACGTCACCTGTTCGTGGTCATATTGCACCTTTGCGTTGAGTTTCCACGACTTATACAAATCCTGATTCAAATCAACGATCTGATGGAAGATATTGGCATCATTTTTCGAGTTAATCTGAGTCACTGGAGTACCAATATCGGTATATGACTCGAGGAAATAATGCTGTTTCTCGTAGAAATACGCCGATTTCACCTCTATTTTACCTGTCTGCCAATATGTTTTATATGAGACAAAGTTTCTTGAATAGCCGTTTTCGGTGTATTCCTTAGTGTCGCTGTTGACATTCGGCATGATTTGCGGGCAGTTATGGTCGCCCCACTGGTTCCACGACACGATGGTTATCAACGAGTTACGGTGTCGCCATTGATATTCCGGCATGAGACCGTAGTCTACGAACTCGCCGTTTTTTTGCTTCATCACCTGATGCGGGATTACGCCTATGTTTTCGTACTCGAAGTCGTTGTCGCTCGAGAAACGATAAGCCTTCACCCGCAACAGGTGATTCGCCCATGAATAACCGGCAGTGATGTAAGAGCCGAAGGAATTGAAACTGCCGTATGTCTGTTTCAGATCGAGGAGCAGTCCCTCCCCGAAGTGCTGAGTGTTCTCAATGTTGACCACTCCACCGAGGCCGCCGCTGTTTGCCGACGTGCCGCTACCCCACTTCAGTGCCACCTGTTCGGTCATGAACACCGGTATGGTGCTGAAATCGACCTGTCCGAGTGTAGGAGCGTTGAGTTGGAAGCCGTTCCACAGCACGAGTGTATGGCTCGCGGTAGTGCCTCTGAACGATGCCGTCGCCACGCCGCCAGGACCGTATGTCTTGATGAATACGGGGCTGTGCTGGATGAGCAGCTGCGACATCGTGATGGTGTTGAGACGTTTGAGCAGAGCGGTGTCCATCTTACGTTCCATAGCCGTTTCCGCCTGGTTACGCCTGATAGCATCGGCGTTGACCTCGACAGCCTGCAGCACTATCGTATCCTGAGCCTTGGCGGCAAAGGAAACAACAAGAAACAGTAATACAAACAATTTCTTCATTTTACCCTGAATTTCTGACCGACTCTTATCCCGAAAGTCTCAAATGTCTTCGATTTCAGGCAGGTCTTCTGACTCACTCCTTACGTCTGCGTCTTCCCGTCCATTTGGGATGAACAGTGACATCTGCAGGCGCTGCGAGAGTTTACAGCAGCGGGAACTGTCCGGGGTTCTCACCCGATTCCCTGTTGGGCCTTCTTCAGGCACCTGAAATCGGTTGCAAAAATACATTTTTTTTTGATATAATAACATTTTTAATAAAAAAGTCTTTAGTCGCTAGTCTTTAGTCTTTAGAAATTACCAAAGACCCCATACTAACGACTAAAGACTAACGTCTAATAGCTAATGGCTAATGGCTAATGGCTAAAAACTACATCATCTCGCCTCGGAGATAATCATCAATAGCCTTAGCTGCCTTCTTACCGGCTCCCATAGCGAGGATCACCGTAGCTGCACCGCTGACGGCGTCACCACCGGCATAAACGCCGTTACGTGTGGTACGACCGTTGTCGTTAGCGATGATACAGCCGTGTTTGTCGGCATTCAAGCCTGGTGTGGTTCTGAAGATCAACGGGTTAGGTGATGTACCGAGTGCCATGATGACCATGTCGACATCGAGGACGAACTCCGAGCCTTTGATCTCGACTGGACGGCGACGACCTGAAGCGTCAGGCTCGCCGAGGCCCATTCTGACACATTTCATTCCGTTGACCCAGCCTTCCTCGTTGCCGAGAATCTCGACAGGGTTGCAGAGAAGGTCGAACAATATGCCTTCTTCCTTGGCGTGATGCACCTCTTCGGCACGTGCCGGAAGCTCTGCCTCTGAACGACGATATACGATATGCACGTCAGCGCCGAGACGCAAAGCGGTACGGGCAGCGTCCATAGCGACGTTACCGCCACCGACAACAGCCACCTTCTTACCTACGTAGTTAGGCGTCTCAAAGCCTTCTTTATATGCAAATAACAAGTTGTTTCTTGTGAGGAACTCGTTAGCCGAGACGACACCACAGAGGTTCTCTCCCGGGATGTTCATGAACTTCGGCAGACCGGCGCCAGAGCCGATGAACACTGCATCGAAATGCTCGTCTTTCATGAGCGATTCGATTGATGCTGTACGGCCGATGACCACGTCTTTGAAGAAATGACCGCCGAGACGCATCACGTTCTCGACCTCATGACGGACGACAGTCTCTTTCGGCAGACGGAACGAAGGGATACCGTAAGCCAACACGCCGCCGAACTCATGCAATGCCTCGAAAACAGTGACATCGTAGCCGCGAACCAGCAATTCCTTGGCGCATGTGAGGCCTGAAGGGCCCGAGCCGATGACAGCGACACGTTTACCGTTTTTCTTGACAGGCTTTACAAGGTTGATATTATTCTCGCGTGACCAGTCGCCCACGAAACGCTCGAGTTTTCCGATGGCGATAGGCTCGAACTTCACTCCCATCACGCATTTGCCTTCGCACTGTGTCTCCTGAGGGCACACACGGCCGCAAACTGCCGGCAATGCTGAGTCTTCGTCGATGATCTGAGCTGCACCGAGGAAGTCGCCTTCTGCCACTTTCTTGACGAAACCAGGGATATTGATATTGACTGGGCAGCCTGTGACGCACTGAGGACGGCCGCAGTTCAAGCAGCGCTGTGCTTCCACGATGGCTTCTTCTACTGTGTAGCCGAGGCACACCTCATCGAAGTTATGAGCACGCACGAGCGGGTCTTGCTCTGTTATCTTCACACGATGTTTCTTATCGCGAGGCTCGTCGAGGATGCCGCCGACATGGCACTTATGACCTTCGGCTTTCTCTTCGTTTTCAAGCTGTTTGTGCTCGACCACGTTGTTGTACATCGACTGACGTTTCATTGCCTCAGCGAAGTCGACCTTTGCTCCGTCGAACTCAGGACCGTCGACGCAGGTGAACTTAGTCTGTCCGCCAACGCTGATACGGCAGGCGCCGCACATACCGGTGCCGTCGACCATCAAGGCGTTCATTGACACGGTGCATTTGATGTTGAGTTTCTGCGCGAGCTGGCACACAAACTTCATCATAATCATCGGGCCGATAGCGATACATTCGTCGTAGTGATTGCCTTGGTCTACAAGACGTTGCAGCATATCGGTGACGAGACCTTTATATTCTGAAGTGCCGTCATCTGTGGTGACGTAGAGATTCGACATTGAAGAGAGCTCATCTTCATACACGAGGAGGCTGTGAGTACGTGCGCCGATGATGACATCAGCCTTGACGCCGTTATGATACAACCATTTCACCTGCGGGAAGATTGGTGCGATACCCACGCCGCCGCCGATGAAAACATAACGTTTGGTCTTGCGCTCCTCATACGACATGTGAATAAACTCCGAAGGACGTCCGAGAGGGCCTACAACATCGAGGAAAGTGTCGCCGACTTTGTATTTTGCCATCTCCTGAGTCGATTTTCCGATAGCCTTGAAAACAATCGTCACAGTGCCGTTCCAAGGGTCGTTGTCACTGATTGTGAGCGGGATACGCTCAGCTTTTTCTGTCATTTTAATAATAAGGAACTGACCTGGAAGAGCCGCTCTGGAGAGACGAGGCGCCTCGATTTCCATCATAAAGGTGTCCTGTGCTAATTCTTTCTTATTGACTATCAGATACATAATATATAAATTTTAAATTAAATCCCTAAAATTGTGCTCAAAATGAACTACAAAATTAGGGATTTTTTGATTTAAAACAAAAATTTTTAAAAAAATTCAGGTTAATAGTTTTTTGTCGCTATTATATATTTTTGGAATACACTCTTGCGCGTTTGTGCAAATAGTGTTCGAATCGTCCCCAAAGATTCTGGACTGTTGTGTTGTCTTCCAGTTCTCGCGTCGATTCTATGTATTTGACGCCGTTTTTCTTGATGCCTTGCGCGAATTTGTCGAAAATCATGGCATTGACACCTTTATTTTGATATTCGTCATCGATAGCGATGAGTAGCAGGTCGAGGGTGTCGTTTTTCTTCAAAGCCTTTAAAAGATGGATAAATCCGAATGGGAACAGGCTGCCATTTGCCTTCTGCATTGCCAGCGAGAGCGACGGAAGTCCCACGCCGAATGCCACCACTTTCTCGTTTTTGTCGAGCACTATCGAGACAAAATCCACGTTGACATTGCCAAGAAACTGTTTTTTCAAGTCCTCACACTGACCTGGCGACAACTCAGAGAAACCGTGAAGTTTTGAATAAGCCATGTTCATGCAGGCGAACACGCCATCGAGATATGGGTTGAGGTCGGAGCGTTTGTGCAGCACTGCCTGATGGAGCTCGTTTTTCTCTGCCACCACCTCGGCGAAACGGGCGTAACGCTCAGGGATGATATCAGGCACGAGGATGCGGTACTCCACGAAATCGACTTCTTTCTTATAGCCGAGATCGAGGATATGCTGCTCGTAATATGGCGCGTTGTATTTGCCGTAAGCCGTAGGTAATTGGTCGAAGCCTTCGACGAGGATGCCGGCGGCGTCAAATTCCAGGAAGCCTGTAGGACCGCTCACCGTAGTCATGCCTTTATCTTTGGCATATTGCTCCACAGCGCTCATCAGCATCTTGGAAACGTCATGATTGTCAATGAAATCGATAAAGCCGAAACGGCATATCTTCTCCCCTACCTTCTCGTTGTAACGATGGTTGATGATACCCGCAACACGCCCAACTATACTGCCGTTTTCGTCGTATGCAAGCCAGTATTTGCCTTCACACACCTCGAAAGCGTGGTTTTTCTTAGGGTTGAGCGTGTCGCGGTCCATCGACTCTATTTGCGGCACGTAGCAAGGGTTATCTTTATATAACTCATTGGGGAAATGAACGAATGCCTTCAGCTCATTTTTTGTCGCGACTTCTTTCAATGTGATATTCATGCCGCAAAAATATCACATTTTTTTTTAAGTTTTACATTATTTTTCAATAATGATTTTTGTTGATTTCTCCCCGATTATTGTCGATTTCTCCCTGATTTTCATGAAATAAATGCCGTTAGGCAGGTTCGAGACGTCAATCATCTGGTTATAGGCTGAAATTTTGCCGGAAAGGACGGTCTCGCCCAAGATGTTGATTATGCGATATTCATGATTCTGAGACGTTTCAGGAAACGTTTCTAAGTATATGATGCCGTGAGATGGATTGGGGTAAATGATAAATCCATTTTCGAAATCAGTTTCATCAACGCCCAAATGATGGTTAACAAAAATATAGTCGCAGTCGACATTGCCAACCTTGAAGAGAAGCTCGCCATCGTTCCAGTGACATCGCAAGCCGTTGACCTCGCAATTACCTTTATTGTCAAGCATTTTCTCAGGGAAGAAACTGGTGAGATGGCCCACAGTGCAGACTATTGTGCCACCGAACATGTCATCATAATCGCTGATTTGCAATGTCTTATACACAATCCCGTCGTATTCTGCTTGTCCCACCATATCTACATGCACCACTATCGAGTTATGGCCAGCTTTTATTTCCCAATAGTCGCCGACTTGTGCGCCAAAATCGTACAAAACAGTGAATTCCTCTATGGTTTTGTTCCACCAGTAAACCTTATTGTCTTCAACATAAATGTATTCCTCGGTCTCTTCGACACTTTCCTTATCGTAAAGAGTGTTGGTTTTGACAATAATTTTGACCTTTTTATTATTAATGGTAGTATCTCCTTGGCACGACAGGTACTGATAAGTGATTTCACCGGTATCGTTTAACAATTCGTAATACCATTCAGGATGTGTCAGATAGTTGCAGTCCTCGTTGACTGTAGTGAAATGCCTAAGCCATCCTGCATAATAGTATGCCTGAATTAAACCGCAAGGGACAGAGAGCGTTGTGCAGTCCAGGAATTCAAATTCGTTATAATAGGCTTCCGCCGGTTCTGTTGACAACGACACCACTTTAGTAATGCCAGAACAATATCCAAAAGCATATAACCCAATGTACTTGACAGATGCTCCGATAACCAAGTCACCGCTGAAATTACGACATTCAAGAAAAGCACCACGTCCGATATATGTAACAGAATCCGGAATAATTAATGGTCCTGTAAAACCACAATAAGAAAACATGTTGTCATTTATACGTGTTAATGTGGCGGGAATATTCAACGGTCCTGTCAAACTGCTACAACCTCCAAATGCCTCTTTCTCTATATCTGCAATAGAATCAGGGAGAATCAAATTGCCATCAAAACCTGTACACCAGAAAAATGCATCCTCGCCAATATGATTTACCGAATTCGGAATTCTCAAATCACCTGAAAAGCCAACACAGCTCCAAAAAGCTTGTTTATCAATGGATTTTACAGAATTAGGAATGGTTAATTCTCCAGTAAACCTACAATTTGAAAAAGTGCTCTCACGAATGGTATCAATTGAATTTGATATAGTTAATGAACCTTGAATGCCACGACATCCCTCAAAGGCACGTTGACCTAAATATTCAACTGAATTTGGGATTATTAAATCACCGGTAATTCCAGCACATCCACAAAAAGCCAGATTACCAATATATTTGACCGTGTTTGGAATGACCAATTCCCCCTTAAAACCATTTCCATTAAAAGCGCCAGCGCCAATATATGTCAAGTTGTCTGACAATTTTATTTTACCATTTATATGAGGATATGCAGTAAATGCGCTGAATCCAATATGTGTCACTGTGTTTGGAATGACCAAACTATCCTGATTCCACCAATAATCTAGAAAGGCGCGATTCCCTATTGCAGTGACAGGATAGTCTTGTCCTTCATAATTCACTGATTCGGGTATTATCAAATCTTGATTATAAACAACAAAACCGGTGACTGTAACCGAGACGCCGTCGTCGTTGACGGAATAGTTCAGGTTCCTGTCGATGAAGGTCTGGGCAGAGATTTTTACAATGACGGCCAGAATAATAAAGGTTGTTAATAATAGTTTTTTCATGTTTTAATTAGTTTTTTCAGAAAGTCACGACTGTCCAGTGAGTTGGAATTCTATTATACCCAAATTCTTGAGGCAGAGAGCTTGGGCAATAAAACGTGCCATAGTTTGCATTTTGGCCAAACCACCAGTTTGTCGCGTCATCACGCCATTCGGTGAAATGAACTCTGACACTGTTCAGACTATTGCAGCTGTGAAACATATCGTTATAACAGCCTTCAACCAAAGTAGTTGCTGGAAGTTCTGGAGTCGTGGCAATTCCGCCACACAAATTAAACATCCCTTCGTAGCAATAAGGAGCCAAGGTCATAGCGGGCAGTTCGGGAACAGTTGTCATGTTATAACACGACTGGAACATATAGCTGTAGCAATGATCAGCCAAGTCAGTAGCCGGAAGCGCAGGTGGTGTGGTGATATAACGACAATCGCTGAACATGCATGCATAGCAATAAGAGGCAAGAGTTGTCGCCGGCAGTTCAGGAGCTTCAGTAATACTATCACATAATGCGAACATACCCGCATAACAGTAATCTGCCAAATTAGTTGCTGGCAACTCGGGAGCTGTTGCAAGATTTTTACAGTTCATAAACATGCCTTCATAACATCCGCTTGCCAAAGTAGTGGCAGGAAGCTGCGGAGCCGTTTCAAACCTACAGCTATGAAACATATTGTCATAACAACACTTAGCTAAAGTGGTTGCAGGCAGTTCGGGGACCGTTTCGAGACCTGCACAGCCGTCAAACATACCCAAATAACAGCACTCTTTCATAGTGGTCGCTGGCAGTTCAGGAGCTGTCGTGATACCAGAACAAGAGCCAAACATGTATGCATAACACCAGTCAGCCAAAATGGTTGCGGGCAGTTCAGGAGCTTCTGCCAGATTATCACATCCGTAGAACATATCAGAATAACAACGCTTTTTTAAAACCATTGCCGGCAACTCTGGAGCTGATGCAAGATTTGTGCAAAAAAACATGTGCGTATAACAAAATTCGCTTAATAATGTGGCAGGCAGCTCGGGGGCGGATGTTACCGATGTATATTCAAACAGACCGGCAAAACAGCTTGTCGGCAGAGGCTTATTTGCCCTGTAAACCGTGTCAATCAACGACATAACATTTCCGCTTAAAGCCACGGCTTTGTCATTTGTCACAAATCTTGCACATGGACCAATAAAATAGAAATACTCTTCATCAAAAACATTATGGTTCGGACTGAGTCCCAGAGGGTTATGGCCTCTGAAATAAACCTTTTCGCCAGCCTCAGCCAAAACAACAATTGTATAATCAGGAATAAAAGTGTTCCACTTGACATTGTCATAACTATACTCAAAATCAAAAGATGTTTCATAACCTTCGCGTACCCAAATCTCTATTGCGACCCTGCCTTCTTCGGCTGTAAAACAAAGCGGATTGGTGATGGCGACGCCTGGCTCGTTGGGAATAGGATCATTGCCAGAACCATTGTCGATTTTGTCTTTTTTGCAACTTGTAATGAAAATAATGGATAACAGCAAAAATGCCGCGTTTATAATTAAAAATCTGATAGAATTATTTGTCTTCATAGTATATAATGGTTAATTTTTATCGCAATCTTCAATTATTGTGTCAAAAAACAGATACCAAGGTGAATGCTGATACTGATATGTGCTATTGCATGGAACCGTGAGTGTTGTGTAGACATCGGACGGGAACGCATCACGCCTTAATGTCGGTGGTTCGGTGGCAAGGGAAATGACTTCAGAGAACCCAATGCATCCTGAGAATGCACTTTCGCCGATATATGTTACGGCTTCAGGAATTTCCAAATAGCTGGTAAATCTATAACAGCCCAGAAATGCCCAGTCGCCGATTTCAGTGACAGAATTCGGTATGTATAGAGTACCGATTAATTGTTGACACCAGCCAAAAGTGCCTTTTTTGATAGAAGTTATGTTTCTTGAAATGTGCAAAGTGCCGTCAAAGCTCATACATCCACTGAAAGCGCCTTCGCCCAAATATGTTACCGAATCGGGTATATACAGAGCCCCTCTCATCCATTGACAATACGCGAATGCGTGGTCACCAATGTAAGTGAGGTTACCAGGCAAATCCAAACCACCAGTAAATTGACAATAACCGAAAGCGTTTTCGCCAATTTTAGTTACTGTGCTTGGGATACTCAGATTGCCAGAGAGTCCCCAACATCCGTCGAAAGCCTTGTCACCGACAACCGTAATGGTGTAGGTTTTGCCGTCATACGACACCGTTTCAGGGATTAACAAATCGCCATAAGCAAATTTTCCGCTTACATGACTGGTGACTGTCACAGTTGAGCCGTCGTCGTTGACACGATAGTTTAGGCTGTCTACAGTGAAATCCATAGGGGCTGGATTCTGCGGTTCGACGTTATTCTTTGTTTTCTTGCAGCAGATAAACGTCACTAAAAATAAAGACAAGATGATAATTAAAAGCTTTGTTGTGTATTTCATAGTATTAAATGGTATTAATAATCTCTTCAAAAGTCCTCGCATCCTCGGCAAGTTCCATTTTCGTCTGCTTGATGCGCATCTTGCGTTTGTAGTATGATTCGAGCTGTGTTTCCAGCAAAATCGAAATCACCTGGTTAGAGAAGCCGTTTTTTGCGAGGCAGCAGATGCGCACGTCGTTTCTTGTGAGTTTCGGAAACCTTGCAAGCAACCGCTTCGAGAAGCCGTCGTAAACCAAGTCGGTCATGCTGATGAAGTCATCCCAATCTGCATCACTAAGGTCGAAATTGAGCGCGTCGGCAGTGAGGTGCTCACCGAGTTTCTTTGCAGTGACAAACACTCTGCTACTCAGCATCACCTTGTCGCGCATTTGAAGCTCTTTTTCAAGTGATTTGATCTTGCTGTCAGTCATCTTTTTCCTGACGACCAACAATATAGTAAGACTTCCCGCCAAGGTGACAGCGATAATCAGATAGAGTCTTAAGCTCTTGGTGCGATGCATGGTCTCGAGCTGGGTCTTCTGCGATTTTAACTCCGACTCCGATTTTATGCGTTGGATGTTTTCGTTGTTATGTTCTTTCTCGGCAAGCGCCATGTTTTCAAGGAAAAGTTGCTCATAATCCATCGCCATCTCAAGGTTTTCCTCGTTAAGCGCGATGCCGTAGAGCGTTTGATAGACCGACATCCTCACCCCAGCTCTTTCGCTTTGCAATGCCTTTTCGAGATATGGTTTAGCCTTGTCGTTTTCATCGATGTAATAATAAAGAATGCCAAGGGTCATGTTGGCGACATCCAAATCGTTGCCATGTAAGCCGCCATCAATGGCTTTGCTAACAAAATCAATGGCTTGGGGGTAATCCTCGATTTCCATATAATAATCGCGCCCAATTTCGAGATAGAGATCGTTGATCATAGCATTGTTATTTAATAAGGTGGCGATTTGAAAGGCGTTGTCATAATATTGTTTGGTCTGAGCGAACCATCCGAGCGATTTAGCGGCACGACCGCTATTGCGCCAGGCCGTCATCAGCCCGACGGAATCGTGAACCAGTTTATAGTCATCAACAGCTGAGAGATGCATCTTCAAGGCATCCTCATACATCTGGTGTTTGTTGTACATCGCGCCGAGGTTGTCTTTGACGTTGGCGCGCAATTGCAGAGACGCATTATTATACGGTTTCTCAGCCATATCCGCGTCATCTATTAATGACAACGCCTCCAGGAAGCATTGCGTAGCCTCTTCGGAGAACCGTTGCGAACGCAGCCTAACACCTTCCTCATAAAGTACTCGCGCCCGTTGCAGCCGTCTTACACTCGACTCGCACGACGACATCACAATATATAATGATACCGAGATTAGGATTAAGTATGTTAATTTAGCTTTCATGCTGTTGCAAAATTATATAAAATTTTCTTTGTCAAGACGTATAAAATCCAAAATAAGGGTTTGTCCATGCATTTTGATATTGTCCAGCAAATAATAATTGATAATCATATTATTACAGACAAAAAAACAAAGGCTTTGTCCATGTCATTTTGTTTATAATTAAAACATTTTTCACCTTTTTTAAAAAAGATTGTTATCTTTGCAGAATTAAAAATAAATTGTTTTAAACAAATTCAAACAAAATGAAAAAGAATTTTTTACTTATTGCCATTTTTGTTTTGACAATGGGCAAGATTTTTGCTGATCCTGTTGATGCACAGCGCGCTCAGCAAATCGGACAGAGCTTTTTGAGTACCGCTAAAGGTGCACAAAAACTTGATATTCAACTGGTCCATACATCAGCCACCCGCGGCGACGTGGATTACTACGTTTTTAATGTCAGCGGTGACAATGGATTCGTCATCGTCGCCGGTGACGACCGCGTGAAGCCTATTTTGGCTTATTCCACAACAGGATGCTTCAACCCTAACGACGTCGCTGACGGTTTTGAGTTCACACTCAACACTTTCTGTGAAGAAATACAGTATGTGAGAGATAACAACCTCACTGTTACTTCCGATATCAAAGCTGAATGGACATCCGTTGCAGCAACAGGAAGAATCAATCAAGACAGAGCCACACGCGCCGTGGTGGGACCTCTCTGCCAGACTATCTGGAACCAGAACTTCCCTTGGAACAGCCAGTGCCCTGAAGACGAAGAAGGCAGCGGCGGTCATGTCTATGCAGGCTGCGTTGCAACAGCGATGGGTCAGGTGATGAAATTCTACGACTGGCCACCAATGGGAACAGGCTCACATACTTACAATCCAGCTGGTTATGCGCAGCAGACAGCAAACTTTGGAGAGACAGAATATCACTTCGAGCTGATGCCTAACGAATTGGATTCATTGAGCACCGAGGAAGACTATTTCTATATCGCACAGTTCCTGCATCAATGCGGTATAGCCGTCGATATGCAATACAGCGGCAATGGCAGCGGCGCCTACTCTGACGATGTTCCTTCAGCGTTGCGCAACTATTTCAGATACACCTGCGACAACCATGTCACCAACGACAGCTGGTGGGGCTATGGCGGCTACACCAACGAGGAATGGGCTCAGATGCTGAAAGACGGCGGTCTTGATGAAAATATACCTTTATATTATAGCGGTCAGGACGACAACTGGCAAGGCGGTCACGCCTTTGTGTGCGACGGCTACGATGAGAACGACTACTTCCACTTCAACTGGGGCTGGAGCGGTCGCGACGACGCCTGGTGCCCTATCGGAGCTCTCAACACTACAAAATACGCATTCAACCTGATGAACGGCTTCACTGGCCACATCATCCCGAACTCACCGGAATATCTGAACCGTCCTGAAGCTATAATAGACTTCGAAGTCATTGAAAATGAAGACATGACAAGCGTCAACATCAGCTGGACCAACCCTGAATACAACCTCAACGGCGAGCCTCTCACTGACTTGACAGTTATGGTTTATCGCGACAGAGAGCTTATCTATACAACAGAAAGCAACAAAGGACAAAGAATGGATTTCGTTGACGAAGAACTCGAAGCCGGACTTTACCAGTATTCTATCATCGCTGAGAATGAATATGGTTTCAGCAAGAGAGCCTACGCTCAGATTCTTGTCGGCGACAAATGCGATATTATCTTCGAACTCACCGATCAGGGTGGCAATGGATGGAAAGGCGCCTGCATCAGTGTGACAGACGAGAAAGGACAGCGTATTGCTGCAGTTACAATGGAAGACGGCTCAGAGCTCACAATGGTGATGCCATTGCTGAAAGGCGAGCTCAATTTCATCTGGAACCACGGCTGGTATCATAACACCGCAGGATACGACACCGATTATGAGTGCGCTTTCGTTATCAGAAACAGTGACAACGAAATCCTCTACACCTCTGATGAGCACAGCGACGGCGTATTCTTGACATACAACAACGACTGCGAACACACAGCTGTTGCAGAAGTCAGCGCAAGCAACGTCCGCCTCTACCCTAACCCGACCAACGGCATGCTCAACATCGAAGGTAACGGCGCGATGACCATCAGCGTGATGAACACTCTCGGCCAGACAATACTTGTCAGCACAGCAACCGACAATGCCACCGTCGATTTGAGCAGTCTCGAATCTGGCATTTACATGGTTAGAATTGAGACAGAAAACGGAATTAAGACGGAGAAAGTTAATGTAAGAAGATAATATTCTTAAAATCTTTGAAAAAAAACTTGAAATCACCTGTGATTTCAAGTTTTTTTTATATCTTTGCGGGTCTTAACAACCATTATTAACTTAATTAAAAATGAAAAAACATCAATTTTTGTTGATCGCGATTTTTGCCTTAGCTATTGGCAAAATTTACGCAGGTCCTGTCGACGCACAGCGCGCACAGCAACTCGGACAGCGTTTTATGAGCGCTGCGAAAGGTTCACAACAAACTAACATTCAATTAGTTCACACTGCAGCCACTCGTGGTGATGTAGATTTTTATGTTTTCAATGTCGGTGACAACAATGGTTTCGTCATCATAGCCGGTGACGACCGTGTGAAGCCTATTTTAGCTTATTCCACAACCGGATGCTTCAACCCTAACGACGTCGCTGACGGTTTCAATTTCACACTCAACAGCTTCTGCGAAGAGATTCAGTATGTTAGAGAAAACAACCTCAAAGCCACAGAAGACATCGTTGCTGAATGGGCATCGGTTGCCGAAACAGGCTATATCAATATGGAGAGAAAAAACCGCATTGTTGTCGGTCCTCTCCTTCAGACCACATGGCACCAGAACTTCCCTTACAACAGCCAGTGCCCTGAAGACGCAGGAGGCAGCGGAGGTCACGTATATGCAGGCTGTGTCGCCACAGCAATGGCACAGGTGATGAAATTCTGGAACTATCCGGAACAAGGGCTTGGCTCACACTCCTATTATCCTGATGATTATCCGGAGCAGACAGCCAACTTTGGCGAAACCGAATATCATTTTGAGTTGATGCCTAATGATATTGACTCATTGAACACCGAAGAAGATTACTTCTATATCGCTCAGTTGCAGCACCATTGCGGCATTGCTGTAGAAATGATGTACGGTCCCGACGGCAGCGGCGCCTTTTCTGATGACGTACCTCCGGCGTTACGTAATTATTTCGAATATACTTGCGATGACCACATCACCAACTATGGCGGTGGCTTTTGGGGCCAAGGCTACACCAATGAGGAATGGACACAGATGCTGAAAGAAGGCGGCCTCGACGAAGGCATTCCGTTATATTACAGCGGCCAAGACGACACCGGCGCTGGCGGCCACGCCTTCGTATGCGACGGCTACGATGAGAACGACTACTTCCACTTCAACTGGGGCTGGAGCGGCAAAGACGACGCCTGGTGCCCTGTAGGAGCTCTCAACACCACAAAATACGCATTCAACATGATGAATGGCTTCACCGGACACATCATCCCCGACTCACCGGAATATCTCAACCGTCCTGAAACCATAACAGACTTCGAAGTGGTTGAAAACGAGGACATGACAAGCGTCAGCATCAGCTGGACAAACCCTGCAAACAACCTCAACGGCGAGCCTCTGACAAGCTGCACCGTCATGGTCTATCGCGACAAAGAGCTTATCTATACGACAGAAAGCAACAAAGGCCAAAGGATGGAATTCGTTGACGAGAACCTCCAAGCCGGACTTTATCAGTACTCAATCATCGCTGAAAATGAATACGGCTTCAGCAAGAGAACCTACGCTCAGATTCTCGTCGGCGACAAATGCGACATCATCTTCGAACTCACTGACGAAGGCGGTGACGGCTGGAAAGGCGCCTGCATCAGCGTGACCAACGAGAACGGACAACGTATTGCTGCTGTCACTATGGAAGAAGGCTCAGAAAAGACAGTGGTAATGCCTCTTTTGAAAGGCAACATCAACTTAATCTGGAACCATGGCTGGTATCATACAAGCCCAGGATACGACACCGACTCCGAATGCGCTTTCGTAATCAAAAATGCCAATAACGAGGTTCTCTACACTTCAGACGAACACAGCGACGGTATCTTCTTGACATACAACAACGACTGCGAAAACACAGCTGTTGCAGAAGTCAGTGCAAGCAGTGTCCACCTCTACCCTAACCCAACCAACGGCATGGTCAACATCGAAGGTAACGGTGATATGACTATCAGCGTGATGAACACTCTCGGTCAAAAGGTTCTTGAGACAACAGCTACAGGCAACGCCACCATCGATTTGAGCGGTTTCGGATCAGGAATCTACATGGTAAGAATTGAGACTGCAAATGGTACAAAGACCGAGAAAGTTAGCGTAAAAAGATAACATAGATAATAGATAAAAGAGTAGAGACGCCACATTGTGACGTCTCTACATTTATTAATAATAAGGTATTAATTAATCCTTATACTCAGCCAAAACTTCTTTGACTTTGTCTGGTGTCAAACGGCCGTAGACCTTGTCACCGATCATAGCGACTGGAGCAAGACCGCAGGCGCCCACGCAACGGAGGCAGTTCAATGAGAACTTTCCGTCAGGTGTTGTGCCACCGACTTCAACGCCGAGCTGACGTTTCAATTCATCCAAAACCTTCTCAGCACCACGCACGTAGCAGGCTGTACCCAAGCAAACTGAAATCGGGTATTTGCCCTTTGGAGTCATGGTGAAGAACGAATAGAATGAAACGATACCGTAAACTCTTGATACAGGGATGTTCAACTCCTTAGCGACGAGTTCCTGAACTTCTGCTGAGAGGTAGCCGTACTCACCCTGAACCTTGTGAAGCACGTTGATAACTTCACCACCGTCATTACGGAATGATTTGCAAACATCCTTAATGAAGTTGATTTTATCTTCTGATAATTTAATAACTGCCATAATATTCAATTTTTAATTTTCCAACAATTATTTTTCGCTAATCTCAACATGTTCTGACTTGTCGAAATAGTGTGTATGCAGCAGTTCATGTGACTTGTGGCCGCATGGTTCACCAAAGTACTCAGCGTAGATCTTCTTGATTGAAGGATTCTCGTGTGACTTACGGATTGGTTTGCCGAGGTCTTCACGATAGATAGCCTCTGTACGTTTCTTGATGATTTCACTGTTGCCATGGTGATATGGCTGACCAGCTCCGCCGACGCAACCGCCTGGGCAAGCCATGACTTCGATAGCGTGGAACTGCTCTTTGCCTTCGCGAACTCTTTCGAGGAGCTTGCGTGCATTTGCCAGACCGTGAGCGATACCGATGTGGATTGGGGTGCCTGCGAAGTCAACCCAAGCGTCACGGATACCGTCCATACCACGGAGTTCTGTAAAGTCGATCTTAGGAAGCGGTTTGCCAGTGAAT
Source organism: uncultured Bacteroidia bacterium (assembly GCA_902774295.1). GTDB lineage: Bacteria > Bacteroidota > Bacteroidia > Bacteroidales > F082 > Limimorpha. Next base: position 70,550 of record CACYHP010000005.1, on the reverse strand, counting down.
ACCTCGTATGCTGTACGGACAGCAGCCTCGATAACACCACCTGTTGCACCGAAGATGACAGCAGCACCTGTTGACTCGCCGAGCGGATCATCGTAATCCTCTGATGGCATGTCCTTAAGGTCGAGGTTGAACTGCTTGATCAAGCGAGCCAACTCACGTGTTGAAAGGACGTAGTCGATATCCGGGTTACCGTCTTTGTAGAACTCTTTACGTTTGCTTTCGTATTTCTTTGCCAAGCAAGGCATGATAGAGACGACGACGAGGTCTTCTCTCTTGATGCCCATCTTCTCTGCCCAGTAGTTCTTTGCGACAGCGCCGAACATCTGCATAGGTGACTTAGCTGTTGAAGGAACGTCAAGCATATCTGGGAAGTTGTGCTCGAAGAAGTTGACCCAACCTGGGCAGCATGATGTCAAGATAGGGAGACGCACTGACTTGTCGCCTGCCATGAACTTCTTGATTCTGCCGAGGAGCTCTGTACCTTCTTCCATGATTGTCAAGTCAGCGGTGAAGTCTGTATCGAACACATAGTCGAAGCCGAGGCGGCGCAATGCTGCTGCCATCTGGCCTGTGACGATAGTACCTGCTGGCATGCCGAACTCTTCGCCGAGGGCGACACGTGTTGCAGGAGCTGTGTTGACGATGACGGTCTTCTTAGGATTGTTGATAGCTGCCATGACAGCGCGTGTGTCGTCAACCTCGCTCAAAGCGCCGACTGGGCACACCTGGACGCACTGACCGCACATGACGCATGGTGAATCCATGAGGTCCTGCTCGAAAGCTGGAGCGACAACGGCCTGGAAGCCACGGTTCACAGCTGACAAAGCACCGACTGTCTGGATGTTGTTACATACGTTCTCGCAGCGGCGGCACATGATACATTTGTCGATGTCACGCACGATTGAAGGTGACATATCCTTGCGGTATGTTGACTGCTCACCCTTGAATGGGATGTCGCGGATACCGAGGTTCTGAGCGAGCTTCTGGAGTTCGCACTGTCCTGACTTAGCGCATGTCAAGCAGTCTGTCGGGTGGTCTGAAAGAATCAGCTCAACGACAGTGCGGCGTGCGTTGATGACGCGGGCGCTGTGTGTGAGAACTTCCATACCTTCGACGCAGTCTGTAGCGCAAGCTGGAGCAAGGTTACGACGCGGTTTGCCGTTGAAATCCTTTGTGATCTCGACAACGCAAACACGGCATCCACCTGGTTTGTTCTCAAAGTTCATTCCTGCCAACTCGAAATAGCAGAGGGTAGGAATATGAATACCGGCCTGACGGGCAGCTTTCAAAATTGTTGTGCCTTCTGCGACCTGAATCTGTTTGTTATCTATTGTTACATTAATCATATCTTTCTCCTCCTCTATTTTATTTGACAGAAATAGCATCAAATTTACATCCACTCATACATGCACCGCACTTGATACACTTCGTTGTGTCGATTTCCATTGAAGGAAGCTTGTGACCTTCGGCGATGTAGTTGGTCTTCGAGATGGCTTCTGCAGGGCAGTTCTTGGCGCATTTGCCGCAGCCGATACATTTATCCTTGTCGATGACGTAGTTCATGAGTTTCTTGCAGACACCAGCGCGGCACTTCTTGTCGACGACGTGCTCAACGTATTCATCCCAGAAGTTGTCGAGTGTTGACAATACCGGGTTAGGTGATGTCTGACCAAGACCGCACAATGCTGTGTCTTTGATAACAGCTGCGAGGTTGCGGAGCTCCTGGAGGTCGTCCATTGTTCCGTTGCCTTCTGTGATCTTGTTGAGGATTTCGAGCATTCTCTTGTTACCGATACGGCATGGTGAGCATTTACCGCAGCTCTCTTCGCATGTGAACTCGAGGTAGAACTTAGCGATAGCAACCATACATGATGTGTCGTCCATGACGACCATACCGCCTGAGCCCATCATTGAGCCAGCAGCCATCAATGAATCGTAGTCGATAGCTGTGTCGAGGTGTTTCTCTGTCAAGCAGCCGCCTGAAGGACCACCGGTCTGGACAGCTTTGAACTTACGGCCACCCTTGATACCACCACCGATTTCGTAGATGATGTCGCGGAGTGTTGTTCCCATAGGAACCTCGATAAGACCGACGTTGTTGATCTGACCTGCCAATGCGAACACCTTTGTACCTTTTGACTTCTCTGATCCGATTGATGCGAACCAGTCAGCACCCTTTGTGATGATGATCGGGATATTTGCGAATGTCTCAACGTTGTTGACGTTAGATGGTTTTGCCATGTAACCTGAAACAGCCGGGAATGGTGGTTTCAAAGTAGGTTCACCACGTTTACCTTCCATTGAGTGGATAAGAGCTGTCTCTTCACCGCAGACGAATGCGCCGGCGCCGTAGCGAAGCTCGATATCGAAGTTGAAGCCGCTGCCGAGGATGTCGTCGCCGAGGAGGCCGTATTCACGAGCCTGAGCGATAGCAACCTGCAAACGGTGGATAGCCAATGGGTATTCAGCACGGATGTAAACCAAACCCTTTGTTGCGCCGATAGCGTATCCGCAGATAGCCATAGCCTCGATGATTGAGTTCGGGTCACCTTCCATGATAGAACGGTCCATGAACGCACCCGGGTCACCTTCGTCAGCGTTGCAGATGACGTATTTCTGGTCGGCCTGGTTCTTTGCGCAGAGACCCCATTTCACACCTGTCGGGAAGCCCGCGCCACCACGGCCACGGAGACCTGACTTGGTGACCTCGTCGATGACCTGCTGAGGTGTCATCTCGCCGAGAACCTTAGCGATAGCTTCATAACCACCGCGTGAGATGTATTCGTCGATGTCTTCTGGGTTGATGAAACCGCAGTTACGCAAAGCTATACGGAGCTGTTTCTTGTAGAAACCCATGTGCTTTGAGTCGGCGACATGCTGTTTGTTTTCCGGATCGAGGTAGAGAAGGTCTGTGACCTTACGACCTTTGATGATGTGCTCGTTGATGATTTTCTCGACATCTTCAGGTTTGACCTGAGTATAGAATGTGTTGTCAGGAAGCATCTTTACGATAGGGCCCTTCTCGCAGAAGCCGAAGCAGCCTGTTCTGATGACCTGAACTTCATCTTGCAAACCTTTTTCCTTCAATAATTTTTCAAAGGTTGAGATGATCTCATCACTTGCAGATGCCTTACATCCGGTACCACCGCAGCAAAGCACGTGCGTTTTGATTTTTGTCATATAAAGTCCTCCAATTTAGAATGAATGATTAGATTTTCTCATAGTTCACAGGGATGATACCCTCGACGAGCTCGTTGTTCATGACATACTTCTCGAGGATTTCGTCAGCGCGTTTGTTGTCGACGTGACCGAAGACGATCGGGTCTTTGCCCGGAACTTTCACCTCGATGGTAGGTTCTGCGTGGCAGTAGCCCATGCAGCCTGTCTGAGTGAAGACGATGCTGAGTTTAAGCTCGTCGGCTTTCTCCATCATGTGTTCCATCACCTGTTTTGCACCGGCGGCGATACCGCAAGTTGCCATAGCGACTTTCACCTGAACCATTGAATCAGGGTTGTTGCTCTTTTCACGAAGGTCGAGATTTGACTGTAATTTCTCTCTCATTGCCTTCAATTCTGCCAATGATTTTACTTTTGCCATATTTCGTAAAATTATGTTAATGAATGATTTATGAATATTTCTTCAATATTTCTAACCTATTTTAACGTTTGGCAAAGATACGAATCTTTTTCATATAAAAAAATAATTAATAAAATTTATCAAACAAAAAAAAATGAGCCCGGCAAAACACCGGGCCCATCGCCTTAAAGTCTTGACTATTAAGCCTATTCCTTCTTCCTCAAAGCGTATGCTGCGCCAAGAGCGCCAAGGATGAACAATCCGCTGCCGAGAGGAGCGCCAGTGACGTCTTCTGTGAGACCGTGCTCATTAGGAAGAGAGATAAGCGTGATGTCACGCATCAAGTCACTCTGTGCCCAATCGTTGAAGAAAGCGTCTGTAAGACCAATCTGAGCATTTGCTCCGAAACCCAACGTCAATACCAATGCTATTGCTAAAAATATCTTTTTCATTTTATTTCCCCTTTCATAATTTAACGAATAACAATTTTCTGAATCTTCTCATTCAACTTGAATATATAAACACCGCATTGAGACGGTTTTTCAACAGTCTCTACTCCTGATACACGATGGTTCGCTATCATGCGTCCCATCACGTCGAACACCTGAAGTTCGCCCTCGCCATTGACGACGATTTCATCACCGTTTTGATATGCAAAAACATCGGAAATTGTGCTTGCCGTTGAGCCAAAACGCAAGACGAAGCGGTCATATCTGTCGCTCGGTGAACCGATGAAAGTGTAGTATCCTTCGCTAAGCATGTCAACATCGTCGCCGGTAATCTTGTCGAGAAGATGCAGATATTTCACATCGGCATTTTCAAGGTTAACACTGAAACTGTATTCTCCAATATGTTTTGATTCGAAATTGACCTGCATATTGCCTGACTCAAAGCCATGAACCACGGAATAATCCATGTCTTCTTGAGCGACATAAATCTTTGCGTTATTGTCGTTCAACGAGTATTTTGGCAACGTGCCGCTTTCGCCCAAACGTACGATGACACGGTCGATGACATCACTCTCACCACGACTCAGGTTGAGTACGATCTGCTCATCTGCCTGAGAATCTCTTGTATTTGGAACAAATGTGACGATTTCTCCATCGTTTTCGGCGTACACCATAATGCCTTCCATTGCTGCTACGTTATGTCCCGTTGCTGCGATGAGGCCGGAACCGTCGTTATTCATCACGTAGAAGTCTTTTGCCACTGTAGCAGCTTGTGCAAACGGGTTACCGATGAGGTTCCAGCCCGCAAGAGACGAGCCTACTGCCCTGCTCAGCGTCACATTACCATCGCCCGAATATTTCGTACCGATAAATGTCAGCGTAGTATTAGAGTTGTTGGCATATAGATAACCTTTTCCAGGCTCCAATCCGAAATGATAATGGCTTGAACCTTCTTTCTTCCAGTTTTCCCATTGAGTATCAGAGCTTTGGTTAAAACGATACAAATCGAAATCACCAGTGGTCATGTTCAGGACATCATTTGCCAGTATTGTCTCAGCCAAAGGCGATGCAATCAAGCGCCATCCATCTGCATTGGTGGTGTAGCCCTGAACCTCATTCGGGTAAGATGTACAATAAACGCCCACATTGTCAACATACCACATACGACCGCTTGTGCCGACACCAGCAAACTTGAATGCAATATATACATCCTGACCATCGTAAGCCGAAAGATTGATGTTTACATTTGTCTTAGTTGTCGGGAATTCCGTGGCAGTCCAAAGCGTGGTTGTGAAATCCAAAGCTGTTTTGCCGGTTGTCGACAACACGACAGAGCTCTCCTCGCCCGAGCCGCTTGATGAGAATGCCATGTCGAAACTAAGTGTGGCATTACCGTTGATATGCATGTGCGGCAGAATCAGGTAAGTGTCACCGCTTGGCCAGTAGCTGAATGCGGTTCCTGTCGGGTCGACAGGGTCATTGACATTAGTGCTGTGCTGCCAGCCGTAGTAGTTGCTCACCCTGATCCAGTCCCAGCACGCCGGCGGGAATGCATCTCCAGTGAAGCCTTCAAACAATGCGTTTTCGTTGTCGATAGGCCAAGTGCCGCAGTCTGTGGTGAAGCTAATAGGATTGCACCATTCGCTCTGGTCGTCGGCATCGCAATATGCCTGGACTCTAACATCGTATGTTGCACCACGTTTAAGACCGGTCAAGACGTATGGGTTTTCATTCGTAGGAAGTGTCGTGACGCGTATAGGATTACCCCATTCGCTTTCTGAAGATTTCTTGTATTGGATATTCCATTCGGTTTCATCTTTGCCTGCGTTCCATGTCAGTGAAGCTGAATTATAGCTTGTCTCTTTGACAGCCAATGCAGTTGGGACCCAGCATGTAGGGATGACTTCGACCGACACATCATCAATATTGAAATACAGATAACTGTTTCCTGTTGAGGAACCGCAACGGATGGCGATATTTCTGCCAGTTCCAGTATAATTTAACAACGGGACTGTAAATTCAGCGTATGTTGTCGAAACGCCTTCAACAGCGGCCACTTCCACAAAATTATCGCCTTCCATGATACCGACATAAAGTGTGTTGTTTGACGACCCCGCTTTCGCCCAGAATCTTATTTGAAGGTCGCTCATCTGATAGCTGTCGTCAATTGCGGGCATGATAATGGTTTGGATTGCCGAATTTGGAGTTCTGTACATACGCAAGCTCTTTGTGCCGCCATGCGCATCAGAGCTATAGTCATAAACGTATGGATAATAGGTATATGGCGAATAGCTGCCATATTGCATCTCAATACGATTCCAGCATTTTGGCACAGAATATGTTGAGAAATGTCCATCTGTTTCTACTGCACCTTCGAAATCGCAAGTGTAAGGCATCTTAAGTTCAGCACAAGCTGTCGTGATAGTCTTGTCCGATGACTGGTTTGCCAGGCTCCATTTGCTGTAGTCGTCGCCACCGCACCAGGCGCGCACATTCACATGATATGATGTGGCTGGTTCCAAACCCTGTAAGGTGTAGGTGTTTTCCGGATGGTTTTCAACTAAAACATAGTTATAATCAGTGTCGTTTGTCTTTTTATAGCGGAACTGCCAAGCATCCTGGTCATCAGCGCCTTTTGTCCAGCTGAGGTTCACCGATGTTGAGGTTACCGACTCGTCTGTCAAATAGGAAGGTACCAAACATGTTGCCAACGTAGTGAAAATCACACGGTTGCTCCATGAACTCACTCCGTCTTCCGAGCCGCAATTAGCCTGGATATAGATGTAATATTTTGTCTCTGGAGTGAGGTTTTGCAAGGTGTAGTTGTATTCGGTCACGTTTTCAAGCTGGATGCGAACGACATCCGACAAAGTATAGTCTGACGGGTCGAAATCGCTTGTCGGCCTATATGCAATTTCAAAAGCGTCGGCGGTGCTTCCAGTCCATGAGACGCTGCCAGTATACGCAGTGTTGGAATTTGAGACATAACTCAAAGTCGGTCTCGGGCATGTCATGTAGCTGATGCTGATATTGTCGATTGCCGCTGGTGGCTGCTCTCCTCCACTGCCGTCATTACGCCATAGAAACACCATAGTGTATGTGCCATTAACAGCTGCTTCCGATGTTTTGTTTTGCCAACTGCTTACCAAGTTAAGTTTGCTTCCTCCATCAAGGGCTATCCATGTGTTTGGCAGACCTGAAGCCGAAACGCCTGATGGGAGGTTTGTACCTGCCGTAAACTCTACATCGCCAGGAACCAATGCAACTCTTAAATAATCATAAGTACTTTCTCCATTGGCCTTCCAGTCGAAAACGAAAGTATAAGTACCTTGGGCAAAGTTGAACAGTTTTGAAGCGTAAATTACTGTGTTGCCATGCGCATATTCATAGGTTGTGCAGCCATCTTTGGAGACATACATGGATTTTTCGCCGCCATTGTTGACAGCGCTACCCCAGCACCAGTTGTTGGTTAGGGAGCCGTTTTCAAATCCCCAGTCGTTGCTGGTCTCAAAGTCTTGTGAATAAGGGTGTGTCGCGTCAACTGTCAATGCCACGCGTGTGGTGCTGAAGACCTTTTTCACCCATTTGCTAAAGTCACCGCCACAGTTGGCGCGAACGTATGCATAATAAGTGGTTTGAGCGGTCAGTCCAGTCAGTTCTTTGCTGCATGTCGTGACTTGATAAGTCGGAGTAGTGTTATCATCCGGCACGACTTCAGAGTCTGTAGTCACGAAGACGTCCCAATTGCTTTCTTCGTCGCCTGCGGTCCATGTCAGAGAGGCTTCATGGGCGGTGATGCCTGATGCATTGAAATTCTTAGGTTTTGCGCAACTCACGCCTCCTGCAGGCTCGTAGGTGAAAGTTGTCTTAGGGAGGAATCCTTGGGCAGTATAGCTAACATTAGCAAGGCTACTGCTATTATATCCGTATGCCGACACGCCTGACGTAAGGTTGTTAACGCCATACCACTTCACATTGTTATAGCTACCATCATCGTCATTGTAAACTCCGATTAAAAGATTACCTCCATTGTAGACGTATTCTTCGGAAAATGTAATGGTGTAACCGTCTGTGGATGTTGTCGGCATTTCTAAACGGCCATCAAAGACGATAGTGGCACCTGTCATGCCGCTGTAGCTACCACCAAGAGTAGTGTTGGCAACTTCTTTGAGAAACACTTTCTGGTTTGTATTTTCCCATGTACGGGTACCGACCGTTTCGGCATAGAAAGTAATAGCGGTGATTGTTCCGCCTTCCATGTCGTTTAATATACTTGCAGGAATGATGCATTCACTTTTTGTATAATCGTCGAAATAATTGCCATACATTGGGATGTATTGGCTTGTTTCATTACCGTTATACACCGTAAGTGTTTCCTGTGCTTTCGCCTGCCAGGGCATAAATATCGCCAACAGCAGGATCAACAAATGAGTTTTTTTGATAAATTTTTTAAAATACATAATACAAAAGTTTTTAAGATTTGATAATAATTTCATCACCTTAAAACTTCTGGAAAAAATGTTGGAATAGTAAAAAACAAAGATAAAACCCTTAAAGGGCATACCTTATTAAAATTAGAATCCCAGCTCCAATTCCCGGAAGCGTCGTTTCGTGATTTGAGGCAGGTCTTCTGACTGAGGCCTCGCTTTGCCGCCTTCCCGTCCGACGGAGCGTCGCGACAGTGGCACAGTGGCAGGCGATTGGCCATCACAGCAGCGGGAACTGTCCGGGATTCACACCCGGTTCCCTATTGAGTCCGCGAAGGGACACCCTAAATCGGCTGCAAAATTACACCTTTTTCTTATTCGTCACGTAAAAAATAAGACATTTATTTTTAAATTAAAAAAAACCGGTGCAGCACTACAACCACACCGGAATTTTTATTATATATTAACACAATTATTATCGGACAAGACGGACGGAAAAACCGTAAAACTTGGAAAGATTATCAACAGTCATTGCAGGTTTGGATGAAGAATTTCTAGCACCACATGCCTGATCTTGATTAATTTCAGATGAAGACCAATAATAACCCTCGGTGTTTTTATCATTGCCATCAGGTTTAGCTTTTGTCACATTAATACCCGAACGCATACCGGTAGCAGGTAATACGACTGCTCCATAATCACGCCATGTAGCCCAGTTTTCTGAATTTATCTCTAATGTGGTCCATTGATAATTTTCTATAGTAGCTGTGTTGTTTATAGGAAGAATAATCTCACTACGCACTCCAAACACCGTGCCTTTACCAATCTTTTTATTACTATTATGAATAGTATTTAATTTGTCCCACTCGGTTCTAGTCAGCGTTCTCCAATCATTATGGCTGTCATTTTCAATGGTTCCCTGAAAATCAGAAGTCCATGTATAATCAGAATTGTCTGTACTTGCATTGCAAATATCATCTTTAGTATTATAGCCCCAAGCGCCCCATCCGAACAAATCTATCAAACCCTGATAACCATTAGTGCTTATTTTGGTATTAGAACATTTAATACTGTCATTCGTGCCTGTTTTCCAATAAACATTGCCGTAATTATCGTTACCAATATAACTCCATGTGTTTTTTGCAAAATACCATTTACCTGAATTAGGATGATATTGCAGATTGCCAGGAGAAAACTCGACAACATTGAAATTGTTACTAACCATATACAAATTAGCCGATGTCAAATTCTCTGGCTGATTGTTGATTTGGATAGGACTATATAGATAATTGACACTTGCAGGATCGATTTCCGGAATAGTTACTTTGTTATAATATTTATTATTAGCCATTTGAGCTCCATCTTCCACAATAACATATCCCGACCTTTCTGCATCGGATGGCAAAAGAATTGCCCATCTCAAATACATATTAGTCACTGTTTGCTCACCATTATTGCTAGGACCGCAATACAATGTTATGGCATCCAAAGTCCCTGTTGGCGTGATACAATGATTGGCGAAATCAATTTTAGCTTCCGACAACATATTGCTTATCCTTACTTTAGCATCACCGACATTAGTATTAAGTCTGAACTTCACCAATGCGCATTTGTTTTCAAGAATACAATCAAACTCGACCTTCCCCAGATAATAGTCTTCAGTACCAACAGATAAAACAGGAAGCTTATTAGTATTATCCATTCCTGTGTTCGTATTGGATTGGTCGTGGATATCCACGGTGAAACTTTTTTCACCCACTTCACCACCCCAGTTTTGAGGAGTAAGTCCGCCGACATAATAAAAATACAAATTATCAGCGGTTGGACTTGGCGTGATAGTACCCGTGAACGTTGTTCCGTCGCTTTGGCATGTCAGATAACCCACATACGAACCTCCATCACCGACATAGATAACATCACCTTCACTGTAAGCGACAGGTGAATAACCAGATTCTTGATCAAGGACAATACCATGTTTCCCGCCACCGTTCACATTAAGGGTGATATTAACCGAATTTCCGTTGTCATGAACCACCGGCTCAATTTTCTTTTTGCAACCTGTAAAGGCCAAAACCATTGCCAAAGCAAGCATATAAGACATATGTGTCTTATGCGATTTAGAGGCCCTATTGGAACGTTTGCGCCTCAAAGCCGCATAGCCAGCGCCGGCAACGGTCAAAACCAGCAATCCCGAGCCAACAGGAGCCGGCTCAGTACCAAATGGCTGGTTCCCCAGTCCTATAAATGCAATGCGGTTTTCATAATCGTCATCCTCAAAACCACTAAAAAATCTGTCGCTCCTCTGAGCACTCGCCGCAAATGGCAGCAACATAATAATCGCCACCAATAAAGACATTGTCAATGCTTTACAATTCATGTTTTTCATACTAATAAATTTAAACTGTTATAGACAAAGTGTTAATAGTTACAAATGCATAGCTAAATCGAGCGGCAAAAATACAACTTTTTTCTTTTGATTTAACATTTTTTTCAATCAAGTTAAAAGTTAAAAGTTAAGAGAGAGATTTTGGGATTGTTTCGGAAGAACATTTTGAATGATTTTTGATTAGATTTTGAAAGATTTTGAGCCGAAGGCGACCGATTAAGTTAAGAGTTAAAAGTTAAAAGAGAGATTTTAGAATTATCTGGGAAGAACATTTTGAATGATTTTTGATTAGATTTTGAAAGATTTTGAGCCGAAGGCGACCGATTAAGTTAAGAGTTAAGAGTTAAAAGTTAAGAGAGAGATTTTAGAATTATCTGGGAAGAATATTTTGAATGATTTTTGATTAGATTTTGAAAGATTTTGAGCCGAAGGCGACCGATTAAGTTAAGAGTTTAGAGTTAAGAGTTAAAAGTTAAAAGATAAAAGATTGAAGAACTTAAAACATCCTGTTAATCTTGTTAATCCTGTCTGAAAGAAAACTCGCAGCCGCAATATCTCTGGTTGTAAAATCCATATTCCTTGATAATCTGAATCCTTCGCTCACTCAGTCCGCCTTTTCTCCAGTTCTGAGCCCAAAACGTCACATCAGGATAAATCGATTCGGCGAATTTTCCCGCTTCTTCTATCTGTTCGAGACTTTTCCAACGGCTCGATGCAAGGGTTGTGGTCATCACCTTAAAACCATGCTCGTGAGCATATTTCGCAGTACGCAACAGCCTGTATTTGAAGCATTTGAGGCAACGCCCTCCCCTCTCAGGCTCGCCTTCCAGTCCTGTCATCTCCAAACGCCATTTTTCGTGGTCGTAGTCGTCGTCGATGATGTCCAGGCCGAGTGATGTGGCATAGCGCGTGCATTCGTTCTTCCGGATCTCATATTCTTCCAAAGGGAAGATGTTCGGATTGCTATAATATATAGTAGGTGTAATGCCGTGCTGCATCATGCACTCGATAATCGCCGACGAGCACGGCGCACAACAGGTGTGAAGGAGCACCTTGGTCTCCCCTCCCGGAACCGATATCTCGAATTTCTTTTTCACGGTCTGAAAGTGATTAAAATGACAGCAAGCACTGCGATTACAAGCCCAATATAGTTTTTTAAAGTAAGCTTTTCCTTAAATAACAGACAGCCGGTGACAGCCGTTAAGCTGACCACTCCGATGTTGTAAATCGGGAATAAGACAACGTTGTCGAAATAACGCATGGCATAATATACGCAATACGTTGAGAAATAATTGATTACGCCTAATCCGATGCCACCGACGGCACTTTTCCACTGCCATTTCGACTTGCCTTTTGCTATGTCCCAAACCACAATGATGATGCCGAAAATCAAGGCAATGAAATAGATAAATGCAATCATAAAACCGAGGTTGCCCGCAGTGTTCTGCTGCTCGGTTATTTTCATCAGGATATCGCCTGTGCCTGTGCCGAAAAATATGAAAACCGGCAACAATGCGACAATCCCTGAATTATCTGTGTGTTCACGTTTACTATTGGGTAGTTTCCAGCCGACGACGAGCACCAGCGCCACCAACGCCAGCACTATTCCCAACGATGCCACGAAATTCAGCTTTTCATGCAGAAAAATAACGCCCGCCAAAATCGGCAAAACCACCGACAACTTGCTCGACAGCGAGGTCACGGTCACACCCGAACGCTGCGTCGATGCAGTCATTAATAAGTAGGTGAAAATAAACCAGAATCCAGTCAAAAGGGACAGCCCAAACCATGGCTCAGCCACCAGCTGCGGTATGGTCTCATAGCTCTCGCAAACCACAAAACCAGTCCCCGTCGCGAACACATAATTCCACATCAGCGCCTGATGGTTGTCAAGCCCGAAACGCTTGAAAAGACGCATCGCGACAAAAACACCTGTCGAAAAAAGTATGGCGAGTATCAGAAATATCATAACGTTGCAAAAATACACAGAAAATCAATTCCGTATGAAAATTTTAAAAAATTCCTTTGCAATCTCATTATTATTTCATAAATTTGCAGTCCTAATTGTGAAAATTTAATTTTAAAATTGATATGAAAGTACAAGAATTAGTTGATAAACTGGGACTTAAGGTCCTCGCAGGCAAAAACGGCCTCGATCGCGAAATCGACGGCTGCTATATTTCAGACCTCCTCAGCGACGTGATGGGTAACGCACAGGAAGGCAACATCTGGATCACTCTCCAGACTCATAAAAACGTGATGGCTGTGGCATCGCTCAAAGAGATGTCATGCATCATCCTCGTCAAAGACCTCGGTGCTAACGAAGACACCATCAACCAGGCCAACGAAGAGGAATTGCCGATTCTCCAGACATCACTGCCGACATTCGAAATCGCAGGACTTGTTTATAATTTGTTAAACAACAAATAGTTAACAGTAAGCAGTTAAAAGTTAAAAGAGCGCGACGCGACCTCTCCTTTATCTTTTATCTTTTAACTTTTAACAAAATAATCATGGAACTCAAAAAGTACAGAGCTGACTTGCATATTCACACGGTGCTTTCGCCGTGCGGTGACATCTACATGTCGCCCGCTGCCATCGTGGAACAGGCCAAGAAGCTGCATCTCGACGTCATCGCAATATGCGACCACAACACCACACGACAGGTGAAGGTGACGCAGCAGATCGGCCGCGAGATGGGCGTGTTCGTCATCGGAGGCGTGGAGATAACGACGCAGGAAGAGGCTCATGCCCTCGCCTACTTCGAGACTGACGAGCAGCTCGACAAGTTCCAGGAGTTCCTCGACGAGCATCTGCCGCACATCCCTCTCGATGAGGAGAAGTTCGGCTATCAGCTCATCGTCGACAAAGACGAGGAAATCATCGGCGACGAGCCTTGGCTGCTGTGGTCGGCACTCGACTGCGACCTCGACACGCTTTATGACAAAGTGCATGAGATCGGAGGTCTCTTCGTGCCGGCGCACGTCAACAAGCCAGCATCGTCACTGATGTCACAACTCGGTTTCATCCCGCCTGACCTCAAGGCTGACGCACTCGAGATTTCGAAGCACGTCAAAAAAGAGGATTTTTTGAAGAAATTCGCATATTTGAAGAAGTTCATGTTCACCAAGAGCAGCGATGCGCACTTCCTGCATATCATCGGCGAGGTGCACTGCGTGCTTCACATGTACGACCTCACCTTCGACGAGTTCCGCAAAACCATTCATGGCGAGGACGGCAGGTACATCGACACTGAACCTCAGGAAAAACTACAACTTTTATTCGGATGAAAGAACTAGCATTACATGTATATGACCTGATGGAGAACTCTACCGCAGCCAACTCCACCCTTGTCGAGCTGACCATAAAAGACAGCCTGAAGGACAACATCTACGCCTTCACCATCAAAGACAACGGCAAAGGAATGTCACCGGAGTTTCTGGCAAAGGTCACCGACCCATGGACCACATCGCGCACCACACGAAAAGTCGGCCTCGGCTTACCTCTTATTAAAATGAACACCGAGAACTGCGGCGGCGGCATGAAGATTGAGAGCGAGGTCGGCAAAGGCACCGTGCTCAATTTCTGGTTCCAGCATGATAACATCGACCGCCCGCCAATGGGAGACCTCTCAGGCACCCTCGTGATGCTGTTCGCCGCCCACGAAGACATCCATTTCATCTATAAACACATCACCGACGACGGCGAGTTCGTGTTCGACACCGATGAGATCAAGGAAGCCCTCGACGGAATGTCAATGAACGACATCAACATCATGAAATACCTGAAGGAAATGATTCAGGAAAACTTGGAAGAAATTCATTATAACGAGTAACCCCCGTCATTTCGACCGAAGCGAAGCGGAGTGGAGAAATCTTTTTAGTGTAGAGTTTAGAGTGTAGAGTTTAGAGTAGTTTAAAAAGTTTAAAGTTAAGAGTTAAAAGTTTTTTGGAAGATTTTTTTTTAAGATTTTTAAATAGATTTTTTTAAGATTTTGAGCCGTAAGGCGACAAAAAAAAATAAACATAAAATGAAATTATCTGAAATAGCTAAAGTATTGAACGCCAAGGTGGTTTGCGGTCAGGACCGTCTCGACGAGGAACAGGACAAAGCTTTCGCCAGCGACCTGATGTCCGACATCCTGACCTTAGGCGACAACTTCCCGATGATTGTCACGGGGTTGTGCACAATGCAGACCATCCGCACATGTGAGATGGGCAACCTCGACATCGTCGTGTTCGTCAGAAAGAAGAAACCGACGGAAGAGATGATCGAGCTCGCAGAAGACGAGGGTATGGTCCTCATGGAATGCGACTACTCGATGTTCAAAGCCTGCGGTCTCCTCTGGGATGCCGGACTCAAACCTATTTATTAACGCTTTTTAATCAACTATTCTCTATTATGCATTTGGAATACACAGTCATTGAAGGAGATTTCGTCAACGCCGGCTCGGCTTCAAGTTCGATAAAGAAGACCCTGAAGCAGCTCAACGTGAACCCGTCGATAGTCAAACGCGTCGTTGTCGCCCTCTACGAGGCCGAAGTCAACGCTATCGCGCATGCCTACGGCGGCGTGGTCACCGCCGACATCGACGCTGGTAAGATCCTCCTTCGTGTCATCGATAAAGGCCCCGGCATCCCAGACATCGACTGGGCAATGCAGGAAGGCCACAGCACCGCCTCGCCTGAAGTCCGCAACATGGGATTCGGCGCCGGCATGGGACTCCCTAACATCAAGAAAAACGTCGACCGCCTCAACGTGCAATCGACAGTCGGCGTAGGGACAACCGTTGAAATGGAGGTCAACCTCGGTTAACAAAATTAAAAATTAGGATTATGGCATTTTTTCACGCTCTACAGATCAACGAAAACGTTTGCGAAGGCTGCTCCCACTGCATGAGGGTATGCCCCACAGAAGCTATACGCGTCCGCGACGGCAAAGCACATATCAACGAAAACCGCTGCGTAGACTGTGGCAACTGCTTCATCGCATGTCCGCATAAAGCGATATTTGTAAAACAAGACGACTTCGACGAGATATTTAAATTCCCTTGCCGCGTCGCACTTGTCCCTGCCGTGTTCCTCGGCCAATTTAAAGACGACATCAGCGTATCGCGAATCTATGCCATACTCAACGAAATAGGATTCCAGCACGTCATCGAGACAGAGATCTCAACACCTCTGTACACAGAGAAAAAGAATGAGATGGAACGCACTAACAACAACAAACCGCTCATCTCATCCTTCTGCCCTGCTATCGTGCGTCTCATCCAAGTCAAATTCCCAGGTTTGGTGGATAACATCATGCCTATCAAAGCACCACTCGACATCACAGCAATGTTTATCAGACGTAAGCTCGTGAAAGAAGGCTGGCCGGAAGACCAGATCGGCGTGTTCTACGTCACCCCATGCGCAGCTAAGATAGCAGCAGTAAAAAGCCCTGTCGGCGAAGATAAATCCAGCGTCGACGGCGTCATCAACATGGACTCGCTATATAACCGCGTTTACAAAAAGATAAAAGAACAAGGCCACGACTACAAAGAGGTGAAACTGCCTATCGCACAACTCACCTCCGACAGCATCCTGACCTCATTGACAAATGGCGAACGTCGTCTCTCAATATCCGAACACTCACTATCAATCGATGGTATGGACAACTGTATGGAATTCTTGGAGAAAGTGGAGAACGATGAGGTTGAAGGCGTCGACTTCCTCGAGCTGCGCGCCTGCGACCAGAGCTGCCCGGGTGGAATCTTAACATATAACAACCGATTCCTCACCTGCGAACGCCTGTTTAACCGCGCCCGTTACGTGGCAGGCAAAGAACGCCGCGGCGAACTCACACGCGCCAAAGAAGTGGAAGACGAACACGACTATCTGTATGAAAACATCAGCGTCGAAGAAGTCGAACCTCGTTCCATAAGCCTCGACCCGGATTTCACAAAGGCATTGGAGAAGATGAACAAAATCAAAGAGATAGAACGTATGCTGCCACAGATCGACTGCGGCATCTGCGGCGCCCCTTCATGCGACGCACTCGCCGAAGACATCGTATGTAACGGCTGCAAACTATCCGACTGTATCTTCGTCCAACGTAATATGGAGGCTCGTAAAGATATGAAGGTGGAAGAATCGCTGAAAATCATGGAAGACATCTGGGGCTACGAAAAAATTGAAAAATTCCGTTAAATAAAAATAAATCAAAAATAAAAAAATAATAACACAATGGCTATTAACGAATTACAACCAAAAGAAGTATTTGAAAACTTCTACAGCCTGACACGCATCCCGCGTCCTTCAAAGAAAGAAGCTCAGGTTATCGCTTTTATGAAGAAATTCGGTGAAGACCTTGGTCTCGAGACCATCGTCGACAAAGCCGGCAACGTCATCATCCGCAAGCCTGCAACACCGGGCTACGAGAACCGTAAAGGTATCATCCTTCAGGCTCACCTTGACATGGTGCCTCAGAAGAATGCCGACACCGTTCATGATTTTGAGAAAGACCCTATCGAGACTTACGTCGACAACGGCTGGGTACGCGCTAAAGGCACCACTCTCGGCGCTGACGACGGCCTCGGAGCAGCAGCAGCAATGGGCGTCCTCGCAGCAAAGAACCTCGAACACGGTCCTATCGAAGGCCTCTTCACCATCGACGAAGAGACAGGTATGACAGGCGCTAACCAACTTGCACCAGGCGTCCTCAAAGGCGACATCCTGCTTAACATGGACTCAGAGACTGAAGGCGAGCTCTACGTGGGTTGCGCCGGCGGTATCGACACCAACGCCTACTGGACTCCTAAGATGGAAAAAGTGGCCGACGGAATGGAAGCTTTCCAACTGGTAGTCAAAGGCTTGAAAGGCGGTCACTCAGGCATGGACATCAACCTCGGCAGAGGCAATGCCAACAAGATCATGAACACCTTGTTGATCATGACAGCACAGAAATTCGGCGTGCGCCTCGCAACAATCAACGGCGGCAGCTTGCGTAACGCTATTCCAAGAGAGTCGTTCGCAACAGTAGTTGTTCCTGCTGACAAAGCCGATAAGATGAAGAAATTCGTCGAAGAATACAACACAAGCGTCAAAGAGCAGTTCGCAGAGACTGAACCAGACCTCAACATCTACATGGAAACAGCTGAGATGCCTAAAGAAGTCATCGACAACAAGACCTTCAAGAACATGCTCGAAGCCATCGCCAAATATCCTAACGGCGTCATCGGAATGTCAAAAGACTTCGAAGGCACTGTCGAGACATCATCGAACCTCGCTCTCGTGAAGTTTGAAAACGGCAAGATCATCACATGTTCACTGCAGCGCGGTCTCGTCGATGAGCTCAAAGACAAGCTCGCTGACGACATCCGCAAGGTGTTGACAGAACACGGCGCAACAGCTGAGTCAAGCGGTTCATACCACGGCTGGAAACCGAACATCGACAGCCCTATTTTGGCAACGATGAAGAAGGTCTACAGCGAGAAATTCGGCAAAGAGCCAAAGGTGATGGTCATCCACGCTGGTCTCGAATGCGGTATCCTCGGCGCAAAATATCCTAACTGGGATATGATTTCGTTCGGTCCTACCCTCGTTCACCCGCACTCACCTGACGAGGCTTTGCTCATCGAATCAGTGGCTCCGTTCTGGGAATTCCTGGTCGAAACATTGAAAAATGCACCGGTGAAATAACGTTGAAAAAATTTTTTCAAAAAAATGTTTTTTGTATTTAAATAATTTGTACTTTTGCAGTCCGAATTTTAGGTCAGAAAAAAGAAAAAATAAATACATAAGACAATGAAACGTACATTTCAACCATCGAACAGAAGACGCAAGAACAAACACGGTTTCAGAGAAAGAATGGCAACTGCCAACGGTCGCAAGGTTTTGAAAGCCCGTCGCGCAAAAGGCAGAAAGAAGCTCACAGTATCTGACGAGTATTGATTCGGCGAAGCCGTACCTAATAATTAATTATTTAAGGTTAAAAAAGAGACAACTTAACGCTGTCTCTTTTTTTTGTATTTTTGCAGTTGCTGACCGCCCGTCATTTCGACCGAGCACAGCGAGTGGAGAAATCTCCAACTATGAAGAAGTTTTTCAACATATCACTCTTTATAATATTGGTTTTTCTGACCAATCAATCTATTTTTGCCCAGATTCCCGACTTCTTCAATATGCCGCGAGCCGATGAAATCGGCGAGCGGCGTGACGGCTGCGACTATCTCATCATAACACCGGATAACGCGGCGATAAAAGAATGGGCTGACACGCTCCGCGACTTTCGTGAGGTTCAAGGCATCATCACCAAAGTAATGCCAATGAACGAAGTCGGAGCCAACAATCCCGATACTCTAAAAACATTCCTGCGTCACGCCTACGAAGTGTGGAACCCCGTCCCTGCCGCCGTGCTCCTGCTCGGCGACTATGCCCTCGACTCCACCCAGGGCATCGTATCATACGCCCTCACCGACCACCCAGACGGCAGCGCCTATGAGCCATATATGGCCGACAACAAATTAGTCGACTTCAACAACGACGGCCTCCCCGACATAGTGATAGCACGCATGCCTGCCGCCAACGGCGACGAAGCACAACTTATGGTGCAGAAAACACTCGAATACGAACGTCATCCATACGAAGACGAATATTACTATTCTCACGCCACAACAGCCATGGGATACCAACGTTCACGGTGGTTTCAGCTGTGCACCGAGATAATAGCAGGCTATCTCGAAGACAACGGCAAATACGTCACACATATCAACGGCATACACCAAGGCACACCGGATTCAGTGTGGTCTACAGGCCAAAGAACCGAACAAGTCCTTAACTACTTCGGTCCTGACGGGCTAGATTACATCCCTGCCACCATGTCTCACCTCACCGACTGGAACGGAAACGCCAGCAAGATATCCCAAGCTATCGAAAACGGCACATACCTGTTCATTCACCGCGACCACGGCACCTACCAGACATGGGGCGAGCCGGAATATTTCAACTGGAACATCAACAGCCTCCACAACGACAAGCTCACTTTCATCATGTCGGCAAACTGTCAGACCGGCGACTTCAGCTACGGCGCCGACACCACCGACTGCCTCGCCGAACGTTTCCTGCGCGTCCACAACGGAGCAGTAGGCATCATAGCAGCCTCACAGCTGTCGTATTCCTACGTCAACGACACCTACGTCTGGGGATTCTTCGACTACCTCTACCCTGACTTCATGCCCGACTACGGCCCTCAGGACTTCGACTTCCAGTACCCGGCATTCGCCAACGCCTACGGCAAATACTTCCTGCAGCAGTCGTCATTGCCTTACAATACAAGCATGAAACCTATAACATACAACCTCTTCCATTATTTCGGCGACGCCTACCTGCAGCTTTATTCCGAAGTGCCGCAACATCTCACAATAACACATCCCGATGCCATCGCGTCAGGCACGATGTCGTTATCTGTCCATGCCGACGATGGCGCCCACGTGGCATTGTCTGTTGACAATGAGCTGATTGCTCGAGGCAAATCGTACGGAGGCAGTGTAAACATGCATTTCAGCACAATCCTCAAAGACGGCGACATCGTCAAAGTGGTGGCGACAAAACAGAACCATTATCGTCATGAAAGCCACATCATCGTCAGCGACTTCTTAAGCACCGACGAGAGCTATGTCGAAAGCTTCTCGATATATCCAAACCCAACTGACAACATTCTCCACATCAGAGGCAACAATATCAAAAGCATCAGGATTTTCAACGTTTTAGGACAAGAAATCCCAACCTCAACCAATATCTCCGATGATGTCATTGACATTGATTGCAGCACTTTCAGCAGCGGAGTCTATTATATCATCATCTCAGGTGATAAAGCCGTCACAAAACGCTTCATAAAACGATAATTCCAAGTATAAAAAAATGAGACGAACAAAACTGCCCGTCTCATTTATTTCGATTAACTTACGATTTAATTAACTTTTTCCAATTTTGTATTTCCACCCCATTTGTTGATGTTGAAAGTGAGGTCGAAACGCAAAGTTCCTTCCAATGGATTGGTACCTGATGTTGATTTTCCATTGACTGGCACGAGGTATGACACGTCGAGTGCAAACACGTTGTAACGAAGACCTGCACCGAATGTGAGATAACGACGGTTACCTTTCATCTTTGACTCATGGAAGAAACCGGCACGCGCAGCGAACACCTTGTTATACCAATACTCAGCACCAACGCTGAAGGTAAACTCTTTCATCTCCTCACTGAATCCGCCTGGAGCATCGTAGAATGACTGAATCATACCCTGAAGCACTGACACGTTAGGATTCATACCTTTATCAATAATAAATCCTCCGTGACCATCAGGAATAGGATTTCCGACACTGTCTCTTGCATAAATAGGTGGTGTTGGAACGAGCAACTTGTTGATATCGATCGACAAAGCGATTGAGTTGAACTCGTCGATATTGATCTTCAATGATGGACCCAAACGCAAATTGGTCGGGATGAAATCCGATTTCGAATTGGCGTCGCTATAGTTCATCTTGCTACCCATGTTGGTGATAGCAACACCCCATGAGAATTCTGCATCGACAGAACCGAGATACACTGGTCTTTGATAGTAAACACCGATATCTGCAGCTATTGACCATGCTGGGGTCGAATAGTTCTTAACACCCTGTGTGAGGTTTGAGTAGATGAAACGACCGGCAACTGCTGCTGACAAATAATCACCAAGTTTTCTTGAATAGCAGAGGTCTATTGCAAATTCGTTAGGTCTGTATGTTCCAAGATCCTCATTATTATCACCTCTGAAATTGATGTCACCTAAATTGAAGTAACGCAAAGTTCCTGCAATTGTTGACTTGCTGCTAACACGTTTTGAAACTGCAAGATATGCAATATTCATATCAGGAACGAGCTTTCTCAACCATGGAGTATATGCCAAACCGATGCTCAAATCATCTTCAATAAAAGCATATTTGGCCGGATTCCAGTGCATTGAATAAACATCAGGAGATGTTGCCACACCCAAATCACCCATACCAGCTGAACGTGCATCAGGAGCAATCATCAATGCCGGCACTGCTGTTGGTATCACGTTATACTCACTGTCTTGTGCTTTTGCTATGACACCAGTCATCAAAAGACATACTAAAACGACTAAAGATTTTTTAAACATATACTTTCAAAATTATTTTGCAAAAATAAGCATTTATTCAATCAAACGAGCATTAACTTAATATATTGTATAAAATTTTCTTTTTTTACCTTATTAATATTGTCATCTTGCAATGACCAGTTTCGAATAGCCCGTTTGCTTCTCATTATCGCTGTTTGTCACTGTAACATTATAGATATAAACGCCTGAAGGCAATGCAGCTCCATTGTTCGAAGTGCCATCCCACACGATAGGGTCGATACGCGTCGAAGTGCCGTATCTGCTGTCTTTTATCGTCTTCACAAGCTGTCCGTTGAGATTGTAGATATTGATAGCAATATCCATATCCCCTTTCTGATTGTGCTCGAAGCAGAAACTCGTGTAGCTTGTCATCGGATTAGGCGTATTATAAAGATTTTCAACGGTCAAATTGCCGCTTCTTACAACAGTAAACTCTATTGAGACATTCGTGGAATTATTGTAGATATCCCACACTCTGAAACTCAGCTGATGTTTACCCTCATTCAAACCGTACAAACGATAAGCTATTATGCCATAATCATTTGCATCGGTAGGATTCTCATAATATGAGTTCAGATTATAGATTTTGTTGGTTGCTCCGCTCAATGTCGCGGTAATATCATGTCCAATGCCCGCTCCCGTGGTGTTGATACCATGCTCATCTCTTATGATAGCATAGAACAGCGGATTCTCGTTGGTGATGCCGCCACTCACAAACAAAGTGTCGTCAATGAAGATACGAGCCTCTGGGCCATCGACATCAGGCAGCGCAGCATCGTTATAGCCACCGACGATGACATTCCCATACATTCCATTTGCATCAGTCTGATAATCAGTGGCATAGAAGCTAATCAGACCTTTTCCGTATGCATAATTGATATCTTTCGGAACGGTAAATTCTATCGCAAACTCCCCTGACTCAACTGTCGCCACTCCATCAAACAACAAGCTGTTTCTCAATTTGAAATTCATTTGTGCAAAACCTTTGTCACCCTTGGTACGGTAAGTGTTTTCCTTGTCGTAAACAGACACTCGCACCACTCCGTTGAAATCAGTCATCAGCTCACCGAAATTATCTTGCAACTCTCCGCGCAACTCTATTGCACTCAACGCTTTAAGTGTATCATTATAGCAAACGGTATCAGCCGGTGGAGTGACAGGTTTCCCGTTGATTTTTGTCAAAACGACGTTGTTTTTAGGATATGCGAGACGCAATGCAGGGTCACCAAATAGCGTGAACACCCTTGTATATTTACTTGCATCTTGCTTTGTTGCAAAGAAAATATCTCCCATAGTAGGATATTCGCCACCTTGCATTGTAAACATCCTTCGGAACGTCCTTCTAAGCAACTGACCACTACCGCCAGTGGTTCTCGCTGTGGTTATCATCGCTATCGCCCCTCCCCTTGGGTTGGTAAACGTCAACTCACCAGCCGATGTCCTCGTATGGTCGTCAAAACGGCTGAACTCACATGTTGCTGTCACGAAAAGCGGAAACATAGGCATATTTTGCCATGACACCACATCGTCAATAGTCAGGATACGCTCGTCGCCAAGTCCAATCTCACCGCCGTGGCCGTTATAACCCACCACCAGCGTGCCTTTCTCAATCCTGTTTGTGATTGCCTCGTTGATTTCAGGGCATCTCTGTCCGCTCGCCGTCGCCACCTGGTTGTATGCGTCAAGATAAATCTTATCAATGATGACATCACCGCCCCACCCAGGTATCTCTCTTGCGAGAGCCTCACAATTGTTGATAAACTCTGTCGATTCATCATCACACATCAAGGTGACGACATTACGCCAGTTGTTCATCGTCGAGGAGTTTTTAGCCAGATATGCCTCAATTTTATCGATGACTTCTGTTGCCATATCCTGCGTCGCGACTGGCATTCTACCTATCGGAAGATCTATCATAGAAGGTCTCGACGAGCTTCCATCCGCATCCATATCTCCTTCCGTGTCACCCATACATACATAGAAATCGTCCGTTACAACAGAGCCCAAATAGCAGGCGTTTAACGACTCCCATGAAGGTATGAAACACACGTCAGAGTTCTTGTAGTCGTAGGATGCATCGCCAATAAGCAAGACATATTTCAGACCTCTATTATACAGCATCCTGACGAAATTACGGATACCTGCCACGTCCATTGCACCACACGAAAACTCATTATATATGTATTGCGGCTGAACGATCTCTATATTCAGATCATCAATATTTGCATGGATATTCCTAAGACGTTCGGCCTGCGACTGGAAATTCGGATGGGTAATAATCAGATAATCAACATTTTGCAATGCATGAAGATTCTGATTTTGGACCACACCGACAAATGAAGGAGTATAGAAACTGTTTCCGTCAAACGCCACAAACTGATTGTTTACATCACCAAACACCTTGAATGTCAGCACCGAAGAAGCGACTGACGTATTCATAATTGTAGGGTTTATCGGGTCGGTGACATTCCAAACCTTCAACGCGTTTGTAGCATTCTGCAGCCTGTACTCATAAATGGCATTCACCACGTAACATTCCGGATTTCTGAATGCCATAAAATTGCCAGTCATGCTAAGATTTCTCCATACATTAATAGACATATAGTCCATCCATGCGACTGAAGACGCCGCAGCTCTTGTATATTTAGCTGTTATCCTAATAGGATTTCCTGTGATTGCAAATTCACGTTTGCATGCAGTATCCCAACGTGCAAAATTCGTCGTATTTGACAATTCAAAGTTTTTGTTATAAATCACATAGTTATTGTGTCTCAACGACATAGCGGCAGTCGTAGCGTTTTTAGACGCCATTGAAACAGAAAGTTTTGCGTTCCTAGTTGTAATCAAATTACTGAAAGCAAACTCATAATCTCTCTGTAATGTGATGTCAAATTTATCGAAAAACCAAGTACAACCCATGTTGTTGATATTCACTTCATCAACATCAATTACCTGATAATCAATAAATTCTGTAACTGTAGATGTGGTTGCGCCTTGTGGAGTTTCCTCTGTCTGTATACGTCGTCCAGGCTCATCGCCAACGGTCAAAAACGCATAAGTATAATCGGTGTAAGGATTTTTTACATGTCCATAATACCTCGTAGATACGTAATATTTCCACACGACAGGACCTCTCGCATAAAACAAAATATAATCGTTGGCATTGAAAACACCGTCGTCTTCGCCCGACACAAAAATCGGGATTTCGTAAAGGTCATCGGGATAATAATCCTTGTTAATCTTAGGCAATGTACCGCCTCCATTATGATAAATACGGATATTTCTCGGATTGATATTAGCGACATCTACACCCATAGTTGCCAAGTCGGCATAGGTAAGCTTATAAATTCCCGTCGACGAAATCGCCATCTTATACCACACGCCGCTGCTGAGCACCGAATTCTCAGCCGAAGCATGCTCATTTGCCGCGAAAATCATCACAATCAGCGACAAAAAAACTCTCAAAAACCTTTTCAAATATGTCATTTTTATATACATCTTGCAAAAATACACAATTTTTCGGAATTATAACGTTTAATGGGTGATAATATTGTTAAAAAAAATTTAAAAAAACCTTCATTTCAAAAGGAAAAAAGTCGTATAATTGCAGTTTGAAAATTTAAGAGCAAAAAAAGTCATTTTTTTATCGGCGTATGCAATAAATATAATGATTTTCAGTTAATGAATAGAAAATAAAACACAAACGAAAATGCATAGAAAGTTAAGATTAAGCGCTATTTTGGCAATTTTTTGTTGCGGTATTATGTTAGTTTCATGTGGAAGCTTCGGCAAGAATAACAACAAAGCCGGCAAATCAAGCACAACCGGTTGGAACTACAACGACCCTAATTACGGTGGATTTAACGTCACTAAGGCAACTACCCAGAAGACAGGTCCTGGTCTGGTACCTATCGAAGGCGGCACTTTCACAATGGGCGCAACACAGGAAAACGTTTATTATGAATGGGACAACACACCACGTCAGGTCACTGTTTCATCATTTTATATGGATCAGACAGAGGTCAGCAACCTCGATTATCTTGAATACATCTTTTGGTTGAACCGCATCTACGGAAGCGATTATCCTGAGATGATCACCAAGGCATTGCCAGACACAATGGTATGGCGTAACTCTATGTCATACAACGAGCCTATGGTGGAGATTTATTTCCGTCACCCGGCTTACCGCGACTACCCTGTCGTCGGCGTGTCATGGCTGCAGGCTAACGACTACGCTTTGTGGCGTTCAGACCGCGTCAACGAGATGCTTCTCATCGAGGCTGGCGTGCTGAAATTCGATGACGGTCAGAATAGCGAGAACTTCTTCACAACAGACGGTTACCTTGCAGGTACATATACAGGTGTTGTCGCAGAAGGCAAGAAGAACGTTAAGATGGAAGACGGCATCATCCTTCCTAAATATCGTCTCCCCACCGAGGCTGAATGGGAATATGCAGCACTCGCACTCATCGGCAACAGCACTGGCGAGAGCATTAAAGACCGCAAGGTTTATCCTTGGAACTCTGACGGCTTGCGTTCACAAGACAAGAACTACATGGGAAGCTTCATGGCTAACTTCAAGAGAGGCAACGGCGACTATATGGGCGTTGCAGGCAGCCTCAACGACGGCGCAGCATTCCCGGCACCAGTGATTTCATACTGGCCAAACGACTTCGGTCTCTATAACATGGCAGGCAACGTCTCAGAATGGGTGCTCGACGTCTATCGTCCACTCTCATTCGAGGACTTCAGCGACCAGAATCCATATCGTGGCAACGCCGAGAACCTCAACTACAGAGACGGCGACTATATGTCGACAATCCAGAACGACTGGAACAACAAGGAAGACATCGACTACACAAGCCAGATGTACGACTATGGCAAGACCACTTTGATCTCTGACCATTCACGCGTTATCAAAGGCGGTTCATGGGCAGACGGTCCTTACTACCTCAGCCCTTCAGTACGCCGCTACATGGATGAGAACGAGGGTTCGGCAACAGTCGGTTTCAGATGCGCCATGAACATGATTGGAGCAGCGGTAAAGAAATAAAAGATTGAATATCAAATAATTAAGCCGTCGCAAATGACGGCTTTTTTTATAAAAATACAGATATGAGCACCATCGAAAAGATTTACGAGCTGTATAAAAAAGCTTACACCGTCACCACCGACAGCCGCACCATCACTCCAGGTTGCGTCTTCGTGGCATTGAAAGGCGAACATTTCGACGGCAACGACTTCGCTTTGAAGGTCGCAGAAGAAGGCATCGCAGCATGCGTGATAGCCGACAGACAGGACCTCCCGAAGCGTGACGGGTTATTTGTCGTTGAGGATAGTCTGAAGGCGTTGCAGGAACTGGCAAAGCTTCACAGAGAGAAGCTGGGATTGCCTGTCATCGGGATCACCGGAACCAACGGAAAGACAACCACAAAAGAACTCGTATCTGCTGTCTTGGCAAAGAAATACAACATCGTTTTCACACAAGGCAACTTCAACAACCAACTCGGAGTGCCTCTTACGCTGGTCAGAATCAAGCCCGTCACTGAATTGGCAGTGGTTGAAATGGGTGCCAGCCATCCAGGCGACATCGACGAATTAACAAATCTCGGCGAGCCAAACTTCGGCATCATCACCAACATCGGACGCGCTCACCTCAGAGACTTCGGCGGCTACGAAGGCGTCATCAAGACCAAAAACGAGATGTATCAATATATTGCTGCTCATAAAGGATTGCTCTTCGTGAACAAAGACAACGAGCTTTTGATGGGACTCGCCAATAATACAAATAAGGTGACATACGGCACATGTTCAGACGCCGACACCCAAGGCAAGATGCTCTCGGCAAATCCATATCTCTCGGTAGAATGGAACGGACATAAGATCGACACACAATTGGTGGGCGACTATAACTTTGAGAATGTGATGGCAGCAATATGCATCGGAACTTATTTTAAAGTCGCTGCAAATGACATCGTCGAGGCTTTGTCAAACTACTGCCCTACCAACAACCGCTCACAAGTGGTTGAATCCGGCAAGAATCGCGTGATTATGGACGCGTACAACGCCAACCCGACCAGCATGAGCCACGCCATCAAAAATTTCAGAAACATCTGCAAAAACGATAATATGCTTATTCTCGGCGATATGCGGGAACTCGGTGAAGAGTCGGAACAGGAACACAAGAATATTTTGGAGCTTCTCAAAGAACTCAGATTTGAGAACGTTTATCTTGTTGGAGAAGAGTTTTCACGAGTATCAGAAAACTCAGGGTTCTCAACATTCAACGATGTTGAAGCACTCATCCAGCATCTCGCCTCTCATCCTGTATCAGGCAAAGACATCCTTGTAAAAGGCTCCAACAGCGTGCATCTAAACAAAACCATCGATTCGTTGTAATGACCAAGAAAACCAACATAATCGGACTGATGTCAGGCTCATCGCTCGACGGCATCGACCTCGTCGACGTCGATTTCTGGAACGACGGCAAATGGCATATCGAAATCGTCGCAAAAGACAATTACGATTACGATGATGATTGGCGTAAAAAATTATCCGATGCGTTTTACTATGATAAAAATCAATTACAAAACATTGATTATCAATACGGTAAACTCCTCGGTCAGGTCACGAAACAATTCATTGATAAATTCAATTTAAAACCAGAATTTGTTGCCTCACATGGGCACACCATATTTCATAAGCCTCAGGAGCATTATACCTTGCAAATCGGTGACGGTCAGGCACTTGCAAACGAATGCAGCATCACTGTAATCAACGACTTCCGCACCGAGGACGTCTTGAAAGGCGGTCAAGGTGCCCCATTGGTGCCAATAGGTGACAAATTATTGTTCTCCGACTACCCTATATGCCTCAATATCGGAGGCATCGCCAACGTTTCCTACGACATTGACAGTCAGCGCATTGCGTATGATATCTGCATCGCAAACCAGGCATTGAATTATTTGGCAAATAGATTATCAATGCCATACGACAAAGATGGCTTAATCGCACATTCCGGACTCATTGACAATAAATTATTAACCACATTGAATTCACATCCTTTCTATTCGCAAAAGTATCCGAAATCATTAGGACGCGAATTCTTTGAGGATAACATAAAACCTTTATTGGAAAACCGCTATGATATCGCCAATTTGATGGCGACTTTTGTGGAACATATCGCAATGCAAATTGGTGAATCTGTAATGACATTTCCCGAAACGTCTCAATTATTGATAACTGGTGGCGGTGCTAAAAACAAATTCCTTGTAGAACGTATTCAGGCCCATACAAAACACCATGTCGTCGTGCCTTCAGATGATATCATCGACTACAAAGAAGCTTTGGTTTTCGCTTTTCTCGGCTTATTACGCAGCCGCAACGAGATCAATGTCTTGAAATCTGTCACAGGTGCGGAATCCGATTCATCATCTGGCAAGATTTTCCATCCAAACAAATAAAAAAAGCGGTTCGCTTACGCGAACCGCCCACTTTACTATTAACACTATCATTAACTATTAGCACTGCATTCCGCCACAGCAGTTAATCACCTGGCCGGTGACATAGCTGGAGAGGTCTGATGCGAGGAACAACGCCACGTTGGCGACGTCTTCCGGTGTACCGCCTCTTCTCAACGGAATCTTTGCTGCCCATTCTTTTCTTACTTCTTCAGGAAGAGCCTTGGTCATGTCGCTCTCGATGTAACCTGGAGCGATGCAGTTGGCACGGATGCCACGGCTGCCCATCTCTTTAGCCACTGACTTGGCGAGACCGATCAAACCAGCCTTTGATGCTGAGTAGTTAGCCTGACCTGCGTTGCCGCTCACGCCGACGACGCTTGCCATGTTGATGATGCTACCACCCTTCTGACGTGCCATTGTAGGCAACACAGCGTGGATGTAGTTGAATGCTGACTTCAGGTTCACTGTGAGAACTGCATCCCACTGAGCCTCTGTCATACGAAGCATCAAGCCGTCCTTGGTAATACCGGCGTTGTTGACGAGGATGTCGACGCGACCGAAATCTGCCACAATCTGGTTGACTGTCTTTTCAACATCAGCGAAATCTGCTGCGTTTGACACATAACCCTTCACTGTTGTGCCAAGTTCGCTGAGTTCAGCGACAGTGGCGTTAATATTATCTTCATTGATATCAGTAATCGCGATGTTGCAGCCTTCCATAGCGTAACGTTTTGCGATTGCCTTGCCGATACCGCGAGCGGCACCGGTGATGATAGCTACTCTATTCTTTAACATATTCGTAAGTTTTTGCAATTTCTCCTTGACCTAATTTAATGATGTTTTCGCATGATTTTCTGAAATCAGCGCAACGGGTGGTATCCTGAAGCATGAGGTAACCCATGATAATGAAACCAACCGCTTCTACTAAACGTCTGTGGTGGGTCTCTTTATTGCCCGAAAGGTCAAAAATTTCTTTATATTTTTCTGTCATGGCACGAAGCTTGTCGCGTAATGGCTGTAATTCCTCAGCATATTCGAAGTTATCGAGGTCAGCGATGTACTTGAGATAAGCGCCGTTACCCAAGAAACGTGCAGCTGCCACAACCTGAAGCTGTGATGTACCTTCATAGATGGTCAAAATACGTGCGTCACGATACAAACGTTCGCATTTGTATTCCTTCATGAAGCCTGAACCGCCGTGGATCTGGATGTCATCGTAAGCGATCTGGTTAGCCCATTCGCTGGCGAACATCTTCAACACTGGTGTCAGCATGTCAGCAATCTTCTTGTTTGTCTCGACGTAACGTGCTGTCTCATAAAGCAATGAGCGAGCTGCGTCAGTCTTGGCACGCATCAGGTCGAGGATGTCCTGAACAGCGACAAACTCTTTGATCTTCTTGCCGAACTGTTCACGCTGGTCAGCGTATTCCTCAGCATCGCGAACTGCTGCCTCAGCAAGTCCGACTGACTGAGCGCCAACGCCTAAACGTGCGCCGTTCATCAACGACATGACGTATTTGATAAGACCCATCTTACGGTCGCC
The DNA here is from genome assembly GCA_902774295.1 of uncultured Bacteroidia bacterium. Taxonomy (GTDB): domain Bacteria; phylum Bacteroidota; class Bacteroidia; order Bacteroidales; family F082; genus Limimorpha. Next base: position 39,545 of record CACYHP010000005.1, on the reverse strand, counting down.
GACGAGTTTTGCAGGAGCGTTGTTAAACACCAACTCTGCTGTCGGTGAGCCATGGATACCCATCTTATTCTCAATTCTTCTCACTGTCACAGCCTTCTCTTTTCTGTCGTAAACGAAAAGTGAAAGACCACGACCGTCGGTGCTGCCTTCTTCTGAACGAGCGAGCACTAACTTGATGTCAGCGTCACCATTGGTGATGAAACGCTTCACACCGTTGAGTCTCCAGCAGTTAGCCTTCTCATCGAAAGTGGCTTTCAGCTGCACTGACTGAAGGTCTGAACCTGCGTCAGGCTCGGTGAGGTCCATTGAGCATGTGTCGCCTTTGTAGATACGTGGCAGATACTCGTCTTTGATAGCGTCATCAGCAAATTTCAAGATTGTCTCAGCGCAGTCCTGCAAGCCCCAGATATTGGCGAAGCCAGCATCAGCACGAGAAACCATCTCAGCTGCCATCACGTAAGGCACGTATGAAAAGTTAAGTCCGTTGTATTTACGTGGCAATGCCATTCCGTAAAGACCTGCATCACGCATAGCCTCGTGGTTCTGCTGTGTGCCCTTTGCGTAAACGATAGCGTTGTCAACGATTTTCGGACCTTCAATATCAACTGCCTCTGCATTCGGATCAAGAACGTCACCGCAAAGCTCACCGACGATATCCAAAACCTTGTCATAGTTGTCGATAGCGTCTTCCACGTTCTTTGGTGCCAGTTCGTCGTTCTCTGCATCCACGAAGTCATTTTCCTTCATACGGACGATCTCTTCCATCTTAGGATGGTTCAGATAGAAAGCGAGGCTTTTATTATCTTGATAAAAGTTCATTATTTCTTACTATTTGATTTACAATATTTTATCATCTTCGACACAACATCTGCGGCATCACCTGTGATGACGTAGTCTGCGATAGAGTTGATTGGTGCATGCGGGTCGGTGTTGATAGAGATTATCAACGCTGACTGCTCCATACCTGAACGGTGCTGCACCGCGCCCGAGATACCGCAAGCGATATAAACTTTCGGACGCACTGTGACGCCTGTCTGACCGACCTGACGTTCCGGCTCTGCGAAACCAGCGTCGACAGCAGCACGTGTGGCACCTACCTCGCCTCCGAGAAGGTCAGCAAGCTCATGCAAAAGCTTGAAATTCTCTTTGCAACCCATGCCATAACCGCCTGAAACGATGATTGGAGCACCTTTGATGTCGATTTTCTTCTCCTCAAGCTTACGCTCAATGATTTTCACTACAAAATCAGCCTCATTCAAAAATTCAGATGCGTTTAGCTTCACAACAGATGTGTTCTTCTGTTTCTCAAACACTTCCACCTTCATAACGCCTTCACGCACTGTAGCCATCTGTGGACGCACGTCCGGGCAGATGATAGTAGCGATGATGTTACCGCCGAAAGCAGGACGAATCTGCATCAGATTGCCGTTCTCGTCGATGTCGAGGGCTGTACAGTCTGCTGTGAGACCGCAACGAAGATATGACGCCACTCTTGGACCGAGGTCACGACCGACAGGAGTCGCTCCGAAAAGCACTGAATACGGTCTCTCGCGCTCGATGAGCTTAGTCATCACACTGAAATGTGGCAACGTCTGATAAAACGACAGACGTGAATCTTCAAGGCAGAAAACAGTGTTAACACCGTGTGTAAACAACTCGTTCTCAATACCTTTGAGATTGTTGCCGATGACAGCGGCATCAACGTTAACGTTGAGTCGGTCGGCGAGATGACGAGCCTTTGAACAGAGTTCCAAGCTCACATCAGCGATCTTGCCGTCGTCTTTTACTTCACAATAAACAATAATGTTATTCATTATTTTGCCTTGATTTCTTCAACAACTTTGATTGCATCGCCCACTGTGACGATTTTTTCTGTCATGTTATCCGGGATGGTGATTTCGAACTCGCGCTCGATGTCCATGATGAGCTCGACGATGTCCAATGAGTCAGCGCCTAATGTTGTGACGAAGCCGGCGTCTTCTGTAACCTGTGATGGATCGCAATTCAGTTTGTTAACGATGATTTCAGTGATTTTTTCTTTTGTATTCATAACTATAATTTTTAATCTTGTTAATTTTAAATTTTTTAATCTTTTAATTTTAGAAAATGTGAGCTGCGGTGAGGTCTTCGATCAATCCTTTGATACCTGCGTCGTCACTGCTGACTGCTATACTTTCTTTCTTTGCGAGAACAACGTTCTCAATGTTTTTTACCTTTGTAGGAGAGCCTTTCAAGCCTAATCTTTCAAAGTCAGGATTGAGGTCATCGGCTGTCCACATTGGGATTTCGGTGTTTTTCTTCTTGATAACGAGATGAGCGTGACGTGAGCGGCAGTCATGTGCGTTGCCGTGTACTGTCACGAGAGCCGGAAGCTGTGCCTCGACGACTTCTGTACCATGCTGGAGCACTCTCTTGAGACGAATCTTGTCGGTTGCTGCAGCGATAATCTCGTCGGCGTAAGTGATTTGTGGCACGCCGAGTTTCTCTGCTGTCTGAGGTCCCACCTGTGCGGTGTCACCATCGATAGCCTGGCGTCCTGTAAAGACGATGTCATAATGACCTAACTTCTTGATTGCCATCGACAAAGCGTAAGATGTTGCAAGTGTATCAGAACCTGCAAAACGTTTGTCGCTGACCACGAAGCCGTTGTCTGCACCACGGTACAAAGCCTCGCGGATAATCTCGTTAGCGCGTGGAGGTCCCATGGTGATAACAGTCACTTTGACGTCGATGTTTTCTTTCTTCAAAATATCACGGCACATCAGAGCCATTTCGAGAGCCTTCATGTCATCTGGGTTGAAGATGGCTGGAAGAGCTGCACGGTTGATGGTACCGTCGGCATTCATGGCGTCCTTACCCACATTCTTGGTATCAGGCACCTGTTTTGCCAAAACAACGATTTGAAAATCTTTCTTCATTATATAAAATTTATTTTTCTGTTCTTGGAACGAGGGCGAATGACAGGCTTCCGCTGACGCATTGTTTTCCTCCAACGCTCAATTTGGCGTCGCAGAAATAGATGTTGGCGCGGTGTGCTGTCAAGACAGCGTCCACTTCCACGGTATCACCAGGAAGCACCTGATTCTTGAAACGCACGTTGTTGATGCCTGTATAGAATGTCAATTTGCCCGGGAGGTCTTCCTTCATAAGAAGAGCGCAGCTCTGGGCCATAATCTCGCAGAGGATGACACCCGGCACCACTGGGTTGCCCGGGAAGTGTCCCTGGAGGAAAAACTCATCACCATTGACGTGATATTTTGCATGAGCGACATGCTGGTCGTCAATGTCAATCTCGTCGATGAGCAACATAGGCTCGCGGTGAGGTAAGTAGTTTTTTAATTCTTCTTTTGTCATAGCTGTATGATTTTCAATAATTTACTTAATAGGTCTTAATGCCACGGCACCGTTGTGTCCGCCGAATCCTAATGATTCTGACACTGCTATTGTCAGGTCAGCCTTGACAGCCTTGTTTGGCGTGTAATTCAGGTCACAAGCCGGGTCTGGCTCGTTGAGGTTGATTGTCGGAGGTACCATGCCGTCGCGAAGTGCGAGCACTGATGCGATGATTTCCACTGCGCCTGCTGCACCGAGAAGGTGTCCCATCATTGATTTTGTAGAGCTTATCATGGCTCTGCGTGCCTCTGTCTCGCCCAACGCCTTCTTCAAAGCTGCTGTCTCCGATGAGTCGTTGAGAGCTGTGCCCGTACCATGAGCGTTGACGTAAAGTACATCTTTGCCTGCCTGATAGCCAGCCTCATCCAATGCCATCTTAATGGCGTTTGCAGCGTATGTGCCTTCCGGATGTGGAGCTGTCACATGATGTGCGTCGCAGGTGTTGCCGTATCCGCAAACCTCAGCATAGATTGTAGCACCGCGTTTCTTAGCGTGCTCATATTCTTCCATCAGCACTACGCCAGCGCCTTCTGCGATGACGAAACCTGCGCGACGTGCGTCGAATGGCAATGATGCTGCCATCGGGTCTTCTGACTTTGACAAAGCCTTTGCGTTGGCGAAACCAGCGATCGACAATCTATTAATAGGTGCTTCTGTACCGCCAGCGATGATACCGTCTGCATAGCCGTCCTTGATGGCACGGTAAGCCTCGCCGATGGCGTTGGTGCTGGTAGCGCAAGCTGTCACAACAGGGATGCAAACGCCATGAGCGTTGAATCTGATTGCCACGTTACCTGATGCCATATTTGCAATCATGGTAGGAATCATCAATGGAGAGACCCAACGTGGACCTTCAGCCTCGAGTTTGTGCATCTCACGCATCATGGTGTCAAAACCGCCGATACCTGATCCGATATAGACACCGAGACGATTCTCGTCCCAGCCTTCCTCGTTGCCTTGCATAGCCTGCACTGCAGCTGCCATGGCATAAACCGAGAACAAGTCGTTGCGGCGCACAAATGGCGTCTCAAGATTATATTCAGCCGGGTCGAAATCTTTCACCTCGCCTGCCACCTTTGATGGAAGGTCACTTGTATCAAATTTGGTGATTGGGGTGATGCCGCAAACACCGTTCATAATATTCTTACGGAATGTCTCAATATTGTTGCCCACTGGTGAGACAACACCCATTCCTGTTATAACTACTCTTCTTTTATTCATTTCCATTAATTTTCTTTTTTACCATTTCATAATCATTGCACCAGATACGAGGCCTGCGCCGAATGCGCTGAATGCGAGTTTTGCACCTTTCTTGAGGCCGCCGGCGTGTTTCACTTCATCAAGCAAAATCGGGAGGCTTGCCGATGAGGTGTTACCGTATTTCTCGATGTTTGTCGGGAACTTATCGCTCGGCTGTTTCAGCATCTGTTCAATATATTTAATAATTCTCAAGTTAGCCTGATGGATAAAATATGTGTCGATCTCGTCGGCATTCATATTTGCTTCTTTAAGCACGTGCTCCAAATCGCTGACGCATGTCGATGTTGCGAATCTGAACACATCCTGTCCGTGCATCACGAGAGGGAGGTTGGTCTTGCCTTTCATGTCGTAAGGGCACCATTGGAGGTCGTGCATCTCATAGAGACGATCCCAGCCTTCAGAGGCGTTGAGGCGTGTAGCTATGATATTGTCACCAGGTGTGAGAACCACTGCTCCTGCTCCTGCTCCGAACAGCACGGCGCATGTACGGTCATGCCAGTCAAGCATGTGAGCCGGTGCCTCTGCACAAACCACGAGGACGTTTTTAACCTTACCTATTTTATAATATGCTTCCGCAATGTCGCAGGCATAAATAAATCCCACGCAAGCTCCGTTGAGGTCAACACATGGACAGTGCGCTCCGATCTTATCTTTCACTATACAGCTCAAAGCTGGTGTCACATACTCATTCACAACGTTGGCGCAAATGATGAAATCAAGATCTTTCACATCCATCTTGGCATCTTCCAATGCCTTTAACGACGCATCGACAGCAAGGTCAAGCACATATTCATTTGAAAGGACACGGCGCTCCTTGATACCGGTACGCGTTGTGATCCATTCGTCAGATGTGTCAAGAATCTCTGCGAGCATCTGATTCGTAACAACTTTTGATGGAAGAGAACTTCCTGTTCCTGAAATTTTCATTTATATTTAAGTTTAATTGTTAATATTCGTTTTCAATCGACGCAAAAATACCCCCTAAAAACCACTTGATGAATTTTTGTGACCAAATCACGGTTCTTTGTGACGAAATTCGGCTTTTTGTGACGAATTCAGCCATTTTGTGACGAAATTTTCAAATTTTGTGACGAAAATTTTATTTTGTGACGAAATTTTAAAAATTTTGTGACGAAATTCGCTCGTATTAATATTATTTGTATCTTTGCAGCGAAAAAATTACGCCATATGACAACGAAAAAGCTGCCACATTATCTGATAGAGAAGAACAACCTAATAGTCCAGGTGACTATTTCAGTGCTCTTTGCTATTGCATTTTTGGCCATATATATACCTTTATCTGACACTACAACAGCATGGTTTTCATTAGAAGAACAGGATAAGTTTATTTATACGGCATTCTTTGTCATTTTCTCCACTATCTTTTTGATTTTCAGTAGAGTGATGATGTATTACTCGTCAAAACGACTGATCAGATTCACTTTACCTATATTTATAATATGGTGTTTGGTGGAGATAGTGCTAATCGGTCTGTTCCATGCTTATATCTCATTGAGAATCATGAATGTTCAGGAATACACACATGCTCTTATCATCGGTAAGAGTATCCTTATCACATTTATCGCATTGGGATTCCCGTTTATCGTAACTGACTTGAGTTTCGCCCTTCTCGACGCTCAAAGAGTCTTGAAAATTGCCCGAAGCGTTATAAAATTCAATGACAATAACAATCAGAACACGCAAAAAAACAATACCGGCGAGCAGATTGTGACTGACAATCCTGATATCATCAATTTCCACGACTATACAGGCGCGCTGAAATTCACTGTAAAACTTGAGAATATCTATTATATCAAGGCGGAAGGCAACTACGTCAATGTCTTTTATAATAATAAAGGTGGCATCAGCTCGTTTGTGCTCCGCAACAAGATTCAAGCTATTGAAGACTCCTTGGCAGGCACACCACTTATGCGCTGCCATCGTACATATATTGTTAACTCCAACAATATCAAGCTTATACGCAATGAATCCGACGGATATTACATCGATTTCAACCAGACAGGACTTGAGTCGGTGCCGGTTTCTAACACTTATCGTGAAAAAATTGTAAAAAGATTCACAGAAATCTAATTTTTTTCAAAATTTTTGTACTAAATTTGTCAATTAATTGTTTATTTTTGTAAATGACAAATATTAGTATATGAATTTAACAAGTTTTTTATTGCAAGTACCTGTAGCTGAAGCAGTTACAGAAGCCACAGAAATTAGAATGTCGTTATGGGACATGGCTCTCCAGGGTGGCTGGATTATGTTAATTTTAGCAGTTTTCTCAGTAATCGCGATGTATATCTTCATCGAGAGATTCATCACCATCAACAGGGCGGCGAAAAACGACAACATGTTTATGGAAACCATCCGCAACTACATGGTTGACGGCAAGTTGGACGATGCCAAGGTGTTGTGCCAGAAGACCTCTACCCCGCTTTCGCGAATGATAGAAAAGGGTATCTCACGTATCGGCAAGCCATTAAATGACATACAGACAGCCATCGAAAACGTTGGTAATCTTGAAGTTAGCAATCTTGAGAAAGGCGTCGCCCTTCTCGCCATGATATCAGGTGCAGGTCCTATGCTCGGATTCCTTGGCACTGTCATCGGTATGATTCGCGCATTCTACGACATGTCAATGGCGGGCAACAACATCGACATCGAGCTGCTCTCGACAGGTATCTACCAAGCCATGGTGACAACCGTTGGCGGTCTTATCGTGGGTATCATCGCCTTTATTTTCTACAATATCCTTGTATCTCAAATAGATAAGGTGGTGAACCTCCTCGAGTCGAAAAGTATAGAATTTATGGATGTTTTGAATGAACCAGCAAAATAAGTTATGGCACTAAAACGAAGAAATCAGAGAAGAGTGGAATTCAACTCGTCGTCGATGTCCGACCTCGTGTTCCTTCTGCTTATTTTTTTCATGCTGACATCGACGCTGGTGGCTCCTAACGCCATAAAGCTGCTGCTTCCTCAGAGTAACAGCCGCACCATGGCAAAGCAAACCGTCACCGTCTATATCAACGAGAAGAACGATTATTATGTCGGAGAGCGTCAAGTAGCTGAAAATCAATTACAATCGGAGATTGTTTTGGCACTTGGAGGCACTGTCGATGGCACTGTGGTGGTTCGTTCCGACAAGAACGTTCCGGTTCAATATGTCGTCAACGTGATTGACGCGGTGAACAACATCAACAACGAGACACATCAAAACCATAAGGTTTTACTGGCAACATCGGCAAAGAAATGAAAAGAGAAAACAAAAATAAGACGATAGCGATAGGCATCACTGTTGCAGTGCATGCCGCCGTTATTGCTGTTTTGTTCATTCTGGCGCTGACCACACCGCTGCCGTTGCCAGGAGAAGCTGGCGTTGAAGTAAACCTCGGCATGTATAACGAAGGTATGGGCGTACAGCAACAACCGAAGCCGACGAAGGTGGTTGAAGCTCCGAAACCCAAGCCAGAGCAGGTGAAAGAAGAGACGGTGACACAAGACACCGAGGAGGCGCCTGCCATAGAAGAGCCAAAGCCTAAAGAGGAGCCTAAGGTCAACGAGAGAGCACTGTTCAAGCCAGTAAACCAGCCGGTGGAACAGCAGTCATCGGAAGGAAATACTGAGACTCCCGGCGACCAAGGCAATCCTAACGGCGGTCAGAATATAGCAAACTATGAAGGTCAAGGCGGCGCAGGAGGAGGTCCATCATACGACCTCGGCGGACGTAACGCAAAGAGCCTGCCACGTCCAAGCTCCGACTTCAACGAAGAAGGCACAATAGTTGTAGATATCTGGGTCGACCGCGACGGTCGCGTGCAAAGAGCCGAAGTGGGCAAAGGCACAAACATCTCCAACGCAAGAATGCGTGAAACAGCAAAGCAAGCGGCATTACAATCGGTGTTCGCACCTGATAAAAACGCCGTGGAATTACAAAGAGGAACGATAACTTATAAATTTATCATAAGACAATGAACTACGCTGATACGACAAATTGGATGTTTAACAAATTTCCAATGTATCAAAAGATCGGGGCAGCAGCATACAAACCAGACCTCGGCAACATAGTGGAATTGCTTGATTTTCTTGGCAATCCACAGAATAGTTTTAAGACAATACACGTCGCCGGCACCAACGGCAAAGGCACAGTGTCGCATACCTTGGCATCCATATTTCAGGAATGTGGATACAAGACCGGACTTTACACATCCCCTCACCTGCTCGACTATCGCGAACGCATCCGCATCAACGGACAGATGATTCCAGAGCAGAACGTCATCGACTTTATCGAGGAAAACAAAGAGAAATTCGAAGAGATGCAGCTGTCGTTTTTCGAGATGGCGACAGGCATGGCTTTCGACTATTTTGCAAAGGAAAAAGTCGATATAGCCATCATCGAAGTAGGTCTCGGCGGACGTCTTGACTCAACCAATGTGATAAAGCCAGAACTGAGCGTGATTACCAATATTTCCTTGGATCACGTGGCGATGCTCGGCAACACCTTGGCGGAAATAGCTGTTGAAAAAGCCGGTATCATCAAGCCGCATACCCCTGTGGTGATTGGCGAGACGCAGGCTGAAACCCAAGACGTGTTCATCAAGAAAGCACAGGAATGCAATGCTCCTATTTACTTCGCCGACCAGATCTTCGATTGCGATAAAATACATATCGAATCGCTTGATTATCAGAAGTTTGACATCTGGAAAAACAGTGAATTATACATGGAAGCAGTTGAGTTCCCGCTTCTTGGTTATTATCAGAAAAAGAACCTCGCAACAGTGCTTTGCGCCATCGATATCCTCAAGGACAAGTTCAATATCGAGCAGAAAGATATCGTTAACGGCCTTGAATTTGTGGTGAAAAACACCAACCTGATGGGCAGATGGCAAATCTTAAGCCGTCAGCCTCTGGTGATAGCCGACACCGGACATAACGTAGGCGGAATCAAAGAGATTGTGATGCAGCTTAGTGACATGAGTTTCAGGAAGTTACACTTCGTTTTAGGCTGCGTCAACGATAAGGATATAAACGGAATTTTACATCTGCTGCCACAATATGCAGATTACTATTTCTGCAAAGCAGACATCCCTCGTGGTCTCGATGCTAACATATTGGCGTCCAAGGCTTTAGAAGCTGGATTACACGGAAATGTTTATGAATCGGTGCAGCAGGCATACAACTCAGCACTGAATAATGCTCATTTCGACGATGTAGTTTTCATTGGCGGAAGCAATTTTACAGTTGCTGAAGTTATTTAAAGTGTAGGGTTTAGAGTGTAGAGTTTAGAGTAGTTTTAAAGTTTTAAGTTGAGAGTTGAATAGTTTATATTAGTTGAAAGTTGTTAAGTTTATATTGCTGATGCTCGTAGTCTTGGGATTAGCGAGTTGTGCCATCAGGAAATATGTGCCTGAAGGCAAAGCGATATTGACTGATTATGAAATAATCAACGACTCAACGCATTATAACATTTCCAAATCAGAAGTCTCAAATTATGTCATCCAAAAACCGAACAAAAACATTTTCGGATGGCTGCCACGTGTCTGGGTTTACTATAAAACACTCGACAAAACCGACAAAAGTTTCTATAGATGGATAAATAAAAACTTCGGTGTAGAGCCAGTTTACTACAACAGCGTATTAACCGCCGACTCAAAACGTCAGATTGAGAATTATCTCAACAATACGGGCTTTTTCAAGTCGAGAGTGATGGCTACAAAAATCGACAAAAACAACAGAGCCACAGTGGTTTACAGGATTATTCCCGCCAAGCCATACACTATCAGAGAAGTCGATAAAAAGATTTATGACAGCGCTGTATCCAAGGAAATAAGCAAGATTGATAACGATTTGGTAGTAAAAAGCGGTGACAATTACAATGTTTTCACCATGGACAAGGAGCGTGACCTCATCACGACGCATTTAAGGGACAATGGTTATTTCTTCTTCACGAAAGATTACATTCTTTATGAGGTTGACACCAATCTCCGGCAAAACAAAGCCGACGTGACGCTTCTCATTGATGGCAAAAAACACGATAAGTACTTTATTAACAAAGTCTTCATTTATCCGGACTACAACATCAAGACAGCGAATACCATCGTAAATGACACTGTTCCATACACTTTCAGTTTACGTAAGAAAGACCCAGAATATCGCTTTGATTTCATATACGGCAATAATCCCAAGGTACATCTCAAGACCTTCAATCAGGTGATTCAAATCCATCCTGGTGAGGAATTCAGTCAGAAAAAAGTTAGTCAGACTTATGGAGCGTTAGGAAGCCTTAAGTTATACAGACTCAGCAACATAAGCTTCGACACAGTGCCAAGCGACAATGATTCCGTGAAGCTTTTGAACTGCATCATCACGTTGCAGAAAGACAAGATTCACCATTACAACATACAGCTTGAGGGTACCAATTCCGGCGGCGATCTCGGTGCATTGGGAAGTTTATCCTATAGAAACAACAATATTTTCAGAGGTTCGGAAGCATTGAGAATCACTCTTAAAGGAGGTTTTCAGGCTCAGCGTGTAGATGAATATTTTATACAAGAAGGTATGTTCAACACCAAAGAGTTTGGTGTTGAGGCGAGTATCATATTCCCGCGATTCCTCAGTCCTATTCCATTACACCGCTTTGTCATTGAGTATCAGCCGAGAACAATGCTCCTCACCAGTTATAACATGCAAATTAGACCGTTATACTCAAGATATATCATGACGGCTTCGTTCGGTTATAACTGGAGATCTTCAAATACCGTAGAGCACTTCCTCACTCCTATCAACTTAAACACAGTCAAGGTCTTACCTACTGAACTGTTCGCTTATGTTCTGAATTATGAAACGAACCAGCGTATTAAAGACCAATATACCGACCACTTGATTCTCGGTTTAAACTATTCGTTTATCTTTAATAATCAGATAGTTAGGAAGAATAACGACTTCTTTTACTTTAAATTTGATTTTGAGACTTCAGGAAACGTTTTGTCGCTTTTCAATGAAACGCCAATTATCACAACATCATCTGACAACTACCACGAAATCTTAGGAATACGCTATGCACAGTATATAAAATATATTTTTGATTTAAGATTTTATCATTATTTCAGAAATAGAAACATGCTGGTGTTGCGTTTCATGTATGGTCAAGGTGTTGCTTATGGCAATTCCATCGACCTTCCGTTTGAACGAAGTTTTTATGCCGGTGGCGCAAACGGAATGCGTGGTTGGCAGTTTAGAAACCTTGGTCCTGGTGAGTTTAAAAATGAATATGGCCTCAATTTGGAACATATTGGTGATATGCAGTTAGAGTCAAATATTGAATACCGATTCCCGATATATAGTTTCTTTAAAGGGGCGATGTTCATGGATGTTGGAAACATCTGGACTTTAACCGACAACGAGTCATTCCCCGGCGGTCAGTTCAAATTTGACAAATTCTACAAGCAATTGGCTTTGGATGCCGGTTTGGGACTTCGTTTAGACTTCTCGTTCTTCCTTATCCGTTTTGATGTGGCAGCCCCATTATGCGACCCGGCTTACGATGAAGGCAAACGTTGGAGAATTAGCAAGCTCCAATGGAAGGACGTGGTATGGAATTTCGGTATCGGTTACCCATTTTAATATGACAAGACAGGATTTGTACCAGATATTGATGAAGTCGTTTGGCTTTACGCCGACCGATGGTCAGAGGACTGTTTTGTACCATATCGCAGCATTTTTATTATCTGAAAAACCCAATCCAGCCTACCTTTTACAAGGATATGCCGGCACTGGCAAGACAACGCTTGTCACGACTTTAGTGAAGACTCTGCCGCAGATCGGGATGCGATACCAATTGATGGCGCCGACGGGACGAGCCGCGAAGGTACTGAGCGGCTACACGGGGAAGACAGCTTCCACAATACATAGGAAAATATACCGTTTCCAGCAATATGCCGACGGCTCGTTCAGGATGACGAGAGCTGAAAACAAAGCAAAAAACACCGTTTTCATCGTCGACGAGTGCTCTATGATTTCAGAAGAGATGTCAAATGGACGTTCTCTTCTCGACGACTTAATAAATTATGTATTCAGCGGCGAAAACTGCCGTCTTCTTTTGATTGGCGACAACGCTCAGCTCCCTCCTGTAGGACTGGAAAACAGCCCAGCCAACGATAGCAACGTGCTTAAACATGAGTTCGGGCTCACCGTGGCAGCGTATGAACTCACCGAGGTGATGCGACAGGAAGAGGAATCGGGGATTCTGTGGAATGCAACAGAACTGAGAAAGGCATTAATGGCGTTAACGCCTTTAACGCCATTAATGCCCTTGTTTAATGTTAATGGCTTCTCCGATGTACATCGCATTGAACCTCAAGAGTTTGAGGAATTGTTATGGCAGAGTTTCAACGGCAAAAACACCAATGAGGCTGTAGTAATTTGCAGAAGCAATAAACGCGCCAACATGTTCAACCAAGCCATTAGGGCACGAATTCTGCAGGAAGAAGGCGAGATTGCGACAGGCGACAAGCTCATGGTGGTTAAAAACAACTATTTCTGGACCGATGAAGACCAGAAAATCAGCTTCATAGCCAACGGCGACATGATTGAGCTGATGCGCATCAACAACACCGAAGAGATGTACGGCTTCCACTTCGCCGATGTAGACATTCAACTCATTGACTATCAAGATGTGCCAAATCTTTCGGTTAAGATTCTACTCGAGACTTTAACCAGCGACTCCCCTGCCCTCACACAGGAAGAATCGGATAAACTATATCGCGCTGTCGAGGAAGACTACATGGACATCCCGAACAAACGCGACAGATACAAGGCGATGCGCCAAAATCCTTATTTCAACGCATTACAAGTGAAGTTCGGCTATGCCCTCACCTGCCATAAGACACAGGGCGGACAGTGGCCTACAGTGTTTCTCGACGCGCCTTATATAAAAGAAGACGAGTCATTGCAGATCAGCGACTTACGCTGGTTTTATACTGCAGTGACTCGTGCTCAAAAACAATTGTACTTCGTTAACTTCGACGACAATTATTTCATGTAATCGTCATTTCGACTGAAGTGAAATGAAATGGAACGAAATGGAGAAATCCTTATTTAACGCGATCAATCGAATAATTACGTTAAACAAGGATTTCTCGACTCCACTTCGTTTCGCTCGAAATGACGTGTGGTTATTTCGTAAATTTGTGATTCTTTCCTGGATAGTATGCCATATCACCAAGTTCTTCCTCAATTCTCATGAGTTGGTTGTACTTGCAGATACGGTCGGTACGTGAAGCAGAACCAGTCTTGATCTCGCCTGTGTTCAATGCCACTGCGAGGTCAGCGATGGTTGTGTCTTCAGTCTCACCTGAACGGTGGCTCATGACGGCTGTGTACTGGTTGCGATAAGCCAAGTTAACAGCAGCGATAGTCTCTGTCAATGAACCGATCTGGTTAACTTTCACCAAGATAGAGTTAGCAACGTTTCTATCGATACCCATCTTGAGGCGCTCCACGTTGGTCACGAAGAGGTCGTCACCGACGAGCTGAATCTTGCTGCCCATGGTGTCTGTCATGAGTTTCCAGCCGTCCCAATCGTCTTCTGCCATACCGTCTTCGATAGAGATGATAGGATATTTCTTAACCCAGTTGTTCCAGAACTCGACCATTTCCTTTGCGTTAAGCTTCTCACCTGTTGATTTGTGCAGATGATAGACTTTCTCTTCTGGCAGATAATATTCTGAAGAAGCAGCGTCGAGAGCGATGAACACGTCTTCACCTGGACGGTAGCCAGCTTTCTCAATAGCCTTGAGAATCACCTCGATACCCTCATCATTTGACTTGAGGTTTGGTGCGAAACCGCCTTCATCACCGACGTTTGTCGAATAACCGGCAGCTTTCAACACGTTTTTAAGGTTGTGGAATATCTCCGAGCCCATCTGGATAGCCTGATGGAATGATGTAGCGCCAACTGGCATGATCATAAACTCCTGGAAATCAACGCTATTATCAGCATGTGAACCACCGTTGAGGATGTTCATCATAGGGATTGGCAATGTGTTTGCGCTGACGCCGCCGATGTAACGGTACAATGGCTGGTCGGTGTAGATAGCACCTGCTTTTGCGCAAGCGAGCGACACGCCGAGGATGGCATTGGCTCCGAAGTTGCCTTTATTCTTTGTGCCGTCGAGCTCAATCATCTTGGCGTCGATGGCGTTCTGGTCTGTAACCTCATAACCTTCAATGGCTTTAGCGAGTTCGTTGTTGACGTGGTCGACAGCTTTGTAAACGCTCTTGCCCATGAATTTTGTCTTGTCACCATCGCGAAGCTCCACAGCCTCGTGAACACCTGTCGAAGCGCCTGATGGCACTGCTGCACGACCGAGGATACCGTCTTCGGTGATAACATCGACTTCAACTGTAGGATTGCCGCGAGAATCCAATATCTGGCGGGCATGAATCTTTTCTATTCTACTCATCTTTCAAACTTTTTAAATTTCAAGCTGCAAAGATACTAATTTTTTTTATTCGTGTACCAGACGTACCGAAAAACCTTTATACTTATCGTTTGTATCATAAATATAAGGACGATAATCGGTATAGTAAATATTACATGCATGTTCCGGATCGCCAAGGTCGCATTGTGACCAGTAATGGCCTTCCTCATTAATATCATAAAAGCCAAGTACACCGCCTTTCACAATACGTTGACCTCCTGCAGGCAAAAACACACAACCTGCCTCTTCCATCTTTTGCCAATCTTCTGCTGTATAGTCGTTGTCAGAATATGTAGCGCCATGGTTGTTATTCGTGTAATTAATGCTCGATTTCTCAGGAAGCTTAACACCTGCCGGATGGTTGTAAACATCAGGGAATAATATCACTCCATTAACAACCACATTCTCAGGAGTGGTGATTGTCGCTCTGGCAAAACGAGCGTTGTAAACACCGTTAAGCTTTGTCGCATTGCGGGTATACATCACATATTCCCATTCAATGCATTTTGGTGCATGCCATTCTTTGCCGTCAACCAATGGGAAATTCTTTCCCCAATCATAATAATTTTTGTAATCAATATTACTTGTAGATATTCTATAAGGTTCATTACCTGTACCCCATCCGAAACGGTCGCGGTTGACACTAGGGTCATCGCCTAATTGTTCAGCAGTGTTTGTAAACAAATCATATTGATTATCAGCGAATTTCCAATATGGATTTTTAGCGCTGCCTATATATTGAACATTACCTTTAGCGAAAATCACTCTCTTTTCATTGCCCAATGCGTACATACCATCGGCAACATTAGTCTTTTCTATCGTTATTGTATAGGCTTCTGTGATAAAATCATTAACATTGATTTGCTTAATGCTTGGACGTTTTCCAATGTAGCGGTAGTCTGCAGAAAATGCTGAGCCATCGGCGCCTTCCGCAATAATTTCATTATTTGGGAAGAGTATAGCCCATTTTTCGCCTGAGCCAGCCGACATCTTAATGATTCCACCATCATCCTGACCATATACGAATGAACCGGTTTTGAAGTCGATTGTAGCGACGTTATTCATTCCATTGATACAAACATATTCGTCAGACATTGTGGATATCACGTTGAATTTCACCAATGCACATTTATTATATAGGAATGTTGAATAATTTCCTTCACCGTCATACACCTGTTCCGATATACCACATGATATCACCGGAAGATCTTTCGTCTGATCTTCGATAGACACAACACATGATTCAGACTCACCTGGTTTCAGATTATCAACACGTTGATTTCCAAAGAAATAGAAATACAATGGCTTGTCAACTACAGCGCCATTGATTTCACCTGCGAAGTTTGTTCCATTATGACTAAGCGTTCCCACATATTTTCCTTCGCTAACAACATACAAAACATCATATCTCTCGAATGTCACAATACCGTTGGTTACATTAACGTCGGCTTTTGAGCCATCGTTTACATCAAGGTTTATATACACCGAGTCACTGATTTCTGTAGGAATCACCTGTGTTTTCTTGCATTGTGTCATTGTCATGAGAATTGACAAAACGAAGAAAATAATGCTTATTTTTTTCATAATCAGTCCTCCTTTTTCCTTTTTAATACTGCATAGCCTGCGCTAGCGAATGCCATAATTATCAATCCGCTTCCGAGAGGAGTATCTGTGTTACCGAACTGTTGATTAATCACCAGGTATTCCCATGAGGTGCGTTCCTCAAAGTCATAAATTTCATAGGAATTAAAGAATCCATCAATTTTGGCTTGGGCATTGGTTGTCATCGGCAACAGCATCATTAACGCCATTGCCTGAGCCAATACAAAGACTTTTGCTTTTTCTGTGAACTTTTTCATTTCAATCAAATTTAAATTAGCAAATCGTTTTAACGATTAAACAATTACAAAAAAGTAAAAATGAATAAATAAAAAAGGTGATATATAATAACGTAAAAGAACGTTTAAAAAGTAAAAAAAAGTAGGTTTTAGACTACTTGACAAAAAAATACCGTCTAAAACGGCGGCAAAAGTACATTAATTTTTTAATGCGCAAATTAATTTTTCACAAAATACACGGAGACTAAAACGAATTACACGGAAAATAAAAAATTGTACACGGAGAATAAAATAATGTGCAGGTATAATGTTTTCACATTTGCTCATGGTTACGTCATAAGGTTTGTGGCATAATGGCTCCGCACCTTGAGTATCGGTTATAGTTGTTTCTGGAAAGAATGTATACGACAAAAAAATAGAGACGCCATATCATGACGCCTCTAAACTATAAGCTACTAAGCTATTAAGCTACATTATTCAGCTTTTTCTGCTGCTGGAGCTTCTGCTACTGGAGCCTCTTCGGCCTTTGCAGCTTCTGCTTTCTTCTTGCCACCACGACGTGTTGTCTTGGTTGCTTTAGCAGCTTTCTTACCGTTGGTGTAGACATCGTTGTAGTCAACGAGTTCCATCATGCACATATCTGCGTTATCGCCTGCACGGAGACCGAGCTTAATGATACGTGTGTAACCACCTGGACGGTTAGCGACTTTCTGGCTCACTTCGCGGAACAACTCTGTGACTGCGTATTTGTTCTGCAACTGTGCGAAAACAACACGGCGTGAGTTTGTAGAGTCGTCTTTGGAACGAGTGATCATTGGTTCGACGTAGAGGCGCAAAGCCTTTGCCTTAGCTGTTGTGGTAATGATGCGTTTCTCAAGGATCAATGATGATGCCATGTTGGCTAGCATCGACTCACGGTGAGCAGCTTTTCTTCCTAAATGATTGATTTTCTTATTGTGTCTCATCTCTATTATTCCTTATCTAATTTATATTTACTGATATTCATTCCAAATTCGAGTCCCTTGCTTCTGACCAATTCTTCAAGCTCTGTAAGTGACTTCTTACCGAAGTTACGGAACTTGAGCAGGTCGGCTTTGTTAAGGGCGACGAGTTCACCGATTGTCTCGACTTCGGCTGCTTTGAGGCAGTTCAGAGCGCGAACTGAAAGATCCATGTCGACGAGTTTGGTCTTGAGGAGCTGGCGAATGTGCAGTGAGCCTTCGTCAAAGTCTTCAGACACTGTCTTCTGTTCATCCATCAGAGTGATGCGTTCGTCTGAGAACAGCATGAGGTGATAGATGAGGATCTTAGCAGCTTCCGTCATAGCGTCTTTCGGATTGATTGAGCCATCTGTTTCGATGTCAAGGATGAGCTTCTCGTAGTCGGTTTTTTGTTCGACACGGTAGTTATCAACCTTAAAGCTGACGTTTCTGATAGGTGTATGGATTGAATCGATGGCGATGGTGTTGACTGGAGCGTTGAGAACCTTGTTCTCGTCTGCGTTGACATAACCTCTACCCTTGTTGATAGTCATATCGATAGTCAACTTCACCGATGGGTCCATGTGGCAGATCACGAGTTCCGGATTCAGTACTTGGAACACTGAGAGGAACTTGTTGATGTCGCCGGCGACGAATTCTTCCTGTCCGCCGATGACCACGGTGACCTTCTCGAATGTCTCACCCGGAATTTGTTGTTTGAAACGAACCTGCTTGAATTTGAGCACGATGTCGGTGAGGTCTTCAATGACGCCAGGAATTGGAGCCATTTCGTGTTCCACGCCTTCAATACGGATTGAAGTGATGGCGAAACCTTCGAGCGATGAGAGGAGAACTCTTCTCAAGGCATTACCGATTGTCATGCCGTAGCCAGGTTCGAGTGGGCGAAATTCGAAGACACCATGTTTGTCTGTCGATTCTACCATGACGACCTTATCAGGTCTTTGAAATGCTAATATTGCCATAATATCAGTTTATATTCGATTATTTAGAATACAACTCAACGATAAGCTGTTCATTGATGGTTTCAGGAATATCCTCGCGGTTAGGATAGCTCATGAACTTTCCTGTGAGGGTATTTGAATCCCATTCTAACCATGGGAAGCTGTTTGAATGGCCTGCCACTGAATTTGTAATAACTTCCAAGCTCTTTGATTTCTCGCGCACTGCTACGATATCGCCTGGTTTCAGCATTGCTGAAGGGATGTTCATCACTTTGCCGTTCACTGTGATGTGACGGTGGCTGACGAGCTGGCGGGCAGCGTCACGTGTAGGAGCGATACCAAGACGGTAAACTGTGTTGTCAACACGTGATTCGATGAGCTGGAGAAGAATTTCACCGGTGATACCCTTCTTCTTCGATGCCTTCTCAAATGTGTTGCGGAACTGGCGCTCGAGGATACCGTAGGTGTATTTTGCCTTCTGTTTTTCCTGCAACTGGATACCGTATTCAGAAACTTTCTTACGTTTCTTTGCAGCACCATGTTGTCCTGGAGGGAAATTTCTCTTTTCGTAATACTTGTCTGAGCCGTAGATTGGTTCACCAAACTTACGGGCGATCTTTGTCTTAGGACCTGTATATCTTGCCATAACTTTTACTTTTTAAATGTTAAACAATTACACTCTTCTGCGTTTTGGCGGACGGCAACCATTGTGCGGTATTGGAGTAACGTCGATGATTTCTGTCACTTCTACGCCTGATGAGTGGATAGCGCGGATAGCTGATTCACGGCCTGCGCCTGGTCCCTTAACGAATACTTTCACTTTACGTAATCCCAAGTCATATGCTGTCTTTGAGCATTCTTCTGCTGCCATCTGAGCTGCATAAGGAGTATTCTTCTTTGAACCCTTGAAGCCCATCTTTCCGGCTGATGCCCAAGAAATGACTTGTCCTTCATTGTTTGCTAATGAAATGATGATGTTATTGAAAGAAGCTTTGATAAAAGCCTTACCGGTAGCTTCGATCTTCACAACACGTTTCTTAACAGATTTTGTGTTTTTTGCCATTTTTTGACTTTATTTTTTAATGGTATTAAATATGATCCAACCCGAATCGGCCTATTGGCTATTTGCCCTTAGCTAATGGCTAATGGCTAACAGCTAATGGCTTACTTCGTGGCTTTCTTCTTGTTAGCAACGGTCTTCTTACGACCTTTACGTGTACGAGCGTTGTTCTTTGTGCTCTGACCACGAAGTGGTAATCCGAGACGGTGACGGATTCCTCTGTAGCAACCGATATCCATCAAACGTTTGATGTTGATCTGGATCTCGCTGCGGAGTTCACCTTCTGTCTTGTAGTTGTCGGCGATGATGTTACGGATTGCGTTCTGTTCATCATCGGTCCAGTCCTGGACTTTCTTATCAGCTGGGACGTTAGCCTGTGCAAGGATAGCTTTAGCAGCTGAACGGCCGATACCGTAAATGTAGGTTAAAGATATTTGACCTTGTTTGTTGTTCGGGATATCTACACCAGCAATTCTAGCCATAGTTTATCTGTTTTTTATTTTAATTAACCCTGACGTTGTTTTTCCTTAGGGTTCTTTTTGTTAATTACATACAATTTACCTTTGCGACGCACTATTTTGCAATCGTCTGATCTCTTCTTGATAGATGCTCTTACTTTCATTTTATATACTTTTTTTTATTTTTTTCGAAGCATTTATTTTTAGCGCGCAAAATTACAATTTTTTGCGTTACCTTTTACAAATTGGTGCAAATTTTTATTTGTACCTGAAAGTTATACGACCTTTTGTCAAATCGTAAGGCGACATCTCGAGTCTCACCTTGTCCCCAGGGAGAATTTTTATGTAATGCATACGCATCTTTCCGGAGATGTGTGCGATGATTTGCAGTCCGTTCTCCAATTCAACCCGGAACATTGCATTACCGAGTGATTCTGTTACTGTACCGTCTTGTTCTATCGACAATTGTTTTGCCATATTGCTTTCTTTTTATTGGTTGTTTTCTACTGCTTCAGCCCATTCAAAACTTGATAATATTTCGGCTTTGCCGTGGCGTACCGCGATATCGTGTTCGAAGTGAGCGGCTGGTTTTCTGTCACGTGTGGTGATAGTCCAACCGTCACGTTCCTGCACGATTTCTTTCTTTCCGAGAGTTATCATCGGTTCGATGGCGAGCACCATGCCTTCGCTCAACTTGACGCCTGTTCCACGTTTTCCGTAGTTAGGCACCTGTGGGTCTTCGTGCATTTTGCGTCCTACGCCATGTCCGACGAGCTCGCGGACGACGCCGTAACCGAATTGCTCAACGTGGCTTTGCACTGCGTAACCGATATCGCCGATGCGATTGCCTGCCACTGCAGCCTCGATACCTTTGTAGAGTGATTCCTTTGTGCGTTTGAGAAGGAGCTTCACCTCTTCCGACACCTCGCCGCAGCAGAATGTGTAGGCTGAGTCACCGACGTAACCGTTCAGCACTGTGCCGCAGTCGATTGAGACTATATCACCGTCGCGGAGCTCGTAGTTGCCCGGAATGCCGTG
The DNA here is from genome assembly GCA_902774295.1 of uncultured Bacteroidia bacterium. Classification (GTDB taxonomy): domain Bacteria; phylum Bacteroidota; class Bacteroidia; order Bacteroidales; family F082; genus Limimorpha. Next base: position 18,066 of record CACYHP010000005.1, on the reverse strand, counting down.
AACCACTTGTTCGTTGACAGAGATGCATAGACTTCCGGGAAATCCGTCGTAGCCTTTGAAGGCTGGAGTCGCTCCGTGATCTCTGATGAACTCTTCTGCGAGTTTGTCGAGGTCGATGGTACGGACTCCCGGACGTATATGCTTTCCTACCTCGCCGAGGGTTTTACCCACGAGCAAAGCAGCTTGTCTCAGCAATTCAATTTCGTTATCTGTTCTGAAATGAATCATTTTATTTAGAAATTACATCCTACCTACGCGGCCTTTGATACGACCTGACTTTGTGAGACCGTCATAATGACGCATAAGGAGATGACTTTCAATCTGTTGCAATGTATCCAGCACCACACCGACGAGAATCAGCAATGATGTTCCGCCGTAGAACTGGCTGAACTGCTGGTTGACGCCCATGATAGAGACGAGAGCAGGCATGATAGCCACGACGCCGAGGAACAACGATCCTGGGAAGGTTATTCTTGACATAATGGTATCGATATAGTCTTTCGTCTGTTTTCCAGGTTTCACGCCAGGGATGAATCCACCGTTCTTCTTGATATCTTCTGCCATCTGAGCCGGGTTGATGGTCACAGCTGTATAGAAGTATGTGAAGAGGACGATGAGGATAAAGAACACGAAGTTGTACCAGAAGCCATTCATGTTAACCATAGCTCTCATGAATCCGCCCATGCTTTCAGGATCAGAATATCTGAAGAAAGTGATAGGGATGAACATGATTGCCTGTGCGAAGATGATAGGCATAACACCAGCGGCGTTCACTTTCAACGGGATGTACTGGCGCACTCCGCCGTACTGTTTGTTACCGACAACGCGTTTTGCATACTGTACCGGGATTTTGCGGGTACCTTGTACGAGAAGGATTGTCATGATAACAACGAGTACGAGGAACACGATCTCAAGCAAGAAGAAGATCGGACCGCCTGTACCCTGTGTGAAGCGTGAAGCGATTTCAGCGAACAATGCGAATGGGAGACGTGCGATGATACCGATCATAATGATGAGTGAGATACCATTGCCAATACCCTTATCGGTGATACGTTCGCCGAGCCACATGATGAACAATGTTCCTGCGATGAGGATTATCACTGAGGAAATCCAGAAGAACAATGATGGGGCTGCTCCGTTGAATGGGTAGATTGCTGTCGCAGGCAGCTGAGCTCTGAGGTTAGCGATGTAACCTGGAGCCTGCACTGCCACGATAAGCACTGTAAGGTAACGAGTGATCTGGTTGATCTTGCGATGGCCGCTCTCGCCTTCTTTCTGCAAACGCTGGAAGTAAGGGATAGCCATGCCGAGCAACTGTATGATAATACTTGCGGTGATGTAAGGCATGATACCGAGTGCGAACACTGAGGCATTTGCGAAAGCACCGCCTGAGAACATATTCAACAAACCAAGGAGACCGGAACTGCTTTGGTTTTTCAACGCTGCCAGCTCATTAGGGTCGACACCTGGAAGAACCACGTATGATCCGAAGCGGTAGATCAGGATGATCAACAGCGTAAAGAGGATTCTCTTGCGAAGTTCCTCGATTTTAAAGATATTCTGGATGTTCTCTCTGAGTCGTCTGTTACTCCAAAGAATAGCAGCGATGACGAGGCACACCAAAAACACTATTAATAACTCCTTCATATCTCTTCAGTTTAGTTGATTAAATTTTCTCAATAGTACCGCCAGCCTTTGTGATAGCCTCTTCAGCGCCTTTTGACCATGCGTTGGCTTTCACGTTGACTGCTTTTGTCAATTCACCGTTTCCGAGAATTTTAACAAGTTCATTTCTTCCGACGAAACCGTTGTCTTTCAACAGTTCTGGGGTGATTTCTGTAATGCCGCTGTTAGCGAAGTCTTCGAGAACCTCAATATTGACGGCGCGGTATTCCACGCGGTTGATGTTCTTGAATCCGTACTTAGGCACGAGACGTGCGAGAGGCATCTGGCCGCCTTCGAAACCGATCTTATGAGTGTTTCCTGAGCGTGAGCCAGCTCCTTTGTGACCGCGTGTGGATGTTCCACCGTAGCCTGAGCCCTGTCCGCGACCGATTCTCTTGCGATCCTTTACAGAACCTTCTGCCGGTTTAAGATTACTAAGATCCATAACTATTTTTAATTTCTTAGTTTAACAATTAGATTTCTTCAATTTTAAGAAGGTGTTTCACTTTCTCGACCATGCCAGCCACTGAAGGGTTTTCCATGTCCACTTCAACTGACTGATGCATTTTTCTGAGGTTCAAGCTTTTCAGAGTGTCCTTCTGATCCTGTGGTCTGCCGATGCCACTTCTAATCTGAGTTATTCTTACTTTTTTCATTTCGTTCAAATTTTTTAGATTATCCGTTAAACACCACATCCATATCCACGCCTCTCATCTGGGCTACTGTGCGTGCGTCGCGCATCTGTGACAATGCTGCGAATGTAGCTTTCACCACTGAGTGAGGGTTTGATGAACCTTTTGACTTTGCGAGAACGTTCTTAACGCCTACGCTTTCGAGAACAGCACGCATTGCACCGCCTGCGATGACACCGGTACCAGGGGTAGCTGGTTGGATGTATACGTAAGCACCGCAATATTTTCCGTATTGTTCGTGTGGAAGAGTACCGTTGATGACCGGAACCTTAATGAGGTTCTTCTTTGCATCTTCAGTGCCTTTCTGAACAGCGGCTTGAACTTCCTTGGCTTTACCGAGGCCGTAACCTACTACGCCGTTTTCATTGCCGACGACGACGAGGGCTGCGAAGGTAAAGGCGCGTCCACCCTTGGTGACCTTAGTCACACGGCCGACGTGAACCAAACGTTCTTTCAACTCGATTTCCGAAGTTTTCACTTTTTTTACGTTGACTTCTGCCATAGTTTTTAGAATTTTAATCCTCCATTACGAGCGCCGTCTGCTAAAGACTTAACTCTTCCGTGATACAAATAACCGTTACGATCGAACACGACTGTCTCGATGCCAGCTGCCTTTGCTTTTTCAGCTACGAGGTTGCCGACTTTAGCTGCCTTCTCGATCTTTGTAATCTTCTCCTGTTCAATGCCGTTCTCTGTTGAGCTTGCAGCGACTAATGTCTTGCCAGCCTCATCGTCGATAAGCTGAACGTAAATCTGCTTGTTGCTTCTAAAGACAGACATTCTTGGGCGTGCTGCAGTGCCGAAAACGACCTTACGAACGCGTCTCTTGATGTTTAATCTTCTTTCAATCTTCTTATTCATCTTTCTTGCGTTTTAAAAATTAAACATTATTTACCTGCTGCCTTACCTGCCTTACGACGGAGCACTTCACCTTCAAACTTGATACCCTTGCCCTTGTAAGGTTCAGGTTTACGGTATGAACGGATCTTTGCTGCGACCTGGCCGAGCAACTGCTTATCGTATGAACGCATCTTGAGGATAGGGTTCTTACCTCTTTCGTTGATGGTCTCGCATGTGATTTCTGCTGGCATGACGAAAATCATGTTGTGTGAGAAACCGAGTGAGAGTTCGAGCTGTTTGCCGTTAGCTTTTGCTTCAGCTTTGTAGCCGACGCCGACAAATTCCTGAACTGTTTCGAAACCTTCTGATACGCCTTTCACCATATTGAAGAACAATGCGCGGTAGAGACCGTGTTTGGCTGAAGCGTTAGGGATGTTAGCCGGTGCTACGTGGATGTGACCGTCTTCTACTTTAACGTCGACGTCGCCGTGGAAATCCTGGCTCAATGTGCCAAGTTTACCCTTGACTGTGATAACGTTATCTTTAATTGTAACCTCAGTACCTGCTGGGATTGCAATAGGTAATTTACCGATTCTTGATAATGCCATTTCTGTTTCCTCCTATATTATGATACATAGCACAACACTTCGCCTCCGATATGGAGATTGCGGGCTTCTTTATCTGTCATAATGCCTCTTGAAGTCGAGATGATAGCGATGCCAAGACCGTTCATGACTCTCGGGAGGTTTTCTGAGTCAGCATACTGACGAAGACCTGGGCGTGAAACGCGCTCGATTGTCACGATAGCTGGCTGTTTGGTAACAGGGTGGTATTTAAGAGCGATCTTAATAGTACCTTGTGGGCCTTCTTCTTCGAACTTATAGTTAAGGATATAGCCTTTTTCGAAGAGGATCTTGGTGATAGCCTTCTTCACATTTGAAGCAGGGACTTCCACGATTCTATGTTTAGCGTTGACGGCATTGCGTACGCGTGTCAAAAAATCTGCTATAGGGTCTGTAATCATAGTTTTAATCCTTTTAATTAATTACCAACTTGCTTTTTTAACACCTGGGATCAAGCCTTTGAGGGCCATTTCACGGAAGTTGATACGTGAGATGCCGAACTGACGCATATAACCTTTTGGACGTCCTGTAAGCTGACAACGATTGTGTACGCGGATTGGTGAAGCGTTTCTTGGGAGCTTCTGGAGACCTACGTAGTCGCCGGCTGCCTTGAGGGCTGCGCGTTTCTCAGCGTATTTCTCTACCATCGCCATTCTCTTGCGCTCACGCGCTTTCATTGATTCTTTTGCCATATCTTACTTATTTTTTCTGGTTTTTAAATGGAAGACCAAACTGTTTCAACAAGGCCATTGCTTCCTTGTCGGTGTTCGCTGATGTGACGAAAGTGATATCCATACCGTTGATCTTGTTGACTTTGTCCATGTCGATCTCTGGGAAGATGATCTGTTCGGTGACACCGAAGCTGTAGTTGCCACGGCCATCGAAACCTTTGTCGTTAATACCTCTGAAGTCACGAACACGTGGAAGGGCGACAGCGACTAAGCGTTCGAGAAATTCGTACATCTTGTCACCGCGCAACGTCACGCGCACGCCGATCGGGTTACCACGACGAAGCTTGAAGTTAGAAACGTCGTGTCTAGAAATTGTCGGAACGGCTTTTTGTCCGGTGATAGCTGTCATTTCCTCTACACCATAGTCAATCAGTTTCTTATCGGCAAGAGCTGCACCGATACCCTGATTGAGCGAAATTTTCAAAAGCCGTGGAACCTGCATCACGGATTTGTAGTTGAATTCCTTCATCAACGCAGGCACGATTTCGCTCTTATACTGTTCTCTGAGTTTGGGTTGATAGTTCATTATTTAATAACCTCCCCTGATTTTTTTGAATAACGGATTGATTTTCCTTGTTCATCTTTTTTACGACCGATGCGGCCGGCTTTACCGTCCTTGTCACAAACCATGACGTTTGAGGCATGGATGGAAGCTTCTTTCTTTATGATACCACCTTTAGGGTTCTCGGTATTAGGTCTCGTATGTTTCGACACGAGGTTGACGCCGTCGACGATGACGCGGTTCTTCTCTGTATCGACGCTGAGCACTGTACCTTTCTTGCCCTTCTGGGTTCCAGCGATAACGACTACGTTGTCGCCTTTCTTTACGAACATTTTACTCATAGCTTTTTTCCTTTCTTAATTAGAGTACCTCAGGTGCAAGAGATACGATTTTCATATACTGTTTCTCACGCAACTCTCTGGCTACTGGTCCAAAGATACGAGTTCCTAACATTTCGCCTTGTCCATTGAGGAGGACGCATGCGTTGTCGTCGAAGCGGATGTATGATCCGTCAGGACGGCGTGTTTCCTTCTTTGTGCGGACTACGACTGCCTTTACTACTGAACCCTTCTTCACGTTACCGCTTGGAAGAGCGTCTTTTACTGTAACCACGATGACGTCGCCGATACGGGCATAACGTTTCTTGGTTCCGCCTAATACTCTGATGCAGAGCACTTCCTTTGCACCGCTATTGTCGGCTACTGCAAGTCTTGATTCTTGTTGTAACATTACTTGGCCCTTTCTATTATTTCAACGAGTCTCCAACGTTTGTTCTTGCTCATAGGACGTGTTTCCATGATGCGCACGGTGTCACCGATGTTGCATTCATTTTTCTCGTCGTGTGCGAAGAATCTTGTTGATTTCTTAACAAATTTACCGTAAATCGGGTGTTTAGTACGACGTTCAATCACAACGACGATCGTCTTATCCATCTTATTGCTGGCTACAACGCCGATTCTCTCTTTTCTAAGATTTCTTTCCATGTTTATTCCTTTCGTCGTTTATTATTTAACGTTCTGTTCTGCATTCTGACGCTTTGTAAGCTCTGTCAGCATACGTGCGATCTGTTTGCGGGTTGCGCTGATTGTGTTCGGATTATCCAATGGAGAAACTGCGTGTTGCATTTTCATCTTGATGTACTGTGCGCGTGTGGCCTCAATACGTTCCATCAGATCAGCAGTGCTTAATTCATTGATTGCTTCTTTCTTCATGATGCGTTACTGTTTTTTATTCGACATAATCTCTTCTAACCACAAACTTAGTTGCTACAGGAAGCTTTTGAGCGGCTAAGCGGAGTGCTTCTTTTGCTACTTCAAGCGGCACGCCCGCAGCTTCGAAAAGCATGTGACCTGGAGTTACGCGAGCTACGAAGTACTCGACGTCTCCCTTACCTTTACCCATACGAACCTCGAGAGGCTTCTTGGTGATAGGTTTGTCAGGGAATATTCTGATCCAAATCTGTCCTTCACGTTTCATGTGACGTGTGACAGCTTGACGTGCAGCCTCAATCTGGCGTGCTGTGATCAGGTGTTCCTCAAGTGTTTTAATACCAAAAGTACCGAAGGCGAGTTCATGGCCGCGGTGTGCGTTGCCTTTCATCTTGCCCTTCTGAGGTCTTCTGTATCTTGTTCTTTTAGGTTGTAACATCTCTTATCTTTTTTAATTCTATTACTTTGTAGTACGTTTATTACGACGTGGGGCGCCACCGTTTGGTTTGCCAGCGTTTCCACCCTTCTTAGGTGCAGCTGCTGCTGTGGTGGTAGGCACCAGTTCTGGACGACCGTAGATCTCACCTTTGCAGATCCACACCTTAATACCGATGCGACCGTATGATGTGTGAGCTTCCACGAGAGAGTAGTCGATGTCAGCGCGCAATGTATGCAGCGGAATACGACCTTCCTTGTAAGTTTCCTGACGAGCCATTTCAGCACCACCGACACGGCCTGATGCGATGACTTTGATACCTTCGGCACCAATTCTCATTGTATCTGACACAGCCTTCTTGATGGCGCGGCGGAATGATACACGTCCTTCAATTTGTTTTGCGATTGAACTTGCCACGATGAATGCGTCAAGTTCTGGTCTCTTGATCTCGCTGATGTTGATCTGAATCTCCTTACCGATGAGCTTCTTCATCTCTTCCTTCAACTTATCGACCTCTGTACCACCTTTACCGATGATGACACCTGGACGAGCTGTGAAGATAGTGACTGTGACGAGCTTAATCGAGCGTTCGATACCGATTTTTGAGATACTAGCCTTACCGAGACGAGCGGTGAGATACTTACGGATCTTATCGTCTTCTCCGATATTCTTGGCTGTTTCTTTTCCACAGTACCAGTTTGAGTCCCAACCTTTGATGACTCCGAGTCTTAAACCTATTGGATGAGTTTTCTGTCCCATTGTAATCTTAATTAATTCTTTTCTTCAACATTAGCTTCTGCTGCATTCATTTCTGCAAGTCTGCTATCGACGATGATAGTGACGTGGTTAGAACGTTTGCGGATGCGGTGTGCACGACCCTGTGGGGCTGGCTGAATACGTTTCAGTGTGCGGCCTTCATCAACAAAGATCTCTTTTACGTACAGGTTAGCGTCTTCGATGCGCTTACCTTCGTTCTTAGCTTCCCAGTTGGCGATTGCAGAGCGGAGTAATTTGTACACCGGCTTTGCAGCTGCTTTTGGTGAGTATAATAAGGCATGCAGTGCAAGTTCCACTTTCATTCCTCTGATCATGTCAGCGACCAAGCGCATTTTGCGTGGTGAAGTAGGGATATCATTGTATTTTGCAATGGCGACCTGCTTCTTAGCTGCTTTTCTAGCTTCTGCTGTATTATGTTTTCTTGCTCCCATAGTACTTATTATTTATCTTTTCTGTTACCGGCGTGGCCTCTGAAGGTACGTGTTGGTGCGAACTCGCCGAGTTTGTGTCCAACCATGTTTTCAGTCACGTAAACCGGGATGAATTTATTACCGTTGTGAACAGCGATGGTTTGTCCAACGAAATCAGGTGAAATCATTGAAGCTCTTGACCAAGTCTTGATCACGGTCTTCTTTCCTGTTGCTACATTATCCAAAACTCTCTGTTCGAGTTTATAGTGGATATATGGTCCTTTTTTAAGTGAACGACTCATAATTTCTTTCTTTTTACTTGGTTAATTACTTCTTACGTCTTTCAATGATATACTTGTTGGATGCGTTCTTTGGATGACGTGTCTTGTAGCCCTTTGCCGGTAAGCCCTTGCGGCTTCTTGGATGGCCACCAGATGCACGGCCTTCACCACCACCCATCGGGTGATCGACTGGGTTCATAACGACGCCACGGACGCGTGGACGACGGCCTAACCAGCGGCTGCGACCTGCCTTACCTGATTTCTCGAGGTTGTGGTCAGCATTTGACACTGTTCCAATTGTAGCTCTGCAAGCCTGGAGGATGAGACGGGTCTCACCTGAAGGCATCTTCAAGATGGCGTATTTACCATCACGTGACATCAGCTGTGCGTATGCGCCTGCGCTGCGCGCCATCTTGGCACCCTGACCTGGACGCAACTCGATGTTGTGGATGATTGTACCGAACGGAACATCGCTCAAGAACAATGTGTTACCGATGTTCGGAGTGGCATCCTTGCCTGACATCACCTCTTGTCCGACCTTCAAGCCCTGAGGTGCGATGATATAACGCTTTTCGCCGTCGGCGTAAACCACCAATGCGATGCGTGCTGTACGGTTCGGATCGTATTCGATAGTCTTTACGATACCTTTGATACCGTCTTTATCGCGCTTGAAGTCGATAATTCTGTACTTCTGCTTGTGACCACCGCCAATGTTGCGGACAGTCTCTTTACCAGTATTGTTACGGCCGCCGGTGCTCTTCTTTGGAGCAAGCAACGATCTCTCCGGCTTGTTGGTCGTAATCTCGTCAAACGCGCTGATAACTTTGAAGCGCTGACCTGGAGTAGTTGGTTTATATTTCTTTAAAGCCATCTTTAAATGTTGCTAAAAAAGTCAATTGTTTCACCTTTAGCCAAGGTCACGATAGCCTTCTTGAAAGCGTCTCTTCTTCCGGAGATAACGCCAGCCTTTGTGTAACGTGACTTGAGCTTTCCATCATATCTCATAGTGTTGACAGCAGCTACCTGAACGCCGTAGAGTTCCTGGACAGCCTGTTTGATCTGCAGCTTGTTAGCGCGGACGTCAACAATGAATGCGTACCGGTTCAGCTTCTCGCTGATAGCGGTCATCTTTTCCGTAATAACAGGTTTCTTAATGATAATCATCTCTCTAATCTTTTTAATTGTTATCCAAGAATTTCATCAATAACTGCAAGTGAGCTTTCTGTGATGAAGAGCTTCTTGGCATTCAGAATATCATAAGTGTTGAGGTTACGGGCAAGTTCAATCTTTGTGCGCTGGATGTTTCTTGCTGACAACACGACATTCATGTTTGTCTCTGGGAGAACGAACAGGTTCTTGCCACCATTCACTTTAAGGTTGTTCAAGACTTCGATCATCTTCTTTGTCTTGATTGTATCAAATGCGAAATCTTCGAGGATCACGATCTCGTTGCCCTGAGCCTTGTATGCAAGAGCTGAACGGCGTGCGAGCTGTTTCACCTTCTTGTTCAATTTGAAACTGTAGTCACGTGGCTGTGGACCGAACACGCGGCCACCACCTCTCAACACTGGTGAGTTGATGTCACCACGACGTGCACCGCCTGTACCCTTCTGACGGAACAGCTTGCGTGTGCTGCCTGATATCTCGCTACGTGTCTTGGCCTTGTGTGTGCCCTGACGCTGATCTGCCAAAAACTGCTTTGTATCCAAATAGATGCAGTGATCATTTGGCTCGATGCCGTAGATATTCTCGTTCAACTGAACCTTACGTCCTGTTGATTCACCGGTAATCTTTAAAACTTCTAACTCCATCTCTCAATTTTTAAATAGCCGTTCTTTGCTCCCGGTACTGAACCTTTAACTACTAACAAATTCTTTTCCGGAACGATTTTCACAATTTGGAGGTTGATAGCCTTCACTTTATGGTTACCCATCTGGCCACCCATACGCAATCCTTTGAAAACTCTTGAAGGATAAGCGCAAGCTCCGATTGAACCTGGTTTTCTCAAACGGTTGTGCTGACCGTGAGTTGCTTGTCCAACGCCATTGAAATGATGACGTTTCACTACGCCTTGGAAGCCCTTACCTTTGCTGATACCACTGACATCAACAAATTCGCCTTCCATGAACACATCGACGGTAATTGTTTCACCCAGGCTCTTTCTGTGACCTGCTTCGAAACGTGTGAACTCTCTAACCAACTTCTTAGGCGTTGTTCCGGCTTTCTCGAAATGCTTCTGCATAGCCTTTGAGGTGTTTTTCACCTTCTTCTCGTCAAACGCCAATTGGATAGCGTCGTAACCGTCCTTCTCTTTTGATCTTACTTGGGTTACTACACATGGACCTGCCTCAATGACTGTCACCGGCACGTTTTTGCCGTTGGCGTCATATACGCTGGTCATCCCAATCTTTTTTCCTAGTATTCCTGACATTGCTACTAATTTAAGCTGTTAATTACTAGATAGTTTTACAATAATTTAATTTCTACGTCCACGCCATTTGGCATCTCCAATTTCATCAAAGCATCAATCTGCTGAGAAGTTGCGTTGTAGATATCCAACAATCTCTTGTAGTATGACAACTCGAACTGCTCACGTGATTTCTTGTGAACGAATGTGGAGCGCAAAACAGTGTAGATTTTCTTGTCGGTCGGAAGCGGAATAGGACCGCTGACGACTGCACCAGTCATTTTGATGGTTTTCACGATCTTCTCGGCTGACTTGTCAACCAAGTTGTGGTCGTGCGACTTTAATTTGATTCTAATTCTTTGGCTCATAAGACCTTTTTTTAATTTATTTATTTTTTAATTATTTATTTCGTTAACGTTTCGACTCCTATTCAGTTAAAAAACGAAGTATATCCCTTTCGCCTTCTTGATTACGATGTCGGCGAGCGCCGGAGGTACTTCAGCGTAATGGCTGAACTCCATATTGAATGTGCCTCTGCCTTGTGTCAAGGTGCGAAGTGTTGTGATGTATCCGAACATTTCTGCAAGCGGGGCATCGGCTTTGACCACTTGGAGTCCGTGCTCGATGTCGACGTTATGCAGAACGGCTCTACGTCTGTTGAGGTCGCCGGTAACATCACCGAGATAGTCGGCTGGTACCTGAACTTCGACCTTCATGATAGGTTCCATCACGACTGAGCCTGCCTGTGCGCCAGCTTCCTTGAAGCCGATGCGTGCTGCTGACTCAAATGAGAGGTCGTCGCTGTCTACCGGATGAGCGCTGCCGTCGATGAGGCGCACCTTGACTGAATCCATCGGGAAACCTGCCAAAACGCCGTTCGACATCGAGCCTCTGAATCCTTTCTCGATTGGAGCGAAGTATTCTTTTGGTAAATTCTGACCTTTCACGTCGTTTACAAACTGGAAACCTGACTGTCCGTTATCGGCTGGACCGATCTCAAACTCAATATCGGCGAACTTGCCTTTGCCGCCGGCCTGTTTCTTATAGACCTCGCGGAAACGGACTGTCTGTGTAAACGATTCTTTATATGCCACCTGTGGTTGACCCTCGTTGATCTCAACACCGAATTCGCGTTTCAATCTGTCGACGATGATGTCGAGATGAAGCTCGCCCATTCCTGAGATGATTGTCTGACCTGAGTTCTCGTCGGTAGTGACTTTGAATGTCGGGTCTTCTTCCTGAAGTTTCTGGAGAGCGATAGTGAGTTTCTCCATGTCGGCCTGCGTCTTAGGTTCGACGGCGATTTGCACGACAGGCTCCGGGAATTTGATATTCTCGAGGATTATCGGTTTGTTTTCAACTGCGAGGGTGTCACCCGTTCTAATCTCGCGGAATCCCACTGCGGCTGCTATGTCACCTGCCTCGATAGTGTCGAGAGGTGTCTGTTTGTTGGCGTTCATTTGCACGATCTTGAGGATACGTTCGCGTTTGCCTGTAGAGACATTGAGAACGACCTGACCGGCGTTCATTGTGCCTGAATAGACACGGAAGAACGCGAGTTTGCCTACGTATGGGTCTGTTGCGATCTTGAATGCGAGTGCGCAGAATGGTTCTTTCGGATCTGCTTTACGGATTTCTTCTTTTTCAGTCTTCGGGTTGATGCCTGTCACGTGATCGACGTCAAGTGGGCTTGGAAGGTAGCGGACTACACCATCGAGGAGAGGTTGTACTCCTTTGTTTTTGAACGAAGCTCCACACATCACAGGGCACATACGCAATTCTAATGTTGCCTTTCTTATTTCTGCGTAAATCTCTTCCTCTGTGATGGTTTCAGGGTCTTCCATGAATTTCTCAAGGAGCTCTTCATTATTTTCAGCAACGCCTTCTAAGAGTTTAAGGCGATATTCTGCTGCTAGATCAGCCAGTTCTGCCGGGATATCGACGACATCGAATTGGGTGCCGAGTTCGTCTTCGTCCCAAAGCAGAGCTTTGTTCTTGATAAGGTCGACCACGCCAACAAAGTTATCCTCCTCACCTATCGGGATTTGGATTGCTATAGGGTTGGCATTGAGGCGTTCTTTGATTTGTCCGAGGACTCTATAGAAGTCAGCGCCACTGCGGTCCATTTTGTTGACAAAACAGATGCGTGGCACGTTATATCTGTCGGCTTGGCGCCACACTGTTTCTGACTGAGGTTCAACGCCGCCAACTGCGCAGAATATTGCTATAGCGCCATCGAGCACTCTGAGTGAGCGTTCCACTTCAACGGTGAAGTCGACGTGACCTGGGGTGTCGATGATGTTGATTTTGAATTGGTTGTCGTTGAGATGCCAGTAAACTGTTGTGGCTGCTGAGGTTATGGTGATGCCGCGTTCCTGTTCCTGGACCATCCAGTCCATAGTGGCTGCGCCGTCATGAACCTCGCCGATACGATGATTACGGCCTGTATAATACAGTATACGCTCAGTAGTCGTCGTCTTACCAGCGTCGATGTGAGCCATGATGCCGATATTACGCGTCAGAGCGAGGTTTGTATTATGGAGGTCGTTAGTCATTGTTTCTTATACCTTATTAATATTAATAGAATTTAGAATCTGAAATGTGAGAACGCCTTGTTAGCGTCGGCCATTCTGTGGATTTCTTCCTTCTTCTTGAAAGCTGCGCCTTCTTCTTTGTAAGCCTGCATGATTTCGCCTGCGAGTTTTTCGCCCATTGAGCGCTCATGGCGTTTGCGAGCGTAACCGATGAGGTTCTTCATACCCATGCTCTGTTTACGTGAAGGACGGATCTCTGATGGGATCTGGAATGTTGCACCACCGATACGACGGCTTCTGACCTCGACCTGTGGGGTAACGTTTGCCAATGCTTTCTTCCACACTTCGACAGGATCTTCGTTAAGTTTTTCCTGTACAATGTCCATTGCCTGGTAGAAAATCTCGTAAGCGAGGTTTTTCTTACCCTTCAGCATGATGTTGTTCACAAACTTTGTGACTGTCACATCGCCGTACTTTGGATCCGGAAGGATGATTCTTTTCTTTGGTTTAGCTTTTCTCATTTCTTAAGCATTTACTGATTTTTACTTCTTTGCTGCTGCTTTTTTAGGACGCTTTGCGCCGTATTTTGATCTGCGCTGGCGGCGGCCGTCGACACCGGCGGTATCCAATGCACCGCGGATGATGTGATAACGTACACCTGGAAGATCCTTAACACGGCCTCCTCTAATCATGACGATTGAGTGTTCCTGTAAGTTGTGGCCTTCGCCTGGGATATAGGCGTTGACTTCCTTCTGATTTGTCAGACGGACTCTAGCTACTTTACGCATTGCCGAATTAGGCTTCTTAGGTGTGGTCGTATAAACACGAACACAAACGCCGCGGCGCTGTGGGCAAGAATCCAAGGCAGGAGATTTACTCTTGTCTTCCAATTTCTGACGTCCTTTGCGGACTAACTGTTGAATCGTTGGCATTCTTTAATTGCGTTTAAATTATTATTTTTTATTTGTTTGATAGATAAATTTCTCTCTTATCACCACTAAAAAACGGTAATTCCTGAAGCATTTTACTACATAGTAAGGATTTGACAAGTCACGATACGGACTTTTGTTTATCAAAACACACCGAAGTCTAAGGGTTTGAGTTTGAGTGACTTACGGTGTAAGAACCTATAGCGTTTTCTTTATCAGGTCCTTACTATTGGTAAATGAGGCAACATTTACTACCTTTTTCGGGCTGCAAAATTACTACATTTTTTAATACGCCCGACAAAAATTTTAAAATTTTTTGAAATATTTTTTCAACAACAGGATTTATCAGATTTCCAATTGATTACATATTCCCCTATTTCAGACAAATGCATAATACCATCTTCGATTTCTCCAAAATTTGATTGAATACGATATTTATTATGAAATTTTGTATTTAAAATTTATTAAAAAAACACTTGACAAATAATAAATTTGTTGTATCTTTGCAGTGTCGTTTTACCATACAGCGCAGGTAACGAAGACTGTCAGCGTCGATGTTTTTGACAGTGACGAAAATACAAGACCGGAGGGTTACTTCGGTCTTTTTATTATGTCAAATGCTGTAAGCAGCCACTTTTTTGTCTTTCCTTGCGGCTCTTTTTGTAATGCGATAACAAAGCGGAATCCTTTGCTTTCAAATACTTTTTTCTGACTGTCAGACTTTTTCAGATTGAAATCTCCAAACTGAACCACGATGGGAATAAAATCTTCTATTTTGAACCCCAGTCTGTTTATTTCTTGTTCATGTTTGTCTATTATGTGCACCAATCCATAGCCTTTTTGTTTAATAGGATCAGTAATCTCTCCCCAAACGATATCAATGTATCCGATATCATCTCGATAAAGAGCCTCTGTACATTCTCCGTTTTGCATTTTACGGAGATGTTTTATTGCTTCTTTTGGTTTTCTGACAAATTGCCTATAAACAGGTCCGAATTTTCCGATTTCAATAACGTTCTTTACTTTTTTCATAATAGTAGCATCATTCTTTTAATTTTTGCACAATAAATTATCCTTTCGCAATACTGCGAGCTCCCACATCCCATCAGTCTCTACATTGTCAATACCGTTGATTAATGTCATGCAGTGAATCCCCCCCAAATAATGTTCTCTATTTTTTGTACACAGTGTGACATGATACAACCCGCCGTTATAATCATGCCATTCTGCACGTGTTGATTGAATACGATATTTATTATGAAATTTTGTGTCTTAAATTGCCATATTGGAACCATTTTTTTGCAAAAATATAGCAAAAAAACATTGATTTTTGGTTTTTAACAATTTTTAACATAAATTGCAGAAATATGAAAGAAATGTTAAAAAATGTTTACAATTCGTGGAATGAGGCCAGGATATAAAACACGCAGAGACGATGTGACATCGTCTCTGCAATTACATTATTGTATTATTAATCAAGATTGTTATTTTCCGCTTTTTCTCCTATTGCATTCTTTACAGAGCATCTGGCAGTTTTCGGCGATGGTTTTGCCGCCAAGATGCCAAGGTGTGATGTGATCTGCCTCCATCTGATTCAAATCGAAATGATGACCGCAGTCGGGACAGATGCCGAGCTGGCGTTCGTATGCAGAGAGTTTCTGAGCATCTGTAAAAGCTCTAATTGATAAGAATTTTTCTTTACCAGTGAGAATATACGGATAAATGCCAGTTTTCTTGGTGACATCGTCATCAAGAATCAAACGGCTTACTTCATTGTCAATCTTTTGATAATCAAATACTTGGTCTTTGTATTGTTTGTAAAGAATGCCCCAGTCGACGCCTTTCATTATCTTTTTGCGCTCCTTTGTCGGGCGGAACGAAGTCTCAACCCATGTTATCACCGATTGGAAGAACTGCCACAATGGAGCTGCACTCGCATCATGCTGATGGTTCGACATATAAACCTCAATGTTGCCGTCCGAAATCCACGAGATTGCTGTCTCAAGATAATCCTGACGAATAGCCGAACCATTAAGATAATCGCTACCAATTTTAGATGCCGGACAACCGTTTTTGCTGAAATAACGTTTTGCATCACTCACCCAAGAACCAGCATAAACCGCATTGCGAAGTTCCTGTTTTGTAAGTTCCTCGCCAGCTATGTTGATAGTTTCGAACCATTTTAGTTTTTCGCTATCTGAACCGCTACAGATGTAAACCTGTAGTTTGTAGTTTAGAATCTGTTCCTGCTCATCGGGCTGAAGGTTGTGGAAATAGCGGAACATGTATGCGAAATCGCCGTTCACATACTGACAGATGCTGATAGTTCGCTGCTGTCCGTCGATAATCTCATAAGTTCCATCGTCGCGCACCGACCAATACATAACGTTGAGCGGAAAATCATGAGTGAGAGTGTCGATTACCGCATCGCGTTGTTTCTCGTTATACACAAATTCGCGTTGAAAAGGCGGGCGCACGTCGAGATTTCCGCTATAAGCGCGCACTCCGTTTTCATTATTGTCAACATAGCCCTTAGTAAGGTCACGGACCATGATGTGATGCAGTTCTATCCTCATAGTTTATTGTATTTTGCTTGTTCTTCGGCTGCCATAGGCAATTCCGATTCTGATTGTTGATAATTTAAATCAATGATATTATTCTTTTTTCTGCGAATTAGTATTCGTGAAAACTTTTCTTTCCCATTTAAAACGGGTTTAGCCAAATCATATTCGCTATCGCATCCGTGATTCAAAATACCAATAATTTCAAACTGCTCAGGATTATATTTATCCAAGAACGTTACAGGTACTCCCATCAAACCATCATAATCCATTGGGATCATTGCTGTAGGGCAACACTCTATCGCATCAAAATTATCATATTTTGGATGCTCTTCGGGATTGTATGTTTTAAACAACACCATATCTTCATGGCGTTTCTCGATATCTAAATTTGTGAACCAACCAATGTTTCCAAATTGTTGATATCTAATTCCATC
The DNA here is from genome assembly GCA_902774295.1 of uncultured Bacteroidia bacterium. Taxonomy (GTDB): domain Bacteria; phylum Bacteroidota; class Bacteroidia; order Bacteroidales; family F082; genus Limimorpha. The sequence continues at coordinate 1,033 of CACYHP010000005.1, read as the reverse complement.
AATTATTTTGACGGATTTTCCTTCAGCATTCTCGGGTATTTTGAATAATTTTGGTGAGGTATAGCCTATCCACAAATTATTTTCCTTTATTAATGGGAAAATCTCCTTGTAATGTATCGCGTTTAAGTTTCCAATAATCAAAAATTTCTTTTTGTATTTTATAAGTTGAGCAACATATTCTCGAAAATAAGAAAACGGAGGATTCGTAACTACTATGTCGGCATCTTTTAATAATTCAACACATTCGGGGGAACGAAAATCACCATCTCCGTTAAAATAATGAATACCAATCTCTTCTGGATCAGGAATTCTATTCCCATTTTTATCCCCCAAATACTCCAACCATATTGCTTTTTCACTGTCATTTTGTGAAAATAAATCGCGATTTTGATTTTTATAACAGGTTGTAATTAGTTTTTTTAAGCCAAGTTTTTCAAAATTATAGCTAAAGTAATGAAAGAAATTACTAATTCGTGGATCATCACAATTACATAACACTGTTTTATCTCTAAAATGACTTTTGTAGTGCTTTAATTCATTTTCGATGTCTTCCAAACGAGTATAAAACTCGTTATTTTTGGCTTTCATCGCAGCATTTAAACTTGAATTTCCCGCCATAGTTGATTGATAGTTTTCGCACGCTATCAATCCGCAAGCGCAAAAGAAAAAGGTGCTTTCCTTACTGCGCTTACCAAGGCAACCCTGCAAGGAGACCTCTGCCCAAAATAAGTACTCACACCATAGTGGTATGAGCATAGCTTATTATACTTGGACAAAAGTCTGCTTGCTAAAAGCTAGACCTTCACTTATTATTTCCGTGTTTTATCTCCGTAAATCTTGCAGGGTTTTCGGCAAACGCGAAATAATAGCTAATGCTTAGTTTTTAATATGTTAAATTTGTTTTACTTTTCTATTTTTTTACAATAATCACTAATAACTTTGCAAAATTACAAAGTTTTTGGAATAAAAAGAGATTTTTGGAAACTTTTTTAAACTAACGAACAACATTTATGGGACGACGGTAAAAATTTTG
>CACYHP010000004.1 GCA_902774295.1 uncultured Bacteroidia bacterium | reverse complement strand
TAACTTTGCAAAATTACAAAGTTTTTGGAATAAAAAGAGATTTTTGGAAACTTTTTTAAACTAACGAACAACATTTATGGGACGACGGTAAAAATTTTGTATCTTTGCAGAAATCTTAAACATAATATCATGGCTACAATTAAAGGAACTTACAAGGGCAATTTGCGCAATGAGATGACGCATTTGCAATCGGGGAATACTATAATCACTGATGCTCCAACCGACAACCACGGCAAGGGCGAGGCCTTCTCTCCTACCGATTTGGCATGCGCTGCGCTGGCTGGCTGCATGATGACCATCATGGGAATCACAGCACAGAGCAAGGGCTTCAACATCGATGGCACCACCTACGAGATTCAGAAGACCATGGCTGCCGACCCGCGTCGCATCGGACAGAGAGCCGCCGATACATGCCCGGTTGGAAAATCGCTGCACCCGGATGTAAAGGTTAATCTTACAATGAATTTTTAAAAAGATTCAAGTCTTACTTTGTCAACGGTGCAGTCCTCACCAATCGCACGGCAAGACCGGTCCATCTCGGCATGTCACCTTTCAATATAGCAACATGGTTTTTTATAAACAAGTACGTGGCGGTAATCTCGTAAGCAGGGCTTGTAGTCCAATAGCCGCCCTGACTACTGTAGTATTGCTTACCATCCACACCAGTGCTAAAACCGGCGTTAGGCAGAAACACAGCTCCTGCGCCTTCCATCTTTGCCCAGTCATCATAGGTGTAATTATTTGCTTCATGTAACAATTCCAAGCCCGGCTGAAACCAACAGCCATCAGGCAATTCCCATATCTCGGGAAGAATAATTATACCAGGGAACTCGCCGACATAGCATTGACCCGCTTTGTCACCGGCATTAGGGCGTTCAAAAAGCAGATAGTGCCACTCACTGGAACTCATAGCGGTCCAGTCGTCATGACCGTTGAGAGTCCCTACAAATCCACCATAGCAGCCATGATCCGGACCCGGAGATAAATCAAGCGGATTCATCCCCTCACACCATCCGCCCCATGGGAACATGTCAACCCAGGTAGTGGGGTCATAATCATTGGGAGTGTCGTACTGATGCTCGGCAAAACGCCATTGTTGAGTGCCGCCGTTGTACTGAAGGTTACCTGGCGAGAAATACACTTCGTGATCGTCTGCTATCTTGAAGGTGTTGTGGGAATTCCTGATCACAATGCCTTCTGTGATATAGGCATTTTCCGTTATATCCGGAAGTGAGACAGCGTAATTCTTACCACCTATGATAGCATTAGCCGCATCTATCTTATACTGAGGCAACACCACAGCCCATTTTTCAGTGCTACTGGTCGAGTACAACTTGATATATCCCTGGTTACCCGGATTTAATGTGCCTTGACTGTCAAACGGGACACTAAAATCGGTATAAAAGAATCCAACTTCAACCGTTTCGTCGGTGGGCGATTGCAGCGAAAACTTGACCAGAGCGCATTTGTTGTGGAATCGGCAAGAATACTGAGTAACACCTTGGTAATATGTTGTTTGGCCGAACAACATCACAGGAAGCCTATCGGTCTGGTCGGATAGGGATACCGCGATACCTGTCGGCACGTAAGGATAGTCGTCAGTTTGATTGCTCAGATAGTAAAAATACATCTCGGCTCCATCTTCCAATGGCTCAACAACACCCTGAAACACACCGTCAGTCCGCTTCATCCTTCCTATACACCTTGTGCCGTCACTTATAAGAAGCCTGTCGTTGTCAGTAAAATAAACATCGCCGTTATCGGGATTGACTCCGTGTCTGTCGCCATTGTCGGTTCTAAGCGTGATTGCGACCCCATTCGGTATGGTATTTTCAATGGCATCAACATGCTTTTTGCATTGTGTCAGGCCGAGCAGCATCAGTGTGGCGAGCATCAGCGCTGTACCTTTCTTAAACAGGCGTCTGCGTTTCAGTGCCACATAGCCGGCACCTGCCAGCGACATTATCAGCAGTCCCGAGCCAAGCGGGGCGCCACCTCCGAACGGTTCGACGGTCATACCGCCGCCATCGATGATATTGATAAGATCCCTATTGATATAGAAGTCTTCCGGATTGTAGAAAAAGAAGTCCGACTGGGCCTTTGCCTGAGGCATTGCTAAAAATAAAAAACCTAAAACCACAAGGGTTTTTACAATATTATATGCTTTCATGGTCAAATTCTAAATGCGGCGCAAAAATACTAAAAAAATAATAATGGAGTAATACTTTAAAAAAACTTTAAACTTTCAATTCTAAACTTTAAACTATTTTTTTCTTTGCAAAAATCATAATACTTATAATCATGTCAACAATTAAAGGAACTTACAAAGGCAATTTGCGCAACGAGATGACGCATCTGCAGTCAGGAAACACAATAATCACCGATGCTCCGACCGACAACCACGGCAAGGGCGAGGCCTTCTCTCCCACCGATCTGGCATGCGCTGCTTTGGCAGGCTGCATGATGACCATCATGGGAATCACAGCGCAGAGCAAAGGCTTCAACATCGACGGTGCCACCTACGAGATTCAGAAAACAATGGCCGCCGACCCACGCCGCATCGGACAGAGAGCCGCCGATACATGCCCGGTTGGAAAATCGCTGCACCCGGATGTAAAGGTTAATCTTACAATGAATTTTTAAAAAGATTCAAGTCTTACTTTGTCATCGGCGCAGTCCTTACCAATCGCACGGAAACGCCATTAAATCTCGGGATATTTTCATCCATTTCAGCATTACGATGTGTAATATGCACACCTTTTGCCGTATGCGCATAAGGTCCACCACCTTCAGAAGAGGACCAATAATAACCCTCCTGACTATAACGAATCTTTCCGCTTCCACCATCATAACTACCAGCCATAGGCAAAAACACAGCACCGGCGCTTTCCATCAGAGCCCATTCATCATAATCATAATCATTATTATCGTTGTAGAAAGAAGGCTCTTCGAGACCAGGATCAAAGCTGCAACCGTCAGGCGTCTCCCACAGCTCAGGGACCAACACTACACCCCACATACCTCCGACACCGCCCCATGCCACTTTTTGGCTTGCGTCAGGACGTTGAAATAACAGATAGTTCCACTCATTGGCTGTCAAAGTGCACCAGTCGTTATGACCGAGAAGAGTTTCTTCAAATTGACCAGTGAACGCAAAAGCACCCGGAAAACTCATATTGAGAGGATCCTCATCCGGACACCATCTGGCCCATGCAAACATGTCGACCCAAGTGGTTGTGTCATAATTGTAGGGACTATCGTACTGATGCTCGGCAAAACGCCACTCATGAGTACTGCCATTGTATTGAAGGTTACCCGGCGAGAAATAAACCTCATGATCCGGTGCAATCTTAAAAGTGGTGTGTGCGTTAAGAATTCTTATACCGTCAGTGATATAATCGTTTTCATGTGTAGCAGGAATCGATACAGTGTAATGCTTGTCTGCAATAACGACATCAGCCGCATCTATCTTTGCCTGTGGCATCACCACAGCCCATTTTTCTGACGAGCTCGCGGAATACAAATCAATATAATATTGACCTCTCGCTGTAAATTCGCCGGGATGACTTAAATCACATTGTACTTCCGTATATAAATAACCTACTTGAACCTGTTCGTTGGTAGCTCTCTGTAGCTTAAACTTGATTAATGCGCATTTGTTATGAAGTTGACAAGAATACTCCGTAACATCCTGATGATATGTCGTATGTCCATAGGCCATAGTAGGGAGTCTGTCGGTCTGATCGTGAATGCTCATTATGCCTAACACTCCGCCTGCATATACATCCTTGTTACTTAAGAAATAAAAGTGCATCTCATCGCCATCCTGCAAAGGATCAATATTCCCTTGAAATACGCCGTCATGACGAATCAGATATCCGATTAAGTCGTTACCGTCAGTGACTAAAATCCTGTCGTTATCAGTAAAATAAACATCGCCGTTTTCTGGATTAACTCCGTGTCTGTCACCATCATCAACTCTAAGAGAGATTCTGACGCCGTTTGTCGTTGTATTTTCAATAGTCTCAACCGGCTTTCTGCACTGTGTCAAGCCAAGCAGCATCACCAAGGCGAACATGAGCGCAGCGCCTTTCTTGAATGAGCGTTTGCGTTTTAATGCCACATAGCCTGCACCGGCCAGCGACATTATCAATAACCCGGAACCAAGCGGCGCTCCAGCTCCAAACGGCTCAACTGTAAAACCGCTAGTGATAGTGACAAAATCCCTGTTGATATAAAAATCTTCCGGATTGTAAATAAAGAAGTCTGTCTGAGCCTTCAATTGAGGCATTGCTAAAAATAAAAAACCTAAAACCACAAGGGTTTTTACAATATTATATGCTTTCATGGTCAAATTTTAAATGCGGCGCAAAAATACTAAAAAAATAATAATGGAGTAATACTTTAAAAAAACTTTAAACTTTCAATTCTAAACTTTAAACTATTTTTGTATCTTTGCATCGAAAATTTTGAAACGTGTCAGATATCTTAAAGTTTTTGAATGAGCCTCAGCGCGAGGCGGTTACGACGATAGAAGGTCCGGTGATGGTCATTGCGGGCGCCGGCTCGGGAAAGACCCGTGCTCTCACCCACCGCATAGCCTATATGATTGAGCAAGGCATCAACCCGTTCTCAATCATGGCGTTGACGTTCACCAACAAAGCCGCCAAGGAGATGAAGGAGCGTATCATGCAGCTCGTCGAGCCAGGCGCCGCACGCAACGTATGGATGGGCACGTTCCACTCAATTTTTGCGAGGATCTTACGCATCGAGGCGGCAAGTCTGGGCTACACTTCAGAATTTACGATCTACGACACCGACGACTCGAAGACTCTCATCAACGCGATTTTGAAAGAAAGAGAAATCGACACCAAGGCTTATCCTGCAAAATACATCTTACACAGGATATCGATGGCGAAGTCGGCGCTCTACACGCCAGAAGACTATTGCGAGAACGCCGATATACAGGAACAGGACCGCCGCGCCAACAAGCCACTCATTGGCGAGATCTTCAAGACGTACAACAGCCGCCTGAAACGCGCCAACGCCATGGATTTCGATGACATCCTGTTCAACACAAACGTGCTGCTACGCGATTTCCCGGATATTCTTTTAAAATATCAAAGACATTTCGAATATATCCTCGTCGATGAGTATCAGGATACGAACTACGCGCAATACCTTATTATAAAACGTATCGCTGCCATGCGCGAAAACATCTGCGTGGTGGGCGACGACGCGCAGTCAATTTACGGTTTCCGTGGCGCAAACATCCAGAACATCCTGAACTTTAAGATAGATTATCCGGAGCAGAGACTCATCCGCCTTGAGCAAAACTACCGCTCGACAAAGACCATAGTAAAAGCGGCAAACAGCGTTATTGCCAACAACAAAGACCAGATAAAGAAAAATGTCTGGTCAGACAAGGAAGAAGGCGAGCTCATCACTTTGCTGAGAGCCACTTCCGACAACGAGGAAGGAACGCTTGTCGCCAACTCGATTTTCGGGTATAAGATGTCACGTCAGCTGGCTAACAAGGACTTCGTGATTCTTTACAGGACGAATGCACAGTCACGTTCGCTTGAAGAGGCGTTACGCAAACAGGATATACCTTATAAAATATATGGCGGTCTCTCATTCTACGACCGCAAAGAGGTGAAGGACCTCCTCGCCTACTTCCGTGTGGTGATAAATCCTAACGACGAGCAGGCGTTGCTGAGAATCATCAACTATCCGGCAAGAGGCATTGGCGACACCACCAAACAGAAGCTTCAGGTCATTGCCGACGAACGCAAATGCACCGTTTGGGATGTGCTGAAATCGCTCAACGAGCAGTCGACGGAGTTCAATATGGGCACCATCAACAAACTCAGCAACTTCGTCACCATGATTCAGAGCTTCCAGACACAGCTCGACAAGATGAACGCCTTCGAATTGGCGAAACATATCACCGAGACCGTCGGAATCATCAAGGTTTTGAAGGAAGACGAGAGCCCGGATGGCGTGATGCGCGTGCAGAACATCGAGGAGCTTTTGAATGCTATTCAGGAGTTCTCCGACAAACAAGTCGATGAGGTCACAGGTGAGCAGATAACAGTAAATCTTGCTAAATTCATGGAAGACGTGGCACTCCTCACCGACCAGGATGAAAAAGAGGAAGAAAACGCCGACTACGTCACACTGATGACCATTCACAGTGCAAAAGGATTGGAATTCCCATACGTTTACATCGTTGGACTTGAAGAGAACCTCTTCCCGGGAATACAGTCGTTGAGCACTCGCGAGGATTTGGAGGAGGAACGCCGTCTGTTCTACGTGGCGTTGACTCGTGCAGAGACCAAGCTCATTTTAAGTTATGCCGAGAGCCGTTATCGCTGGGGCAACATCACTATCAGCGAACCATCGAGATTTATTGATGAAATCGACCCGGAACTGATAGAGAGAACTAAGAAGGCATCGTTTAGAGGGACAACTATTAAAGAAGACAGAAGCTACAACCCGTTTTCGGGCAGAGGTGCCTGGACTTACAGCGGTGACAAGCGCTATGAGAAACCTCGCGAGGAAGCCCGTCATTTAGACCGACCGACTGGCACCTCTCATACAAATTATCCCAAAGCCTCCCCTTCGGACTTTGTCCTCGCTGACGCAGACGACATCCAAGCCGGCATGCGGGTGCTTCATCAGAAGTTCGGGCAAGGCACGGTGGTCAAGGTGGAAGGCCTGGGCCCAAACAAGAAGGCTTCTGTCGATTTTGATGACAGCGGCAATAAGATGCTGATGCTGAAATTTGCCAAATTAAGCATACTCAAACAATAAAGGTTATTGATATTAGTTAAAAGAGTAAAGATAAAAGTTAAAAGATAAAAGATATTAGAGTTATGGAATATAATACAGAAAGAGAGAAGATTGTGATTTCGGAATATGGGCGTAACATTCAGGTGATGATACGTCATTTGATGGACATTGAAGACCGCAAGCAGCGTACCGAGGCGGCGTATTTCATAGTCAACGTGATGGCGCAGATGAACCCGCAGGTGAAGGAGTCGAACGACTACATGCACAAGCTTTGGGATCATCTTCACATCATAGCCCAATACGAGCTCGACGTGGACGGTCCATATCCGAAACCTACCCCGGAGATGCAGAAAAAGAAACCGGAGCATGTCGGTTATCAGAAAAACAACATCCGTTATGGTCATTACGGACAATATATTTATGATGTGGTGAAAAAGGTCAAGGAGATGGAGGACGGTCCGAAGAAACAGGCTATCCTCATCAATATCGCCAACCAGATGAAACGCGACTACCTCAACTGGAACCGCGACACCGTCAACGACCTGCTCATCCTTGATGATCTGTATAAGATTTCCGGCGAGGAGATTGCTTTGCCGATGGAGACCAAGCTCATTCCGACCAGCGAGATTCTGAACAAGACCCAGAATCAGCAGCAGCAGCAAAATCAGAAGAAGAAAAACGGGAGCAACAATAACAACAACAAAAAGAACAACAACAATAAGAATCAGCCGCAGGCTAAGCAGAATAACCCTAACCGTCCAAACAGAAAGAATTAAGTCATGGCATCATTCAGAGTTACAGGAGGTAATAAGCTAAATGGCACCATCATCCCTCAGGGTGCCAAAAATGAGGCGATGCAGGTGCTATGTGCCGCGCTTCTTACAGACGAGCCGGTGACTATCACCAATCTCCCCGACATCCTCGACATCAACAACCTCATCGACCTGATGCGGGGCATGGGTGTGAAAGTTGACCGTAAGAGCAAGAGCGAGGTGACGCTTCAGGCTTCCAACGTCAACCATGACTATTTCGACACGAAAGACTTCCACGAGCGCGCGACCAGGCTCCGTGGCTCGGTGATGATCCTCGGTCCGCTATTGGCAAGATTCGGACAGGGTTACATGCCGCGTCCGGGAGGCGACAAGATCGGTCGTAGACGTCTCGACACACACCTCATAGGTCTGCAGAACCTCGGCGCTACCATGGAGACCATCGGCCTTGAGCACGTGTATCGTCTCGTGGCACCGAAAGACGGACTCAAAGGGACGTACATGCTCCTCGACGAGGCTTCAGTCACCGGCACCGCCAACATCGTGATGGCAGCAGTGATGGCAAAAGGCACGACCACCATCTTCAATGCAGCATGCGAGCCTTATCTGGTGCAGCTCTGCCGCATGCTCACCGCAATGGGCGCAAAGATTGAAGGTATCGGCTCCAATTTATTAAAGATAACAGGCGTTGAGAAGCTACACGGCACCACCCACCGACTGCTCGCCGACATGATTGAAGTTGGTTCGTTTATCGGCCTCGCCGCAATGACCGGATCCGACATCACCATAAAAGACGCAGGAATCAAGGATTTGGGCATCATCCCGAGCACGTTCAGAAAACTCGGCATCAAGTTGGAGTTTATCGGTGATGACATTCATATCCCCGCACAGGAACATTACGAAGTAGAGACCTTCCTCGATGGCAGCATACTCACCATTGCCGACGCTCCTTGGCCAGGATTCACGCCTGACCTCATCAGTATCGTGCTGGTGGTGGCAACACAAGCAAAAGGCACCGTGCTCATCCATCAGAAGATGTTTGAAAGCCGTTTGTTCTTCGTCGATAAGCTCATCGATATGGGAGCGCAGATCATCCTTTGCGACCCACACCGCGCCAACATCATCGGATTGGACAGAAGCCATCAGCTGAAGGCAACGAAGATGGCATCACCGGATATCCGCGCAGGCGTGGCATTGCTCATAGCAGCATTGTCGGCCGAAGGCACCTCCATCATCGACAACATCGACCAGATCGACAGAGGCTATCAGGACATCGACGGACGACTGAGGCAGCTCGGAGCACAAATCGAGAGATTGTAAACCTAACATATTTGAATATTTCATGCCAAAATGACACACAAATCGTTTTGGCATGAATTTTGATTGCACCTTATTAATTTAATGAGTATAATAAAACATAATATATCATGAGCAAACATAAGAAAAATCCAGAGATTAAAGGCGAAGACGAAGAAATCAAGACCGAAGAAAACATTGAGGTGAAAGAGGAAAAAGCTGACAATTTCGAAGAGAAATTCAACGAGCTTAATGACAAATACATCCGTTTGTACTCAGAATATGACAATTATCGCAAGCGCACTGCCAACGAGAAAGTTGAACTGATTAAGACCGCTGCTGAAGGCACAATTGCAGCGCTTCTACCGATTCTCGATGACTTTGAACGCGCTTTGCCGACAATGGAAAAAGACGAGGACAAGACACATTACGAGGGTGTGATGTTGATTTACAACAAGTTGAAACACACTTTGGAACAAAAAGGTCTTGAAGAAATCAAAGCCACAGGCGAGCCGTTCAACACCGATGAACACGAGGCGCTGACACAGATTCCGGCACCGTCGGAAGACATGAAAGACAAGGTTATTGACGTGGTTCAGAAAGGATATAAACTAAACGGAAAGGTCATAAGATACGCAAGAGTTGTTGTTGGTTGTTAAATTGTAGAGACGCCATAGTATGACGTCTCTACTCTATTTTCAAAAATATGGCAGAAAAAAGAGATTACTACGAGGTGCTGGAGGTTGCGAAAAACGCCACAGCCGATGAGATAAAGAAAGCGTACAGAAAGAAAGCGCTGCAGTATCATCCTGACAGAAACCCCGGCGACAAGGAAGCTGAGGAGAAGTTCAAGGAGGCGGCTGAGGCTTACGGAGTGCTCAGCGACCCTGACAAACGCGCACGTTACGACCGTTATGGTCATGCAGGTGTCAACGGGCAGGACTTCAGCGGAGCTTCGATGAACGACATCTTCAGTCAGTTTGGAGATATCTTGGGCGACCTTTTTGGCGGAGGCTTCGGCTTCAACTTTGGCGGAGGCTTTGGCGGAGGCGGTCAGCAGAAGCCCGTGTATCGCGGCTCGAACCTGCGTCTTCGTGTGAAGCTGACGCTCGAGGAGGTCGCGACAGGTGTCAAGAAAAAGGTGAAAGTCAACAAATATGTGCCTTGTGAGAAATGTAAGGGCAGCGGCTCTGAGGACGGTCAGATGGAGACATGCAAGACCTGCGGCGGTCGTGGTCAGCGGGTGATGCGCTCGGGCTTCTTCACACAGGTATCCACCTGCCCTACCTGCGAAGGCTTAGGCCAGGTGATAAAGAAGAAATGCACTGCCTGCAACGGCGACGGCATCGTCAAGGGCGAGGAAGTCATTGAACTCGACATCCCGGCCGGCGTCGCCAACGGCATGCAGCTCTCGGTTAGAGGCAAAGGCAACGCAGGAGCACGCAACGGAGTTGCGGGCGACCTGCTCATCCTCATAGAAGAAGAGAAACACAAAGACTTCGAACGCGACGGCAACGACCTCATCTACAACCTCTTCATCAGCGTCCCGCAGGCTGCATTGGGATGCAACGTCGACGTGCCTTGTCTCGGTGGCACCGTAAGCCTCAAGATACCGGCAGGGACACAGAGCGGCGACATCATCCGCGTGAAAGGCAAAGGTCTGCCGGAAATAAACAGCTACCGCGTAGGTGAACTCATAGTCAACATCAACGTGTGGACACCGAAGAAGCTTTCGAAAGACGAGGAAAAGATAATGAGAGACCTTCTCGAAAGCGAGAATTTCAAGCCTAAACCAGGCGCCAACGACAAAGGCGTATTCGATAAAATAAGAGATTTCTTTAGCTAAAAAACATGAATTACCTCGAAATTAACCACGTATCTAAAACCTATGGAACAAAAAAGGTGCTCAACGACATCTCCATCAAGGTGCCGGAAAAAAGCATCTACGGCCTGTTGGGACCTAACGGAGCCGGCAAAACCACCCTCATCAGGATTCTCAACCAGATTACGATGCCCGACTCCGGACAAGTGTTGCTGAACGGCAAGCCATTACAACCAAGCGATATCGCAAACATCGGCTATCTCCCAGAAGAACGCGGGCTTTACAAGAAGATGAAAGTCGGCGAGCAAGCCATTTATCTCGCTCAGCTGAAAGGCATGAACAAGAAAGAAGCCGACAAGAAGCTTCGCCACTGGTTTATGAAATTCGGCATAGCGAGCTGGTGGGACAAGAAAGTTGAGGAACTCAGCAAAGGCATGCAGCAAAAGGTTCAGTTTATCGTGACCATCATCCATGAGCCTAAACTGCTGATCTTCGACGAGCCGTTTTCAGGCTTCGACCCTATCAATGTCAACTTGCTGAAAAACGAGATTCTGGAGCTTCGCGACAATGGCGCGACCATACTGTTCTCAACACACAACATGGCGTCAGTAGAGGAACTCTGCGATAATATAATGCTTATCAATAAAGGCGAAAAGATACTCGAAGGCAGTGTTTACGACATCAAACAACAGTATAAAAACCACACATACGATGTCGTGTACAGACCTAACGACGGCAGCGGAGAGACACATCTCACCGTCAGCTCCACCAATCCAAACGAACTGATTAGCGACATCATCAGCAAAGGCGAGCTCGTGTCGTTTAACGAGATTTTACCTTCGATGAACGACATCTTCATCAACCTCGTTTCTTCGTCTAACCAATAAAATTAACCACTTATGAAAATCGGCATTATAATACAAAGAGAATACCTGACACGTGTCAAGAAACGTTCTTTTATAATTATCACCTTCCTTGCACCTTTGTTTTTCGCTGCCTTGATGTTTCTTCCGGTCATTCTGATGGAGAGTTCGGAGAAATTCGACGAGAAGCGGACCATCGCTGTTTGCGACGAATCAAAAATGTTTTACGGCAAGTTGGAAAACACTGAAGTCAATACCTTCTTATATATAGACAATGACATAGACGAGGCTAAGGAACTTGTGAAAAACGGTGATTATGACGGGGTGTTGTATATCCCTGCCACCACGCTGAGTGTGCCAACAAACGCTGAGATTTACAGCATGAAACAGCTCCCGATGTCGCTCACGTCGCACATCAGGTCGTCGATGAAGCAAGTCGTTGAGCATCAGAAACTTCTGGCATCGGGCATTGACCCTGCCATTGTAAAGGCGTCGGCGACGAGCATCAATGTTCAGCAGATTAAGATGAGTGAGAAAGACGGCACGGAACAGAAGAGTTTTGGCGAGTTTGAGTTTATCCTTGGCATTTTCCTCGCGCTCATCATCTACATGGTGATTTTCGTTTTTGGCGGTCAGGTGATGCGAGGAGTCATCGAGGAGAAGACGAACCGCATTGTCGAGGTAATCATCAGTTCTGTCAAGCCTTTCGAGCTAATGATGGGCAAGATTATAGGCGTTGCCCTCGTCGGGTTGACCCAGTTCCTGCTTTGGGCTGTGCTGACCCTTGCTATTTCAGGTATCGCATCGTCGTTCCTGTCTACACCTGAAGTGTTTTCCGCAGGCACTGTGATGAGCGAGCAGATTACCGAGATGGCTGAAGCTGAGAATTCGAGCGCACTCACAGAGGTGTTCGAAGTCATCAACTCTATCAATTTCAAGGACATTTTATGGTGCTTCCTCCTCTACTTCATCGGAGGATATTTCTTATATTCAGCGATGTTTGCAGCCGTCGGTTCCGCTGTCGACAGTGAGACCGACACGCAGCAGTTTGCGACTCCAATCTCATTGATGCTGATAATCCCGATGATTTGTTCATCGCTTATCGCCAATGCTCCCGACAGCTCGTTGGCATTATGGATGTCGATGATACCGTTCACCTCCCCTGTCGGCATGATGCTGAGAATACCTTTCGGCGTGCCAATTTGGCAGATTGCGGTGTCAGTGACGATTTTGTTCGCCACATTCATATTGTTCACGTGGTTTGCAAGCAAGGTTTATCGCACCGGAATACTCATGTACGGCAAAAAAGTCTCTTGGAAAGAGATCTTCAGATGGATTAAATATTAATTAAAAAAATATTTTGTCGGCATTGAAAAATGTCGTATCTTTGCACGCTAAAAATTTTAATAGTTAATTTTTGAAAATTAATTAAAAAGTTTAATATTATAAAAAATTGATTTACAATGCAAAACAAAGGAGTTATTAAGCTTTTGGCATTATTATTGGCACTTTTCTCAGTGTATCAGTTGTCATTTACGTTCGTGACAAGGCACGTGGAAAGCAAAGCAGAAGCCTATGCTGAAAGTCCGAAGACTGTCGAATTGGCCACAGAGATGGCTAATGGCGACCAAAACGCTTTTGAGTTCTATCTTGATTCAATCAAGACAGCTAAGGAGACTTATTATCTCGACTCAGTTGGAACAATTAAAATTTACATGTGGCAGGACTACCGCAAGTGCAAGGAGCAGGAGTTAAACCTCGGTCTTGACCTTAAGGGTGGTATGAACGTTATGATGGAAGTGTCAGTTCCTGACATCATCATCGCGCTATCAGGCAACAGCAACGACGCCACATTCAGAGAAGCAATGCGCATCGCTAACGAGCAGCACCTCAACAGCCAGAAAGATTTCGTTGACCTCTTTGGTGAAGCTTACACAAAGCTCGATCCGAACGCACGTCTCGCCTCTATTTTCTTATATGAATTCAAAGACAAAGGCATCACAGTCAACTCAACAAACGACGAGGTGTTGAAGGTCATCAAGGAAGAGACCAACAGCGCTATCGACCGTTCATATCAGATTTTGAGAACACGTATCGACCGTTTCGGCGTTGCACAGCCTAACATCCAGAAGTTGGAAGGCTCAGGCCGTATCCTCGTTGAGCTTCCTGGTATCAAAGACCCGAAGCGTGTCCGCAAGCTGTTACAGGGTACTGCTCAGCTCGAGTTCTGGGAGACATACAAATTCAACGAGATTTATCAGTATTTCGACGAGGCCAACGCTCATATCGCTGAGCTCGAGAAGGCCGGAAAACCTGAGAAAGTTGAAGAAGCTGAAGAAGAAAGCGACGTCGCTCTTCTCAACCAGATGTCAGCTGAAGACTCATTGAAGAAAGCACAGGAAAAGGCACGTGAGGCATTCATGGAAAACAACCCATTGTATGTTATCCTCACTCCATCATACTACCAGAACAACGCCGGCCAGATGGTTCCTGCCGAGACAGCACGCGTTGGTATGGCTATGGTGAAAGATACAGCCAACATCAACAGAATGTTGAAGCTTTGCACTTCAATCTTCCCACGTAACCTCAAGTTCGCTTGGTGCGTGAAGCCAAACGTTGTCAACGGCAATATCGAATACATCGACCTCGTGGCATTGAAGGCTAACCGCGACAACAAGTGCTCACTCGGTGGCGAAGTCGTCACAGAGGCACGTCAGGACTACGATCAGAACGGTCGCGTCGAGGTTACAATCCAGATGAACTCAGAAGGTGCAAAGGCATGGAAACGCTTGACAGGCGACAACATCGGCCGTCAGGTTGCTATCGTGCTTGATAACTACGTTTATTCATATCCTGTCGTCAACGACGAGATCCCGGGCGGTCGCTCACAGATCTCTGGCGGTGACATGACAGTGGAAGAGGCTCAGGACTTGGCCAACATCCTCAAAGCAGGTAAGTTGCCAGCTCCAGCACGTATCCTCGAAGAGAACGTCGTCGGTCCTTCACTCGGTCAGGAAGCTATCACATCAGGTTTCTGGTCATTCATCATCGCTTTCTGCTTGGTGCTCCTCTACATGGTGTTCTTCTACAGCAGAGCAGGTATTGCAGCCGACATCGCATTGCTCGTCAACATCCTGTTCTTCTTCGGTGTTATCGCATCATTCGGCACAGTGTTGACACTGCCAGGTATCGCAGGTATAGTCCTTACCTTAGGTATGGCTGTTGACTCTAACGTTATTATCTTCGAACGTATTAAGGAAGAGATTGCGGCAGGTAAAGGCATCCGCCTCGCCATCGCCGACGGTTTCAAAGCTGCTTACTCAGCTATCCTCGACGGTCAGATCACAACCTTCTTGACAGGTTTCATCCTGTTCGAGTTCGGTACAGGTCCTGTCCAGGGCTTCGCTACAACTTTGATGATCGGTATCTGCACCTCATTGTTCACATCAATCTTCATCACTCGTCTTATCCTCGAAGCATGGGTTGACAAGGACAGAGAGGTCAAGTTCTCTACCAACCTCACACGCAACTTCTTGAAGAACACTCACTTCGACTTCATCAAGTTCGGTAAGACTGCTTTCATCATCGGTGGTATCATGATTGTCATCAGCTTTGCTTCATTGGCAACACGCGGTCTCAACCTCGGTATCGACTTCAAGGGTGGACGTAACTACGTCGTCCGTTTCGATAAGGAAGTGTCAGTTGCTCAGGTTCGTGAGGCTCTCGCCAACATCCCAGAGTTCAAAGACGACGCTCCGGAAGTTAAGACATACGGTCCAAGCCGTCAGGTGAAGATCACTACTAAGTATGAAATCAACAGCAACGATCCTGAGATCGACGCTAAGATTCAGGGCATGCTCTATACTGGTTTGAAAGACTTCTACGCCAAGGATATGACCTACGACCAGTTCACTTCAGACAGTGAAAAGAGCGATATGATGCTCGGTATCATGTCATCACAGAAAGTCGGTCCTACAATCGCTAACGACGTTACACGCAAAGCTGTATGGGCTGTCATCATCTCATTGGTTGTCATCTTCATCTACATCGCTATCCGTTTCAAGAGATGGCAGTATGGTGCATCGTCAATCGTCGCATTGGCACACGATACAATCATTGTGATTGGTATGTATTCGTTGTTCTACAACATCTTACCATTCTCAATGGAAGTTGACCAGTCGTTCATCGCCGCTGTTTTGACCATCATCGGTTACTCTATCAACAACACAGTGGTTATCTTCGACCGTATCCGTGAGAACGTGAACCTCTATCCAAAGAGAAGCTGGTATGAGAGAATGAACGACGGTGTCAACAGCACATTGCTCCGTTCAA
Source organism: uncultured Bacteroidia bacterium (assembly GCA_902774295.1). Taxonomy (GTDB): domain Bacteria; phylum Bacteroidota; class Bacteroidia; order Bacteroidales; family F082; genus Limimorpha. Next base: position 156,592 of record CACYHP010000004.1, on the reverse strand, counting down.
TCAACACATCAGGTTCAACATTGGTGGTGTTGCTCGCTATCTTCATCTTCGGTGGTGAGACCATCCGCGGATTCGTGTTCGCATTGCTCGTCGGTATCTTCGCAGGTACATTCTCATCATTGTTCATCGCTTCACCTATTGCCTACATGTTCTTCAGAGGCAAGAAAGCTGATGAGAAGCTCCTCGAGACAGCTGACAAGAAAAGAAAATAGATATCTTTGATATAATGATGTAGAGACGCCATAATATGACGTCTCTACGTTTTTTTTATAAAAAACACCTCATATTACACAATGATTTTGTATCTTTGTTGTTTAATATAGAAAAGGTAAATTATGTCGAAAAAACTGTTATTCATATTATTCGCGTTATTACTCGGAGCAGCGCAACCTCTTGAGGCTCAACGCCGTAGCCCGGCAAAGAATGCAGACACCGCATTCGAGAGAGGTCAGTATTCTTTAGCCATCGAGCGCTACAAAAAGGCTGTCAAGAGGATGAAAAAGAAGAAATACGAGGGCGAGCGCATGCGTATCACTTACCAGCTTGGAGAATGTTACCGTCTGACGGACAACACAAAACAAGCTGCCACACAGTACAAACGCGTGCTCAAAAGCGAGTTTCCAAAAAGCACACCTGTATTTTATCTGCATTACGGCGACGTGCTGAAACGCAACGAGAAATACGACGAAGCTCTGGAGATGTACAACATCTACTCTGAGCTCGTTCCCGACGACCCTCGCGGACAACGTGCAGCGGCCGACATAGCGAATATCAAGGAATGGCTTGAATATCCTTCAAAATATGAGGTGACACGCGTCAAAGCGCTCAACTCGAAGTCTTCGGATTTCGGCATCGCATGGATATCAAACAGCTTCAACGACGTTATCTTCACCTCAACACGTGAAGGCGGTGTAGCAAAAGAAAAAGACGGCATCACCGGACAGCATTTTTCCGATTTCTATTATTCACGACAGGATAAGAAAGGCGTCTGGGACAAACCTGAACTCGTCGACGAGGAAGGCGGCATCAACAGCAAAGGAAGCGAAGGCATGCCTTTCTTCACAAAATCATTCTCCGACGTGTATTACACACGTTGCCCTAACGAAAAGAAACGTCAGTCGGGATGCCAGATTATGAAGTCGAAACGTACCGGAACCACTTTCGCAGAAGGCTCTGTCGTTGAGATTGCAGGCGTCGACTCTGTTGACGTCGTGGGACACCCGACATTGAATGCCGACGAGAGCATCATGTATTTCGCAGCCGACCGTCATGGTGGCATCGGTGGCAAAGACATCTGGATGACCATCAAAGGTGACGACGGCAAGTTCGGCCGCCCGTTTAACCTCGGAGAGGTGATAAACACACAGGGTGACGAGATGTTCCCGTTCCTGCGTAACGACACGACGCTGTATTTCGCATCTGACGGTCACGGCGGAATGGGCGGTTTGGATATCTTTGTAACCACAGTCGACTCGCTTGGTAACTGGTCGGAACCTGTGAACCTGAAGTCACCTATCAACTCAATAGGCAACGATTTCGGCATTGTGTTCCATCCTACCGAAGAACGCGGTTTCTTCGCATCAAACAGAGGCAGCCGCAACGGCATGGACGACGACATTTATTATTTCATAGAGCCTCCTATCCTACTTACCGTAAACGGCACCATCAAAAACGTCAACAGCCTTCAGTATGTGAGCGGTGCTAACGTGAGCATCAACGGAACAGACGGCACAAAAGCCTCAACCTTATCAAGCGACAAAGGTGCTTTCCAGTTTAACGAAGGTGTGCTGACAGTCGGCAATATCTATGTTATCACAATAGAAAAGGATAACTTCTTCACTTTGACAGACACCATCAACACTGTCGGACTCGAGTTCAGTAGAGATTTCACGCCAAGTTATGAAATCTCTATGATTCCTACAGGCACCGTCGTCCTTCCGGAGATTCAGTATGAACTCGGAAAATGGGATCTCCAGCCACAGTTTGAGGATTCTTTACAGGGACTTGTTGAAATATTGCAGGTCAACCCGAATATCACGGTGGAGCTCGGCTCACATACCGATAACCGCGGCTCTGAGGCAAGCAACGACATCTTATCACAGAAACGTGCTCAAGCGGTGTGCGATTACCTCGTTATCAGAGGCATCGACCCTATGCGTCTCACAGCTAAGGGCTACGGCGAGCGCGTCCCAAGAACCGTCAACGGAGTGAAGCTGACAGAAGCCTACATCAACTCGTTGCCTACAGAAGCTGAGAAAGAACGTGCCCACCAGCTCAACCGTAGAACCGAATTCAAGGTGTTGAGCAGGGACTTCAAACCTCGCGAGGAAATAAGCGACGACCAGATGGCTCACATCAACCTCAATCCTGAGGACAACAAAGTGGCTATCACTCAGAACAAACAAGGATATTTACAGTTTAAGAGCTACATCAACGCTTACACTGAGATTATCACATACGACAGAGATTCCGACTTCAGCGTGTCGCAGGACAAAGTGATGGAGATGCTGAACAACGGTGTCATCACCAAAGACGATTTCATAGGCGACAACGTCGAGAAGATCATCACAGCGGGCAAGGTTAAAGACCGTTCACAGTTCATTATCAAGGAGATGCGTATCGCTGACAGAACCGTAGAGAACCTTGAGGTTACTGTGGTCAACAGTCAGAGATACGACTGGGTGATGGGACAGAAAGCTTTGAAACAATTCGGAAGCTTTGATTTTAACACAGACGAACATAAATTGATTTTCAAATAAGATGCCAGTAGAAAAACGTTATCAGCTGCGCGGCGTTTCCGCAGAAAAGGAAGACATCCACAACGCCATCAAGAATCTTGACAAAGGCTTGTATCCTAACGCTTTTTGCAAGATAATCCCCGACATTCTTGGCGGAGATGACGAATATTGCAACATCATGCATGCCGACGGTGCAGGAACAAAATCGTCGTTGGCTTACCTTTATTGGAAAGAGACAGGCGATCTGTCAGTGTGGGCAGGCATTGCACAGGATGCCGTGGTGATGAACACCGACGACCTCATGTGCGTGGGCGCCACCGACAAGATGCTCCTCTCCTCCACCATCGGACGCAACAAGAACCTCATCCCTGGCGAGGTGATCTCAGCAATCATCAACGGAACCGAGGACTTCTTGGCAAAGCTGCGTTCTCTTGGTGTAGGTATCTACCTCACCGGAGGCGAGACCGCTGACGTCGGCGACTTGGTGAGAACCGTGATAGTCGACAGCACCGTCACAACACGTATGAAACGCTCGGAAGTGATAGAGAATCATATCCAGCCAGGCGATGTTATCGTAGGCTTCGCATCATACGGACAGGCAACTTACGAAGACAAATACAACGGAGGAATGGGCTCCAATGGTCTGACTTCGGCTCGCCACGACGTGCTGGGTCATTATCTGGCAGAGAAATATAAAGAGAGCTACGACCACTCGATTCCTGAGGAACTCGTTTACTCCGGCAATCACACACTTACAGAGCCTACAAAGGTCCCTGGCGTCGATGTCGGAAAGCTCGTCCTCGCCCCTACCCGCACCTATCTGCCAATGATGGTGCCGATTTTGGAAAACCTCAGAGGCAAAATCAACGGTATCATCCACTGCAGCGGCGGCGCACAGACCAAAGTGACGCATTTCATCGATAAGTTACACATTATCAAGGATAATATGATTGAGCTGCCACCTTTGTTCGAGATGATTCAGGAGTCATCAGGCACCGACTGGCAGGAGATGTACAAGGTGTTTAACATGGGCTCGCGTCTTGAGATCTACACCGACGAGAAATCGGCCGAAGAGATGATAAAGATTGCCAACTCATTCAATATCCAGGCACAAATCATCGGACATGTGGAGGCATCCGACAGAAAACAGCTCACAATAAAGAGTAAATACGGAATTTTTGAATACTAATGGAAATAATTGACAAATTAGAAGCGATTAAAGAACGCTGGGAAGCGCTGCGTGAGCAGCTCAACGACCCGGAACTGATGAACGACATGAAGCGTTACGTCAAGGTCAATAAAGACTATAAAGACCTTGAGCCTGTCGTGGAAGCGTTCAACCAGTATAAGACATATCTCGCCAACATCAGCGAGGCAAAGGAATTGCTGAAGACTGAGAAAGACGAGGACATGCGCGAGATGGCACAGGAAGAACTCGACGAGGCTACCGAGAAAGTGGCGAAACTCGAAGAAGACATCCGCCTCATGCTCATCCCTAAGGACCCTACCGACGGCAAGAACGCCGTGATGGAGATCCGTGCAGGAACAGGCGGCGACGAGGCTGCTATCTTCGCAGGCGACCTCTACAGAATGTATCTCAAATTCTGTGAAGCCAAGAACTGGAAGGTCGAGACTGTTGACGCCAACGAAGGCACAGCAGGCGGCTTTAAAGAGGTGGTGTTCAACGTCATCGGCGACGGCGCCTACGGAATCCTGAAGTTCGAATCAGGAGTGCATCGCGTGCAGCGTGTGCCGAAGACCGAGACACAGGGCCGTATCCACACATCGGCAGCATCAGTGGTGGTGCTCCCGGAAGCTGAGGAATTTGACGTGGAACTGCTCGATAAAGATATCAAGAAAGAGGTTTACTGCGCCGCTTCAGGACCTGGCGGACAGTGCGTCAACACCACTTACAGCGCCGTGCGTCTCACACACATCCCGACAGGAGTGGTGGTGAGCTGCATCGACGAACGCTCTCAAGCAAAGAACATGGCTAAAGCTATGAAAATCCTGAGAACACGTATCTACGAAGCTGAATATAACAAATACATGGAGGAAGTCTGCTCGAAACGTAAGACTATGGTGTCGACAGGCGACCGCTCAGCTAAAATACGCACCTACAACTACCCACAAGGCCGCGTCACCGACCACCGCATCGGATTCACGGTTTACAACCTGCCCTCGGTAATGGACGGCGACCTCACCTCGTTTATCGAAAACCTGCAAATGGCAGAAAACGCCGAAAGATTGAAAGAAGGACTTGATGAATAATGGATGCCCTTACTGGCAGCAATTTTAAAAGAGTTAAGAGTTAAAAGATAAAAGATAAAAGAGAGGTTTTAGGATTGTTTAGGAAGAACATTTTTAAGATTTTTTAATTAGATTTTTTTAAGATTTTGAGCCGAAGGCGACCGATTAGGTTAAAAGATAACAGATAATAGTTAAAAGAGAGATTTTAGGATTGTTTAGGAAGAACATTTTTTAAGATTTTTTAATTAGATTTTTTTAAGATTTTGAGCCGAAGGCGACCCTAAAAAAAAGAAAAGTATGAATAAGAAAGACATTATAAACCAGATTAAAGCCAAGAAATCGTTTCTTTGCGTCGGCTTGGACACCGATATCAAGAAGATTCCGCAGCATTTGCTGAAGGAAGACGACCCGGTCTTTGCGTTTAACAAGGCTATCATCGACGCTACGGCGAAATTTGCGATAGCCTACAAGCCTAACACCGCATTCTACGAGGTTTACGGCGCTAAAGGCTGGCTCAGTCTTGAGAAGACCATCAACTACATCAAGGACAACTATCCTGAGATTTTCGTCATCGCTGACGCCAAACGCGGCGATATCGGCAACACCTCAGCAAACTATGCGAGAGCGTTTTTTGAGACGTTGAGAGCCGATGCCATCACAGTGGCGCCTTACATGGGTGTCGATTCTGTGGAGCCTTTCCTCGGCTTTGAAGACAAATGGGTCATCTTGCTGGCTCTCACCTCAAACAAAGGCTCGAAAGACTTCCAGTATCTCAACGCTGACGGCAAGGAGCTTTATAAGAACGTGCTGCTCAAATCACAGGAATGGGCTGATAGCGAGAAGATGATGTACGTGGTCGGAGCCACACACCCTGAGGAACTCGGCGAGATTCGTAAGATGATGCCCGACAGCTTCCTCCTCGTGCCAGGTGTCGGAGCACAAGGCGGTGACCTGCAGGCTGTCGCAAAACACGGTCTCAACAAAGACTGCGGGCTGATAGTGAACTCATCAAGAGGTATTATCTATGCCTCAAACGGCGAGGATTTTGCTGAAAAAGCCGCCGAAGAAGCTGAGAAACTGCAGAAACAGATGGCTTCGGTCCTTTAAAAACTGAAACCGAGCATAAACTTATCCGCCTCCGGTATATTCATAGGCACGTTTTTGGCTCGGTCGATACAAACAATAACGCTGTGACAAACGGTAAGAATGTCGTTCGTCACAGCGTTTTTCAGATACTGACGCATCTTAAAGCTTGAATGTCCCACTTCATAAGCCTCCGTCTCACAGACTATCTGGTCCTGAATCTTCACAGGCTTCTTGAAATCCAACTCCACATGAACGAGCACATAACTGAACTTCATCCAGTCGATGTGATGATTGAACAGGTGTTCGAAATACTGCGTACGGCCGTAATCGAACAGATTGCACTGAGCTCCGTTGTTGACATGGTCAAACGGATCGAGATCGCTCATTCGGATTTGTATAGGACAAGAAAACATTTCTTCAAATTAGTGTACAATAGTCACTTTTTGTGTTGTTACGCTACCGTCGTTGGTGATGACTCTCACCACATATACGCCGTTTTCGAAAGCTGTCATCTCGACAGATGTGCTTTCTGAGCCTTCCACCTTTGTGACTTTCTGTCCTAATGAGTTGTAAACCTCAACAAAGCCGATGTTTTCGCCATCAACATAAATCTTGCTGTTTGCAGGGTTAGGATAGATATTGATATTTGAAGACGTTGTCTCCCCTATTGCGTCGCCATATTTATGGATTGAGAACTGATGTGTCTCACCTGCGCCGTAATTGCCGTCACTTTCGATAAACTTGACACCTTGGGCATCTTTAATATAATAATAGCCATTGCCATAGTTGCAGCAGATACCGTTGTTGTTTGAATCGAAGATTCTGAACAAATAGCATTCGTTGGTTGGAAGATCGGTGATATTCTCGGTGTTGATTTGTGTTGCGCCTGCACCAACGAGGTGTGGGTAAGGGCCGCCTGAGGCTACGGTCTCGCCTGCCGAGTTGATGATGTCCCATGTGATTTGTTCACCCCACTGGTCTTGAATGAGATATAACTTGAGGCTGGTGACGTCACCTTCTTCATCCAACTCAACCCATTCGTCGCACTGTGATTCAAATGAAACTGAATATTCATAAGCCTCACCGTTGATTTCAAAGATATTGAGTGTTCCGGCATTTGTTCCGAAAGGAACTTCCATATCGAAGCTGATTTTGGTCTTGTCGCCAGAGACGAGCTCGCCGGTCCATTCATATTCCTGTGATGCGTCGCCCACTTCAACGTTGTATTTTATTGATGTGAAGCTGTTTGTTCCGATGTTTGCCAACTCAAACTCAAAGTCTTTTGTCTGGCTGCAGGTGGCGTTTATAACCTGTGTAACGCCAACGATTGAAGGATAAATAGGCTCGTCGGTCATTGTGGTCTTCTCGAGTTCGCAGGCGTTCAGGATAGGACGTGTTGGGGTGCCCTGATATTGTTCAGAGACCCATGCGAGGAAGAAGATATGGTCGAGGACGACATTCACTCCGTTAGGGCTGCCGATGATTTCCGGGATCTGATATTCGTAAGTCTTTGTAATCAAGGTGCCTTGTGTTGTTGGAGAGACAGCCTCACCCCAAACAGGTGTAATAACATCACGTAAGATGTGCATGTGGCAATATTGGTTGCCGACCACCTGAGCCGGGTTGCCGTTCATGCCCGACTGTGAGCCCAGGATGCTGTCCTGAAGCATTGCCACTGTCAGATAGTTCTCGTTGACAGAGCTGTTGCCTGTATAATAAACCTCTACTGTGATGGTTGCCATACGTGTGTCAGGGTTGATTCTTGCGATACCTGCCACGTTGCATTCAGCGGCCTGATTGAGCTGTTGTGATGAAAGGCTGTTCCATGAGCCACGGCCTTGTGCGGCGGATGTCGAACGGTTGACAACACCTGACGGGAAACCGCTCACAGAGAAACCGCTCAAAATAGTTGCGGAAGCTGTGGTGTTGAAGTTAGGATAGGTTGTTGGAGCATAGCTGCCGGCATGCACGTTGATAGCCCACACGCGGCCAGGGTTACTAGCCATAATCTGGTTAGCGATAAGGTGTCCGTCGGGACAATAGCCGCAGTTACGGCCCGTGAATTCCTCAAGGATGACGTTCCTGTTGGCAGGTTCTGTCGAAACATACTGCTGGGCTTTGGCTGTAAATGTCAGTGCCAGCAATGAAATTAAAGCAAATGTAAATTTTTTCATAGTGTAATATTTTAAACAATTATCATTTTTAGGCTTACAAAAATACAAAAAATAAAAAACACGCCACTAAAAAATGACGTGTTTTTTTTAAATTATTTTTCTCGACAGATTAAATCTCTACGATTGTGTTCCAGCCGAACTCATCAGGTTCTGTGCCTGTCTGGATGCCGCGGAGTTTCTTGTAGAGTTTCTCGCACCATGGGCCTGGTTTGCCGTCGCCGAACTGGTATGACTTGCCAGTCTCAGGGTCGTCGATGCGTGAGATAGGGCTGATGACGGCTGCTGTGCCGCATGCGCCTGCTTCTTCGAATGTGGCGAGTTCCTCTTCAGCCACTGGACGACGTTCGACTTTCATGCCGAGAGTCTCAGCGATCTGCATCAAGCTCTTGTTGGTGATTGACGGGAGGATTGATGTTGACTGAGGAGTGATGTATGTGTTGTCTTTCACTGCGAAGAAGTTAGCTGCGCCAGCCTCGTCGATATATTTCTTTTCTTTTGCGTCGAGATAGAACTCGCAAGCGTACTGGCCGCCGTGGCAAGCCTCGGTGTGGGCGCGCAATGATGCTGCGTAGTTGCCGCCGACTTTGTAGACACCAGTTCCGAGAGGAGCTGAACGGTCGTATTTACGTGTGATGACGTATGGGTTAGCCTGGAAGCCGCCTTTGAAGTAAGGTCCCACTGGTGTTGCGAACACGATGAACAGATATTCGTCAGCCGGTTTCACACCAACGCGGGCGCCTGTACCGATGATAAGCGGACGGAGGTACAATGAAGCGCCGCTCTCGTATGTCGGGATGAATTCCTTGTTGAGCTGCACGCATTTGATCATGGCTTCTTCAAATTTCTCCATTGGGAAACGAGGCATGCAGATGCCGTCGCATGATGACTGCAAACGTTTGGCGTTCTCGTCGAGACGGAAGATACGCACCTTGCCGTCAGCGCCGCGGTGAGCCTTCAAGCCTTCGAAAGCTTCCTGACCGTAGTGGAGGCATGTAGCTGCCATGTGAATGTTAATCGTTGTCTCTGAGCAGAATTCAAGTTCGCCCCATTCGCCGTTTCTGTAGTAGCAACGGACGTTGTAATTTGTTGGGTAGTAACCAAATGGGAGTGATCCCCAATCGATGTTTTGCATGATAAAAATTTATTTTACGTTAATATTTTTTGTCGTTTTCTTGGATTGCAAAAATACAAAAGATTTTTTACTTGTCAAGAGGTTTTTTTAGAAAAATGTTTACAGCTTAGTAGCTTAGTAGCTTAGTAGCTTAATAGCTTAGGAGCTTAATTGTTTTTAGGTTGGAAATTGGGATGGATTTTGTATTTTTGAAGGGATAAAAAAAACGCCATGATTGCGGGAATCGTGGCGATTTGATCATAATTATGCAACAGTTATTTACTTTTTTTGCGCAATGCGTATCCTGCTCCCAAAACTGTTAGCACAAGCAGGCCGCTGCCCAAAGGAGCTTGTGTGTTATCATAATAATAATGCTGTGATGGCAAATTAATAGCAAGTGCATCAATAGCATCTCTGTTATAGTCGCCTTCCCATGTGTCAACAAAACTGTCAAACTGGGCGTTCGCGCCAATACCCAAAGTGAATACTAAAACTATTGCGAATAATATCTTTTTCATCTTATTTTCCTCCTATCATTTTATCTGACGACAATTTTCTGTGTCTTACCATTTAATCTGAAAACATATACACCCTGTGATTGAACGCTGACGATTTCTTCACCGTTGACACACTGTTGCATCACCATACGTCCCATCACATCGAAAACCTGCAGTTCGCCCTCGCCTCTCACAACAATGTCAGAGCCGTTTTGGTAAGCGAATGTCCCGTCGGTAGAACTTTCATAGCCGTTATTGCCGAATGAGAGGATAAATCTCGACTCGATGTCTGATTGTGATGCTATGAATGAATATTTGTTTTCGATAAGAAGATCGGTATCTTTGCCAGTGAGACGGTCAATGAGGTGCAGATAATTCATATTGACGCCTTCCGTCTCAACGCTGATGGTGTATCTGCCAATTTTTGAAGCCTTGAAGTTTACAGGAATGTTCTCCTTGCCGTTGCTGCGGACAACCGCAAAGTCGCCGTCTTCCTGCGGAATATAAATCTTCGTGCTGTTTTCTTTAAGAGTAAGCTTCGACAATGTGACTCCTTCACCGAAACGGACAATGGCACGGTCAATAACATTGTCGTCATTCCCGATTAAATTCAGCGCCACGCTCTCATTCTGCTCATCTTTGCTGCTTGGAGCGGTTATTGTAAAGGTAACTGATTGGCCTGTACCAGTAGCTTGAACGAACACTCCTTCCATTGCATTTATACTCCCTGACGAGGCGATAAACCCGTCACCGGCGGCATTCATTCTCAAGAAATCGCGACCGTCTGTGAGATAAGCTGTTACATCAAACGGATTGCCGATGAGGTTCCAACCAGCGAGTTTTTGACCAGCTGTATAGGCTAAATTAACTGTTTCATTGTTGTGGTTATGGAATGCTCCGTCAAAAACGAGTGTTACATCATCTTTGTTAGCATACAGATAACCTTTGCCTGTCTCCAAGCTAAAGTTGTTCATCTTATAATTACGCCATTCGTCATCATTTGACTGGTCAAAAGAATAAAGATCGTAATAATCGACATCACCGTCCTCTCTTAAAAACCCATTTGTCATTGACGGTGTTAATGTGGTCACAGGTGAAGCAATTAGGTAATATTTGTCGTTATTATCAGTTCCAGCACCTAATATTTCTTTCTCTTCTGGTTGTCTTTTATATAATAATGCAGTTTTAAAAGAACTATTAGTTTTCATTGTCGTTATAAATCTCGTATTCGAAGCATCATATTTTAATTGCTTATAGCTATCAATAAATATTCCATTAGTAGCCAACGTCCAAGTAGCCTTAACCGTAGATTCTGTAAATTTCGCATAAAAACGGGGATTACTCCCCCCATTACTGCTAAGATAAGTATTCCCTCTCTTAATATAATAACCGCTACTATTTTTAACAACAACGACCTCGTTAGAAGAATAACTACCTTCAATTGTATTATTGCTTATAACGACTGGACCATAAGCTCCTAGAAAATTGCCTGAATTATTAGCACCAATTCGACTCTCAGCACCATTTTCCCACACAATAAGGTATGTGCCGTACCAATCATCAGGAGCAGTTGTAACTTTTTTGTAAATCTGTCCTTTTACTTTTCCTGGCAAAATAGCCAGTGTCAGCAACAAAAATGTTGCTGCAATTAATAATGCAACTTTTTTCATCGTTTTAATAAAATAAGCTTGTTGTGTAACCGATTGATTATCAACGAATAACTGGGGGGGGGGTATTAACTATAATCCCATTATCCACACGCTGTTGCAGGTATAAAACATTGCGGTTGATGATGGTTTTCAAGTTAAAATAGTTATTCATAGTTTTCGTTTTTAAAATAGGCTGTATGATTTCTCAATATATATAATATTATTGTAAATCCATTTGGCTATAAAAATCGTAAAAAAGTAGTATTTAGCTTAGTAGCTTAATGGTTTAAAAACTATTCGCAAACAAGGCGGACCATGTCGCCATATGAAGCAGTATTAGCTTCAGGGCCAAACATGTTATATTCGAACCAGCGAGAATACACCTCATAGGCAGTATTACTACCAGAGCATGTGCTAGTCCAGTAATAACCATATGTACCCATCGAAGCTGCGTTTATAGTGTTATTATAGTTGCTGCCAGATGTACTCCCACGATGACCATTTACAGGCATAAACACCGCTCCTGCATTCTCCAAATCATTCCACTGACTAACACTCAATGAAGCCTCCTGGTCTATTGTAGCCGAAACGCCATAAGGGAACAGTACTATGCCATAATATTTGTTAGATCCCACAGTAATTTTAGCCCAACGAATATCATGATTGACTTTTAAATAATCCCATTCGGTTTTAGACATACAACGCCATTGTTTGTATGCATTATTCGTTATCTTATTATAACCCCAGTCACCCTTAGCGTATGGTCCAGTGATATCGATAATATCATATGAATCAGGACCATATATCTGACCATTTCTTGCATAAGTCACATTAGGTTTATAGCAATACTGGTCTTGATCTTCTATGCCGCGAAGATTAAAACCGCTTGTTGCCCAACCAAAATGGCTCACAACGGTTTTACTTGCATAATTGTTGCCAACATTCTCATCTTTACTTTCAGTATATGTATACTGGTCATCTTTAAATCTCCATGACCATGTGTTCCAGCCGTCAGTTGTTGTAGCTTGTAGAATACTTTTTGAGAATATCACATATTTATCATCACCCACTTTAAATACCGCATTATTCAATGCTCCTTCTGGCACAAACTCCGTCATAACATCAAGGTCAACTCCTTCAGGTTTGTAGTCGTTCTCAGCAATTGTGCCGAGAGCCGGGCGGGTGCCCTTACGACGGCCTGAAAAAACAGTCATGTCACCGCCTGCCGTAATGTCTTCCTGTGGAAGAAGAACAGCCCACACCTCACCAATCTTCGAGTCGATGGTGATGGCTCCGTCGTTAACCTGGCTGTAGGAAAAACCGTTGCCTTCCTCATCCGGCTTCGTGAAATCAACAGTAACGAGGTTGTTCAATCCTACAATACATGTTCCAGCCTGGTTGTAACCGTCAGGTTTATTCACATTGAACTTGACCATTGCGCATTTGTTCAAAAGTCGCGCTGAATACTGTTGCAAACCGTCAGGAACATAGCACTCAATTGACTTAGCGTATGAAATGATAGGATATCTGCGGGCACCTCCCGGGACATCAATAACGCCCTGGTCTGAAATGTCCACAGTAAATGTGTTGCCAGTCTGATTGGCTGTATATCCTTTCCCTCCCAAGTAATAAAAATCAAGCTGTTTATCAGGCACATATCCTGGATCTGTGGTGCTTGTCGGAAGATCAACATCGCCAGAAAATCCGCCAGAGCCGTATGTCATATAACCGACATAATGATTGTTGTAGCCGACATAAATGATATCACCATTTTCATATTGCACGGTGGCAAACGTCCCGCCTCCTGTTGGATCGACATTGGCTCTCGAATCACTACCGACATTAAGTGTAATATGCACTTTGTCAGGTGCTACGTTGTTGATTGTGTCAAGATTCTTGCGGCAACTTGTCATGCCCAGCACCAATGCAATTGCGAGAATCAATGCTGTATTGTTCCTGCGTTTGCGCTTAATAGCGGCATAACCGGCAGCTGCCACTGCCAAAACAGCCAGTCCGCTGCCAAGTGGTGCAGGCTCGCCTACTCCCTGATTTGTGATGTCACCGGCACCGATAGCAATCCCGACACCACGATCCAAATAAAACGCGTCATCTTTCTCAACTTGGAAAAAATTGTCATTCCATTGAGCATTCAAAGATAATGTGGAAAGCGCTAAAACCACAGTAAACACTAAAGTTTTAAAGTTAAAAAAGTAGTTCATATTTTTTGTTTTTAATTACGGCGCAAAATTACACAAAGTTTAATTGATAATTATGTATCAATTTGGCAGTAAAAAGTGTAAAAAAGTAGAAATTTTAGATTAATAGTTTTGATGGCGATGGTTATACTGATGGAAACCACATGCGGAATTGACCTTCACGCCGCACAGATACAAACTTTTTAATCGTGCAGCTGGTTTTTAAAAAAAATGATGGCTCCTGTCTACGAGAGACAAATCATTTTAGAGTTAAGAGTTAAGATCTAATGGGTCAACAAGATGTCGGGGGAAGGCCCAGATACTATGTAAGTCTAACATTCCGCCACATTTTGCTCCAGAGATAGTGCTCCCCTATTCCGTATTGTTCAAGAATACCGCGAATCTGATTCGAAATGGCCTCCTTATCAACAGGTTTGTCGGTTTTGCGACCTACGAGAAGCACGTTCTTTGGCGTGTTGTCAATCTCGATGAACTCCATAACCTGGGTTTTGTAGCCGCAATATTCAAGGACGAGTGCACGAACGGCATCGGTAATCATCACCGCCTGACGTTCAAGGAAAATGCCGTATCTTGTAATGGAATCAAATTTCCCCGACTTCTCCATCTCACGACGGATCTGCTTGTGGCAGCACGGCGCGCAGATTATCAGCTTGGCGTTGTTTCTTATACCTTTTAATATAGCGTCGTCGGTGGCGGTGTCGCAGGCATGAAGCGCAATCAGCACATCCAATTTTGACGGTTTGTAATCTTCAATGGAATTTTCAATGAACTTGAAGTCATTCAATTGACATTTCTCAATTATATCATTGATTTTCAGCACCCAATCCTTACGAATCTCCACCCCTTCCATCACGATTTTCTTGTCGTAATTCCTGGTAAGATATTCGTAAAGCGCAAATGTCAGATAGCCTTTCCCCGCCCCCATATCGGCGATGTGAATCTCGTCGCCGAACTTGGTCTGACGCATCACGCCGTCAACGATTTCCACATATTTGCAAATCTGCTTGAACTTATGCTGCATGTCGGTCGTCACCTTCCCGTCGCGTGTTGTCAGTCCGAGAAGATGCCACCAAGGATTTGAAGGGTCGATGAGGCGCTGTTTCTCATGGTCGTGGCTCAAATCGACATCACGTTTCTCATTGATTTTCTTGCACATCAGAGTGGGTTTGCCTTTCTTGCTGACAAGCAGCGTCACGTCTTCCGTCAAGGTGAAAAGCGACACGTTTTGAAAGTCAGCCGGAACTAAGCTCCTCACCTGCTCCATCGTCTGACTGGCATCGAAATTCTTCGTCTCGTCACGACGTTCATAACGATAGGTAAACTGATACATCTTATTGTCTTTCAACAAGATAGGCTTTACATAAACATTTCTCAAATCGCTGTTTTTTGACACCGGTTTCGACAAGGTCATCTTAACCAAACTGTTGTTTTTAAGAGCCGTTTCGAGTTTTTCGAAGAATCCTTCCATTTAATTTTTATTTTTGCAAAAATACAAAAATTATTGACATTTTGTCAGTAATAAAAAAATGGCATAATATTTGATGTATCCCTCTCGTCATTTCGACCGACCGAAGGGAGCGGAGAAATCTCAAACATGAAGGAGATTTCTCGACTACGCTCGAAATGACGGAACATATTGAAAATTAACAAATTATAATATTATGGCAAACGGTTCTATAGGTGTCAAAACGGAAAACATTTTTCCGGTGATTAAAAAGTTTTTATACTCGGAAAACGAGATATTTTTACGTGAGATAATAAGCAATGCCGTCGATGCCACACAGAAGCTGAAAACCTTAGCATCTGCTGGCGAATTCAACGGCGAGCTTGGCGATTTGACAGTACGTGTGGAGGTCGACAAGAAGAAAAAGACCATCACCGTGCGCGACAACGGCATCGGCATGACAGAGGCTGAAGTCGACAAATACATCAACCAGATAGCATTCTCCGGCGCCACCGAATTCGTGGAGAGATTCAAGACCAACAGCGAGGCTGAAGCTGCCAACATAATCGGACATTTTGGCTTGGGCTTCTATTCCGCCTTCATGGTCTCTTCTAAAGTGTCTTTAATCACCAAGTCATACACCCAAGGCGCCGACGAGAAAGGCGTGATCTGGGAATGCGACGGCTCGCCTGAGTACACGATGAACCCTATCGCCAAGGGCAACCGCGGAACAGACGTAATCCTTTATATCGCTGACGATTGCGCCGACTTCCTCGAAGAAAGCAAGATACGCGAACTACTCAACAAATACTGCAAATTCATGTCGGTGCCGATTCAGTTTGGCACAAAGAAGGTGCAGGAGCCTGTCGAAGGCGAGACTGACAAAGACGGCAAGCCGAAGACAAAAGAGGTCGAGAAGCCTTGGATTATCAACGACGTGGCACCACTTTGGAAGAAAGCCCCGTCGACCATCGAGGACAAGGAATACAACGAGTTTTATCACACTTTGTATCCGATGAACTTCACAGAGCCGATGTTCCACATCCATCTGAACGTCGACTACCCGTTCAACCTCACCGGAATCCTTTATTTCCCTAAGATTTCCAACCGCTACGAATTCCAGCGCAACAAGATACAGCTCTACTGCAACGAGGTGTTCGTCACCGATTCCGTAGAGGGTATCTTGCCAGATTTCTTAAGTCTCCTGCACGGCGTCATCGACTCACCCGACATACCGTTGAACGTGAGCCGTTCGTTCCTGCAAAACGACCAAAACGTGAAGAAAATCTCGTCTTATATTACTAAAAAGGTGGCGGAAAAACTCGAGGAACTCTTCAAGAAAGACCGCGAGGACTACGAGAAGAAATGGGACGACATCAAGATTTTCATCGTTTACGGCATGATTGCCGACCCTAAATTCTTCGAAAGAGCCGAAAAATTCATGCTTTTCAAGGATACTGACGGCAAATATTACACCATCGAGGAATATAAAAAATTAATTGAGGAAAATCAGAAAAACAAAGACGGAAATGTCGTATATTTGTACGCGACAAATCTTGATGAGCAATACACAAACATCGAAAAGGCCAAGGAGCGCGGCTACAATGTCCTGATGCTCGACGGAATGCTCGATTCGCACTTCATCAGCACGTTTGAACAGAAGTTTGAGCACACCTCGTTTGCGAGAGTCGACTCCAACACCATCGACAAACTCATTGAGAAAGAAGACGTCAAGAAAGACTCTAAGCTCGACGACAAGCAGAAGGAAGAGGTGAAGAAAGCCTTTGAGGACATCATCGACAAGACGCACTTCAACGTGGAGTTCAGCACTTTGGACGAAAAGGAGGCTCCTGTCGAGATTATCCAAAACGAGTGGATGCGCCGTTACAAGGAGATGAACCAGATGGGCGGAATGCCGATGTGGGGCGACATGCCAGACAACTACACCCTGATGCTCAACACCAACAACGCAGCAATCGCCACGTTGCTCGACAAGCCGGAAGAGGAACGCAAAGCCGTCATCAACCAGCTGTATGACTTGGCAAGATTGTCGAAGAACTTATTGAAAGGCAAAGAGTTAAGTGAGTTCATAAATAGGAATTTTAACACAATTAAATAACTTATAAAGCTTAAAAAGATGAAAAAGAAAGGCTTAATTACAATCATCATTGTCGTAGTAGTCGTTTTAGCCATCTACGCTTGGATTAAAGGATCATACAACGGCATGGTTCAGCGTCAGGAAGGCGTTGAGGCTCAATGGGCTCAGGTGGAGAACGTGTATCAGCGTCGTGCCGACCTCATCCCTAACCTCGTGTTAACAGTCAAAGGCTATGCATCACACGAAGCCAACACGCTGAAAGAAGTCATCGAGGCTCGTGCAAAAGCCACAAGCATCACCATTGACCCAAGCAACATCACTCCTGAACAACTCACACAGTTCCAGGAAGCTCAAGACAATCTGTCAGGTGCATTATCAAGACTCCTTGTCAACATGGAGCGTTACCCGGAATTGAAGGCTAACGAGAACTTCATGGCGTTGCAGTCACAACTTGAAGGAACTGAGAACCGTATCACGGTGGAACGCCAGAAATTCAACGAGTCGGCAAGGAATTACAACCAGTATATCAGGATGTTCCCACGCAACATCATCGCCGGAATGTTTGACTTTGAGAAAGTCGGATATTTCAAGGCACAGGCAGGAGCTGATACAGCACCAAAAGTTGAATTCTAATGATGACGACAAAACATAAAACGACCTGTTGGGACAAGGCTTTCCTTGTCCTTACAGGTTTATTGCTACTTGCAAACATAGGTTTTGCACAGAAAATCCCCGCAAGGCCTAACCCTCCGCGTCTTGTCAACGACTTCGCCGACATCCTTACCGACAGGCAGGAGAACGCTTTGGAACACAAGCTGGTGGCGTATAACGACAGCACATCAACTCAGATATGCGTTGTGACTGTGTTGAGCTTAAACGGCACCACGTCTGATGATTTCGCCTATCAGATTGGCGAGAAATGGGGTGTCGGAACAAAAAACAACAACGGCGTTGTGATACTTGTGAAACCTAAAACGGCCGATGAGCTGGGCGATGTCTCGATACAGGTGGGCTATGGCATGGAGCCATACGTCACAGATGCAGTCAACTATGGCATCCGCACCAAAGAGATGATTCCCGCCTTCAAGGAGGGCGATTATTACAGAGGCATCGACAACGCTGTAAACGCTATCATCGGGCTGGCGTCGGGAGCTTACAAAAGCGACAGATACACCGGCAACAGCGATGACGACTTTGTCGGCGTGATGGTGGTGTTTTTCGCCCTTGTCTTTGTGATATTGCTAATCAGCGCATCACGCAAAGGAGGCAACAAAGGAGGCAACGGCTCTTCCGGCAGAAGAATGGGCTTCTGGGAAGGATTGTTCCTCGGCAGCATGATGTCGAGAGGCGGCAGAAGCAGCGGCAGCTGGGGCGGTTCCGGTGGCTCATGGGGCGGTGGCTCCGGAGGCTTCGGTGGATTCGGAGGCGGTCACTTCGGCGGCGGCGGCGGCTCATCAAAATGGTGATGCTCCCTACGGTCGCAATGTGATAGCCTTTGGCTAATTTGTGCGCTAACGCGCAATGTGTGACCTAACGGTCTATTTGATTAATTTGTTTAAATAACCAAAAGATATGAAACAAGAGAATAAAATATTAGATTTGAGCATAGAATTTGCGTTAGAGATTATAAAATTTTGTGAAAAACTTGATAAATTAAACAAATTTGTAATTTCCAAACAATTATTAAGATCTGGTACATCAATTGGAGCAAACATTCATGAAGCACAATCTCCTGAAAGTAAGAATGATTTTATACATAAATTAAAAATAGCACACAAAGAAGCAGTTGAAACAAAATATTGGTTAATACTATGTGATCAATCAGAAAAGTATCCATCAACAAAAGAATTACAAGATAAATTAAAAAATATATTAAATCTAATAAGTTACATAATATATAAATCATCAAAGAATTAATTACGACCGCAGGGAGTAACACATTTTGCGAAGCAACACATTTACGAAGTAACACATTTAAACAAATTATCAATGATACCAATAATTAAAATCAATAACGGTTCCGTTTTTCAACACGATAGATTAATAATTAACAATATCAATCTTGAAATAATTGAAGGTGAATTCGTGTATCTGATTGGAAGAAGCGGCTCCGGAAAATCATCGTTATTAAAGACGTTGTATGCCGATCTACCGGCAAAAGACGGCAGTTTCAAAATCGCAGGCTACGATTTATGCAGCCTGAAGAGAAAAGATATCCCGATGCTGAGACGTAAAATCGGCATCGTCTTTCAGGATTTCCAGCTGCTTTACGACAGAAACGTGGAGCAAAACCTCTCTTTCGTGCTGAAAGCCACGGGCTGGGAAGACGAAAACAGCATCAACAAGCGTATCGACGAAGTGCTGCAACTCGTTGGCCTTCAATGCAAAAGAAAGTCGATGCCGCATCAGCTTTCGGGCGGCGAGCAGCAGAGCGTGGCAATAGCGAGAGCTCTCCTCAACCGGCCGAATGTCATTTTGGCAGACGAGCCGACAGGCAACCTCGACCCAGAGACGACAAACGACATCATGAAACTCCTCATGAAGATTCGCGACAACGGAACCACCATCTTGATGGCTACCCACAACTATAACTTGATTTTGAAATATCCTTCACGCGTGATAAGCTGCGCTAACGGCACAATCACCGAATCAGCCAAGTAACTCCACAAGTTTGTCGGTGGCACGCGAAGGGTTGTAGAAAGCATCCATCCTACTCTTTCTAATCTCGACCTGCTCCTCGACGAAAGGCTTCGTCATAAGGTCAGAGACTACGGTCTTCATCTCGTCGGCAGTATTGGCTACAATGCATAAGTCGTTGATATCCAATCCTTCAACCATCTTATCATTAACTACACAATAACGACCGTTAAACAAGGCGTTCAACAATTTCAGTTTCAATCCCGTCGACTGGGCTGTGACCAGAATATTTATTTGAGCATTACGGATAAGCTCCTGCAAAACATCGTCTTCTGGATTCTCAATAAGCTCAATATTACGCTCATTTTCAATGAGTTTCACCAGATAACGTGGCGGATTCATGCCAGCAATCTTCAATTTGATGTCAGAGCCTTTAAACACCTCTTTTATCAGGAACTCGGCGGCATTATAATTCTCCGAAACGTCAAGTTTTCCGTGATAAAGCACAAAATCACCCTGACCTTCAAGCACATCCACCTTATCGAAACCGGCGTATGCCGGAATCAGGTACACATTATTGAATCTTTCCTTGAAATACTCGTAATCTTTGTTGGAAATAGCGAGAACTCCTGTGGCTTCAGCCAAAATCGACTCAAATTTGCGCAGTTTCCTCGATTCCATCTTCAAAAAGTGCTTTTTCCTCAGGTTTTTCTCGGTCTCCGCCAGATATTGGTAATAATCGTGCTCAACGTTATGCGAACGCACGAAAATCTTACGTCCTTTCATCCTCGGGTCGAGAAGCACGCCGCATGAATGCAGTCCTTCAAGGATTATCGGATAGTCGTCTTTCAGCAAATCCTGAATCAAATCCTCTGATATTCTGGAAGTTACGATATATGGAATTTTGCTGAAAGCTTTCCAAAACGACATATCGCGTTTGTAATACTGAGTCGTTTCGCAAAGAGCCTCAAGGCGTTCGGAATGCTCCCTGCCGTATTCGAAACAATGGAAATGCACCTTAAAACCTCGTTCTACGAGCGCTTTAAGCTTGAAAAACACGTCAATCACGCCGCCGTAATTCACGGGGCATGGAATGTCGAAACTAACGATATGTATATGATTATCAGACGTATTTTTCATAGATTTTCAACAAGACTCCCTCTTCATTTTCCCAACAGAGATCTTGCGCTGCAAAGATAAGATTATTTTTCCATTCAGACACAATCTTTTCATCGCCCAACGCATTTTTAATCGTCTCAGCTATGGTTTTAGGCTCGTGATTTTCGATGAAAGTGCCAATATTATATTGAGTTATAATGCGTTCAATCTCAGTAAGATGCGATGCGATAATCGGCACTCCAGCCTGGATATAATCGAACAATTTGTTAGGCAGACTGAAACGATAATTCAGATTCGTGTCTTTGTCGAGGGTGAAACCGAACTCCGCCAGCTGCGTTATAGCCATCATTTTCTGATAAGGCATACGCGGGAAAAACTTCACTCGGTCGTCCCAATTGTTGGCCGCGACCTTCTCTTTAAGGATTGGGAGCACATCTCCTCCACCAATTATAACTAATTGACAATCGTTGAGATATCCTATCGCATCAACAAGCTCTTCGGAACCTCTATGAATATTGATTCCGGAGCCTTGAAGGACGAGAATATGCTTTTTCGGATCGAGACCGACTTCTTCGCGAGAAGCAGGCGCAGGCAGCATTTTCCTCATCGGGATATTTCGGATAACATGCACTTTGATGCCGTATTTCTCATGAAAAAGATTTGCTATCGATTGGCAAACCGTAATCATTTCCGGCAGTTTAGGAACAACATATTCCTCAATGCGTTTCCAAACACGTTGAACCTTCGGGCGGCTTACCAATTCAGGCACTTCGGTGAAATATTCGTGGCTGTCGTAAATGAGCGGGATGCCTTTAAGCTTTGAAATCCAATAGTTCGGCAAAAGGGTGTCCAAATCGTTGGACAACAGGCATTGGCAGCGATGGAACAACAGGAAAATAAACAGTCGGATATTGAACTCGGCATAGAAAAACGGACCTTTCTCGAACAGCAGTTTCATGCGGTGCGATTTGTAAGGACGCTCGTCCATAGGTGGCGATTTTCGTTGCCGACGACCCACAAGAAGCACCTCAAAACCCGCCTTTTGGAGGGTCAGGCACGACTTGTTGACACGTTGGTCGGTCACTAAGTCATTGATTACCGATACGATAACACGTTTCAAAGTGGTCAAAATTTCAAGCTATAAAATTACAGAATTTTCTGTTGTCGTTTGCAAATTTTCTTTATTTTTGAAAAAAATTTCAGAAATGGAGAAGAATTTTTCGTTGCGTGAGCTCAACACATTCGGTTTTGATGTTAAGACGAGGTTTTTTCAAGAGGTAAAATCTTTGGAAGATATCAGCGATTTATTGCAAAATCCTGATTTTATCGCATGTAGAGACGCGACAGTGTCACGTCCCAACGGCAACACGTCTCGCATCCTAATCTTAAGTGGCGGCAGCAACATACTTTTCTCCTCTGAGTTTTTCGATGGTTTCGTGGTCTACCCTAACATAAAAGGCATCGAGACGCTTGAAGAGACCGGCGAGACAGTGAAAATCCGTTGTTATAGCGGTGAGGTTTGGAAAGATTTCGTCGACTACACCATCTCGAAAAACCTCTATGGTTTGGAGAATCTCGCCGACATCCCAGGCAAGGTCGGAGCGGCACCGGTTCAGAACATCGGAGCCTACGGTGCCGAAGTGAAAGACACTATTTATCATGTGCATACGATTGATTTGGCGACAGGACAAACCAAGATTTTCAGCAATGAGGAATGCCGGTTTTCATATCGGAATTCGGTTTTTAAAGAATTGATTTCCAACCGGACAACGCATGCGTTGTCCCAACGGGATGACAAATCATTATCCGTAGGTACAAGGCATGCCTTGTACAAAATTGATGGATATCCATTGATTTTCGCCGTTGATTTTGTATTAAAAAAACATGGTGAATTGAAATTGGATTACGGCAACATTCGCAATTATTTGGCAAGCAAAAACATCACCAATCCGACATTGCAGGATGTGGCAACGACGGTAAAAACGATTCGTGCCGAGAAGCTGCCCGAGGTAGGTGTCGTCGGCAGTGTCGGAAGTTTCTTCCAGAATGCGATAGTAACAACGGATAAATATATGGAAATCAAGGAATTATATCCAGATGTGCCGTCTTATCCAGTTGAGATTTCTCCGCTCCCTACGGTCGGTCGAAATGACAAACGAGAGACCGTCATTTCGAGTGAGGTCAAAATCCCTTCAGGATGGCTCATCGACCGTGCCGGCTGGAAAGGCTACCGTGAAAACCACGTCGGCGTATGGGACAAGCAAGCGCTAGTCTTGGTGCATTATGGTGGCGGCAAACCACAAGAAATCCTGGATCTTATGCGAAAAATCCAGGATTCAGTATACCAAAAATTTGGAATTGAGATAAAGCCGGAGGTGAATATTATATAACCAACCCTCCGATTAATTCGTTGACATCCCCCACTCCCTGTCTCTCACAGTATTCCACAATGCCTTTTGCGACCTTTGCGGAGATTGCGGGGTCGATGAAGTTTGCTGTGCCAATCTGTATTGCCGATGCACCCGCAAGTAAGAATTCTATAGCGTCTGTGGCTGATGAGATGCCTCCTAAGCCTATTACAGGGATCTTCACGGCTTTCGACACCTGCCAGACCATGCGCAACGCCACAGGCTTCACGCAAGCGCCAGACAAGCCGCCAGTCACCATCGACAGCACCGGCTTTCTTGTCTCCGCATCGATAGCCATTCCGAGCAACGTATTAATTAAAGAGACGGAATCGGCACCAGCAGCCTCAGCAGCAAGAGCTATCTCAGCTATGTTGGTCACATTTGGCGAAAGCTTCACCATCAGGTGTTTGTGATAGACCTCACGCACCGCCTTAGTCACCTGCTCGATGCCCGAACATGTCACACCGAACGCCATTCCACCTTGTTTCACATTAGGGCATGACACGTTAAGCTCGATAGCCGGGATGTCGTCAAGTGCGTCAATCTTAGCGGCAGCAGCAACGTAATCGTCTATGTTTGAGCCACTTACGTTAACAATAACATTAGTGTCGAAATGTCTGATTCTCGGATAAATCGTTTCAATGAAGTAATCTACGCCTTTGTTTTGAAGACCTACACAATTAAGCATTCCCATTGGCGTTTCAGCCATTCTCGGGTAAGGATTTCCCTCACGGTGATGCAAGGTAGTGCCTTTCACTATGATGCCGCCGAGTTCTGAAAGGTCAACAAAATCAGCGTATTCCTCGCCGTAGCCAAACGTGCCTGACGCCGTCATGACGGGGTTTTTAAGGGTCAAGCCCTTAAGTTTTATCTCAGTCTTTACCATAGCAGCCTCTCAATATTAAATACCGGACCTTCTTTACAAACGCACAGATTACCTTCTTTGGTGTTCTCAACGCAGCACAGGCAGGCGCCGATGCCGCATGCCATCTGGTTTTCGAGCGACACCTCGCACCAGATGCCTTTTTCTCTTGCGACCTTTGCCACTGCTTTCATCATAGGCATCGGGCCGCAGGCGTATATCTTATTGATTTCCATCGTATTCCAAAGCGAATGCTCCGTCACGAAGCCTTTCTCGCCCATCGAGCCGTCGTTGGTGGTGATGAATACGTCACCCTCATTACGGAAACGATCAAGAAGCATCAGGTCGGACTGCGTGCGACCGCCCAAAAGGAAATTCACGTTTGGCAGATAATTGCATTTCTTAGCAAAATAAAGCAAAGGCGCAATTCCTATTCCACCGCCGACCAACAGAATATTGTCGTCTTTGGCAGGCATGGTGAAGCCGTTGCCAAGAGGCAAAACCACGTTCACCTTGGCTCCTACCGGCAAGGCACACAGTTTCTTTGTGCCTTCGTGCTTCTCCTGAATCAGCAGGTCGATGGTATTATTCTGATAATCAACGTCGTGGATGGAGATCGGACGACGCAGATAGGCTTTATCGCAGCCGTCGACGCGCACGTTCACAAACTGACCGCCGGCTATCTCAGGCAACTGCGTCGCTGATTTCAGTTTCAACAACGCAGCACGCTGAAATGATTGCTTTTCTACAATGATAAAATCAATAATTTTCATATTTAAATTTGCTGCTTCGCAGAATGTGGTTCACTTCGTGAAATGTGCCGTTTCGCGGAATGTGTGGGCTTCGCCCATTGGCCGCAGGCCACACATTTTGCGCAGCAACATATTCTGCGTAGCAGCACATTCTGCAAAGCAGCACATTTATTTACACTTTTTTCGGTTTCTTTGTTGACTTTGTTGCTGGAGCGGCAGCGGCTTTCACGTTTTCCTTTGCTGCTGCTTTTGGTGCGGCTTTCTTTGCAGGAGCCTTCTTCACAGCTTTTTTCTCAGCCGTTGCTTCCTCTGGCTTCTCCTCCTCTTTCTTCTCTTCCACGTTGAAATCGAGGATGCCCTTATCGTTAAGAAGCTGATACCACTGGAACACCTTCTTCATATCTGACTGATACACAGCGTCTTCGTCGTATTCAGGCAATACGAGCATGAACTTCTCTCTCAGCTCGACCGGTGATGCCTTCTTAGGATCGAAATCGAGTTTGTCACCTATTTTCTCATGAATGCTCACGAAAACTTCCTTCAAAGGCTTGTCTTCACCTGTTGTGAATATGCTTATTTCCTCCAAAGAACTGATTTTGTCGTTTGCGAAAGCTGGGATACGCTTTCCGTCCAACAATGACTCAACAATAAGCTTTCCTCCGCCGTTGGTTGTGACGAGGAACAGACCTGGTTTGCCAGAAATGGCTACAACTTTACTTAAATCCATAATTCAATTTAAATTTTCCTAATAATATAATTCTAAATGTTGTCCAAATTCTTTTAATTAAATGACTGCAGATCGGTCAAACGCTTGTAAACGCCACCTTTTTCGATGAGTTCCTCGTGTTTGCCTCGTTCCACGATCTGACCTTTCACCATCACCAGGATCTCGTCGGCATTCTGAATTGTCGACAGACGGTGTGCGATGACGATAGACGTACGGTTTGTCATAACCTTTGCGAGTGCTTCCTGCACAAGGCGTTCGCTTTCGGTATCGAGTGACGAGGTCGCTTCGTCGAGGATGAGAATCGGAGGGTTTTTCAGGACCGCTCTTGCAATGCTGATTCTCTGGCGCTGACCGCCGGAGAGATTCATTCCACGGTCGCCGATATATGTGTCGTATCCGTCTTCCATCTCCATGATGAAATCGTGTGCATTGGCGATCTTAGCCGCCTCGATGACCGCTTCACGTGTAGCGTGCTCAAGTCCGAACGCTATATTATTAAATACGGTGTCGTTAAATAAGATGCTCTCCTGCGAGACGATGCCCATCAAGCCGCGCACATCACAAATCTTGAAATCACGCACGTCAATACCGTCAATGAGAATATGACCCTCACTGACATCATAAAAACGAGGAAGCAGGTCGACCAATGTGGACTTACCGCCGCCGCTTTCGCCAACGAGCGCTATCATCTTGCCTTTCGGAATGGTTAAGTCAATGTTTTTCAACACATTAACCTCATTATAATGGAAACTCACATTATTATAAACAATGGAATTCTTGAAATCAGGCAATGGCAATGCATCTTGTTTCTCAACTATAACTTCTTCAGCATCAAGCACTTCGAAGATACGGTCGGCTGATGCCATTCCTTTCTGAAGGCTGTAGAAACCTTGCGAGAATGACTTGGCCGGAGATATAATCTGTGAGAACACCACGATATATGCTATGAAATTAGCCGCTGTGATGCTCGACACCGCCTCAGGATTCTTGGCTGCATCCAAAATAAGGGTAGCGCCAAACCATATCACGATAGCGATGATGATAGATGAAAGGAACTCGCTCATCGGGGAGCTGAGGTCACGCTTGCGGTTCACGAATTTTATCACTCGAGTGTAACGGCCATTCTGCTCGTTGAATTTTTCACTCGAATAATCGATGGCGTTGAAAGCCTTGATGATACGCAGCCCGCCGATGGTTTCCTCAATGGTGGCAAGCATCCCGGCGAATCGGTTCTGTCCGTCGAGAGAGTCTTTCTTCAATGATTTTCCAATCCAGCCGATGATGAGACCGCCGATTGGGAGCAGCAACACCACAAAGAGCGTCAGACGCCAGCTCACACCCAGCATATATGCGAAATATGCCGCTATTGTCAGTGGCGACTTGATGAAAACGTCGAGATAACTGATGATTGACACCTCGATTTCCTGCACATCGGTGGTGATACGAGCCATGATGTCGCCTTTTTTATGTTTGCTGTAGAACGACAGCGGTAAAATCATGATTTTCTTGTACAAATCGTTGCGGATATCCTTTATGGTGCCGGCTCGCGCCCCGACCATAAAATACAAGGCAAAATAAGTCGTAATATTTCGCAGGAAGAAAGCTATGACAAGCAACAGGCAGATGAAAACCAACGCCGCAGCCTGTCCTTTCAGAATGATGATATAACTCACATAATAGTCAAGCAACGCAAGCAGCGAATCGGTGTCGAGTGCAAATTCCGGCTTGATTGTAGTGAGGTTGTCGGGATTGAACAAAAGGTTCAAAAACGGCACAATCATCGAGAATGAGAACAATGAGAACACTATTGCTAGAATATTGAAAACAATGTTCATCAAGATGCTAAACCAGTACGGCTTGACATAATGTAATATCCTGCGAAAATTTCTTTTTTTATCCATTTTTTAATCGTTTACATAGTTAAAACCGGTGTAATTTTCCGGTGTTATAGCATGCATCTCCTTCTTAACTGATTGGCTGACAGGCAGTTGGTCGATAAATGCATCGATTGACTCACGAGTCACCTTCTCGTTGGTACGGGTGAGACCTTTGAGAAGCTCGTAGGCGCCTTCAACCTGTTCGCGACGGAGAATAGTCTGGATCGCTTCCGCGACAACAGCGTAGTTGTTTTGCAGGTCTGCACGAAGCTTCGTCTCGTTAAGAATCAGCTTATCCAAACCTTTTGATAATGAACTTGTTGCGATCAAAGTGTGAGCTAACGGCACTCCGATGTTACGTGTCACCGTCGAGTCGGTAAGGTCGCGTTGCATGCGGCTGATCGGGAGCTTGCGGCTGAGATGCTCAAAGATGGCGTTTGCCATTCCGAGGTTGCCTTCCGCATTCTCGAAATCGATAGGATTCACTTTATGCGGCATAGCTGAAGAACCAACCTCGCCGGCTTTAATCTTCTGTTTGAAGTAATCCATCGAGATATACATCCAGATGTCGCGCGACAAATCAATCAATATCGTATTGATGCGTTTGATGGTATCAAAATACTCCGCCATCACGTCGTAATGCTCAATCTGCGTTGTCGTTTCCTGACGTTTCAGTCCGATTCTCTTGCTGAATTTAGCTGCAAACTCTTTCCAATCGAACTGCGGATACGCCACTTTATGAGCATTCATATTACCCGTGGCTCCACCGAATTTGTTCTCAAACGGAAGTCTTTTCAGCTCATTCAACTGGTTTTCAAGACGCTCGACAAACACATAAATCTCTTTTCCGAGATGTGTAGGGCTCGCCGGTTGACCGTGGGTATGTGCCAACATCGGGACATTACGCCATTCGTTTGCAAGCTCAGCTAATCTATTGATAATCTTTTCGATAGCAGGGATAACGAGCTCTCTGTTTGCCTCTTTCATCGTGAAAGGCACAGCGCTGTTGTTGATATCCTGTGACGTAAGTCCAAAGTGGATAAATTCCTTGAACTGGCTCAGATTCATCTCGTCGAAACGGCGTTTCAGGAAATATTCCACAGCCTTCACGTCGTGGTTTGTGGTCTTTTCAATTTCTTTAATCTCTTGAGCATCAGCGACTTTAAAGTTTTTGACGATATTTCTCAACTTACGGAAATATTTTGGGTCAAAACTTGCAAGTTGAGGCAATGGCAGCTGGCAAAGTGCAATAAAATACTCGACCTCCACCATCACTCTGGCGCGGATCAGTCCAAATTCTGAAAAATACTCGTCCAGTCGCTCAACTTTCTTGCGATAACGACCGTCGATAGGTGAAATAGCTGTTAATTCTGATATATTCATCTTTAAAAAATCTTGTCGTTCAAACTTGCAAATATAGGAAGAAAATCTTTATATATAAAAAATTATTTTAGCAAATTTCAACACAAGGATTTTTACATTGAATTATCATATTATAAATATTCTAATTTCAAACTTAGAAAAACACAATATTAGACACGTCAACACCTTGTTTTTCAACTGATTTGAGAAGTTTTTCCAAAACCGATTTGTCATAGGGCAATTTCTTTGTCAGAATCCAACATTTTGATTTTCTTCTGTTTGCAAGTATTAAAATACCTGAAGATTCGTCATATTCGATGACGAGATATTTCTTTCTCCAAAGGCCATTTCTAATAATCAAATAGTTATTTCGCATTCTGACGACAAATTTTCCATGATAGCATCTCGTTAAACGACGACTTATTTCATCTATTGAAACATAAAGAAGCTCAAATGAATTGTCATGAGCAGCAGACAGATACATAAACACATCAAGTTTCGTAAAGAGACATTTCTCCTTAGTACACGCCACCTCATACCATTTAAATGGCATAAGCGGACTATTGGAATAATCGGCTTGCATAATTTAAATAATTTAAAGGAACAAAAAAATGTAAAGAAAATTGCTTTTGGGCAAATATTAACATGAAGAAAATTCTCCACTAACAATGTTGCAAAGATAATAAAATTTTTTGTAATTTCGCACTCTAAAGCACAATTAAGTGAAAATATATTAAAAATAAACATAAATCATTGATAATCATGAAGTACGATGTTATTGTAATTGGTAGCGGTCCTGGCGGTTACGTCGCAGCTATCAGAGCTTCACAGCTCGGCAAGAAAGTTGGAGTAGTAGAAAAAGCTGAAATTGGCGGCACATGCCTCAACTGGGGCTGCATCCCGACCAAGGCTCTGCTGAAGAGTGCAGCTGTCTATACATATATGCAACACGCTGAGAATTATGGCATTAAGCTCGAGGGCGAGGTCCATCCAGACATGGAGGCCGTGGTCGCTCGCAGCCGTGGCGTCGCTGACGGCATGAGCAAAGGCGTGCAATACCTCTTTAAGAAAAACAACGTTGAACTGATCCCGGGTCTCGGCTCACTCACAGCAAACAAAACAGTGAAAGTCGTTGACGCTGAGGGTAATACAACAGAATATGAGGCCGACCACATCATCCTCGCAACAGGTTCTCGCGTGCGTCAGCTGCCGGCAATGCCTATCGACGGCAAGAAAATCATCAGCTATCGTCAGGCTCTGATGCTGGATAAGCTTCCAGAAAGCATGGTGGTCGTCGGTTCAGGCGCTATCGGCTCTGAATTCGCCTTCTTCTTCACCTCAATGGGCGTGAAAGTGACATTGGTGGAGTTCTTGCCAAACGTCGTCCCTAACGAAGACGAAGAGGTCTCAAAACAGGTCGAGCGTTGCTTCAAGAAGCTGAAGATGACTGTGATGACTGAGGCATCAGTGACAAAAGTAGACACAACAGGCGAGAAATGCATCTGCACTATCGATACCAAGAAAGGCGAGAAAGTCGTTGAAGCTGACATCGTTCTCTCAGCTGTCGGCGTACAGACCAACCTCGAAGACCTCGGTCTTGAGAACCTCGGCATCGCCAACGAACGTGGCAAGATCACCGTTGACGACTACTACCGCACCAATGTACCGGGCGTTTACGCTATCGGCGACATCGTCCACGGACCGGCATTGGCACATAAGGCATCACACGAGGCTATCATCTGCGTTGAGAAGTTCTGCGGATTGAATCCTAAGCCATTGAACTACAACAACATCCCTGGCTGCACATACATCACTCCTGAAATCGCTTCAGTAGGTCTGAGCGAAGCTAAAGCTATCGCCGCAGGCTATGAGGTGAGAATCGGCAAGTTCCCATTCACAGCATCAGGAAAGGCAGCAGCAGCAGGCAATAAAGACGGTTTCATCAAGGTGGTGTTCGATGCCAAGACCAACAAATGGTTAGGCTGCCACATGGTGGGCGAAAACGTCACCGAGATGGTCGCAACAGCAGTGTTGGCACGCGAACTCGGCGCTGAAGGCCGCGACATCATTGAGAACATCTTCCCGCATCCAACAATGTCGGAAGCCATCATGGAAGCTGCAGCGGCAGCATACGGCGAAGTAGTTCATCTGTAATGGATAACAAGAAGGTTTTACTGACACTTCAGATAGTCGTTGTAATAGTAGGATTAGCTGCAATAGCAGCATGCATATTGGGTATCAGGGCGCTTAGAATTGCAGAGAAACGCCCTGTTTCCTTAGAACAGATTGCACTACGCAGCAACGATATCGAGTTCACCGACGATATCACTTTCGCCGGTGAGCGTGTGCCTTTGGAGATGTTCAACATCAGGGAGCGATACGAACGCGAACTGCTGTCGACATGCTATTTTCACAGCAACACAATGCTGCTCGTGAAACGTTCGTCACGCTGGTTTCCGGTGATTGAGCCAATCCTTGCGAAATATGGCATCCCCGACGATTTCAAGTATCTGTGCGTGGCAGAGAGCACCCTCTCTAACGCCGTCTCACCCGCCGGAGCTGTAGGTTTCTGGCAGTTTATGGAACGCACCGCCAAAGAATTCGGTCTCGAAATCAACAAAGACGTCGACATGCGATATAATGTTGAACTCGAGACAGAGGCGGCATGCCGTTATTTCCTTAAATCGTATGAGATTTACCATAACTGGACGCTCGTGGCGGCATCGTTCAACGCTGGAACACGACGCCTGAACAAGTTTCTGAAAGAACAGAAAGTTCATTCATATTACGACTTGCTCATGGCTGACGAGACAGAACGATACATTTTCAGGATTCTAGCATTCAAAACCATCTTAAGCAATCCGGAGAAATATGGTATTTATGTCAGTAAAGACCTTGAATATCAGCCGTTTAGATACAAAGTCGTCGTAGTCGACAAAAGCGTCGACAACTGGGCGGATTTTGCCATCGAGCATGATATAACATACAAGCTTTTAAAGATTTTCAATCCTTGGCTACGTTCTAACTCATTAAAAATCAAGCACGGAGAAGTCTATGAGATTAAGATTCCGAAGAGGCCTTTCGACCTTACTGCCGACTATTGCAACGAGGCGACTGGCGGCGCTTTGATTGAGTTTGACAACGACACTATCGCTGAAGATTTAAAATAGTTTAGATGACGGAGAAAAACAGAAATATTGCTGAAGACGAGTTCATCGAGATTTACGGGGCGCGTGAGAACAACTTGAAAAACATCGACTTGCGCATTCCTCGTGACAAACTCGTGGTGATAACCGGTTTGAGTGGCTCGGGTAAGTCGTCGTTGGCTTTCGAGACTATCTATGCCGAGGGTCAACGCCGTTATATGGAGTCGTTTTCGGCATACGCCCGTCAGTTTATCGGCAGCATGGAACGCCCTGATGTCGATGAGATTCGCGGCCTCTCCCCTGTCATCTCCATCGAACAGAAATCGGTGAACCGCAACCCGCGCTCAACCGTCGGAACCATCACTGAAATATATGACTTCATGCGACTTCTGTATGCGCGAGCAGCAATACCCTACTCGTACAACACTGGCGAGAAAATGGTGCGTTACTCGGAAGAGCAGATCACCCAGATGATAATGGAGCAATACAAAGACAAGAGAATCAATGTGTTAGCTCCTGTAGTGAGAGGCAGAAAGGGTCATTACAGAGATTTGTTCGAACAAATCCGTCAGCAAGGATATATTAAGGTGCGTGTCGATGGCGAAATTCGCGAACTCACCTTCGGTATGCAGCTCGACCGTTACAAAACCCATGATATTGAGATAGTTATCGACCGGCTTGTCGTCCATGATGACTTTAAAGATAGGATTGTGAAATCGGTCGAGACGGCTTTCCGTCGAGGCAAGGGCATGTTGATGGTTCTCGAAGAAGGCGGCAGCAACGTGCATTATTTCAGCAAGCTGCTGATGTGCCCGACAACCGGCATCGCATACCAAGATCCCGAACCCAACACCTTCAGTTTCAACTCACCATACGGCGCCTGCCCGAAATGCAACGGTCTCGGCACTGTCATCCAGGTTGACATGAAAAAAATCATCCCCGACCCGAGCCTGAGTCTGCGCAAAGGAGGCCTCGCCCCTCTCGGAGAATATAAGAACAACTGGGTTTTCAACCAGCTCGAAGCTATCGGAACAAGATATGGATTTACACTTGACACTCCTATCAGCGAAATCCCAGAAAACGCCATGAGCATAATCCTCTACGGTAGCAACGAGTCCTTCACAGTGACGAAGGAGTATCTTGGCACAAGCTCAACATACTCAATGCCTTTCGAAGGCGTCGTCAACGTGATAAAGAAGCAAAACGAGGAGAATGCGCCCGCATCCATAGTGAAATGGGCAAACAGCTTCATGAACGAGACCGAATGCCCTGAATGTCATGGACAAAGACTCAAAAAAGAAGCGCTTTATTTCCGTCTTAACGGCAAAAACATAGCGGAACTCGCCGACATGGACGTCAACTCGCTCTCAAAATGGCTCGATGACCTCCCGAAGCATCTCGACGAGAAACAGAAGGAGATTTCGCACGATATCCTCAATGAAATCAAGAAACGAATCAGCTTCCTACTCAACGTGGGCATCGATTATCTCAACATGAACCGTCCAGCAAAGAGTCTCTCGGGCGGCGAGGCGCAACGTATTCGTCTTGCGACACAGATAGGCTCACAGCTGACAGGCATATTATACATCCTCGACGAGCCTTCCATTGGCTTGCATCAGCGTGATAATCACAGACTTATCGAGTCGTTGAAAGAGTTGCGAGACATCGGAAACAGCATCATCGTGGTGGAGCACGACAAAGACACCATGCTCGCAGCCGACCATCTCATCGACATCGGTCCGGGTGCAGGCGTGAACGGAGGAAACGTAGTGTTTCAAGGCACTCCGAAAGAAGCGATGCATGGCAAAGGGCTCACTTGCGACTATCTGAGAGGCAAGAAACGCATCGAAGTGCCGGCAACGAGACGTAAGCCATTAGAGGGACAGCATCTTAAGCTGTTCAACGCTTCAGGACACAACCTCAAAAACGTCGATTTAGACCTTCCGCTCGGCGTAATGGTCTGTGTGACAGGCGTTTCCGGCTCAGGAAAATCCACGCTCATCAACGAGACGCTCTACCCTATCCTGAGCAAACATTTCTATCGTTCTGAGAAGAACCCGTTGCCTTACGACCGCATCGAAGGCCTTGAATTTATTGATAAAGTCATAGAAATAGACCAGGCGCCTATCGGAAAGACACCGCGCTCGAATCCTGCGACATATACAAAGGTGTTCGACGATATCAGAAAGCTTTACGGCGAGCTGCCTGAATCTAAGATCAGAGGCTATAAATCAGGACGATTCTCGTTCAATGTGAAAGGCGGCCGCTGCGAGACCTGTCAAGGCGCCGGAGTGCGCGTCATCGAGATGAATTTCCTGCCTGACGTACATGTGCAATGCGAGACATGCCAAGGCAAACGCTACAACCGCGAGACCCTTGAGGTGCGCTTCAAAGGTAAATCCATAAACGACGTGCTTAACCTGACAATCGACGAGGCTGTAGTATTCTTCGAGAACTTCCCGAGCATCTTACAGAAAATCAAGACATTACAGGATGTCGGATTGGGATATATCACCTTAGGACAGCCTTCAACCACCCTTTCCGGCGGCGAGGCACAACGTGTGAAACTTGCCACCGAGTTGTCAAAACGCGACACTGGAAAGACCTTGTACATCCTCGACGAGCCTACGACAGGCTTGCATTTCGAAGATATCAAGATATTGATGGAAGTGCTGAATAAGCTCGTAAACAAAGGCAATACCGTGCTCATCATCGAGCATAACATGGACGTCATCAAAATGGCTGATTACATCATCGACATGGGACCTGAAGGCGGCGAAAGAGGCGGAATGATTTTAAGTTGCGGAACACCTGAAGAAATTGTAAAAAAAGCAGTCGGTTACACCGCCAAATACCTAAAAACCGAACTTTAATCTACTAATCTATTAAACTATTAAGCTATCTTAACCTAATCTCCTGCCCCACACTAAGTACTGAATTCTCGTCAAGCCCATTCATCTTAAACAGTCTCTCAAGTTTCACTGCATAAAGACGCGACACCTGCGACAGCGTCTCTCCCGGTTGAATCACGTGAACCTTATAGCCTGATGCGGCTTTGTTTCGTTTCGGTCCGATATAAAGCACCTCGTTGCTTGAAAACTTCGTCTTAGTTCCAAGATTATTGTATTTTACAAGCTGTCTCTTGCTGATTTTCAATTCCTTAGCAAGATTATCCAGATTGTCGCCATCTTTTGTCAAAACGAACTTCACGCCGAAATTCTCTCTGATATAATGATGATCTGGAGTCATGCCAACCACCATGCATTCTCCCAGCACTGGGACTGGCGCTGCGTTTACGACAGCCTTATTCTTCTTGATTTTCTTTGATTTAGCTTTCTTTGCTGGCTTCATCTCCTGCACCGGTTCTTCTTTTTTCGCCGGCTTCACCTCTTCCTTGTTCTTCTTATGAGGCTTGAATTTCTTCTTCACGACCATTTGGTCATATTGCTGAAGATCATAGTCCTCAATAAGATTTATCAATGCATTGGCATACACGGGAGATGTAGCGTATCCAGCCTTTTTCAAACCTTTCGCCCAGCCTTTGTAATCGGTGATTTCAAGCTTGAAGAGTGATGCATAACGCGGACTGTTTTTCAAAAATTTTGAGTGATCGTTATATGACTCCTCCGCATTTTTATAAACCCTGAAACACTCTTGCGGAGCATCGTCATCTTGCCGCATCGTCTTGCCTTTCCAGTCGTTGTGGCATTTTATCCCGAAATGGTTGTTGCCTTTTGTCGCAAGTTTGCTTTTCCCGTTACCGGATTCCAAAATTCCCTGCGCCAGAGTTATCGATGCCGGGATTTTGTATTTCACCATCTCGGTCATGGCGATATCTTTGTATCTGTCTATATAATCAAGCGTTTCCTTCTTCCTCTGTGTATTTTGGGAATGGGAAAAAAGACTGCCGATTAACAGCACCAACAATACAATATATCTGAATTTGCTCGCCATTGGTGAAATAAAAACGTGTAAAATTACAAATTATTTTGACATAATTTATTAAAATAAATTATTTTTTGTATCTTTGCCAGATTATTAAACTATGAATAGTCAGATTATAAAAAAATATTTTCCAGCTCTGACTGAGACGCAGATGGCTCAGTATGAACGCCTTGCGCCTCTCTATAGTGACTGGAACAGCAAAATAAACCTCATCTCGAGGAAGGACATGGACAATTTTTACGAGCATCATGTCCTTCATTCCTTAGCAATAGCGAAATATTTCGAACTTCTTCCAGGCATGAAAGTCATCGACATTGGCACTGGAGGCGGCTTCCCTGGCATTCCACTCGCTATAATGTTTCCACAGACTAACTTTTTGCTTGTCGACAGCATCGGCAAAAAGATAAAAGTGGTTCAAGATGTCAAGGAACAGCTTGATTTACAGAATGTTACAGCCATTCAGGAACGTGCCGAGAATATCAAAGAGAAGTTCGATGTGATAGTGAGCCGTGCCGTTACGCAGCTGCCCGACTTTGTGAAATGGTGCAACAACAAACTGCGTGTCACCAACGACATCGAGGCTGGTGGCATCTTATATTTAAAAGGTGGAGACATCGAGGAAGAGCTCCGCAACGTGCCGAAAAACTGGAAACGCAAGAGCACGTCGATTACGAAATGGTATGAGGAGTCGTATTTTGTGGAGAAGTATGTGATTCATTTGTTTTAGCTTAATAGTTTTATAGCTTAATAGTTTAATAGTTTAATTTATAAAAAAAATGAAAAAGTTATTCTTATCAGTCTTGTTCGTTGCCGCAATGGCAGTGACAAGTTTCGCCCAGCAGGCGATGCCGTGTCCGATGGACCCGAACGTAAGAGTCGGTAAACTTGACAACGGCATGACTTACTACATCCGTCACAACGAGAAACCAGCCCAGCGTGCCGATTTCTACATCGCACAGAAGGTCGGTTCAGTCCTTGAAGAAGAGAGCCAACGCGGTCTCGCCCACTTCCTCGAGCACATGGCATTCAACGGAACTACAAACCTTCCGGGAATGACACTACGCGAATACCTCCAGAGCCGTGGTATCAAATTCGGTGAAAACCTCAATGCAGGCACCGGCATCGACCAGACAGTCTACATGGTGACCAACGTCCCTACCAACATCCCTGGTCTCGTCGACACATGCTTGCTCATCCTCCACGACTGGTCAAGCTTCATCGCTCTTGAAGAAGCTGAGATTGACAACGAACGCGGTGTGATCCTTGAAGAGCTCCGCACACGTGAAGACGCCAGCGAGCGTATCATGAAAGAGATCCTTCCTGTGATGTATCCTAACAGCCCTTACGCTAACCGTCTGCCAGGCGGACTCCCGGAAGTCGTCGCCAACTTCGAGTATCAGACACTCCGCGACTACTATCACAAATGGTATCGTCCTGACCTCCAGGGCATCATCATCGTCGGTGACATCGACGTCGACGCCATCGAGGCACGCATCAAAGAGATGTACACCGATATCCCGACCCCAGTCAACCCGGCTCCAAGACCGCAGTTCATGATTGAAGATAACGAAGAACCTATCGTGGCAATCGCTTCAGATCCAGAGGCAACAAACTACAGAGTCAACCTTTATTATAAGACAGAAGCAACTCCTGACTCATTGAAAAACGACATCAACTACTGGATTGGACAATATGCTATGGGCATCGTCAGCAGCATGGAAATCAAACGTTTGCAGGAAATCACGCAAAAAGCCAACCCTCCATTCGTTTACGGTTACAGCTATTATTCAAACTACTACATCGCTCCTACCGAGGACGCATGGACCAGCGTGGCAATGGCTAAAGACGCTGCCGGCATCGACGAGGCTCTCACAGCTCTCGTGACCGAGAATAACCGCATGGCCCAGTTCGGTTTCACAAATTCAGAATATGAAAGAGCAAAAGCCGACTTCCTCAAACAGATTGAAAGCCAATACAACGAAAGAAACAACACCAACAACGACCAATATGTCGACGAATGCCTTAACAACTTCCTCAGCAACGAGCCTATGATGGGCATCGAGACAGAATATGCTCTCTATCAGCAGATTATCCCGAGCATTCCGCTTGAAGTTATCAACATGTTCGCTCAGCAGCTCATCCACGACGACAACCTCGTCATCACTGTGACAGCTCCTAAGAAAGACGGTGAGACTCTCCCGACAGTTGAGGAGATTCTTGCAGTTTATACTGCAGCAAACGCTATGGCTGTAGAGCCTTATGAAGAAGAGACATTCGATGGCCCGATGGTCGAGAACATGCCAAAACCTGGCAAAATCAAGAAAGAAGTGGACTGCCCGGCATTCGACGCCAAGATATTGACACTCAGCAATGGCATGAGAGTTTTCTATAAGAAGACCAACTTCAAAGAAGACGAGATCCGTTTCACAGCTAACAGCTGGGGCGGCCTCTCAGCACTCAAACAGGAAGACTTCATCACTCTTAAGAACCTTGACGACGTCATCACACTCGGCGGCGTTGGCAACTTCAGTGCCACCGACCTCCCGAAAGTGCTCGCAGGCAAGAAAGTGCACGTGTATCCATACGTCGGTAACTATTCGGAAGGCATGAGCGGAAGCTGCTCACCGAAAGATCTCGAGACAATGATGCAGCTCATCTACTTGTACTTCACAGCACCTCGCGCAGATGAAGAGGCATTCCAATCGTATGCTCAGCGCAACAAGGCTGCTCTCGAGAATCAAGAACTCAACCCAATGATAACATTCTCTGATTCCCTTGTAAAGGTCATGTACAACAACCATCCGCTCCGCATGAGAATGAAAGCTGAAGACATCGACAAGATTGATTACGCTAAATCAATGGAGCTCTACAAAGACCGCTTCAGCGATCCTAACAACTTCATATTCTACTTCGTAGGAAACATCGATGAAGACGCTTTCAAGCCATTAGTAGAACAGTATCTGGCATCTATGAAGAAAAACAAACGCAAAGAGAGCTGGAAAGACATCAACCTCAGCATTCCTGAAAACGACTACATCTGCAAATATGAAAAAGATATGCAGAATCCAAAGGCAACCGTTTATATGATTATCAACGGCACCATGGAATACAGCTATCGTAACCAGTTGTATATGAATGCTTTGAGCGATGTCATGGACATCTACTACACACGTACCATCCGTGAGGAAGAAGGCGGCACATACGGCGTCGGCGTCATGGGTCAGGTCACTGACAAGCCAAAGAACGCCTACTTGTTCCTTATCGCTTTCGACACAAACAAGGAA
Organism: uncultured Bacteroidia bacterium; assembly: GCA_902774295.1. GTDB lineage: Bacteria > Bacteroidota > Bacteroidia > Bacteroidales > F082 > Limimorpha. Next base: position 117,210 of record CACYHP010000004.1, on the reverse strand, counting down.
ATGCACGAGAAACTCATCAACAAAGTTTACGAAGGCCTCAACGATATTGCACAGAACGGTCCTGCTCAGGAAGACTTGACAAAGGTCGTTGAAAACCTCTATAAGAAACGCGCCGAAAATCTTGAAGAAAACGGCTTTTGGCTTGACGCTCTCGACAAATTCGAAGAAGACCATGTCAACATCGTGGCTGAATACGACGAAATCGTGAAGAGCATCACTCCTCAGACCATTGCCGACTTCGCAAAAGAGGTTTTGAAGGGATACAAGAAGGAAATCGTTCAATTACCATCCGACAAATAACATTTAAATAAATATTGATATGACAGAAAAAATTCAGACTTTACGCGACAATGCGGCCATGAGATGGATCGCTTTGCTGCTGTTGGCGTTGGCAATGTTCTGCGCCTACATTTTCATGGACATCTTGTCCCCTATCAAAGACTTGATGCAGACACAGCGTGGTTGGGACAGCCTCGCATTCGGAACAATGCAGGGTTCTGAGACCTTCCTAAACGTGTTCGTTTTCTTCCTCATCTTCGCAGGTATCATCCTCGACAAGATGGGAGTTCGTTTCACAGCAGTTTTGTCAGGCGCTGTGATGCTCGTCGGCGGCTTGATCAAATATTACGCCATCAGCGAGAGTTTCTTTGGCAGCGGTCTTGAAAAATGGTTCACCGAAAACCTCAACTACATCCCGGTTTTTGAAGAACTTGGCGTTTCTCCGTTCTACAGAGGCATGCCTGCTTCAGCAAAGATGGCAGCTGTCGGCTTCATGATTTTCGGCTGCGGCGCTGAGATGGCAGGTATCACTGTCAGCCGCGGTATCGTGAAATGGTTCAAAGGTCGTGAAACAGCATTGGCAATGGGTTCAGAGATGGCTTTGGCACGTCTCGGCGTCGCCACATGTATGATTTTCTCACCTTACTTCGCAAAACTCGGCGGAACCATCAACGTGAGCCGTTCAGTGGCATTCGGTGTGGTGCTTCTCTGCATCGCCCTCATCATGTTTGTGGTTTATTTCTTCATGGATAAGAAGCTCGACTCACAGACAGGCGAGGCTGAAGCTGTTGACGAGCCTTTCAAAGTCAGCGATATAGGCAAGATTTTGTCAAGCCTCGGTTTCTGGCTCGTGGCTTTGCTCTGCGTGCTTTACTACTCAGCAATCTTCCCATTCCAGAAATATGCTGTTAACATGCTCCAATGCAACCTCACACTCGTCGAGGCTGACCCTAACACATTCTGGGGCGGCAGCTCAGTGACCATCGTGCAGTACATCGTGATGCTGCTCGTCGCTGTCTGCTCATTCGCAAGCAACTTCTCAAAGAAGAAAAGTCTGAAATTCGGTTTGATGGCTTTCGCTGTCGTAGCCCTCGTTATCTATTGCTACATGGGTTACATGCGCGGCACCGCTGAGACGATCTTCGCAGTGTTCCCGCTCCTCGCAGTGGCTATCACCCCTATCCTCGGCAGCTACGTCGACCACAAAGGAAAAGCCGCTTCAATGCTTATGATCGGCTCTATCCTGCTGGTTATCTGCCACTTGACATTCGCTTTCATCCTGCCATTGTTCAAAGGCAGCGCAGCAGGCGGCACAATTGTGGCTTACATCACAATCTTGGTGCTCGGAGCCTCATTCTCATTGGTCCCCGCAGCTTTGTGGCCAAGCGTTCCGAAGCTCGTCGACGAAAAGATCATCGGTTCAGCTTACGCTCTGATCTTCTGGATCCAGAACATCGGTCTGTGGCTGTTCCCATTGCTCATCGGTAAGGTTCTTGAAAACACCAACCCTGTCGGCACAAACCCAGACGAGCTCAACTACACATGGGCTTTAATCATGCTCGCATGCCTCGGCATCGCAGCATTGCTCATCGGTCTCTACCTCAAGGTCGTTGACAAGAAGAAACACCTTGGCTTGGAAGAGCCAAACATCAAGGAATAATAAGAATTCCTATTAATAATTATAGAGACGTCATACTATGGCGTCTCTATTTTTTTTATTTTTTTCTTGATTTTTTCATTTCCATTCTCTAACTTTGCGATGTTAAAAACTACTCAATATGAAAAAACTTTTATTTTCTGTCATCGCTTTGGCAGTTACATTTGCTGTTAAAGCCCAATGGGTCAACGACCCTTCTACCAACACATTTATTGTCAACACCTCGACTGATGCTGGTGAGATTTACATGGCCACCAACCAAAATACCGGCGACACCTACATCCAATGGATGAGTTTCGTGGGAGGCAACGGATGGTCACCAAACTTGCAGCGTCTCAACTTTGCAGGCGAGCCACAATGGGGTGAAAACGGCATCCACATCGCTGCTCATGAGTTCTCAACAATGTCTGAAGGCGTTTCGATGACTACAACCACCGATGGCGGCGTTGTCAGCTGCTTCGCTGCTTATGATGGCCACACCTACGCAGTGAAAATCAACCCTGACGGCACATTCCCATGGGGCGAACAAGGCTTACAGCTCTTCGGCGGACTCGGGTTCTCACGCGCAGAAGTCATCGCCACCGACGATGGCGGCATCTGGGCACTGGGATTCGACTACAACAACCTCTATCTGCAATATGTCAACGCGACATCAGGCCCGGTCATTACTATCTCCGACAATACCGGATTGAAATGCATGTTCGGACAGCTCACTTTGGGCACCGACAACAAAGTTTTCGTTACATACGAAAAGGTCGGAAGCGGCATGTACACCAACAAATCGATATATGTGGCAGGCTATAATCAGGATGGCACACAATTCAGTCCAGAGACATTGTTGATGGCGGAACAGACATTCCAGTCGACATATATCCATTCAGCCATTTCCGACGGTATGGGAGGCGGCTACGTTTACATCTGGCATCCAGCCTTTTACAACTTCAATGTTTACGTGTTCCACTACAACCAAAACGGTGCCTCAACCATCATGGACACCAATGGTGTCCCTGTACACTCACCAGACGGCAACAATTTATACATCAGTGCAGATGCCACAGTGGACCCTGTCACACACGATATCATACTCTTCTATGAGCAGACCGACGATGCTTATCAGGCACAATGCAAGCTTTATATAAACCGCATCACACCTGAAGGAGAAAGATTGTGGAACGACGGAATCCTCGTGCTCGACAACGGCACAACACCTTGTGGAGGTTATTTGATCGATGCTTTTGAGTATGGTGGCGGTTTCGCTGTGACATATTTCAAAGGTCTTAGCCAGACAAGCGGAAGCCAGGCAACTGTTGAGGCTGAAGGTTTCGACATGAACGGAAACACAATTTGGAACACACAGATGAGCTCCAGCACATATAGCAAAGAACATTATCACCTGGATAAACTCAACGGGTTCAACCGGCGGCGGCCCTGGCGGAATGTACGGACAGAATATCGGTCAGAACGGCGAGATGGGCGAAGTGACACCTCCTACCCCACCAACACCATGTTACGCTCCATCAAACTTCGAAGGCGAAGCATATTACAACCCTGAATCAGATGTGAGCGCTGCTGTATTATCTTGGACAGCACCAGAAAATCAGCCGCTCTATTACTACCTCTACTGCGAAAGCATAAGGGAAATCATCCAAATAGACGGAATCTACACCTCATACTATCAAGAGCTTGAACCAGGCGATTATGTCTTCAAACTTACAGCAGTTTATGAAGATTGCGAGTCAGACTATGCTCTTACACCAAACGGCGACGACTATGTCTTCATCGAACTCCCTGATCATACCTCAGTTTCGGAAATCGAATACGAGACAATCGTCAACATCGTTGAGATTCATAACATCAACGGACAGATTGTCAAGACCAAAAACATCAATGAGTTGAGCCAAGGTATTTACATCGTGAAAGGTGTGACAACAAGTGGCAAGACCATAGTGAGAAAAATCGTCAGATAATAGAACTAATAGTTTATTGTTAAAAAAAAAGAGAAGGGATGCCGGGCGGCATCCCTTTCTCACTACTACTTTTTTAACTTTACTATTTATAACTATTCTCTAGTTCTTTTTTAATTTGCAAGTTACTGCATAACCTGCACTAAATAATGATGACAAAGCATCAATCTATCCTGGGTTGATTGGGTCGGAGTATTTACCTCCGCCCCAATCATGATTAATACGTCATTTCTCCCCTGTGCGCTGACGCTCACGCACGTCATTAGTATTATTGAAATGGTTAATATGTTTTTTCTTCATCTTTCTTATATTGTTTATATTTCTGCTCATTACTTTCATCATCTTTTAGACGCGCAAAAATATAACAACAATACGACAAACGTTTTATTTTGCGTGTAAATCGTTTTATTCTAAAGGTAATTAATTTTATTTTGCGTGTAAAATTTTACTCTGCGTGTATTTGAAGGATGTATTCTTTGGGTGAAATATCCATTATACGCTTGAAAACCTGCGAGAATGCACTTCCTGATGAAAAACCAGAGCTGATAGCGATCTGTTCAAGCTTCGCAGTGCTGTCTGTCTTGAGCATTTCACATGCATGCTCGATACGCATAGTGTTGATGAGCTTATAAAATGATTGGTATTTGCTGCGAGCTATAACCTCACTGAGATAATTCCTGTTGATATGCATTATGTCGATAAGGTCGTTCATGGTGATATGCTCCTCAAGATACAGACCCTTGCTGCGGATGATCTCAACAAGCTTCTGTTCGGTCTCCCTGCAGTATTTTTCCGACAGTCGGTATTTAGTAGGAGTCTCAGCAACCTCAGCATCGTCTTTCTTTTTCAAATCCTGAGGCAGTTTTTTTGAATTGCGGTGTGGATTCAATGTGTAAAATGCCAGCCACACATTTGTCAAAATCAAAATCACATCGCGCACAATCTTCGCTATTGGAGCATTGATAAGAAAACTCGCTATAAGAACCAAACAAATCACAAGAGGATGGTACTGCACACTCTTGGCAAATTGTACGGGGAAATCGCTGTCGTTGGAGTATTCGTTCTCGTCAATGTCACGAATATTGCCCACAAGCTTCAATCGGCATTTGTCGAGCAGATAAATATACCATAAAACGACCATCATTACCACGACACTGGTAATCGTTTTATACAATGTAGTAAATTCTATAATTCCAAAGACAGGAAGCAGCAAACCCAACCAGCACAAAAACGCAGGCAGTTGGAAAACAAATAGCTTTTTAGGGGGTACAAAATCAAGGAAGAAGTATCCCTTTATGAGAACCACCATATACGAAATGATGAACATCATTGAGGCTCCGTTCACGCAGAATAAGACTTCTGGCTTGTATATAGTAAAGACAAACGGCAATTCGAGAACCTGCATCATATATATGTTAGCCAACGCATTATGAGCAGGATAGAGTTCTCCAAAAACCTCTTTATATGCATCCGGGACATAAAAACTCTTCAAGAGCCCGCCGTAAAGACATGTCGTGATATAAACCAGGTTTACAGAGTACAATACTATCGTTACAGTATCAATTACCATAAATCTCTATTCTCTTCATAGAATACAAAAAAAGAATCCTGTCATCCTCAACAGGATTCTCGTGGTGGAAACTGCTGGGTTCGAACCAGCGACCTCCTGCTTGTAAGGCAGGCGCTCTGAACCAACTGAGCTAAGCTTCCGTCGACTGAAAGAGCGGATTACGGGGCTCGAACCCGCGACCTGAAGCTTGGGAAGCTTCCGCTCTGCCAGCTGAGCTAAATCCGCAATACCGTTTTTCAGCGTGCAAAGATACAAAAAATTTCATTCCACAAAACTTTTTTGTAAAAATTTCTATAAACAATAAACTATAACCAATAAACTTTATTTGTATCTTTGCAAAAAATACTTAATTATCATGGATTCTTCAGAAATTTTAAAGAAAATCATCGACGACAGAAAATGGAACTATATCAAGGCCAACGACTCCTGGTCGGTGTTTAAGATAATGTCAGAGTTTGTCAACGGATACGAGACACTGTCACGAATCGGCCCTTGCGTCGCTATTTTCGGCTCTGCCCGCATCAGAGAAGACAGCCCATACTATCAAAAAGCTGTGGAGACCGGCGCGAAACTCGTTGAAAGAGGCTTCGGCATTGTCACAGGTGGCGGCCCTGGCATCATGGAGGCCGGTAACAAAGGCGCCCACGAAGCCGGCGGCAAGAGCGTGGGACTCAACATTCTGCTGCCACATGAACAGCATTCCAACCCGTACATCGACCAGGACAAATGCCTTAATTTCGATTATTTCTATATCCGCAAGACGATGTTTACACGCTATGCACAAGGTTTCATAGCGTTCCCCGGCGGATTCGGCACCCTCGACGAACTGTCGGAGGCTCTCACTCTCATGCAGACCGACAAAATCGCCGACTTCCCTATCGTGATGTTCGGATCAGAGTTCTGGAACCCTCTCGTAGACTGGTTTAAACACACGCTTCTCAAAGAGAAAATGATAAGCGAGGAGGATTTCGAAATTTTCCATGTGGTTGACGACGTTGACAAAGCAGTGGAGATTATCGACGAATTCTATAAGAAATCTGAACTTAAACCTAACTTCTAATGTCAAGAGTTCTTATCATCGACGACGAGCCTGCCATCCGCAGAGCTATGCACGGCATCCTTGAAAACGAAGGATATGCTATCGCCGAGGCGGCGTCAGCCGTCGAGGCGATACCTATGCTCAACGACAACGTGTTTGATGCCATATTCTGCGACATAAAAATGCCCCAGATGGACGGCATCGAGTTCCTTGAGAAAGCTAAAACGCTCACCGATGCGCCGATAATCATCATCTCAGGCCACGGCACCATCGACATCGCCGTCGACGCCATCAAAAAAGGCGCCTACGACTTCATCGAGAAACCGATGGACCTCAACAGAATGCTTATCACACTTCGCAACGCCTTGGATAAAAACCGACTCGTCAACGAGACAAAGAAACTCCGAAACGTGGTCAGCAAACAATACGAGATGGTCGGTAACTCACAGGCAATGAACGAGTTAAATAAAATGATTGAATGTGTGGCACCAACCAATGCCCGCGTCCTCATACTCGGCGAAAACGGCACAGGTAAAGAACTCGTGGCTCGGCAGCTGCATGAGATGAGCCCGCGCAACAATGGCGCATTCATCGAGGTCAACTGCGCCGCCATCCCATCAGAACTTATTGAGAGTCAACTGTTTGGACACGAAAAAGGAGCATTTACCTCGGCCATCAAACAGAAAAAAGGCGACTTCGAGCTTGCCGACAACGGCACATTGTTCCTCGACGAAATCGGCGACATGAGTCTCGCCGCCCAAGCCAAGGTGCTGCGCGCGCTGCAAGAAAACAAAATCACACGTGTGGGCGGCGAAGAAGAGATAAAAGTTGATGTAAGAGTCATCGCAGCTACTAACAAAAACCTTCAGGATGAGATAGCAAAAGGCAACTTCCGCGAAGACCTATACCACCGCATCAGCATGATAATCATGCGCGTGCCACCTCTACGCGAACGCCTCGACGACATACCTTTGTTAATTAATAGCTTCGTCGTGAAATCTGCAAACGAAATGGGCAAACCTATCCCTGTTTTCACCGACTCTGCCATCGAAGAACTGAAAAAACAACACTGGAGCGGTAATATACGCGAGCTGCAAAACGTCGTAGGACGCCTCGTAATACTCTGTGGCTCAACCATTTCTGACGAAGATGTAAAAAAATACGTCTAAATTCGGAAAATTTTACTACTTTTGCACGATTTTTGATAATAGAAATCAGCATAACATCTGGGGCTGACCGGTTTTGACAGCTTGTAGAAGGGTTATGTAAGCATACCGAGCCTCGCAGTGACGCTCGTAAATCTTGACTGCAAAAAATTAATTGGCGAAAATACTTACGCTCTCGCTGCTTAATCGAAGCACAGTAGATTGAAGCTTTATCCTTTCACAAGGTGAGAGGACGAGACATCTCGCGGATGGAGCCTCCCGATTCCGGTCCGACAACGAGGTGCTCAGCAATTTCGGGATAGCGACGCGGAAACTCCGGCAACGTCGTGAAACTCAAGGAGATAAGGTTGCGATTAGGATGTCTGTTTCCTTGCACAACTCGAAAACCAACAACAGAATAAGTATGTAGAAAGCATAATTGTTCCTTGTTTGGACGAGGGTTCGACTCCCTCCAGCTCCACCAGACACAAAATCAAGGCGATGACGAACCTTGAAAATCTACAAACGAAACAAGATAAGGCACTGATATTTATTTGATCATCAATGCCTTATTGTTTTTATTGCTTGCTACGCTTCCGTACATATCCTACACCTAACGCCGCAAGTATCAGCAGGCCATTTCCGAGAGGTGCCTGATAGTCATTATTGGCACCATGTGACGTAGGCAAAGCCAAACTGTAATAATCAACAGATCTGAAGGCGTCATCATACGAATCATTCCATTTGAAGAATGCGTCATTTTGCGCATTGGCGCCAAAAGCCAATGTGATAATCAAGCTGATTGATAATAATATTTTTCTCATCGACTAAATGTTTTATTTTTATGCAAAATATAATCGGCAAACTATCTGACAACCATCTTCTGTGTCATGCCATTCAGCTTAAAGACATAAATGCCTTGTTGCATTGTGTTTATCGATTGGATACCGTTGACGTGCTGTGTCATCACCATGCGTCCCATGATATCGAACACTTGTAGTTCGCCTTCACCGGTGACGATAATGTCGTTACCATCCTGATAAGCGAAGGTGTCAGATGCTGACGCGAACGCAATCACGAACCTGTCTTTCTTGTCGGCAGGCGAGCCCACAAAGGTGTAGCTGTCGTTAGCGCCGAGGTCTATTGTCGTGTCTTCAATCTTATCGATAAGTGTGGCGCCTCTCATGTCGCCATCGAAGGCGATGGTGTATCTGCCCGGCTCGTTAGCTTTGAAATGCAGCGGTATCTCTCCATGACGGTTGGAGAATGCTATGGCATAGTCTTCGCCCGATTGTGGGATGTAGAGTTTGGCATGGTTGTCGTTGAAGATGAACTTCTCGAGTTTAGTGTCTTCGTTGAAGCTCACTATCGCCTTGTCTTGCACAGCGTCGCCGCGCACATTGGCTTTCATCAAGGTCATCTGTATGCTTCCATTGTTAAATGTTGTCGTCGCAGGTTGTTCCTTGCTGAAGGTGACGGTCTCGTTGTCATCGGCTGTCACCACCACGCCGGTGAATTTAGGGATAGGATTGTTGATGTAATCCGTGACGGCCTCGATATCGGTGCCGGCAGCGTTCATTTTATAATAAGGTCTGTCGATGTATGCATCGGCAAAGAACGGATTGCCTACAAGGTTGTTGCCTTGGCTAATGTTTACGGTCTTGGTGTCACCTTCGTAGATAGGGCCGATGAACTGGATTGTAACATCTGCTGCTGTGGCATAAAGATAACCCTTTCCGTTTTCAAGCATAAAGCCATTTTGATGGGCTTTGAAGTTCTCCCAAGTGGTGTTGTTGAGACGGTAGAGGTCATATTCTCCGGAATTGACATACGGAATATCGTTGATGCTAAAGATGAGTTTTTTCACATCAATAGGTGCGACACTTCCATCAACGGGTGAAGCAATGAAATTCCATCCGTCGATAGGGCGAGAAGGCTCGTCCCAGTTAGTGGCTTTTGCTATCGGATGACTCATAGTTGTCCAGATGGAGACGTCGTCAATGTAAAGATAACATAATTGTTCCCATTTGATGGCGATGTATTTGGTGTCCGTCGGATAGGTGGCTGTGTACTCTGCCCAATTTCCCAGGGCTGCCATTCTTTCACTCCAAATGAAGGAGTCAATATCATTAGTGGTGGTAGAGTATCCCACATAAAAGAATGAGACGACACTACTGTTATCATCTATTTGATAGCTTTTATAAAAGAGGCTCAAATACACGTCTTCGATACTAATGAATTCAGGAGAAATCAAATATTGTGGTTCATTTTCCTCATCATCGAAATAAAATGTGTAACCGCCTCCATGTGGATTTATGTAACGCATAATCTCCGTGTGTCGTTGTCCGTCTACGACACGCCAACCATTCATGCCGTTTTCGAAGCCTTGGTAGATTGGCAATATTACAGGCTTGGCATCAGTCATAAACCTGTATCTTACAAAGTAGCTGCTTTCTCCGTTATCATACAACGCTTTAACACGGATATCATACTCGGTGTCAGGAAGCAAGTGGGCCAAAGAAACCATATTTTCCTCCACGACACCCATATCAGCGCTCCATATTGCATCGCTGGTTTTCATGATTTGATATCCATAGCCAATAGGTGTCTCCCCTAGTGGAGCCTTCCATGTTATTGTGGCGCTGTTAGGGGTAAGATCGCTTGCGGTTAAGTTTGTCGGCATCTTATGAGTTGTAGCTTTTTCGAAACGGATGTCGTCTATATAGGTGCCAACAGGACCAACGGTTACATATTTTATGGCTATATATCTCGTGCCGACTGGGAATGTGCTCCTATAATAGGTCCAGGTCTCTGTGCGGGTACCAATATCATCGAGCCACGTAAACGAACCAATGTTGTTGTCGTAGGTTGAATACCCTAAAACTATTCTTTCATCATTAGAAGTTGGTCCTTTGAAATAGAACGACATCGCGATCTTCTCGGTGTTTGGAAAACACGGAGATATCAAGTATTGAGGACTGTATCCATCTGAGAGGGCCATAAAATTAAAGCTTTTATTACCGGAATAACTTTCTCTGGTTTGTATTCCACCATGTTCCCAATCGATACTTAACACGGTCATGCCATCATAATCCTCTTCAAAGTTGTTTTCAAATGGTAAATCTGTCGGTAGTCTAAACGATATTTCAGAGAAAATGCTTGTCTCGTTGTTGTTATAGAGTGTCTTCACGCGGAATCTATAATCAATGTCGTTTACCAGATCATCAAAGGATACGGTTTTGTTGAATGTCTCAACAGCGGTGCTCCATGGCTCATCTCCTCTCTTGAATTGATATAGGTAGCCATATATGCTCTGGTTGGTTGCTGGGGCGTTCCAAGCAATTTCCGTCATATCTGCGGTACATGTGGCTAACCTTAAGTTGGCGGGTTTGGGGCTACCTGATGGTTTGATAAAAAACTGGAGGTCGTTCCTACGCGAATCGACGAAGTGGTAGTCGGTCCAGTTTTCCAAATCGATAGGATTGGTTCTCGACAAGTATAGATGTGTCGTATTAGGTGAGCGATTGATACGGAATCGATGCCCCCAACCACTCTGGTAGTATTCGGGTGCAGGGTCGTTGAAACTGATCAGGATATTATGTATCCCGTCATATTCGAAAGGTGTATCAAATGAAAATTCCACCCAACCTTTGTTCTCTGCCACGACAGTGCCCTCAAACACCTTTTGACTTAAATCAATGGGAATGATGTCATTATCGTCTTCAAAATAATCTTTGTCGGTATGTTGCATATAAATCTGCACGTTGTTCATCTCATAGGGTCCGACACCAGCGTAAGGTTTATAATAATATGCGATACCTGATATAGTGCCAGCACTTTGTAGTTCGTTCGCCCTGTAGATTTGTTGAGACATGCTATATTGGTATAAATGATACATAGGGAAAAAACTTTCTGTATCGCCATGGCCAACCTCTATGATTTCAGGGCCTTGTGTCACAGTGATGGTCTGAATGTTTCCAATCTGGATATCGCCATACCCATCAATGTCGGTGGCAAGGAGCTTAAGTTTATAAGTGCCAGGAAGGATGCCAAACAAGTTTTTGGAAAAGCCATTGTTAGGCAGGTCTGCAAGAAAATCCTTTTGTACGTATAAAGTGACGCCGTCTTCTTTGTAAAGACAGGCATGTAAAGGTACACTTGCAGACAAATCGTCGGAATCATAAGCTGTGCCCGAGATGTTTATGGAGCCGTAGCCGACAACACTTTCGTTCAATATTCCCACTGGCATGGTGCCGATTGTTTGTGAAGTGGTGAAGTGCATATATATATAATCGCCGCCTGCACCAGAGTTCAAGTCATAACCGGAAGAGCTGCCTCCTGAGCCTAAAGCTCCGCTTTTTGTCGAGTTGAAGTAGATATTGTCAACACTGCGATGGTCTGGAAAAGCCTCTCTGGTGTAATACAGATGTATGTCAGAACCGCCGGCATGGCTGTTCAGGTCGCCTTTGACATTTTTGAAATGCTCGCCGCCATCGTAAGGCACAAGATAATAGGTCCTTCCGTCGTAGGTACGAGTTTCGGTAGCACTTGAGTTTTGTGTCCATAAATAAAAGTCAGTAGCATAGCCTTTGTTCACGAGACTTGGATTATACTCGTCTTTATAGAGTAAGTAAATCCAGTCGCTACTGCTGCCGCAGCCTTTGTTAAGGTCATAGTCATAACTCTTCCAACCCTGTTTTCGATATGACTTTTTCAGGTCGTTTACCTCGGTCTCGGAGCCACCGATAAGCATCACGTCCTTGACATAATAAGTGTAGTCATCGACAACACGGCCTCTAAGTCGTAACTCGGAGAGCCTGAACACCTCCATTAATTCGTAGTTTACTGCTGTTGCGGCGAAACGGAAATAGCGATAGGCTTTGTCGTTGTTGATGCTAAACTCGAAGTCATTTCCGGTCTCATTCGGGATAAGGTCGTAACCTTGGGTAATACATTGCCATTCGTCATCAAAGCTCATTTTTGCTTCGATACTCCATGCTTTCGGGTTACACCCCCAGAAGGGGCCAAAATCCTGGACTGTTGTCATAATATAGGCTGTGGGGATGATAGCTTTGTCGCTGTAAAAGTCCACATAGTAATAATGATCCTGACTACGGCAATCCCAATAATTATTTCTGTTGTTATCTACAAGATTTTGGGGATTAGAGGAATAAGCGGCATCTACGAGCATAAAACCAGCGATAATCGGGTCAGTGTTCAGCACAGACCTCCCTTTGAACTTGAACTCACCGAGTTGGAACTTGCTACCGTTCTGTACCGACAAGATTTCAAAACGGAAGAATTTGTATTTTGCGTTGTTGTCGATACCAAACTCAAAGTCAGTATTATTGACGTCTTGTAACACGTTGTCGTTGGTGACGGTGGCGATGGTGGTCCACTCGTCTTCTTGATTCAGCTTTGCCTTGATGACCCAGTCTTTGGGATTGCGGCCATGGTGTGAGCTGTTGTCATTGCCTGTGGTCAGGATGTAGCCGGTAGGAATGAATGGACTGCCATGATGGAATTCTATAAATGTTGTATCCGTCAAACTATTGACATACCATTTCGTGTTTGGATCGTCATCCACCAATTTCTGATAGTTTTCATTGCTACTGGCGCCCTCCGTACCAGCTTTGGGGTTGTAGTCTGTGACAACAACAATATCCGGGTTTTCATTTACTGATCCTCTGAGCATCAACTCACCAAGTTGAAATTGTCCTCCTCCCCACACCGCTGTGACTTCGAAACGGAAATATTTGTATAGTTGGTCGTTGGAAATCTCAAAACTATAGTTGGTCTTATTCTCAAATTGCAGCACATTGTCGTCAGTAACACTGGCTATGGTAGTCCACTCGTCTTCAAGATTCAGTTTTGCCTTAATAACCCAGTCTTTTGGGTTGCGGCCCGGGTATGTGCTGACGTCGTTAGCTGTGGTCATGACGTAGCCGGTAGGAATAAAAGGAAAGACGACGTGAAACTCAACATAGGCGCAATCACCAATGTCAAGAATACACCATTTGGTGAAATTTCTGCCATCTAACAGCTTGTCATAGTTTTCTTCATTGTTGACTCCTGCTGTGCCTGAAGTGACAGTGTAGCCCGCCATAATCGGGTCAGGACTTTGGGCAATTGCCGAAAAAACAGCAGATAAAACGATGCTAAGGAAGAATACGAGTTTTTTCATCGACTAAAATTTTGTAATTTTGATGCAAAAATATAGTCAATATTCAGACTGTGCAATAGCTTAGACGTATTCACGGACGTCAACAGACGAATTCACGGAAACATTGTTTTTTCCTGGATTTTATTCTCCATGTATTTTTTTATTCTCCGTGTATTTTTCAGTAAGGTCCGGTTACTGTTGTTCTCTGTATTCCGTTGGTGTAAGAGCGTATTTGACTTTAAAATTACGGCCCAGGGTGTCGGCATTGGCGAAACCGCTCTCGTGTGCCACGTCAGCGACACTGAGGTCGGGGCGTTCTGTCAAGAGCTTGGCGGCGTACGGCAAACGGCAGTCGTTCAGGTACTCGATGAGCGACTTATATGGGCTGCCCTTGGCGAAGGCGGCGCCGACACGTTCTTTCGACACTCCCAGGCGGTCGACGAGCATCTGACGGTCAAGGTTTGGATCAAGGAAGAGTTTCTCGCCTGCCACGAGGTCCTGGATCTGGTTGAACAGCATGACATCAGGGTCTTTATCGGACACATCATCTGAAGGCGCCTGCCGAGCCCCAGATTCCGTATCCTGCTTCAAACTCTCCAGATATTTCTCCTTATAGGTGATGGCATCGGCAATCTCTCTCGCCAACACCTTGTTTTTCTTTTTCATCAGGCGTTCCTGGCGGAAGAACCACAAGAGGAAGCATGCCGTCACCAAAAGTCCAATCGTCAAGGTGATGATGATGATGCGTGCGCGCTCAGCCTCGGCCTCTTTCTGCTGCCGGATGAACTGTTCTTCCTGCAGGTGATATTGGGTGGCAAGCTCATGAAGCCGTTCACGCTGGTTACGTGCGTCAAGGCTGTCACGAATGATGTGGATACGCTGCATGTAGTCGATAGCCTCGTCGGTATGCCCCTGCATCCTGGCAGCGGCAAAACGCTGCTCAAGGCAGATTACGTAGTTGGGGTTGATGGTGTCGGGATATGAATGCTCGAAACGCTGCATCGCCTTTTCGAAACGGTCGAACTCGCCCATGTAGAGATACGCCGCCGACATGATTTTGTCGCAGTCAACACTGTGGCTCCAATTGGTTTTGAGCACCTCGTTCATGGTCTCACGCGCCTTCGGGATATCCTCCATCCTGGCGTATGCTATGGTGAGGTACGCCAATGCCTGACCGCGTGCGTAATCGACAAACTCCGACGGGTCGAAGCCTTCGTTCAAGTTAAAACGCTCGGGATGACTGTCGAGTTTGTCGATGCGTGCCAAATCCGCCTCACAAACTGGTACAACATCGGCGAAACGCAGATTGTCTATATAAATACGAATCAGCTTCTTCGAAGCCTCGTGGTATGCCGTCACACCTTCAAAAGTGTTAAGATCTCTAAGTTCCGATATAGTGCCGTTAAGAAGCTCTATCCCCTCGTCGGTCTTACCAGTCTGCGCCATCGACTGAGCAATGAGACCCGCCGCCTTCCCAACCTCGCCTGGCTGATTAAGGATGTGAGCCAAACGCGAAGCCTCAGTGGCGTATCGGATAATGGCAGGATGGTTGCCCAAAGTGTATTCAATGCCCGCCAAAAGCATATAAGTGCGCTCAATAGTGACAGTGTCTGTCAAAACATCCCCCTTCTCCAACATGTTGAGACAGGTCTGAGCAGCCAACGGCAAGTCATGAAGCCCGCCATATTGTGTCACAGCTTTCAAATATTCACCACGCTGCCAGCTGATGTTACCCACCAAAACAGCCGAATCAATCATCACCAAAGCACGCTCAGGCTCAGTGCGGTGACGACTCATCGCCGACGATTCGGTATAACGCGAGTCCTGACCAGTCATGCTCATCACAGAAAACACCAGCATCAGACATAAGGCCAGTTTTATTGATAAAAAATGTCTTGCCATAAAAAATTTTATACCGCAAAAATACGAAAAATATGGCAGTGTATGGAAAAATGTTCGTATTTTTGCACCGTATAAAAAATGGCCCCGTAGTCTAATGGATAGAATTAAGGATTCCGGTTCCTTCGGTCCGGGTTCGAATCCCGGCGGGGTCACTTTTTTTTGCAAAATAATATTTAAAAATGGAAACTTTTAAAGTAGGCGATAGAGTTAACTTCTTGAATGACAAAGGTGGAGGAGTTATTAGAAAGATTATAGACACCCGTATGGTTGAGGTTGAGATTGAAGACGGCTTCAATGTCCCGGTTTTGATGAGCGACTTGGTCTTGGATTTCAGAGCACAGCCGACAAGGCAACAGCAAATGGTCGACAACGTGCAGAAAGAGATTAAGAATCAACAGATTATAGAAGAAGAGACGAAAAACGAAGCTCGCCGCAGTGAGTTGAGACGGTTTGCCCGAAATTCGGAGGAAGAAGGTATCTACCTCGCCTTTATTCCGCACGACCAACAGTGGCTGTTGACAGGACTTATTGACGTTGCTGTGGTAAACAACACTCCTGCCGACGCTTTGTACAGCTTTAATCTTAAAGAAGACGAGAAATATTCTAATATCGACTACGGTAGCATTGCACCATTTTCTAAAGTGGTGGTGGAAGCTATCTCGCGCGATGATATTGAACATTGGTGCGAAGGCGTGATACAGGTGGTGCTCTGTCAGGATGACATCGACTTCGTTTATCATCCGCTGCATGCACCGTTCTCGTTGCGCACCAGCCGTTTCTTCAAAGACGGAAGCTTCGTCGAATCGGGACTTCTGGGTGAGAAAGCCTTGATGGTCTGCCTATCAACCGCCACCGCTTTGAAAGGATCGGAGACCGATTACACCAAGCTGATGAAAGACGGGGTGATGCAGCCTAAGGCAAATAAAGACATCGTAAAAAAAGCTGCAGAAATCGACAAACACCAAACACAGCCAGGCGAAGCGATAGTCGACCTTCATATTGGCGAACTGGTTGACAATATCCTCGGAATGTCGAGCAACGATATTTTCAGGGTTCAGATCAATTATTTCAAGAAAATGCTTGACAGCGCAATTGAAAACGATTATTCCAAGGTGACGTTTATACACGGCGTCGGCAACGGCGTCTTGAAAAACGCCATTATTGAGGAGCTCAAGCATTACGAAAACACTTCCAACAGAATGGCTTCGATCTCGAGATTCGGCGTCGGGGCTATCGATGTGATGATAAAAGAAAAATAAGCCACATGTTTCCCTGGGGTGATAACCGACGTTTCAACAGCTATTCCTCGTATTTCACACGTGAGTTCGGAAGCCGCGTGCAGAAAATAAGCATCGACGCAGGCTTCTCTTGCCCTAATCGTGATGGAAAGATAAGCACTGGAGGCTGTACCTTCTGCCGTAACGACGCTTTCAACCCGTCGTACTGCCATCCGGAAAAGAGTATCCGCAAACAAATTGAGGAAGGCATTGAATTCCATCAGCGCCGCTATCGTCGCGCAAAGTCGTATCTTGCTTATTTTCAGGCATTTAGCAACACATACAAGCCTCTCGACGAGCTCAAAAAACTCTATCGCGAAGCCTTATCAGTTGATGGTGTTATCGGCCTCGTCATCGGAACCCGCCCTGACTGCATCAACGAGGAAACACTGGATATGCTGAAAAGTCTAGACGCCACGGTCATACTCGAATATGGGGTTGAGTCGGTCTACGACCACACATTAACACGTGTAAACCGCGGCCATGACTTCGCCACGGCAAAAAAAGCCATCGAAATCACTCACAAATATGGATTTCACTGCGGTGGGCACTTCATATTCGGTCTGCCTGGTGAAACGCGCGAGATGATGCTGCATACCGCCGACATCATATCCGAACTGCCACTCACATCAGTGAAGTTTCACCAGCTACAGATATTTAAAGACACGAAAATGGCTGATGAATATATCGCCAACCCTTCTGATTTTCACCTGTTTACACTTGATGATTATATTGAGTTCGTCATCGACTTCATAGAACGTCTGAATCCCGGCCTCGTCATCGAGCGTTTCGCTGGCGAAGTGCCGCCTCGTTATCTGGTCTCAAAGCCTTGGCTCAACCTCCGCTACGACCAAGTGCTTTCATTAATTGAAAAACGCCTCGAAGAACGTAACACTTATCAAGGAAAAAAATACTTATCCTCTTTATCCTAATACTATGTATATCAAATCAAACCAGCTTTTTGAAGAATCTCATCCCGAGTCTCTATACAATTCTATTCCCCGCCCCATCATCCTTGCCGACAATCTCCTTACGCCCGACAACATGGGCTCGATGATTCGTCTTTCCGACAATATCGGGGCTTCAGAGATGATATTTCTCGGCACGGAGCCCACGCACAGCCTCAGCAGGGTGAGAAAATGCGCCGCTTCAAGTAAAGACAACATAAAATGGTATTTCACCGAGGAGAATGATCTGCGTAAACTGGTACCATCAAATAAAAAAATCGTCGCTATAGAAACTGCGACGAATGCGACAAACATCTACGAGACCGAGCTTCCTGCTGATGCCGCCTTCATCGTAGGCAACGAGAGCCATGGAATCCACGAGGAAATCTTAAATCAATGCGATATGGTTGTTTACATCCCTATCCCAGGTCCCACCCGCTCACTCAATGTCTCCCACGCCGCCTCCGTAGCCCTCTTCGAATGGTACCGCCAGCAAATAAACGCTAAACAGTAAACAGTAAACAGTAAACGGTAAACGGTAAACAGTAAACCAAAAAGAAAGGACCCCTATCGGAGCCCTTTCTTTTTCTGCTCGTTTATTAATTCTCAAATATTACTTCACAACGACTCTCTGAACTGTTGTGTTGTTTTCGTTGTCGATAACGTTGAGGAAGTAGACACCTGTGCCGTAGCTGCTCAAGTCAACATTCACGTTCGAGTCGTTTGCGCGGACGATGTTCACGAGCTGACCAGCTGCGTTGTAGATAGAAACAACGTTGATATTCTCGCCTTCAACTGTCACCATACCTGTTGTTGGGTTAGGATAGATGTTGAATGCGTTAGCTGCTGTCTCATTAACATTATCACCAGTGACTGTAAGTGTCAGTGGGATAGTAACTTCTGGATTCTCAGGATCGTTTGTGACGAAGATAATGTTAGCTGTCTTCACATCGCCTGCTGAGAGACCGATAGCGTTAACGTTAACTGAAACTTCATCTATTCCACCCATTGGGATTGAGCCTTCTGATTTGCTCAAGTTAGCCCATGTTGCTGAAACAGGAGCTCCCTGTACGTTTGCGCGGATTGCCATGCAGCCATAGTCTTGGCTCATGTTGTCAGGACCTGCTGATTCGAATGCGCCACCACCACCAACGCGGACGAAACCACTGTTAGGAAGGTATGAACCACCGTCAAATGCCATTGCGTAGCCGCCAACTGCCTGTGTGTATTCGCAAGCAATCCAAACATTGTAACCTGTAATAGCGACAGGAGTGTCAAATGTTGCGGTTGTCCAGTCTGTATGGTTAATCTGGTTGTAAGGGACAATCTTTTCAGCAAGAACTTCACCTGGCTGGCCATACATACCCTGTTTGTAAACACGGAATGTAAGAGGAGTGTTTGTTTCGAAACCGCAACCTGATTGTGAATCAACTGCAAAATATTCAACACTTACGATGTTGGCACCCATTGCTGAGCCGGCGTATGTTGAACCCGGGAACATAGCTGCTACTTCAACCAATTTTGGCTCTTCCCAGTCGTAGCCAACCAGGCTAGCGTTTTGTGATGGGTCTGCACCATAGTAAAGAACTGATGTATTTGAGCCACCTGTGCTTGTTCCAAAGTCAACCCATGCTGACCAGTCACCAAATGATGTGCCTTCTGCGTTGCTGATAACAATCTCTGTTGCTGTTGCATCATCTTCTGCTACAACTGCATCGATTTGATCAACGTTGAAGGTAAGAGCTGGAGCTGTGTCACCGCTAACCTTTGTGAAGCTGAAGTTATCAAGATAATACTCTGAAGTCGAAGCATTCATTGGTGGGAAGAAGTCCATAGCAGCAAGTTTTCTACCTACTGTAGCAGTACCCTGGCTGTTAAGGCTCCATGTCCATGTGTGAATCAAAACCTCTGACTCACCTGGTGCTGTGTAGTAGTACTCAGCAACGTCAGCATCGGTGTCAACATGCAAACGGAAGTGCATCCAGTCGTCATAAATTACGCTGAATGTAGCTGCATTGGAACCACCAGCGTGGATAACTGCTGTTCCAGGAGCTGATGTGCTGCTGCCTGACATGTGCAGATAGCTTTCCAAAGCCCATGTACTTCCTTGACCGTTGAAGTCATGGAGAATGTTGAAGTAACCGTTCTTACCCTGAGGAACCATGATGTCGAATTCGAGGTCATAAACACCGTTTTGTTCGTCACCAAGGAGCAAAACCTGGTCAACGCCATAGGTCAAATAACCGCATTTTGAGCCGTTGTATTCAGCAACGACACCGTCTTCGGCTGAGCCTGGTTGCTGGCTCCATGTTGTCCACCAGTCGTGACCTGCTGCCTGTGATGCAACAGCAATCTTGCTACCGGTTTCGTATTCCTCGAAACCATCACTAATAAGAACCTGTGGTTCTTGAGCCATTAAGCTTCCGAATAAAACGAGAAGCAATGAAAGTAAAGATACTTTTTTCATGTTGATTAAAATTTAGTTAAACATTAATTTCAAATTCCTAATTTGTTATTCATTTTGAGTTTGCAAATATAACAAGTTTTTTTTAATTACACTATCTTTTTTTTAGTTTTTTTATTTCAAATATGCCAAAACAGAAACCTGTCCTGTAATGTCATCGCCCATCTCCACCTGAATATCAGCGTCAAGAGGTAAGAAAAAATCAACACGCGAACCGAATTTTATCATACCAAATTCCTTGCCAACCTCCGCCTTGTCGCCTTCTTTGACATTACAAACAATTCTTCGCGCCATGACACCTGCCACCTGTCTGAACAAGACCTCCCTACCCTTTTCATCCCTGACAGCCATAGAGTTTCGCTCGTTCAACTCAGATGATTTAGGATTAATGGCAAACATTTTTTTGCCCGGATGATATTTCACATAACTCACCACACCGTCAATCGGGAACCAGTTCACATGCACGTCATAAGCCGACATGAAAACCGATATCTGAATCCTCTTATCGTGAAAATACTCTTTCTCCTCAACCTCCTCAATGGCAACGATTTCACCGTCAGCGGAAGAGACAACAGCATTTGCCTCATGCGTGATTTTCCGATTCGTAGGAACCCTGAAAAATGTGATTGACCAAACAACAACAATTACACCTATTATAATAAGTCCGGCCAATATCATCCAATGGTTATTTTCAAAAACAGCGTTAAGCAACATCGCAGCAGACACAATTACCAGAACGATAACCGTGAAAACCGTCGCAATAACACCATAACCTTTTTTGTGTATATACATATAATATATTGATTTACAATAATATCAAATAACAATAAACAAACGGAACCGCCAAAAACGTGGCATCGAATCTGTCGAGTATGCCGCCATGCCCAGGAATCACATTGCCGGAATCCTTCACCCCGGCCTGACGCTTCATCATCGACTCGCACAAATCACCCAAACTGCCGAAAACAACAACAACCATTGCCATTCCCATCATTTTCCAGTCATCCATCATCTTTAACCAATAATGGTTGACAAAAAACGCAGTTAAAATCGTCATTATCAAACCTCCCATGCTGCCTTCAATGGTTTTTTTCGGAGATATACGCTCAAAAAGCTTATGCTTTCCAATAGCCATTCCTGTTAAATATGCAAAAATATCGTTTATCCATATCAAGCAGAATAGCATGATTATCAAATACTTACCAGCGATTGTGTCGACTGGCGCATTTCTATACAGTTTCATCATCAAGATGCAGGGCAATGCAACGAAAAACATTGCAGTCCAACAACTTACGACAACTTTTTCAAACGAATATTTTGTCGAGAATAATGCTATTAAAACAGGTACCAATAGCAGAATCACTTGCAAGACGTGTGCAATCGACGGGAAAATGACGCTCAACGCGAAAAACAGCGTTGGAAGAATGATAACCCATGGTGTCAAAGTGTTTTTTTCTTCTTTTAGCATCAGCTTGCTAACTTCTTGAGAACCAATGGATACCGTCACAAACATCACTGCGAAAAAAGCCCAATAATTCAAAAGTATGCTTCCGATCACCACGATCACAAACAAACTTCCAAACACCGTTCTTTTCGCCAAGTTACTCATTTTTACATCATTTTAACCTGCAAATATACAAATTTTTATTCTATCAACAAAAAATATACACTTTTCTACTTCTAACTACACTCTTAACTCTACACTCTTAACTCTTAACTCTCTTCGCCTCCTGCCACAGTGCCTCCATTTCATCAAGTGTCATATCAGCTACACTTTTACCAAGTTCTCTCGCCTTCTCCTCAATATACGTAAACCGCTTTTTAAACTTGGCATTGGCATGTTCCAGCGCTGTGTCGGCATTCACTTTGATGAATCTTGAATAGTTCACGAGAGCGAACAGAAGGTCGCCAAATTCCTCGTCTTTCCGTTCTATTGGTCCGTCGTTTTTCACCTCTTCCTGCAGCTCGTTCATCTCTTCGAGAACCTTCTCCCAACACTCCTCTTTGTTCGGCCAGTCGAAACCAACGCCCGAAGCCTTGTCGGTCATGCGGTAAGCCTTCAAAAGTGGCGGCAAACCAGCGGGGACACCACCCAAAACGCTCTTGTTTCCCTCTTTTTTTATCTTTATCTTCTCCCAGTTTTCAAGCACTTCCTCAGCCGATTCCACCTTCACGTCACCGTAAATATGCGGATGGCGGATGATAAGCTTGTCGCAGATGCTGTTTATCACGTCTGAAATGTCAAACAGTCCACGTTCGTCGGCAATTCTTGCATAAAAAACAATGTGCATAATCAAATCACCGAGTTCTTTTTTAACATCTTGATAATCAGAAGCTAAAATCGCCTCACTCAACTCATACGTCTCTTCAATCGTAAGATGACGCAAACTCTCAATAGTCTGTTTTTTGTCCCATGGGCAGCCTTTACGCAAGTCGTCCATGATATCCAAAAGTCTCTTAAAAGCCTCTAAGCGTTTGTCCATGATTAAAATTTTTGCAAATTTACAATTATTTTCGTCTTGTTTTTTATTATTTTTGCGCCATGAAAAACTTTTTTAAATACGCTATATTATCCTTGTCTTTTTTGTTGATTATCAATAATTTATCAGCAAAAACCAATGATACTATCATCAAACCAAACCTTCAGATAGAGTTTCGTGCAAGTCATGGATTCATCATTTGCCATCACCCTGAGATGAAGATATTCAGCTCTCATCTACCGCTTTTCGAGTTGAATCTGCAACAAGTCACATTTGGAAGAAAATCATGGCAGTCGAGGTCAAATTATCCTGCTGTCGGTGTCAGTTTGCTTTACACCGGATTCGGCGAACAACCTGAGCTCGGCAGGGCTTTCGCCATCATACCGCACATGACTTTCAACTGTTTGAAAAGCGCTAGACACCAGATCAATTTTAAACTTGGTATAGGTTTAGGCTACCTCACACAGAAATACGACGTCGTCGACAACCCCAAAAACACATTCATAGGCTCGCATTTTAACGCTGCAATCAACATCGCCGCTGATTATAGCTATATGATTACCAATCGTTTAGGCGCGTCTGCTTTTATTGGATTCACACATTTTTCCAATGGTTCGAGTCGCACGCCAAACAACGGTATTAACCTTGCTCATGCTGGTGTCGGCGTGAAATATTTCCTCTGCGAGCCAAAACAACGCCTCCCTAAAGAACCAACTGATAATCAACAATATAAGAGCTGGGAAAAGAAAAATCTATCGTTTACATTCGCTTTTTCTTATTCACTGAAAGACATTGACGATTATTTGGGCTACGGCAGGTCATGGTCAGTTCTCAATTTCCACGTCAATGCTTTGAAACGCCTCACTGAGATGAGTAAGGTCGGTATCGGCTTTGACCTCGTTTACGACTACACTGATAAAGAAATACTACGTAAGAAAGGCATTGGTTTTACTGATGTTGAGATATTGAAACCAGGTATCAGCGCCGCTTACGAGTTGGCTTTCGGTCACACCTCGTTCATCATCAACTTCGGATGCCATATCGCAGGTAAAGACTTATGCGAAGGTCGTGTTTATCAGAAATTAGCAATGACACAGAGCATCTGGAAAGGCATGTTCGCCACCATTTCGCTCACCACCCATTATGGTTGGGCAGATTATATAGGTTTTGGTATTGGTTATAGAATTAATTGAAAATGACACGTAAATTATTGATTATATTGATATTATGTACTTTTGCATCGTTCTCTTCATGCAAAAAGGCACCACTTACTGTCGGTTCAATCGTGACAGAGGTCCGCGAACTTCCCGACTTCCGCGAAGTGCATGTTAATGATAATATCAACATCTCACTCGTACGCTCCGACACTTGCTATATCGAGATCACGACAGGCAAAAACATCATCGACAATATCACATGTGACGTCAATAACGGAGTGCTAAATATCTGTAATACAACAACTTTAAACTGGTTAAGACCATACGATTACAAACTTGAAGTTACCTTGTATTTCAAAGATATAGCCAATTTCATCTTTGCCTCGTGTGGTACTTTGGTAACGAAAAACAACTACACCGGACCGCAGGTTTTACCGGATTTTTATCGTTTTGAAATACATGGCGGCTCTGGCGACGTCGACCTTAACATCAATAATTGCGATGACTTTCGTGTTGTTTACCACCAAGGTACAAGTCGCGTCAACCTACATGGGGAAAACAACAAAAACTTTGTAATTTATAAAAGAAGTTATGGCATCATTGATGCTCGAAACTATAATGCTGAGACAGTAAACGTGACAACTGATTCGGCAAGCGACTGTTTCATAAGCGCCAGCAAAGGCATTGAAGCTACAATAAACGACCTCGGAAATGTATATTATAAAGGTGACCCAGAAAACATCCAGGTCACCTATGGGGAATTTGCCAAAGGGAAGCTCCTACCTTTATATTAAAATTTTTAATGCCATTTTCGAAATGCTCACAGTACCCTGTGGTAGGTCGCATTTCTGCAAATGGCATTAAAAATTTATAAATATCAAGGTTTAGTAAGCCTTGGCGAATATCACTCTTCTCTTCGAAGGTTTTCCTGAGAATACGTCGACGCCGTCTTCGTAGTCGTCGTCAAGCGGGATGCAGCGTAATGTAGCCTTTGTCTCCTCCTTGATAGCGAGCTCTGTTTCGGTTGTGCCGTCCCAGTGTGCGTAAGCGAATCCACCGTTTTCGATAACTTGTTTGAACTCGTCCCATGTGTCGACACGGTGTGTGTTAGCCTTACGATATTCAAGAGCTCTGTTGTATAAGCTATCCTGAATCTCATCGAGCAAACCGAGGATATGGTCTTCCATCTCAGCCTCTGAAATCGACTGTTTTGTCAAGGTGTCGCGGCGAGCGATCTCCACTGTCTGGTTCTCAACGTCGCGTGGACCTGCTGCGAGACGTACCGGCACGCCTTTCATCTCCCATTCAGCGAATTTGAATCCAGGTTTCTGGGTGTCGCGGTCGTCGAATTTCACTCTAAGTCCTTTAGCCTCAAGACGTTGCTTCATCTGGGCGCAGTAATCGAGAACAGCCTGCTGCTGGTCGTCGGTCTTATAGATAGGAACGATAACAACCTCGATTGGAGCGACCTTTGGAGGCAGCACGAGACCGTTATCATCTGAGTGAGCCATAATCAAAGCACCCATCAGACGTGTTGAAACGCCCCATGATGTTGCCCATACGTATTCGAGTTTATTCTCTTTATTAAGATACTTCACGTCGAATGCCTTAGCGAAGTTCTGGCCGAGGAAGTGTGAGGTACCGGCCTGCAATGCCTTGCCATCCTGCATCATAGCCTCGATGCAGAATGTCTCGACAGCGCCTGCGAAACGCTCGTTAGCTGATTTGATGCCGCGGATGACCGGAACGGCCATGTATTTCTCGGCAAAATCAGCGTAAACGCCCAGCATTTTCTCGGCTTCAGCCATAGCTTCTTCACGTGTGGCGTGAGCGGTATGACCTTCTTGCCACAGGAACTCTGCTGTGCGGAGGAACAGACGTGTACGCATCTCCCAGCGCACCACGTTAGCCCACTGGTTGCACAAAATCGGGAGGTCGCGATAGCTCTTGATCCAGTTACGATATGTGTCCCAAATGATTGTCTCTGAAGTAGGACGCACTATCAACTCTTCTTCCAGTTTTGCCTCAGGATCGACGACAACGCCCGGTCCGTCTGGGTTTTTCATCAAGCGGTAATGCGTAACGACGGCGCATTCCTTAGCAAAGCCCTCAACGTGGCTGGCTTCCTTGCTGAAAAAACTTTTTGGAATGAAAAGTGGGAAATAAGCATTGACGTGACCAGTGTCCTTGAACATCTTGTCGAGAGCATCATGCATAAACTCCCAAATAGCATATCCGTAAGGCTTTATCACCATACAACCTCTCACTGCGGAACCCTCCGCCAACTCGGCTTTATTCACGATATCATTATACCATTGTGAATAATTTTCTTGACGTGTTGTAATTTCTTTTGCCATTTTTAAAAGTTTGGTACGATTTTTGTTAGTTTTTCAGTGTGCAAAATTACAAAAATTTTTGCAAAGTAATAATAAAAAGTGAATTTAATATGAAAAGGAGTTTCATCATCATCGCAGCCGCAACAGTGTTGTTAACTGCTTGTGCATCAAGCAATAACGTTATCAACGACGATGCGTATTATTCACCATACGACAGTGATTCGCAGAGCGATAAGTCCCTCGTGACCTCAAATTACGGCTATTTTGACAACAACTCAGTGAAATCGGAAAAGAGCAACAACCAGGATAAAACGAGCAAAATTTATAAAGATTATGCCGTTACGGATAGCATCGACAGAGTTGTAGACACCGTTTACATCGTTGACGAGGCTCCTGAGACCCGTGTAACTGTTGATTTTGGCGTAGGTTTTGGAGTAGGATTCGGAGTCGGTTACGGCTATTGGGACCCATTCTGGGATCCGTTCTGGTATCCGGCATACAGACCTTATTGGGGCTACAGCCCATATTACTGGGGTTATGCATGGGATCCTTACTGGGGATGGGGCGGCTATTACCCATATTATCCTCCATACTATCCTTATCACCCATACTATCCACCAGGACCAGGTTATTACAATTATTACAACCACAGCCATCATGGAACACATCACGGTGGCATAAACACCTATAATAATAATAGTGGTCGCAGAGCATCCGGTCATAATAACGGCGGCGGAAACAGCGCTGTGAGCAGCAGAAGAAGCGCCGATCATCATAACAATACAGCTGTAAGCAACCGCGAGAGCTCAAGACGTTCTTCAGACAACATTTCACGTCCAACGAACAGCTCTGCAAGAAGATCGGATCAGACGACAACAAGACCGACTCAGTCGACAACAAGGCCAAGTCAATCAACAACAAGACCAAATCAGTCAGCAAGCAGACCGAGTCAATCGACAACGAGACCAAGTCAGTCGACGACGAGACCGTCTTCACAGAACAAGACGTATACTCCGGCTAACAGCAACCGTCAGTCACGTTCAAGTTCGGAATATGTCAGACCGCAGAGAAACAACACCACGACGACAAGACCTAATACTAACACCACCAGAAGCAACACCAGCGCTCCAAGAAGCAGCGGCAGTTATAACTCAGGCTCACGCGGGGGCAGCGTTGGAGGCGGCGGTGGTCGTATAGGTGGCGGCGGCGGTCGTGTCGGTGGAGGCAGAAGATAACATTCTCTCCGTCATTTCGACTGAAGCGTAATGCAATGCAGCAAAATGGAGAAATCCTTGTTTAACGGAATTATTAAGTTGTTTACAAAAAAAAGTTCCCGACAATCTCAAAACGACAACAAACAATTAACATTAATGAAAAGAAATTAGAGATGAAAAAGATATTTTTAACAATAATGATATTAGCGCCAATGTTTTTGATGGCGCAGACCGACAGCGACATGTTTGATTTCTCCTCGATTTATTATCAGGGAACAGCAAAAAGCGCCGCAATGGGCAACGCAATGGGCGCCGTCGGCTCCGACTTCTCAGCAATAGCGATAAACCCGGCAGGATTAGGACTTTTCCGTAAATCGACATTCGTGTTCACACCTGAGTTCTACTCCATTTCAACGGAATCGGACTACAAAGGCAGCTACGGCTCCGACAGAGCTTTCAAAGTGCCAGTGAACAATATTGGTCTCACATGGACACAGGAATACAACAACAGCCCACTTAAATCAGTAAGTTTTGCTCTTGGTCTCAATAAATTGAACAACTATACATTCCAGTCTTACGTCAATGGCGACAACCCCAACACCTCGTTAATTGATGCATATATCGATGAATTGTACCAAAACGGCATATACAACGACTATGCTTTGGAAGATTATTCTCCTAACGGCATATTCCCATTATGGGAGACCTATCTTCTTGATTTTTACGATGGTAATATCATTGACAGCGACGTTCCACAAGGTGGACTTAACCAGCAGTTTGGCGTAAGCAAGCGCGGTTCATCGCGTGAATTCAACTTAGCGGCTGGATTCAATTTCAACGAAAAGGTTTTCTTGGGTGCATCTATCAACATACCTTATTTTACTAAAACGGTAACCAAGCAGTATAAAGAGGTTAACCTCGACGCCAGCGATAATTTCAGAAACTGGGCCCAGGAAGAAGTTGTTAAAAACTCAGGAACGGGTATTAACGCCAAAATCGGAGCTATCTTCTACCCTGTTCAATGGTTACGTATAGGAGCAGCCTTCCATACACCTACTATATATAAAGTGGAAGAAAGTTGGGGCACCGAGACATGGTCATCATTCAACGATGCAGGTTATAACTACATTTCACCTACAGGAGTATATACTTACACTGTGACCACGCCTTATCGTCTGAATGCCAGTGCGGCCTTCATCTTCGGCAATTTCGGAATGATTACAGCCGATTATGAATTCATGGACTACAGTTTGATGCGCGCATCAAGTTATGATTATAACTACTCGGGTTTCAACAACTACATCCGCAAGACATACAGCACCACATCTAACATCAGAGTGGGTACTGAATGGCGTTGGCAGACCATGGCATTCAGAGCAGGTTACGCCTTTTACGGAAGTCCTTTCGGAATGAATAAGACAGACTACAGAACGGATTCATATTCTTGCGGTTTTGGCTTCACATATCATGTTTTCACACTTGATTTAGCTTACGTGTTCAGTCAGCGTCACAACTCATACCAACTGTATGAGCAATACTCTGAATATCCTGCATTGTACGGTCAGAACAATGAATTTACTGACGACACAAAAGTAAAAGAGACGACCAACATCAATCAGGTGGTCATCTCTTTCAAGTTCAGATTAGACTGATAGAATCAGTTCTTTGCGTTGTATTGGTCGATGATATCTTGGTCGACCAAGATACGGCCGCAATATTCGCACACGATAATCTTCTTGTGGATACGGATATCGAGCTGGTGTTGTGGTGGGATTTTGTTGAAGCATCCGCCGCAGGCATCACGCTCGATTTTCACGACTGCCAAACCGTTACGGGCACCTTTTCTGATGCGTTTGTAAGCGGCGAGCAGACGGTCTTCGATCAAAGCTTCGCTTTCCTTTGACTTCTCGACGAGTTCCTCTTCTTCTTTTTCTGTCTCTTCAACGATTGAGTTGAGTTCTGACTGTTTCACCACGAGGTCGTTTTTACGCTCTGCGAGTTTCTTTTCTGTAGCCTCAAGATTTGTCTTGATATCCTCGATTTTGATAGTCGCATCTTTGATTCTCTTTTCGCAAAGCTGAATCTCAAGTGATTGATACTCAGTCTCTTTTGTCAAAGAATCATATTCACGGCTGTTACGGACGTTGTTTTGTTGTTCTTCGTACTTTTTAATCAAAGCTTGAGTTTCTTTGATTTTGATTTTGTAGTTTGTGACGTCAGTGTTGAATTTTTTCAGGTCGGCGTTGTAATTCTCAATACGGGTTTCGAGACCGGCGACTTCGTCTTCAAGGTCTTGCACTGCTTCAGGCAACTCGCCGCGCACGATGCGGATTCTATCTATCTTGGAATCAATCTGTTGCAAGGTGTAAAGTGCAACCAACTTTCTTTCAACGGTAACTTCAATCTGTTCTTCCTCGTTGAGTTTAATTTCTTGATTATCAGCCATTTATGTTAAATTTAATATTTATACAAAATAGTTTATCGAGTTAGTTTTAACGTTCGAAATTGAAACTGCAAAGTTACAAAATTTTTTAATAATAGCATCAGCAATTAATTCTTTTGTAAATTGTTCTGTTTCATAATGTCCCGCATCGACGAGAAGGAGTTTGCCATCGGCCTCGAAAAAGTCGTGATATTTCACGTCGCCAGTGATATAAGCGTCTGCGTTACAATGCTTTACGTTATCAAGCAAGAAAAAGCCGGAGCCGCCGCAGACCGCCACTTTTTTAATTTTTTTACCTAAAAAATCGGAATGGCGAAGAGCTTTTGCGTTAAGATTTTTTTTCACGAGAGTCAAAAATGCGGTCTCATCGAGGGCATTATCCAACTCCCCCACCATGCCTCCGCCGGTCAACACGTCGTCATCGGTCTTAATCGGCTCCAAAATCTCAAGATTTTTCAGCCCGATTTTATCTGCAAGCCATTTACTAACACCGAGATAGCTGTTGTCGAGATTAGTGTGCATGCAAGCGATTGCGATGTCGTGTTTTATCGCCTTGATAATCGTTCTTTCGATCGTATTTTCAGGCAAAATATGCTTCAGCGGACGATAAATCAGCGGATGATGGCTAATCACAAGATGAAAACCTTTTTCTATCGCCTCGTCAATAACTGCTTCGGTCACGTCAAGAGTTATTAAAGCCTTGTCTATCAGCATATTAGCATCACCGACAAGAAGTCCGGCATTATCCCATGACTCCTGCCATTTGAGAGGTGCGATATCAGTAATACATCCGACTATTTCACTAACTTTATTCATTTCAAAAATTTTCGCTAAAATAATAAAAATAATGATGCACGAATCAAAAATAATTTGTATATTTGTACGTTTGTATTTAAAATTGACCGATGAACAGATTATTAGCACCATTATCATGGCTATATGCGATTGTTTTGTACATTCGCCATTGGCTATATGACAGTGGGATATTGAAATCGAAAAGTTTCAGTGTTCCTACAATCTGCATCGGAAATCTTGCGCTCGGCGGAACTGGCAAAACGCCTCATACTGAATATCTTATCAGGCTTTTGAAGGACAAAGCGAATGTGGCTGTATTAAGCAGAGGCTACGGCAGAAAAACAGAAGGTTTCATCCTTGCGAACGAAGACTCTACGGCAGAGCAAATTGGCGATGAACCACTACAATACAGATTGAAATTCAACAATATAACAGTGGCTGTCGACGAAGACAGATGCGAAGGCGTTTATCGTCTAATGCGTCAGGAAAAGGCTCCGGATGTCATACTTCTCGATGACGCTTATCAGCATAGAAAAATAAAACCGGGAATCAACGTACTTCTTACCGAGTATTACAATATTTACAAAAAAGATATGCTCATCCCGGCAGGAAAGCTTCGTGACTTAAAATGCGCCGCTAAACGTGCTGATATTATTATAGTTACGAAATCGCCGAGGGTGCTTTTGCCATACGACAAACGCGATGTGGTACAACTAATCGATGCAAAACCATATCAGAAAGTTTTCTTCACTTATATTGATTTTCAAGGACTTAAGCCAGTCAACAATACTGCAAAAGAGACGGTATTGCAGGACATGAAATCGGTTTATCTGTTTTGTGGCATAGCCAATCCATATCCACTTGAAGATTATTTAAAGAGAAAATACAACACATTGATTACCAAATATTTCGACGACCATCATCATTTTAATGACAATGATATTGATATTATTTTGGATGGTTACGACAGTGTGATTGGCAAAAATAAAATCATTGTAACGACTGAAAAAGATTTAATGCGATTAACAAACTCTTCGTTTATCAACAGGTTTGAGAATGTGCCGCTATTCACCATTCCGATCGAGGTACATTTCAATGACGAGATAGAAGAGGATATATTTAACAATTTGATTTTGAACTATGTTTGAAAAAATTCTTGAGACAGTAGATTTTATCAAATCTAAGACTGATGGTTTTAAGCCGGAGATTGGTATAGTTTTAGGTTCGGGTTTGGGCGGATTGGTTAATGTAATGGATGTTCAATATACAATACCGTTTGCAGAAGTTCCGAATTTCCCGATATCGACAGTGAAAGGCCATAAAGGACAGCTGGTTTTCGGTACTATTAGTGGACGCAAGGTGGTTGCCATGCAGGGCCGTTTCCATTATTATGAAGGATACAGCACCTCACTTATCACCTTCCCTATTAGAGTTATTAAATATTTGGGAGCCAAGCTGTTAGTGCTTTCAAACGCCAGCGGCGGCATCAACCCGAGTTTCCGTGTAAGCGATATTATGTTCATCACAGATCATATCAACCTGTTGCCTAACCCGCTCATCGGCAACAATGACGAGCGCATAGGCACACGTTTCCCAGACATGAGCGACGCATACGACCACAGATTGATTGTTTTGGCCGACGATGTCGCTAAGAAGTTGGATATACATATTCAGCACGGCGTTTACGTTGCAGATTCAGGTCCTTCGTATGAGACGCCTGCCGAATATCGTTACTATCGCATAATAGGTGGCGACTGCGTGGGAATGTCAACGGTGCCTGAGGTCATAGTGGCACGCCATTGCGGACTTACAGTTTTTGCCGTGTCAGTTATAACAGACCTTGGCGGACAGGAGATACCTGTTGAAGTCACACACGAAGAGGTGCTCAACGCAGCTAATGTGGCAGAACCGAAGATGACAGCAATTATACAAGAGATGTTTAAACGCCTTGACGAGATTCAACTCTGATGATTTACTTTGCAACAGATTTCCACCTCGGTGTACCGACCCTCGAAGACA
Organism: uncultured Bacteroidia bacterium; assembly: GCA_902774295.1. Taxonomy (GTDB): domain Bacteria; phylum Bacteroidota; class Bacteroidia; order Bacteroidales; family F082; genus Limimorpha. Next base: position 84,359 of record CACYHP010000004.1, on the reverse strand, counting down.
GCCAGCGACGGGAGAAAATGCTTCTCGAGTTTCTTGACTCCATCAAAAAAAACTGCGAGGAGCTCTTCCTTATGGGCGACTTGTTCGATTTCTGGTACGAGTACAAAACGGTGATTCCGAAAGGTCATGTAAGGTTGCTTGGAAAGCTCGCCGAGTTTATCGACAGCGGCATCCCAGTGCATCTCTTTGCTGGCAACCACGACCTCTGGACATTCTCGTATCTGCAGGAAGAGATTGGCATTCAGGTGCATAGAGATCCAGAAATAATGGTGCTAAAGGGCAAGAAATTCTTTTTGGTTCACGGCGACGGTCGTGGTGAAGGCGACGGTGGCTACAAATTCCTGAAGAGCGTGTTCGAAAACAGGTTCTTACAATGGTGTTTCCGTCATATTCACCCTGATTTTGGAATAAGAGTAGCGTTGAAATGGTCTCATAATCATAGAGTCAAAAAGCTTAAAAAAGAGTCGGAAGGCAATTTCTATAAAGACGTCGAGAACACACGGCTGTACAAATACGCGATGGCCGAGGCGCAGAAAGACCCTACAATAGATTTCTTTGTGTTCGGACACCAGCACAAGCCGATGCAGTACAAAACCGGCGAGCACGCAGTGACAACGGTGGTTGGAAACTGGATCTGGGATTACACATACGCGGAGTTCGACGGTGAGACGATGTCCCTCCGTCATTTCGACCGAAGCGAAATGAAATGGAGCGCAGTGGAGAAATCTCCTGCAAAATAGAAACTGATTAATTGAAGGAGATTTCTCGATTTCGCTTCGCTACACTCGAAATGACAACAAAAATGAACAATTTAAAATTAAATAATATGAATAAAATACAAAGTTACATTAAGGAAAACGAACAGCGTTTTTTGGACGAGTTGTTCGGACTGATTAGAATTCCGTCTATTAGCTCGGAATCAGCACATAAGCCGGATATGATTAAGGCTGCGGAATATTGGAGAGACAGCATCCTGAAGGCTGGCGCCGACAAGGCAGAGGTGATGCCGACAGAGGGCAACCCTATCGTTTACGGCGAGAAAATCATCGACCCTAAATTGCCAACAGTGTTGGTATACGGTCATTACGACGTGATGCCTGTTGATCCTATCGAGCTGTGGCACACCGACCCGTTTGAGCCAGTCATCAAAGACGGTAAGATATGGGCTCGCGGTGCTGACGACGACAAAGGTCAGGCTTTCATGCATGCCAAGGCATTTGAGACAATGATGCAGACCGGAACCCTCCCTTGCAACGTGAAATTCATGCTCGAAGGTGAGGAAGAAATAGGTTCTGGCAGCCTCTCAAAGTGGATTGAGGAGTACAAAGACCTCGTAAAAGCCGATGTCATCTTGGTATCTGACACCAGCATGATATCACACGATACACCTTCTATCACAACGGGTTTGCGTGGTTTGGCATACTGGGAAGTGGAAGTGACTGGTCCTAACGCCGACTTGCATTCAGGACTGTTCGGCGGCGCTGTCGCCAACCCTATCAACACACTATGCGAGATGGTGGCAGGTGTGATGGACGAGAACAACCACATCACCATTCCTCATTTCTATGACGATGTCGTGGAGTCATCAGCTAAAGAACGCGAGATGCTCAATATGGCACCATATAACGAGGAAGAATTCAAGAAAGCATTAGGTGTGAAGGCATTACGCGGCGAAAAAGGATACACCAAGATTGAGCGCGTCGGTATCCGTCCGACCTTCGATTTATGCGGAATCTGGGGCGGTTACACAGGCGAAGGCTCGAAGACAGTGCTTCCGTCGAAGGCTTACGCCAAGATTTCGTGCCGTTTAGTTCCTAACCAAGACCACGAGAAGATTGGCAAGCTGTTCAAAGAATATTTTGAGAGCATAGCTCCTGATTATGTGACAGTTAAGGTTACCACATTACATGGTGGCGAGGCTTACGGCTGCCCTATCGAGCTTCCGGCATACAAAGCTGCTGAGCAGGCATATTTCGACACCTACGGCAAGTTGCCTATCCCGATGAGAAGCGGCGGAAGTATCCCGATTATCGCTCGTTTCGAGAAAGTGTTGGGAATAAAGTCTATCCTGATGGGATTCGGTTTGGGCGAGGACGCCATCCACTCACCGAACGAAAACTACAGACTCGACCATTTCTTCAAGGGAATTGAGACTATTGTGCAGTTCTATCAGCATTACGCAGGGAAATAATCTCACAGATTACACAGATTAGCACAGATTAAAAAAGTAGAGACGCCATATTATGACGTCTCTACATTGTTTTTATCTATTTTTAACTTTATTCGTTAATGTTTCTTACCAAAACCCCGTTTTTGAAGTTTTCGAGGCCCTCTTTGAGGAACTGGACGAAGCCGTCTTTGTCGAGGTTGTAGGCGCGTGGCTCGTGGAGAAGCTCGCCATTGTGACCCATGAGGCAGTAATATGGCTGGGCGTTGGTGCCGAACTTGGTGATTTGGAAGTCGGCATATTTACGACCGATGGTCTTCTTCATCTTGCCGTCACCGCCAACGACCCATTCTTCTTCAGGAAGCTTGGTCTTGTCGTCGACGTAAAGCGCCACGATGATATAATCTTCACGCAACATCTTTAAGACGCGCGGGTCGCTCCACACGTTAGCTTCCATCTCACGGCAATTGACGCATCCGTGACCGGTGAAGTCTACGTAAAGAGGCTTATTCTGTGCCTTTGCGCATGCCAAAGCCTGTTCATAGTCGAAATATCCCTTCAAGCCGTGAGGCAAATGGAAGATATCGTTGAAACGTGGTGACTCGCAGAGCTCAGTATTTGTTTGAGCCACATTTTGCTGGGCTTGAGCTGCAGGAGCAGCCTTCATATTCTGCTGGATATATTCGATAACCTTGTCAGCATTCTCCTGATTGATACGTTTGAGGTCGAAATCGAGGGTCTGTTGTGGCGGCAGATAGCCTGAGAGAGCCTTAAGAGGTGCACCCCACATGCCAGGGATCATATAAACCACGAATGTAAAGGTTATGATACTCAATATCAAACGGCCGACACTGATATGCTCGACCGGGTCGTCGTTTTTAAACTTGATTTTGCCCAAAAGGTAGAATCCAAGCATTGCGAAGCACACGATCCAGATGCCGAGATAGACCTCACGATCGAGTAAATGCCAGTGGTATGTCTGGTCAGCGACGCTCAAGAACTTGAAGCCGAGAGCGACCTCGATGAAACCAAGGATGACCTTCACTGTGTTGAGCCAGCCACCGCTCTTTGGCAGATTTTTCAGCATCGACGGGAACATCGCAAAGAGTGCGAACGGCAATGCAAATGTCACTGCATAGCAGAACATGGTGAGAATCGGGGTCCAGAACTCACCTGAAGTTGATTTGATGAGTACTGTTCCGACGATAGGACCTGTGCAGGCGAATGACACCAAAACAAGCGTCAGAGCCATGAAGAACACGCCAGCGAGACCTTTCTTCTCAGAGTTGGAATCAGATTTGTTGACAAGGCTGCTTGGAAGCACGATTTCGAATGCTCCGAAGAACGATGCAGCAAACACCATAAACACCAGGAAGAAGATGATATTCGGGAGCCAGTGTGTTGACAGCCAGTTGAAGATATCGCCAGTGACGCTGTCGCCGCCGAAGAGCCATGTCACCATGATGATGACTGCGATTGGCAGAGTGTAAAGCAACACTATGAATACGAAGTACATAATGGCTTTGAAACGACCAGCAGCCTTATTCTCGCTTCCGTGGAGGAAGAACGACACTGTCATAGGAATCATCGGGAAGACGCAAGGAGTAAGCAATGCTGCCAAGCCCCAAAGAATTGCCTGAAGAATCATTGAAAGCAAGCTGTCGCCTTCTTTAGCTTCAGCATTTGCTATAGTTCCGCCATCGAGGTTTATGTCAAACTCCACTTGGGTTGGAGGCAGGCACATACCATCGTTGCAAACCATGAATTCCAGCTCACCTTTCACTGCAACCGGTTCTTTTCCAAGCACTTTCACTTTCTGAGTGAATATAGCCTCTTTCTCAAAATAATTCAATTCGATACCGAAAGCATTGTCATAATGGACAATTGCCTCGCCCTCTGTCACCTCGCCTATTCTTTCATATTTTGAATCTTCTGCGAACAGGAATGTTGTCGGGATTGGGCCTTCTCCCTTAAGATTTTGCGAATAAATGTGCCATCCTGCTTCGATTTGTGCCTTGAAAATAACATTATACTCGTTATTTCCCAGCGACTCCGTCGAGAAGCTCCATTGCACAGGATCATAAATCTGGGCAACCGACGCAAAAGGCATCATTAATGCGAAAAACGCCACTAAAATAATTGTAAGTTTCTTCATAACTCGTTGTTCTTCAATAATTTATAAATTGATTAAAGTTTTATTTCGGGTTACAAAGATAATAAAAATTCTTATTCCGCAACTATTTGATAAATGGTTTTTGTTTTTTCTGTGATTTTAAACCTATCGTCGATGCGATAGCCGACAATCCACACGATTTCGCCTTCATTATCCGTCAAAATCAGAGTGTTTTTCTTTTGAAAAGTGGTGAAATCATTATCGTTAAAGAAATCGGAGACGAGCTTTGTGCCGCGCATCCCGAGAGGGTGAAAGCGGTCGCCTTGTTGCCAAAAACGGGTTTGGAGTGGCAGTTTTAATTTATCGTAATCAAGCTGGGCGATATTGGGATTATCTGTTATAAGCAGGGACAAAGCATGCCTTGTCCGTACTGGTTGTATTGTCACCCGTTGGGATAAATTATGCCTTGTTTGTACAGGATCAATAGGAAAAATTTCTATTGTTTCTTTCTCGATAACTAATTGATACTCATCAGAATAAAATTCCTTGCCAGATTCTCCGTCAAGAGCAGCGAAAATTGATTCGCATTGGGAATATGAGAAATCATAATTTCTAATCCACTCAAAAAGGAGTTGGAGACCAAGAGGATTTCTCGACTCCGCTTTGCTACGCTCGAAATGACGTTTAGGAATTGAGTGCAAAACGCCATCAACGGTTTCAATTTGAGATATCTTTTCTTTTAAAAGTTCTCTATATAATTGATTTTCAGAGGCTAAGTGATTGACTGATTCAAGAATCTTTTCTCGTGCTTCAGGTTTAATCGAGTCGAAAACGGGCATCAGCTCATGACGGATTTTATTGCGAAGATAGACAGTGTCGTTGTTGGTGCTGTCTTCGCGCCATTGGATGCTGTTTTCAATTGCAAACTTCTTGATTTCTTCACGTGAAGCCCACAGTAAAGGTCTGATATACATGCCGTTACGAGGCTGCATCGCTTTCAAGCCTTTGATGCCGGAGCCACGAAGAAGGTTGATGAAGAAGGTCTCGATTTGGTCGTCAGCGTGATGAGCGAGAGCCAGCTTGTCGAAGAGGAGATTTCTCCACTCGCTGCGCTCGGTCGAAATGACAGGGTGGACATGCGATTCGGTCGAACTGATGTGTTCGTTGGCGTTAATCAAATCGTTGAACCAGGCGTAGCGCAGTTCGCGGGCGGCCATCTCAACGGAGACCTTTTGTGTTTCAACGTATTCCAAGGTGTCGAATTGGCGTACAAAGAGTTTCACTCCTACCCTTTCGGCATATTCTCTGACAAATTGTTCATCGCCGTCCGATTCTTTGCCACGCAGATGGAAATTGCAGTGTGCAAAGGCTATGTCATAGCCGCCCCGCCTAAGTAACTCCGCCAAAACCATCGAGTCGACGCCGCCGCTCAGGGCGACGAGGATGCGGTCACCTTTATTGATAAGGTGGTTTGACTCAATGTAGTTCTGGAATTTTGTTAACACGTTTCCTTTTTTATTTTATTTGGATTAAATAGGATTTCTCCACTATGCTTCGCTTCGGTCGAAATGACGGTAGCTCATTAAAAATATAGGTAAACCAGCAGGAATCCGATGCCGAGACCGACAGCAGTGCAGATGGCATACCACATCAGCTTCTTCCATGGTGACGCATCAGGTTCAAGCGATTGCTCAATCTTTTTCTTCGGGACAATGTCACCAACAAAAATCTCGTCTTTCTCAGCGTTTTCAATGGATTCGGGAAGTGATGGTTCCAAGAAGACAAATCCGTGATTTTTGATCTGATGTGCTTTGCCACGGAAATAATAGTCGACACAATAGTTGTTTTCCAAAAGGATTATCACGCCAGTGTTGTCGTCATCGGTACCTTTCGCCACGATCTTTGCGCGACGGCCGTAATTCTGTTTTAACAAGATTTCGTTGTCATCAACAGTGAGGTATGCAACAACATTATCGACCTCAGTGGAGTCTTTCAATGCTGAAGTCAGATAAATGACCAACAGGCTGACCGCCAAGGTGCTCAAATCATCGTGCAAGCCGATAATCACCTGATCCTCAGCGAGTTCGTAAAACCAAAAATTCACTTCCGGGTTGAAAGAATGAGGATACAACTTGATCCATTCCTTCACCAAACCGATGACTTCGTCTTTTTGTAAGCCTTTAACTTTAATGTAATCCATTTTTCGTCTATTTTTTAGGAGATTTCTCCACTACGCTTCGCTCCGGTCGAAATGACGATGAGGAAGTTTTCCTTTTATGTTGAATTTTCTCTACTGAGAAACCGAATTTGCCTATTTTCTCGCCCAAAGAATAGTATTTCCCGTGCGAATATGTTATCAACTCGGCCTGATTGAGCTGGAAAAGTCCTGTGCTCGGGTCGAAATATTTTTCGTCACCATGAACTGCCACTATCTCTGCCATAAACATATCGTGCGAGCCTAACTCCTTGATATCAACCACTTTGCACTCGATATTTACTGGCGATTCAGCTATCATAGGAGCTTTGACCACCTCGGCCTGCTCAGGCGTGAGATGCATCTCTTTGAACTTGTTGTGATCTCTTCCAGAGCGTACGCCGCACCAGTCGGTGGCTTTTGCCAAGGCATCTGTCGTGAGGTTTATCACAAACTCTTTTGTTCTGGAGATTATCGCATGTGAGTGGCGTTCTTTTCTCACCGATATGTAGCACATCGGCGGGTCGGAGCATAAAATACCTGTCCACGCCACCGTGATGATGTTATAGTTCTCGGGGCTGTCGCCGCACGAGACCATCACCACCGGCAGTGGATAAAGCATTGTTCCGGGTTTAAAACTTCTTTTCATGTTGCAAAAATAAAAAAAATCCCGCCATGAAGACGGGATTTTTTCATTTTTTGTTAGGACGTACGTCCCTACATTATTTAATATCCCATGTTGTACCGCTGTTCAGCAAGTCGTCGACAGTCTTGATGTTCGACTTGGCTGATTCGCGTTCGATGACGTCGGTGAGGCAGTCGTCGTAAGTCGGGGCATCCACGTTGCGGATAACGCCGATAGCGATTGGGAACGCAGGAGGCATCATATGGGCGAGCATCATGTGGATACCTGTAGTTTCTTCCTTCTCGTCGTGGACGAGGATATCCTTTTCTGTGATGCCGTTTTCGCCGATTGTGACGACTTCGAGTTTGTTTCCGTTAAGACGCAGACCTTTGTTTCTCTCCTTACCGAAGATGAGAGGTTTGCCGTGTTCGCACTTCACCTGCATATCGTCGCGGACGTCCTTGCCTGTAATGTTTTCGTGAACGCCGTTCGAGAAAATCATACAGTTCTGGAGCACCTCGATGACTGACATACCGTCGTGATTCTTAGCTCTCAAGCAGATGTCGGTGAGTTCCTTTGTGTTGACATCAACGCCACGGGCGAAGAACTTGCCGCCAGCGCCGATAACGAGTTCACCAACGTTGAATGGATCCTCATATGTACCTTGTGGAGAAGTCTTTGTGACTGTGCCACGGAATGTACATGGTGAGAACTGGCCTTTTGTCATACCGTAGATACGGTTGTTGAACAGAAGGAGGTTCATGTCCATGTTACGGCGGACAGCGTGGATGAAGTGGTTACCACCGATAGCTGTGCAGTCGCCGTCACCTGTGATGACCCAAACTGAGAGGTTAGGATTTGCGAGCTTCACGCCTGTTGCGATAGCGCAAGCGCGGCCGTGGATGCTGTGGAATCCGTAGGTGTTCATATAGTGCGGGAAACGTGATGAGCAGCCGATACCAGAGACGACGCAGATGTCTTCTTTTCTCTTACCGAGCTGTGGGAACACGTCCTGTAAAACTTTCAAAATAGCGTGGTCACCGCAACCTGGGCACCATTTCACTATCTGATCGCAAACGAAATCTTCTTTAGTAAGATTAACAACCTGATTATTTAAATTTGTGTTTTCCATGGTAATCTTATTTTAAAAGGTCATTAAACTTATTTTCTAACTCTGCTGTGAGGAATGGGAGGCCCTGAATCTTGTTGTATTGTTCATACTTGAAGTCAGGCATCTTCTCTCTGAGGTAGTTCACGAACTGACCGTTGTTGTTCTCACAGACGACGATTTTCTTGTGACCGCTCAACACCTTTGCTGTGTTCTTTGGCAGAGGCATGATGTGGCGGAAGTGTGCATGAGCGACAGACTTGCCTTCTTCGAGCATTTTCTCGACGACTGAGAGGACAACGCCGTATGTGCCGCCCCAGCTCACCACGAGGAGGTCAGCGTTAGGGTCACCGACGATTTCCTGTTCAGGGATGAAGTTGGCTACGCGCTGCACTTTCTCTTCACGAAGTTCAACCATGAGCTGGTGGTTCTTCGGGTCGAGAGAGAGGTTACCTGAGCCGTTGGCTTTTTCAAGGCCGCTGATGCGGTGGCGGAGGCCTTCTGTTCCAGGGATAGCCCACTGTCTGTTGAGTTTTTCCTCATCACGTTTGTAAGGCTGCCATTCTGGGTCGTTTGCCTTTGCGATTGGCGGGACGATAGCCGGGAGGTCAGCGACTCTTGGGATGCGGAGGATCTCAGAACCATTGCCGAGAGCGCCTTCTGTAAGGAGGATGACAGGTGTCATGTGCTCCATAGCGAGCTTAGCGGCTTCGTATGCTGAGTAGAAGCAGTCTGATGAGCTGCGTGCTGCCAAGACGATAAGAGGAGCGTCACCATTACGTCCGTAGATGGCCTGCATGAGGTCGCTCTGTTCCGACTTGGTTGGGAGACCTGTTGAAGGGCCGCCACGCTGTACGTCGACGACGACGAGTGGGAGCTCTGTCATTACTGCGAGGCCGAGAGCTTCTGACTTCAGTGAAAGACCAGGACCTGATGTTGTGGTCACTGCCAAGCAGCCAGCGAATGATGCGCCGAGTGATGAGCAGATACCTGCAATCTCATCTTCAGCCTGGAAAGCCTTAACCTTTAAGTTCTTATATTTCACCAACTCTGCGAGGATATCTGTAGCAGGAGTGATAGGATATGAACCGCAGAAGATCTGACGGCCCGAACGCTCTGCTGCTGCCATCAAACCCCATGCTGTAGCGACGTTACCGGTGATGTCACGGTATTTGCCTTTAGCGAGGTTAGCCGGCTCAATACGATATGTATTGGCGAAGATTTCCATAGTGTCAGCGTAGCTGTAACCTGCTGCAACGACAGTCTGGTTAGCCTTGATGACTTCTGGTTTGTTTTTGAATTTTGTATTGAAATATCCGTTCAACATGGTGATGTCGCGGTTGAAGAGGTACATCACGATGCCGAGAGCGAACATGTTCTTTGACTTGAGCATAGCCTTGCGGTCCCAACCGAAGTCTTTCAAAGCCTCGAGTGTCATTGATGTGATAGGAGCTTTGACGACTTTGTACTGGCTGAGGGTGTCATCCTGTGTCGGGTCTGATGTGTAACCGGCTTTTTCAAGAGCCTTGTCGTTCATCGAGTCGATGTCGAAGATGATTGTTGTACCCGGCTTGAGCCAGCGCATGTTGGCCTTAATTGAGGCTGGGTTCATTGCGACGAGGACATCGCAAAGGTCACCTGTGGTGTGGACTGGTTTATGTCCGAAATGTACCTGGAATCCGGAGACGCCAGACACTGTACCTTGTGGTGGACGGATTTCTCCAGGATAGTCTGGGAAGGTGGCAAAATCATTGCCTGCTAAAGCTGTTGAATCAGAAAACAGGTTTCCTGTCAGCTGCATACCGTCGCCAGAGTCACCCGCAAAACGGATAACTACGTGTTCAAGTTCTACAACTTTTGTTCTGTTAGCCATAAGAAATTGAATTTAATTTATTGTATTTTAATAACTTAGATTATTTTTCCTCTTCTCAGGGATGACTCCCAATTTTTCTGCAAAATTAAGCATATATTTTTGATAAAAAAAACAAAAAAAAATATTTTTTCAAAATGGCGTTGTGTATTAGAAAAACCTATATCTTTGCAGAAAATTTTCTAAACTATAATATTATGGCATACAAAATTTTAGACAGCTGTGTAGCTTGCGGTACTTGCATCGACGAGTGCCCAGTCGGCGCTATTTCAGAAGGTAGCATCTATTCGATCAACGCTGATAACTGCGTTTCATGCGGCACATGCGCAAGCGTTTGCCCTAACGAAGCTATCGTTGAGGACTAATAGATAATTACACAGATTATCGAAAACACGTAGAGACGCCACACTGTGACGTCTCTACATTTTTTATTTCTTGAAATAATTCGAGATTTTCAGGTTTATTTCCCTTAATCGTTCCTCATTCAGTTTAATCACTTCCCTATCGTATGTCATCAGGCCGTTCAATTCCACCTCACAGTCGGTGGTCTGGGTATAGACAGCACCTGAGAATCCGCGTGGAATAAGATCCAGAAGCTTGTTGGCATATTCCACATAGGTGTCGGTGACTTTTTCCTCGGTGTCGTATTCCACATAGCCCCAGCCTTGCGACGGAACCCAAGTGTGTCCCTCTATTTTCCTGCCGATTCCGCCATATTCGCCGAGGACATTGACGCGTGATGCATCATAGAAATACATCTCAGGGTCAGGATAGTTGTGAATGTCGAGGATATCGCCTACCGGATAGTGGTTGCCGCCAGATGCAGGATTCACTAAGCGTGACGGGTCGTAACTCTTGGTCCATTCAACGATTTCAGGGGTTTTGAACTGTCCCCACGACTCGTTGAACGGCACCCAAACGCCAATTGAAGGCACCGAATAGAGATAATCGATGATTTCTTTCCATTCTTTCTTGTAAGTTGCCTCCGATTCAGGTGTTCTGCGGCTAAGTGAACCGTCGAAATAACGATCTGTCACCCAGCCTGGACCGCGACCGCCCGATGGCATATCCTGCCAAACTATGATGCCGAGACGGTCGCACCAGTAGTACCAACGTGCTGGCTCCACTTTCACATGTTTGCGAATCATGTTATAGCCAAAATCTTTTGTCTTCTCAATGTCGTACCTCAAAGCTTCGTCGCACGGAGCGGTGTAGAGGCCGTCGCACCACCAGCCTTGATCAAGCGGGCCGAACATGAAAATCGGCTCGTTGTTAAGCATCAGACGCACAATGCCGTTCTCGTCCTTTGCAGTGCTGAATTTACGCATCGCGAAATAACAACTCACCCAATCAACTTCCTTATTGCCCTGATACAGAATAATACTCATTTCATATAGGAATGGATAATCCGGTGACCACAACTTCGCATCAGCCGGCATTGAAACCTCAACATCCTCTCCATTGATTGAATATGCTTTCGCCACATCCGTAAACAACTCTGAAACAACAACCTCAATCTTGTTATCATTAGAAGGATTAACAATCTCCGGTTTAACAGTAACTTTATGATTATCAATATCCGGCACAATTTTTACATCAACGATATGATTTGCATTGACTGGCTCAAGCCAAACAGTCTGCCAAATTCCTGTGACTGGTGTGTACCAGATTCCATGAGGCTTTACATGTTGTTTGCCGCAAGGCTGCTCGCCTTGGTCGGTCGGGTCCCAAACACGCACCTTTAAAACATTGCCTTTTTTCTTCAAAGCTTGGGTGATATCCATTGAAAATGGAGTATAACCGCCAGTATGTGAGCCAACTTTTATATCATTTACCCAAACATCACATTTCCAATCGACAGCTCCAAAGTGCAACAAAATGCGTTTGCCATTCCATTTTGACGGCACTTCAAATTCTCGCTGATACCAGAGTTCATTGTCTTTTCCGACATATTTCTGCACTCCCGACAACGATGATTCTATGCAAAACGGCACTAAAATCTTGCCGTCAAACTCGCCAATGTTATTTTCGCCTTTCGGACGAATGGCATAATCCCATAATCCGTTGAGATTCTGCCAATTTAATATGTTTAAATCTCTTTCATATCGCAGCATTTGTGGACGCGGATACTCTTGCCAAACGTTTTCAGGCGTAACTTCTGCAGCCCAACGTGTCTTAAGGCTGTCGCCCGCCGGAGCATATTGCCCCATCATAGTTAATCCACTGATTAACAAGCAAATAGATGTAATAAGTTTTTTCATGGTTTAATGTTTATATTTCCAACCCAGACCGAAAAACACCGTCCTGAATTGGTCGGATTCTATATAATAATCTCTGTAATCTCTTACAAACAACGTCAGATGCTGCCTGCGTGTCAAGCGGTAATCGACTTCGCCAGCAAGCAGTAAAGTACTGAGTTCCAATCGTTTATCCTTATTAAAATCAGAATAAAGCTCACCATATAAGGTGTATTTGTATCTACTGTAAGGACGTTGATACGACACCGAAAGCTTGTTTCGCCAGCTAAACTCCGGCGTATAGTTGTAATAGCCAGTCCTTTCGTCATGATACAGCGTTATGAAACGCATTCTATAGCCGAAATCCCAGTTTTGATAAGTGTATTTGTACGATGCATTGACGAAGAAACGATAACGATTCCTAAAAACGCGCTTTTCCGTGTATTTATTGATATAATCAAAACCTGCGCCTATCTTGAAACCGTATCTCACAAACTTGTAATCAAAGCCTAAAGTAGTCTTCGAACGTGAATATTTTGAGAAATCGTGGTCGAAACGAAGGTCTTCCTTCACCCAGACATCATAGTTTCCAACGAAATTGTTCTCATATTCGGCCTGCAATATGGCACCGAAATCCGTTGTGCGTTGGGCAAACGCATCATTTGCTGTCAAAACCAACAACAGAATCAGAGCAACGCCATATTTTTTCCAATCAGCCATTAAAAATCTTTCAGTTTTGTGACTGTGTTAATCATGTTTTGTGTCTTCGCGAACGGCTTGTAAGTAACGCTCACATACGCCACGTCACGCAGAAAATCGATGTGACCGACCTGAACCTCGATGATATCCAAGCCCGTACGTTCCTTCAAATCGGCGATAAGTTCAGCCTCGCGACCATGTTTCACGTTCTCAATCTTGTCGTAAAGAACGATTTTTGTCTCGGTACGTCTCGTCGTGATGATATCGCTTTCGAACAGCCATATTGCAATGATAAACAACAAGTTAGTAACGCCAAGTTCGAGATAGCTCACCGTCAGTGCCAAACCGTTGATGATTGAAATACCGATGATGATGAAAAGATACGTCATCTCGCGTACTTTCAGCGTCTCCGTTCGGTATCGGATCATCCCGAAAATGGCAAAAAGTCCCAAAGCGAAGCTTATCGCCATCTTCATGTTGTCCATCTGTATGATAAGCAGGAAAATCGTCACTGCGAAGAGCATGAACGTGAAATAATAGTCGTTGCGGCGGCTTTTCGGGTAGTAAAAGCACCTCACGATGATCCAGCAGATGACAAAATGGAAGGCAAAACGCACTAAAAGTGTCCACAGACTGGTCATGTCGTAGAGCGGCACGCCGAGAAACGATGATTCAAACGCATCGCCGCCGAATTCGCGGGCTATATCAGGGTCAAATGTCTGTTGCGGAATTTGTAATAGCATATCCTCTCAGTTTTTTCAGTTTATCTAATTTTATAATTTTCTTCTTAAAACGATTCTGTTTCAATGTCTTGTCGGTCAATGCCCTACCGATGCAGTACTTACTGATACTCAACGGCTTAAGACGCAATTCAAACAGCGCTTTTTGAAATATCGACTCGCATCGTCCGTCGCGTTTCAGCTCCATCACCACCAACGGCGCGATTCCCTCGTCATTACCATTTTCAAAATTATGAAAACGCACGTTGAAATCTATCGTTATTCTCTCCGTTTTGCCTTTATTTACTATAGTTATACGTTCAAACGACGTAGACAGTTTTTTCATAAAACCGTCGAAATCATAGTCTGGCAGCTGATTTTCAACAAATTCACGCGTTTTTTCATCTGATTTCAGGTTTTCAAAAACGCTCTGCCCCACCTCTATCCTTTTCTTTTTCGTGCGCCCGTGGTTGTTTTTATGCTTCACCTCACAAAAATAGGTGCCGGTGTCGACATAATTTCTAACCCTGAGCTTGTCGCGTTTCAGTTTTTTATCCTGATGAATGATATACATGTGATTGTCAACGGTATCGTAATAAATGCTGTCGTATTCAGCAACCCGTTTCCCGTCAATCTCCTGCACGTAATAATCATCTTTTATCAATGAAAACAGCTTCGCGACGGTCAAATCATCAGCGACATATTTCGTGTCAACGCGGTTCATCAGCTTCACGGCGCTCATCTCGTCGAGGCTAATTGGCGTCATCTCGTTTAATATGTCGTTGATATTCAACATTATCTGAAAATCAATTCATATTCTTTGACTGATTCAAGTTTCCCATTGGGATAATAGTTCAGCTGCCGTTTTTTGCTGCCGTCTTCGTTATACTCGTATTTTTTGATACGCGTCACCTTGTCGCGGTCGTTATATTCAATCTCACGAAGCACTTTCGATGCCGGGTCAAGCGGGTCGACGTATTCGCAGACCACACGTGATTTCTGACCATACGATGCATATTCTATCTCCTCGATTTTTCTTCCGAGCGAGTCGTATGTCGTGACATGGTCCAAAAATGCCTGTTTTGAGCCTGAAGCAGTATTCCACTCCTTGATTGTCAAGCCTTTACGCTTCTGACGTTTTATCAATGTCTCAGGAGTAACCTGTTGTGAAAAAGCGGGGATGACTAAAGCCAACAAAAACGAGAATATCAGTAATCTTTTCATGTTTCGATGTAATTTATTGATTATCAGACTTGTATTCTAACAACAAATGTTGTATCCGGTTCCATTTCAATGATTTCGCCAATATTCTCGACTGATATAGTCTCAATCAATGGTGACGGCACTTCAGCGGAGTTCTCCGTGAACGTAAACACCTCATAATTACCGGGTTGCAGTTTCTGGAAAGCGAAAACGCCGTCCAAGCCTACGCGCACGTCATCAAAATGATAAGGATCGCCTTCTTTTCTGATATAAACGCGATGTTCGTAAGCCCAGCCCTGACCACGATAAGTGTCGTTATGGAAATACATTGCATAAACCTTGCCTGTCACAATCGAAGTGCCATAAGCCTTTCCTTGATGGACATAGATTGTCGGGACGTTGCCAGTCTCACCTTTACCTATTGATATTGAAGCTGTTACAGGCACTTTATCACCCGAAGCCAATGTAGAATAAGCAAAAACGGTATAATTACCAGGTGTCAGATATTTGAATTTGTAAAAGCCTTTGTCATCGGTTTCCACATCATCGCCATAAAAATCCGAGTTACCGTAAACGATGAAAACGTCGGTTTTTGCCGCGACAATAGTATCGGCAGGCAGAGTGTAATTATCGTCAGGATGGTTGATGAGCATCACATAGCCCTGAACCACTCCGGTTCCGCCTTCGCCTTCATTTCTTTTACAAGAAACGAACATCAGGACTACACACAGTAATCCTATAAGTCTTATTTTCATAATTATTCTCCTTCAAGATTATTTTTTATCTGTCTCATTACGTTAACGAAGGTATCAAGGTCTTTAGTATCTATGTTTTTAACAACATCATTCATAAAGTTGATTGCCACCTCCGTTGTGATTTTTTCCAATGCGGAACCCTCTTCGGTGAGTTCGATTTTGTTGATACGGCGGTCGTTTTTGTCAACCACTCGTATCACAAGGTTCTTTTTCTCCAACGAATCGATGATTTTGGTGACTGAGTTCTTGTCTTTTTGAATGATATCGGCGATATTCTGCTGTGAGATAGACGATTTTTCCCACAAAATATCCATCACGAGATATTGTTCAGGGGTGATATTGATCCCGTTTTCTTGAAGTTTGTCGAAAAAACATTTTTTAATCCTCGAGTTGAGGATGTTAACGTTTACGGCAATTTCTTTAATGAGCATCATAATCTTTAGTTTTTATTTCTTTTTTATTGGACTTTCAGGTTCTTTTGCCATCATGTTGTATTCCACCAATTCGACGAATCTTGGCAAGACGAAGTCGAAGAATTTTGTCATCTTACCAATCGGGGTGAGAATCATTTCGTTTTTACGGAAACGCAGACCGTAAGCCATCCTTCTTGCCACTCTTTCAGCCGACATCATTCTGTTTTCATTGCGTGGAGTCATGCCTTGAGGCGAGCCGTCGGCAAGCAGTGCCACATTTCTGATGTTTGATGCTGTGAATCCAGGGGCGAACACCATTACATGAAGTCCATCATAGCGGTGTTCGACTCTCAGTGTGTTAAGGAATCCCCTGATGGCGAATTTCGATGCTGAATAGCCTGTTCTGCCTGGCAATCCGATATGTCCTGCCGTGGAGATGACGCCCACCACGCTGCCTTTCGACTTGAGGAGATGAGGCAAAGCGTATTTTGTGCAGTAGACGGTACCCCAGAAATTAGTGTCCATAAGCCTTTTTATGACATCAAGGTCAAGGTCGATGAACATGGCTCGCATGGAGATTCCGGCATTGTTGACGAGAATATCGATGCGACCGAATTTTTTGACGGTTTCTTCAATAAGGTTTTTGCAGTCTTCTTCCACCGACACATCAGTCTGGACACACAGGATATTATCCTGGTTAGGCATCTCAGTCTTGATCTGTTCCAGCCGTTCGATGGAACGCGCCGCCATCACGACTTTACAGTCTTGTGAGGCGAATAATTTGGCTGTAGCCAGCCCGATACCCGAGCTGGCTCCAGTCACTATAATCACTTTATCTTTAAAATATTTATATTTCATTTTAAAGAATAGCCATCTGAGGCATTTCTGGGTTGTCGTACTTACCTGCAGCGAGTTTCTCTTTGATTTCCTTGAATGCGTTGAGTGTGTACTCCACGTCTTCGAGTGAGTGAGCCGCTGTTGGGATGATTCTGAAGATAATCATACCTCTTGGGATAACAGGATATGTCACGATTGAGCAGAAAATCTTGTAGTTTGTACGAAGGTCACGTGCGATCCATGCAGCCTGCACCTCATTTCCCGGAAGGAAGATAGGTGTCACGCAAGCCTCAGCTGGTCCGATCTCGAATCCGAGGTCACGGAAGCCTTTCTGTAATGTACGTGTGACGGTCCAGAGTTTCTTACGGAGCTCGTCGCCTTCTGCGCTACGAATGATTTCGAGACGTTTCAAGCAACCTTCAACGATAGGCATTGGCAATGACTTGGCATACATCTGTGAACGCATGTTGTAACGCAAGTAGTCGATGATGACCTTCGGACCTGCCACGAAGCCGCCGATGATAGCCATTGACTTTGCGTAAGCTCCGATGTAGAGGTCGATGTCGTCCATCACGCCGAAATGCTCTGATGTGCCGCGGCCTGTAGGACCCATGCAGCCGAATCCGTGAGCGTCGTCGATGAGGATACGGAACTGATATTTCTTCTTGAGAGCCACAATCTGGTCGAGGATACCGAGAGCGCCTGTCATACCGAACACACCTTCTGTGATGAGAAGTATACCGCCACCGGTCTTCTTCACAACTTCAGTAGCGCGCTGCAACATCTTCTCGCAGCTGACGATATCGTTGTGTTTGAAGTGGAATGACTGTCCCATGTGCAGACGCTTGCCGTCGATGAGGCAGGCATGAGCCTCAGCGTCGAAAACGATGACGTCGTTACGGGTGCAGAGTGCGTCGATAGTTGAAACGATGCCCTGATAGCCGAAGTTGAACTCATAAGCGTCCTCTTTATGTTCGAAGTCAGCGAGCTCGCGTTCGAGACGTTCGTGCAGACGGGTGTTACCGCTCATCATACGAGCTCCCATTGGGTAAGCCAAACCCCAACGTGCAGCGGCTTCAGCGTCAACTTTTCTAATCTCAGGATGGTTAGCCAAACCGAGGTAGTTGTTAAGACTCCAGCACAACACGTCAACACCGTTGAAACGCATGTGAGGGCCAAGTTCGCCTTCCAAACGAGGGAATGCAAAATATCCGTGAATGCGGTCCATATACTGTCCGATCGGACCACCAGAATCGTGAGCTATTCTTTCAAAAATTTCCATTTTATTAAAATTTGATTTACTTCGCAAAATTAGTAAAAATCTTTACAGTATGCACATAATTCTATTTTTTTATTTTTATTTTTATGTTAAAATAATCCGAAAAACACCAGGGATAAGCATTTTTTTGTATTTTTGTGGGCTATTTTAAAGATATGATAGACTTAAAGAATAAAAACGCTCTTGTCACAGGTGCAAGCTCAGGAATCGGGGCGGCGATAGCTCGTCGTCTCGCCAAGGAAAAATGCAATCTTTTCCTTACAGGACTTGGCGATACGCAGCTTCAAGAGACGAAAGAAATATGTGAGAAAGAGGGTGTCAATGTCTTTTATAAGGAGTGTAATTTCGCCGAGTTTACCTCCATCGACGAGTTGGTGAAAGAGATAAAATCCATCGGATTTCATATCGATTTGTATGTTTTGAACGCCGGCATCTCGCAACGTGACCGCGGGCTGGAGACAGATTTCGCCATCGACCAGAAAATCATGCAAGTCAACTATTGGAGCAGTGTGTATCTCGTGAAGCAGTTCAAAGACGAGATTTTGGCATCAGAGCACGTGAATATGTCCGTAACCACCTCATTGGCAGGGCTTTTCGGTTTTCCGTTAAGGACATCATATTGTGCTTCAAAACATGCCTTGTTCGGCTTTTTCGAGTCGTTGGACCTCGAATATCCCAATATCCGTGTCACCTTCCTGATTCCGGGGCGCATCAACACTCCTATCAGCAAGAGCGCCTTGAAAGGCAATGGCGAGCAATACGCGAAAATGGACGCCGGTCAGGCGAAAGGCCTCGACGTCAACAAAGCGGCAGAACGCGCTGTGAAAGCCATCAGAAAAGAAAGACACCGCAAGCTCATCGGCAAAGGCGAGCTGCTCATGGCATATATTAATAGGTATATCCCTTGGCTTTATTACAAAATCGCAAACAAAATATCTCCAACATAATGAATACAGAAAAAGAGAAAGTCATCTGCGGCATCCAGCAGGTCGGCATCGGAGTTGAAGACCTCCAGACATCATGGCAATGGTACAACAAGCACCTGAACATTCAGATTCCTATCGTCGACGACGAAGGTGTTGCTGAGCGCATGCTTCCATACACTGGCGGCAAACCTCAGCCGCGTCATGCCATCCTCGCGATATCACAACGCGGCGGCGGTGGCTTCGAGATCTGGCAGCCACAAGGACGTAAGGTGGTGTATCCGAAAGAGCCGTTACGCTTGGGAGACTTCGGCATCAACATCTGCAAGGTGAAGGCAAAAAATGTCCAAAGAGTATATAACTACTTCAAAGACAACAACATAACCATTCTCAGCAATATCAACGTCTCCCCTCTTGGCCTCGAGCATTTTTATATGCAGGACCCATGGGGCAACATCTTCGAGATTGAAAAAGACGATTATTGCTTCATAAATGTCGACCAATACACTGGCGGCTCAAACGGCGTGGTGATTGGAGTGTCGGACATGGATAAATCCATCGAGTTTTACACCAAACTCCTTGATTATGATGTCATTGCATTCGATAAGACTGACATCTTCGATGATTTCAGCAATCTCCCTGGCGGAAAATGCAAGGTACGTCGTGTGGAACTTAAACGCTCAAAGCCGGTATGCGGTCCTCTCAGCGACTTAATGGGCAACTCACATCTTGAATTAGTACAAAACCTTGATATTGAGCCACATAAGACACTCGAAGGCAGATGGTGGGGCGACCCTGGATTCATCCATCTTTGCTTCGACGTTCGCAACATGGACAAGGTTCATGAAGCGGCATTAGCTCTCGGTCATGACTTTGTGTGCGACAGCGGCGACAACTTCGACATGGGCGATGCCAACGGTCACTTCACATACGTGGAAGACCCCGACGGCACTCTCATCGAGTTCGTAGAGACATTCAAGATTCCAGTAATCAGAAAACTTGGAATTTCAATAAATCTTAGAAAAAGAGACGATTACAAACCACTTCCAAGGATTATCACTAAGGCGCTTCGCTTCATGAAAGTGGAGTTTTAGTTTACTGTTTACCGTTTACTGTTTACGGTTTACTGTTTATTGATGACAATAAAAAAAGCGAGAATTAATTCTCGCTTTTTTAATTATAAACTGTAAACTGTAAACCATTAGAGACCAAGTTTTGCCTTAACATCAGAAGTGATGTCGATAGCGCTGTCACCGATTGAAAGGATGACGGTCTTCTCGAACACGTATGCCAGACCTTTAGCTTTCACGACATCGTCGATAGCTGTTTTGATCTTGTCGAGCATAGGCTTTGAAAGCTCTTCCTGTTTTGCTGCGAGGTCGCTTTCAGCGTTAGCCTGGAACTCCTGGATTCTGCCCTGGAGGTCAACGATTTCTTTTTCTTTTGACTGACGAAGGATGTTTGACATTGTTGCTGAGTTAGCCTCATAGTCTCTCATCTTGGTCTGATATTCAGTTGCCATTGCCTGCAATTCAGCCTGAAGCTCACCGTAATAAGCCTGCAAATCCTGCTGGATCTTAGCGCTTTCTGGCATCATGTCAATAATGACTTGTGAATCTACATAACCGATTTTCTGTCCCTGTGCGTTAGCTCCAAAACCAATACCAAGTGCTAACACCACCAAAACCAATACTTTAGTTAATTTTTTCATCTTATTAAAATTTAATTATTATCTAATTTGTTGCAAAAATACGACTTTTTTGTTTATCCTCAAGTATTTTTACAATGATTATTCTTGATTTATTATTTCTTGCCACCGGCGGCATTGCCTTTAGTGCCAGTGCTGCCAGTACTTCCCGAGCGTTTTCTATCCTGACGGCGCACTGTCTGCATCACGTTACCGATCTCATCGAGAACGTCATCGCTGATATCAAGTTTTTCGTTGCAATACAACAATGTGGTACCAGCTGATTTGTCGAACACGAAAGAATAGTTTTTGACCTGTGCCACTTGATTGATAGCATTGTAAATCTTCTCTTGGATAGGCTGAATCAGCTCGATACGTTTGGTAAACAGCTCGCCTTCCGGTCCGAAATACTGCATCTGAAGTGCCGCCAGTTCCTGTTCTTTAGCTGCTATTGCCGCTTCTTTCTTGTTTTTCATGTCATCAGAAAGGAGTACCGACTCAGTCTGATAATCGCGTTTCATCTGATCGAGTTTGTCGCGCATATTCTTAAGCTCTTTCTGCCATCCCACCGACATCTGGTTGATCTCCTCCTGGGCATCGCCATATTCAGGGATATTCAGGAGAATATACTCAGTATCAACATACGCGAACTTCTGGTTTCCCTGGGCTTTCGCAGTCGAAACGCCCAAAACCATACATATAATTAACAATAAAAATGATGCTCTTTTTTTCATATTATAACACATTTTTCATTTAATATATTTCTAAACATTTTAATCAATAGAACCTCCGATTGAGAAGTGGAACTGGCTTCCGTTAGCGTCAGGAGCGCCAGGCACTGCGTCGAAACCGTAGCCCCAGTCGAGACCGAGCATACCGAACATCGGCAAGTAGATTCTCATACCCAAGCCGGCTGAACGATACAAATCGAATGGATTGAACTTATCGAAGCCAAGCCAGCAGTTACCGGCTTCCACGAAAGTGAGGGCGTAAATCGTAGCCGAAGGATTCAGCGTCAGAGGGTAACGCAGCTCCATCGTATATTTTGCGAAGATATTACCGCCTTCCATGTTGTTAGTCGAATAACCCGGAGTCAAAGAGTTGTTGGCATAACCTCTCATACCAATAAGCTCACGACCATCGAAGTTATACGAGCCCGTCAGACCATCGCCGCCAAGGCAGAAACGCTGGAAAGGAGTGATACCGATGGCTGGGTTATAATAACCGAGCAAACCGAATCTGGCACGCGTCATAATGACAAGTTTCTCAGCGATTTCTGTGTACATAACCGCTTTAAACTTCCATTTATGGAACTCAACCCAGTGGTACATTGCATCCTCTCTCTCGTCAACATCCGGATATTCCGCGACATAATCGACAGGATTAAAGATAGAATACGGAGGCGTCACTTCAAGAGACAGAATGAATTCAGAGCCATAACGAGGATAAATCGGGTTGCTTGTAGAGTTACGTCCGAATGTGATGTTATATCCGATAAGGTTATAATCGCCGTCACCAGTACCGAAGTCGAAGATATTCTTATAGTTAAACAGAGTATAACGGATCACATTGATACCATTGTACAGTGTGAAATAATCGTCAGGCCATTTAAGACGTGTACCGATACCCACCGACATACCTGTCTGCATAAAAACGCCAGCCGGATCAGTGTATGTGTTCTTATATTTTGAATGATAAACCGATACTGTCAAAGCGTTAGGTTTCTTGCCTCCAAGCCAAGGCTCGGTGAATGAAACACCATAATTAATATAGGTAGTTCCGTATGTCTGGACTCTGAACGACAGTTTCTGTCCGTCGCCCGCCGGGATTGGGCGCCATGCGTCTTTTTTAAAGAAGTTTCTCAACGACACATTGTTGAGATTCAAGCCTAAAGAGAGCATCAGACGGTTGTAGCCCCATCCTGCGGAAAGCTCGACCTGGTCATTTGGAGTCTCCTCGACCACATAGTTGATGTCAACGGTGCCGTCTGTAGGATCCGGTTGAATATCAGGAACAAGCTTCTGAGCGTCGAAATACTGCAAAGCCGACAATTCGCGTACTGTTCTGATGATATCGCTACGGCTATAGAGCTGACCCGGACGAGTGTACATCTCACGAATGATGATGCGGTCGTTGGTCTTGGTGTTACCTTGCACTATCACGCGTTTGATTGTGGCCTGGTCGCCTTCGCTCATTCTCATCTCGAGGTCGATGGTGTCGTTTTCAACTCTAATCTCAATAGGGTCAACGCGGAAGAAGAGATAACCGTCGTCCATGTACAACGAAGAAATATCGTAGCCACCTTCGCTATAAGTCAGGTTTGTCTCCAGAAGCTCCTGATTGTAAACATCACCTTTGCGGATTCCGAGCACCTTGTTAAGCACTGTGGTGTCGTACTTGGTATTTCCGACCCAGGTAATATTACCAAAATAATACTGGTCGCCCTCACTGATGTCGAGAGCGATACCGATGTTTCTATCATCCATCACATAGATCGAGTCTTTCACAATCTTTGCGTCACGATAGCCTTTTTCGTTATATTTCTTAATGATAAGCTGTTTGTCAGCCTCAAAATTATCTTCATCATAACGCGAGGACTTGAATATTCTCGGACGGATGTTTTCTGTAAGATACCAAGCCACTTCGTCTTCTGCAGCTACCGGGCGGAATGTGATAAGATCCCAGACCGTGTTTACAAACGAAGCTCCGAGTGGACGCAGCGGGTCGAATTTGCCTCTACGTTTGGTTTCCTTCATCGCCGAGCGAATCTGTGCGTCGGTTAGCACCTCGTTGTTATTAACCACGATTTCGCCGATCTTAACTTTATGTTTCTTATCGACATCTATTATGACCATCACGTAGTTATCCATTGTGGTGTCAGGCACTGGGGTCATTTTCACCTCTGCATTCAGATAACCTTTGTCGGCATAATAATCGTGGATGATTCCGCTTGTTTTGTTATAGGTGTGTTCTGTCGCGACATCACCTCTTGTAATGTTGATTTTCTTTCTAAGCTCTTCAGCTTCGGACTTTTTCACACCTTTAAACGAGAATTTACTAATTCTCGGGCGTTCTCTCATATCGATATTAATGAAAATCTTTCCTCCAACTCTTTGAGTCTGAGTGATTTGAATATCTTCGAAAAGGCCTTGATCCCACAAGTTTTTGATAGCCTGTGTGATTTTATCTCCCGGAATCTTCACTGTCATTCCCACGCGCAAGCCTGAAAGCATCACGACAACAGCCGGGTCGACATATTCGACGCCTGTCACCGTGATACCGCCGATTTCATATTCACGAGGCAATGAATAGTCGATGTCCGACAAATCGTTTCCAACTTGAATTTGAGCGTTCGCGACAAAGCTTGTCATGAGGAAAATCCAGCATAACAAAGCGATTGCAAATATTTCAAACCTTTTCAAAAAAGTCATTTCTCTACTTTTTAATCTGTTCACTTGTCTTCCCGAACCTGCGTTCACGATTCTGATAGTCGATGATAGCCTCGTACAAGTCCTCTTTTGAGAAATCGGGCCAGTATTTCTTAGTGAAATAAAGTTCCGAGTAAGCTATCTGCCACAGCAGATAATTGCTTATTCTCTCCTCCCCGCTCGTGCGAATAAGAAGGTCTGGGTCAGGCATTCCTGCCGTTGCCAAATGATTGTTAATCAACATCTCATCGACTTGTTCCGGGGCGATCTTTCCTTGTTTAACCTCTGTTGCGATATCCTTCACCATCTTTGTCAATTCCCAGCGGCTTGAGTAGCTAAGGCATAATGTCAGCGTCATGCGGGTATTGTTTTTAGTGCTATCAATGGCGTACATCAGAGCGTCGTATTGCGATTTAGGAAGACGTTTCAGATCACCTATTGCATTAAGACGTATATTATTGTCGTTCAATGTTTTAAGCTCGTTTTTCAAAGCAGAGGTAAGCAATGACATCAATGCATCGACCTCCAAAGAAGAACGGTTCCAGTTTTCTGTTGAGAAAGCGTAAAGTGTAAGATATTTGACACCAAGTTCAGCGCAAGCTTCAGTGGTGTTACGCACAGCGTCGACGCCATGCTGATGACCGAAGATGCGCATTTTCCCTTGTTGCTTTGCCCAACGGCCGTTGCCGTCCATGATGACAGCAATATGTTCGGGCAGGCGTTCGATCAAAATCTTGTCTTTCAGGCTTTCCATCATCAATAATTTTTATATTTGTCTCTTGCGTTACAGTCAGTGCCACCTGGCAAAACGAACTTATACACCAACGAGAAATTCAGGTATCCATACCAATCTTTGTCGTATTTGTTACCTCTTTGGATATATTGTCTTCCATTCGTTCCAGGATGATCAGGATCATCAGTAAATCCTGTAGGATCGCTGTATTGTACGTATGGATTGTTTTTATTATCGTATGTCGGATAATAAGCGTGGCAGTCGTCGAGCCAGTCGGTGAAGGCGTAATCCCAGCGCCATTCGATAGCTGCGCCGATTCTATTTCCAAGACTATATTTCACGCCGATGCCGAATGGTATGGAAACCGCCACCTTGCTGTATTTGGCAGTTCCGTTGTCTATATTGTTTGTCGGCACACCATTCTCTTTGTTATAGCCGCTGACATCGGTAAGCACGTTGCACAATGCTTTACCGTCGTCGGCTTTCGGGTTAAAATTCAGCACCGAGAGACCTCCGAAAAGATAAGGCGACAATCCATGACGCTTGCTTCCGGTGAAATAATCGAGGAAGTTAAACTCTGCTATGAGAGCCACATCATGGACGTTGGTATTAAACGACAATCCGCGTTCAGGGCGATAGCCTGAGGATTTGTCGCTGCCGTTTAGCTGGAGGTTGGAGTAAGCGAGGCGGAAAGCCCATCTGGTATCATTATAAAACCTTACGAGTGCGCCCCATCCCAACTGACTTTGGTTGAATGGCTTGCTTGGGTTTATATCACCCATATAATACGACAGTCCCACCGAGCCGCCGACCTCAATAATCTGGGAATGCGCGGCTTTAGGAGCAAGAAATTGTCCAAATGCGAGGACAATCAACGCAACTAAAAAATGTTTTTTACAATTCTTCATTCGTTTAAATTTTCTTACCTGTTGATAGACAGTCGTTTAAACTTTTTGCCAATAAACTGACAAATTTACAATTTTTTTGATAACGTTCGTCAAAAAATTTTAATTTCTCACATCATTGCCCCAGAGCAGTTTTTTTCTTATTGCTTCGAAGAAATCTTTATCTGGCAGTTTAACCATATTAAAGGAGAAGCCAGCTTTCTTGACTTCAAGTTGTAAACCTTTGTCCACCAATTTAGTACGTGAGTCAAGGCTCAAGTCGTAGGCATCGCAGCGGCCGTCGACCTTGATTTTCACGACGCTTTTGTCAGATATAACGACAGGACGTACGCTTAAATTGTGTGCGGAAATAGGAGTTATCAAAAAACTGTCATTATTGGGTGCCACGATAGGTCCGCCGGCGCTCAGCGAGTAGGCTGTCGAGCCTGTAGGTGTTGCCAAAATAAGGCCGTCTGCCCAATAAGTGTTAAGCAGTTTGTCGTCGACGAAGACTTGTATCACGATGAGGCTGCTGCCGTCTTTACGCATGAGGCTCAATTCATTAAGGGCATAGTTGATGCCTTTGAAGCGTTGTTCCTCGCCTACCAGTTCGAGCAGCGAGCGTTTCTCTACCTCAAAATCGCCTTTCAGGATTTTGTTGACTGCATCGATTGTCTCATTTGATGACACGCTTGACAGAAATCCGAGTCGGCCCATGTTTATTCCGAGCACTGGGATGGCTGTGTCGCGGACATATTCAACAGAATCGAGCATGGTGCCGTCGCCTCCAAACGAGAACAGCACATCAGCCTTATCCTTCAGCTGTTCGTATGTGTTAAATGTCTGATAATCAGCATTTTCAGCGTCACATCTCATTATATCATTCATAAGAGACGTGTATACTATCGTTTTTGTGCCGGCGTCGCGCAAAACGCGCAGGACTTCTTTCATAAGTCCGTCATAATCAGGGCCGAAGCCTCTACCATATAATGCTATTCTCATAACAAAACAGTTTTCGTATTAGATCGGAGCCACGAGATGTACGAAGAAGCCGAACTCTCCCAGTCCGTTCACACCATATTCCAACCGCAAAACCTTATCGTAATATGTAACAAAGTCGATTCCCACGCCTGTTCCATATATCCATTGGTTTGCGATTCGTGTTGTTGAACCTTCCGGAATGACCACACCCCAAGTATATGCGAAGTCAAAGAACAAGTTGGCGTAAAATGCCAGATGTATTTTCCCAAACTTGTCATTTTTAATACCTGGTATGTGTTTTGTTACCGGTTTCAATATCTCGAACTTCAAGTTATTCTTACATATTGCGTAATTGAGCGCATCGATGACGTAGAGGTCATAAGTCCTCACATAATCGTTCTTATATCCGAAGCCCTGCGACAAAAAGTAAGGAGCGGTGTTGCTGTCGGATAACTTTGCCGTGACATTAGAAGCCCAGTAAAACCTGCCTTTTATTGGCGTATACCAATCGGCGGTGATTTTACCATAGAAAAGGTCCGGCGCATAATCCATCACACCTAAACCGATTTTTGTCAGCTCAAGTTCCAAATAATGTCCGTCGAGAGGATAGTTGTGATCATCGCGATAGTCGTTTTTAAACACTGCCGACAACGTAAAGTATTGAAAGCGTGTACCTTCCGGATTACCGAAATCCTTATTCAGGCTCGGCAAGCTGTCATTAAACACCCTGTTGTCATATCTCATCTGAAAATACAACTTGTTACGATAACCGAATCTGTAATAAGGCATCACATAAGCGTAAAACGACTCATGAGCATACTCATCTTCTCCTTTGAAATATTTGACTCTGTCATCCCAAGTAATATATGCCACTTCTCTGTCGCGTGTAAACCCTGATGACACTGTCATTCCAAGTCTTTGTTTACTGGTAAGATACGGAATGTCATACGTCAAGCCAAAATTCTGGTTATATCCGCCTATTATCGTAAGGTCGAGTTCATGCTTCAAACCCCATAAGTTTCTGTAAACCAAGTCGATACCATAGCTCAGTCGCGAAAGATCATTCGCTTCAAACCATGATTTCAGATTTCTGTCGGCATAAGCCAGATATGGTATTGGCCACAGATACCAACGTTCCACCACACTGATTGTCAGTGACTTACAATTCTCTTTTACGGTATCGTCAGTCCAATAGAAGTCGACGAAGTTAAACAATGCTGTATTGACAAGATTTTCGCGGCTTTCTTTGACAGCTTCTTCGGAACAGACAGTATCTCCTTCATGAAAAAGCATCTCCCTATTTATGGTAGACATCTTTGTCACGTTGTTACCAGTCACATTAATTTTAGAAACCACAAAGCAGTCTGTTTCCTGTTGAGCATACGCCGCTACAGAACACATAAGCATCAATATGACCAGCAGCTTCCTCATACTCAATCGTCCATCATATTACAATAGTTCTCGTAGCGCCAGTCAGCGATAACACCTTGTTCCACAGCGTCTTTGATTGCGCAATGCGGTTCATGCAGATGCGTGCAGTTGTTAAAATGGCAATCATGCATCAAGGCTCTCATCTCCGGGAAGCGCTGAGCCAATGTCTCTTTTTCCATATCGAAGAGCGCAAACTCTTTAATACCGGGAGTATCAATGATATAGCCTCCGAAACAGAGCTCATACATCTGTGCAAACGTCGTCGTATGCTTACCTTTTTCATGAACCTCCGAGATTTCTCCGACTCTTATGTCAAGATTTGGATCCATTCTATTTACCAATGCCGACTTCCCCACTCCAGAATGTCCTGAAAACATACTGATTTTATCCTTCATGATGTTCTCGAGTCTATCACAATTGTATCCTGTCTTGGCAGAGACCATAAACGACTGATAGCCAATGTTATTATACACCTTCATCAGTTCTTCAGCGACAGCATTCTGTTCTTCATTATAGATATCGCATTTATTGAACACAATGATGGTTGGTATATGATAAGCTTCAGCTGTCACCGTAAACCTATCGATAAAACCTGTCGAAGTCCTTGGCTGTGCTATTGTAGCCACGAGAATAGCCTGGTCGACATTTGCCGCAATGATATGCGACTCTTTCGACAAATTCACCGATTTACGTACGATGACATTTGTGCGTGGCAGGATTTTGTCAATCACGCAGGTATCCTTGTCGCGTTCTTTCTCAAAATTCACCAAATCGCCAACAGCCACTGGGTTTGTCGTGCGCAGTCCATCAAGACGAATCTTGCCTCTCAAGCGGCATGAAACGACCATTCCGGCATCATCTCTGACATCGTACCAGCTTCCTGTTGATTTAATAACTCTACCTATCGGCATCTTTGCAAATAAAAACGATGCAAAGGTACAGATTTTTATTGAATTATGCTACAACTTTTGATAACGTTTTCCTGGCAGCGCTGTCAAAACACCGTCAAACTCCAATGAAAGCAGTATTGACGCTATTTTTGAAGGCGACAAATCCGTACCAATTATAATGTCATCAATATGAACAACATTGTTTTCCGCGAAGACATCCATCACTTTTTTCTCATCTTCACTGAAGTCACGGAACAGACGCATTTGTTTCGCGACTACCTTGGTATCAACATCCCAACGCATCACATATCTGATATCCGCTGCATTAACCAAGAGATTCGCTTTATTTGTCTTTATCAGCTGATTACATCCCTCGCTATAAATATCGCCTACTCTTCCTGGCATTGCGAACACTTCCCGGTCGTATGAATTGGCGATTTCGGCAGTTATCATGGCACCGCCCTTCAGTGCACTTTCGATGACCACAAGACAATCGACCATTCCTGCCACTATTCTGTTGCGTTTCGGAAAATTCTCCCTGTCCGGTTGCGTCCCGCTGACAAACTCTGTCAATATACCTCCTTTCTCAATCATGTTTGTTGATAATTTCCTGTTTTCTGCCGGATAAATAGTTTGCATCCCGTGTCCCAGCACACCTACGGTAGCAAGGTCATATTTCAAAGCAGCTCTGTGCGCCGCAGCATCAACACCATACGCCAAACCGCTGATTATCATCACATTATCAGTCGCCAAATCCTCAATTAGTTTCTCCACAACATATCTCCCATAATCAGTAATATTTCGAGTGCCGACAATGCCGACAGTTTTTTCTGCATTCAAATCGGCATTACCTTTATAATAGAGCATCATAGGGCTGTCGTGACAGTGCTGAAGCCGTTTCGGATAATCCTTGTCGAGATAAAACAACGGCTTTATGCCATTCTTCTCAATGAACATCATTTCTTCCTCAGCGCGAGTCATAACTTCTTTAGAATCAATGCCTTTGATAATGTTTTCGTGTATTCCGCTTATCTGCCTCAAAGCGTTTTTATTCTCACAAAACACCGCCTCGGCGCCTCCGCAGTAGGCGACCAACTTCTTACCGTTCACGACCCCAATATATGGAATAAGAGTAAGAGCGATTTCGTATAGTTTTTGTTCTGTCATGTCGCAAAATTAAGAACATTTTCAATAGGTTCGCCACCTTTTTTCTGCAATTTATGTTAATTATTTTTAACAATTGTTAAAAAAATTTAACATTTCAAAATATACTTGGCTATCAATAATATCGTTATATTTGCAAAAAATTATCGCTTTGGGAAAGAAGATCCTTATATGTCCGTTAAATTGGGGGCTCGGCCATGCAACTCGCTGTGTACCAATAATTAAGGCTTTGCAAAAACAAGGTCACAGGGTTATTATCGCAGCTGACAAAGGGCCTCTCGCGTTCCTACAAAGGGCTTTCCCTGACTTGAAATTCATCGAGTTTCCCGGATTTGACCCGAAGTACAGCAAATCAAACTCGCAGGTTCTCAAGATGTTAGCCTCATTCCCTGGCGCATTGAAAGATTTCAGAAGAGATCACAAAACCATTGAGACTATTGTTAAAAACCGCAATATCGACATTGTGATTTCCGACAATCGCTTTGGTTGCTGGAGCAAACATGTTCATTCGGTATTCATTACACACCAGTTGCATATCCGGACACCAAAAATCTGGCGGTGGGCCTCCCCTATTATTAATTTCTTCAACAACAGCTACATCAAGAAATATGATGAAGTATGGGTCCCCGATGACGAAAATGCCCCTGCATTGGGTGGCAGACTGTCGCATCCGGCAATCAAACGTTTTAAAATATCATATTTGGGCATTTTAAGCCGATTCAACGCTGATAATCAATACGATACAGAAAAACCAAACAAATATCTCGTGATTCTTTCCGGCCCCGAACCACAACGCACGATGTTTGAAGACATCGTTTTAAAACAGGCAAAAGAAATCAAAGATAACGTATTGATTCTCAGAGCAAAACCGGAATCAAACGACCTTGTACGCGACGTCTCTCCCAATATAAGCGTGTTTAACCACGTTGACGACGAGATGTTTGTAAAACTTGTAAACAGTTCGGAACATATCATTTGCCGAGGCGGGTATTCGTCGTTGATGGACCTTGTGAGACTCGACAGAACCGCTTACCTCGTCCCCACACCCGGGCAGACAGAACAAGAGTATCTCGCCTACCATCTTGGGAAAGAAGGTTATTTCAACTGGTGCAAACAATCTGACTTTCAATTAGATAAGGTCACAACACCAAAGATTTCTCTAAAAGAAAAATTTAACGACAACGAAGAGAATATTGATATTTTCATACAAAATTGGATAAAAAATTTGGATTAAAATGATAGCAAACTACATTGTTTGGGATGTAAACCCGTATATTTTAACGTTCCCCGACGGTTTCCCGCTCCTCGGCGGACGCCCTATTGCTTGGTACGGACTACTTTGGGCGATGGTATTCATCGTCGGATATTATATCATGCGCAAAGTGTACCGAAAAGAGAAACTCAGCGATGAACTTTTGGACAAGCTCACCATCAACATGCTTGTTTTCACTATCGTCGGGGCGCGTTTGGGGCATTGTCTTTTCTATGAACCGGAGTATTATTTTGCCGAGCCTATACGTTTTCTCTACATCTGGGAAGGTGGTCTGGCCAGTCACGGAGGCGCCATCGGCATCCTCATCGGACTGTTTATTTATTCAAGAAAAATAAAGAAACCGTATATCTGGATTTTGGACAGGATTGTGATTCCCGTCTCCATCGGCGGTGCTTTCATACGCATCGGAAACCTCATGAATTCTGAGATTTACGGATACGAGACAACGTTGCCTTGGGGATTTAAGTTCGTGCGCGACTGGGCTCCGGGCACTCCTATCGACGCCATCCCGGCATGCCACCCGACACAGATCTACGAAGCGCTGATTTGCATTATAGTATTTGTGATACTTATGTATCTTTTCTTCAAGAAAGACACCGTCAACAAACGACCGGGATTTTTCTTCGGTTTCTTCTGCACCGTGGTTTTCGGTTCACGAATCTTGATTGAATTCATAAAGCAGCCACAAGTGGAATTTGAGAATTCGATGACGCTTGACATGGGACAATGGCTAAGCATCCCGTTTGTGATTGCAGGAATTTATTTTATGTGTAGAAAACAAAAAAGGGGCGAATAAATTCACCCCTTTTTCTTTTTCAAAAACCTTATCTTACAGCAGGTGGCATGTGACTGTCAAGCCTGCCATCACGATTGAAACCATCGACATCAGCTTGATGAGGATGTTCAATGATGGGCCTGATGTGTCTTTAAACGGGTCACCGACGGTGTCGCCAACCACTGTAGCCTTATGATTTTCTGAGCCTTTGCCTCCGAAGTTGCCTTCTTCAACATATTTCTTAGCGTTATCCCAAGCACCGCCTGAGTTAGCCATGAACACTGCCAACACGAAGCCTGTGGCGAGACCGCCGATCAACAGACCGAGGACACCGGGAACGCCGAGTACCAAGCCTGTGAGAATCGGGACGAGGATAGCGAGGATTGAAGGAACGAGCATCTCACGCTGTGCACCCTTTGTAGAGATAGCAACGCAGCGCTCGTAGTCAGGTTCTGCCTTACCTTCAAGGATTCCCTTGATGGTGCTGAACTGACGACGCACCTCTTCAACCATCTTCTGTGCAGCGCGACCCACGGCGTTCATTGTCATGCCGCAGAACACGAATGCCATCATAGCACCGATGAACACACCGACCAACACGACCGGGTTCATCAGGTTGACGTTGTAAGCCTCCATGAAGTCAACCAATGTTGCCTTTGCTGACTCAACGCCATTAGGAAGGTCTTGACCCACACGGATGAGTGCGAGTTTGATTTCTTCGACGTATGATGCCAAAAGTGCGAGAGCTGTCAAAGCGGCTGAACCGATAGCGAAGCCCTTACCTGTTGCTGCTGTGGTGTTTCCGAGAGCATCGAGAGCGTCTGTACGCTGACGAACTTCCGGGTCGAGACCGCTCATCTCGGCGTTACCACCGGCGTTGTCGGCGATAGGACCGTAAGCGTCAGTTGCAAGGGTGATACCGAGTGTCGAAAGCATACCGACAGCGGCGATACCGATACCATAGAGACCCATTGAGAGGTTCTGAGCTGTGAATGCGATATGGAATCCATTAGCGCAGAGGTATGCCAAAATGATAGCGCAACCTACTGTCACAACCGGGATAGCTGTTGAAAGCATACCGAGTCCGAGACCTGAGATGATAACTGTTGCAGGACCTGTCTTCGAGCTTTCGGCGACCTTCTGTGTCGGTTTATAGCTCTGTGAAGTGTAGTATTCTGTAGCTTTACCAATGATGACACCTGCCAGAAGTCCGACGACCACTGACAATGAGACCTGCCACCACATGTTAGGGTTAGCTTCTTCTTTTCCGAAAAGGAAGTACATGATGCAGAATGTAGCTACTGCGATGAGGACGGCGGCTGTGTTAGTACCGCGGCTCAATGCGCCGAGAAGCTGTTTCATGCCAGCGCCTTCATTTGTACGGACCATGAAGATACCGATCAATGAGAGGAGAACGCCTGCTGCAGCGATGAGCATAGGAGCGAACACCGCTTTCATCTGCATGCCTTCGATTGCTGATGTTGCAAATGCTGATGCACCGAGTGCCATTGTTGCAAGGATTGAACCTGCATATGACTCATAAAGGTCAGCACCCATACCGGCGACGTCACCGACGTTATCACCGACGTTATCAGCAATTGTTGCAGGGTTACGCGGGTCATCCTCAGGGATATTGTACTCTGTCTTACCGACGAGGTCAGCGCCGACGTCAGCGGCTTTGGTGTAGATACCGCCACCGACACGGGCGAACAAAGCCTGTGTTGAAGCACCCATACCGAATGTCAACATGGTTGTTGTGATGATAACCAAGTGATTCTCAACACCAATGAAATAATCAAGGACGATGAACCAAACCGACACGTCGAGGAGTGCGAGGCCGACGACCACGAGACCCATGACAGCACCTGAACGGAAAGCCACCTGCAAACCGTTGTTCAACGACTTACGAGCTGCGTTAGCGGTACGTGCTGAGGCATAAGTAGCGGTCTTCATTCCGAAGAATCCTGCCAAACCTGAGAAGAAACCTCCGGTGAGGAAGGCGAACCATACCCAACCGTTCTGTAAGTCGAACAGGCTCATCACAAAAAACAACACCGCCAACACGATAAACACGATGATGACGACCTTGTACTGTTGCTTGAGATACGCCATAGCACCTCTTCTGACGTGCGAAGCGATCTTTTTCATTAAATCCGTTCCCTCGTCACTCTTTATCATGCTTTTATAGAAATAAAAAGCAAATGACAAAGCCAAAATTGACGCTGCGAGAACCAAATAAATTACCCAATTCATACGCAAAATTTTTAATTAATAATTATTTTTACTACTATTTACTTTTTTTCAATGTTTTCAACTTGCAAAGTTCCGAATAATATTTTTCTTATCAAAGAAAAAAATTTAATTTTATTAAAAATTATTTTTAGCATCGTCCGTCAAAGATTTTTTCGTATTTTTGTAGAATGAATAAGATTGTGCTTGAGGAAATCGGATTGACATATACGTCGTCGCAAAGTGGCGCGTATGCTTTGCTTTTGAGCGAAAAAGGCTCTAAGCTGAAGATGCCTATCATCATCGGAAGTGCTGAGGCTCAATCGATTGCACTCGCCGCCGAAAATCACAAGGGCAAACGCCCCCTCACCCACGACCTTTTCAAAGCTTTCGCCGATGTGTACCTTATTAATATAAGGGAAGTTTGCATTGACCGTTACCTCGATGGGGTTTTCTATGCGGAACTGGTTTGTGAAAAAGACGGTCTGACCACCGTTATCGACGCCAGAGCCTCCGATGCCATCGCTTTGGCACTGCGTTTCAGGTGCCCGATTTACGCCAATGAAGACGTGATGACTGAGACAGGCATTGTGATTGAGGACAGCGAGATTGAAGAAGCTAAGGACGGTGATGAAAACAAGAGCAACAAGGGCGAGGTCACGCTCAAACAGCTTCAGGAACAGCTCGACGAGGCCGTTGAAAACGAGGATTTCGAGAAGGCAGTCATCCTCCGCGACGCGATTTTTGAGATAAAACGTGTTGAAACGGATGAAAACACTTCGAAATAATCATGAAACAACAAAAAATCATTAAAATATGAAAGGGATTAAGTTTCGTTTAATCGTGATGAACTTCCTTATCTTTGCAGTATGGGGAGCTTATTTGTGTTCGCTTGGCGTATATCTCGACAATATCGATCTTGACGCCAAAATCGGTTCATTTTTCGCCATCCAAGGCATCGTATCACTGTTTATGCCAGCCTTGATGGGTATCGTCGCCGACCGCTGGATCCCGGCGCAGAAACTGCTTGGAATATGCCATTTTCTGGCAGCCATCTTCATGGCTATGGCAGGTTATATGGGAATGCAATACGGCAGTGACCTCAGATTCGGACAGATTTTCCCATATTATGCCATCAGTGTGGCGTTTTTCATGCCTACGATAGCACTGGGTAACTCAGTGTCGTACAACGCCTTGTCGAAAGCAGGCTTGGATATCGTCAAGAGTTTCCCTCCTATCCGCGTGTTCGGCACCATCGGATTCATCGCCTCGATGTGGATCGTCAACTTTACAGGATACAAGGACAGCTATATGCAGCTGTACCTCTCGGCAGCGTGGAGCGTCATATTAGGTTTTTATGCTTTCACATTACCAGCATGTCCTGTGAACAAAAATGTCCAGAAAGGCTCTATCGTCGATGCTCTCGGTCTCCGCGCCTTCGCATTGTTCAAAGAGAAAAAGATGTGTATCTTCTTCATTTTCTCATTCCTTCTCGGCATGTGCCTGCAGGTTACCAACGGCTTCGCCACCACTTACCTGGATGATTTCGGATTCAATCCGGATTATGCCAACGCATTCATCGTGAAGCACAACGTTTTCCTTTCATCAATCTCACAGATTTCAGAGACATTGTGCATCTTGCTAATCCCATTCTTCCTCCGCAGATATGGCATTAAGAAAGTGATGATTATCTCATTTATGGCATGGTTCCTTCGCTTCGCCTTCCTTGGAGCGGGTGGTCCGGAAGGCTTCGGCCTCGTGCTGCTCATCCTCTCGATGATAGTTTACGGCGTCGCTTTCGATTTCTTCAACATCAGCGGTTCCTTGTTTGTCGACCAGAACACTGACGTGAGCATCAGAAACAGTGCACAGGGTGTGTTTATGATGATGACCAACGGTTTCGGCGCGACCATTGGTGCCTACGCAGCCGGTTGGGTGGTAAAACACTTCATTGGAGGCATTGACGGCATTAAAAACTTCAGCGAGCTGATATTTGGATGGTCAAATGCGTGGTACACATTCGCAGTATTCGCATTGGTAGTGGGAATATTGTTCGCAATAGTGTTTAAAGAAAATTATAATACCAAATTGGTAAAATGAAACAATACTTAGACCTACTTCAACGAATCCTTGACGAGGGCGTGCAGAAAGGCGACCGCACAGGCACCGGAACGATCAGTATTTTCGGGCATCAGATGAGGTTTAACCTCTCAGAAGGCTTTCCGCTCGTGACCACGAAAAAGGTTCACCTGAAATCGATAATCTACGAGTTGCTATGGCTCATCGCCGGCGACACAAACATAAAATATCTTCATGACCATAAAGTATCGATCTGGGACGAATGGGCTAATGCCGACGGTGACCTCGGTCCGGTGTACGGCGCTCAGTGGCGTAACTGGAACAACGAAGGCATCGACCAGATCCAGCAGGTCATCGACAGCATCAAAAACAACCCGAACAGCCGCCGTCACATTGTGACAGCCTGGAACCCGAGCGTCCTGCCAGATGAGCATGAGAAGGACTTCGCCAAGAACGTGGCTGCAGGTAAGGCGGCACTGCCACCATGCCATGCCTTTTTCCAGTTTTATGTGGCAAACAACAAACTGTCGTGCCAGCTCTACCAACGCTCAGCCGACGTGTTCCTCGGCGTGCCGTTCAACATCG
The DNA here is from genome assembly GCA_902774295.1 of uncultured Bacteroidia bacterium. Taxonomy (GTDB): domain Bacteria; phylum Bacteroidota; class Bacteroidia; order Bacteroidales; family F082; genus Limimorpha. Next base: position 47,078 of record CACYHP010000004.1, on the reverse strand, counting down.
CGTCATATTCGTTATTGACAATGATGATGGCACAGGTATGCGGACTCGAACCTGGCGATTTCGTCCACACATTCGGCGATGTGCATATCTACAACAACCACATGGAACAGGTTAAGCTGCAGCTCTCACGCGAGCCGCGACCGCTTCCGACGATGAAGTTAAACCCTGAAGTCAAAAGTCTGTTTGATTTCAAATACGAGGATTTTACCTTGGAAAATTATAATCCTTGGGATGCAATCAAGGCGGAGGTCTCGATATGAAAACAAAAATCTCAATAATAGTAGCGATGGCGAAGAACCGTGCCATCGGCAAGGGCGGCGACTTGATTTGGCATCTGTCGAACGACCTGAAACATTTCAAGGAGGTGACATCAGGGCACACCGTGATAATGGGTTACAAAACCTATATGTCGCTGCCTAATCAGAAGCCTCTGCCCAAACGCCGCAACATCATAATCTCAACTCGATTAAACGAAGCGCCGGAAGGTTTCGAATTGGCCAATTCTGTTTTGGATGCCATGAAGATGGTGTTTAACGAAGAGGAGGTCTTCATCATCGGCGGCGGAATGATTTACGAACAGTTCCTGCCGATGGCTGACAAGCTTTATCTCACACGCATCGACAAAGACTTCGAGGCCGACACCTTCTTCCCTATCATCAACTTCAGCAATTACGACCTCATCGATTTGAAGGTCATTGACGAAGACCCGCAGATTGACTGCAGTTACAAGTTCGAGACTTGGGAACGCAAACAATAAAAAAAATCGGGATTAAATCCCGATTTTTTTTTATTTCATCACTGAAACTTTCCGTATCATTTCATGACCATCAGCGACTATTCGAACCATGTAAATTCCTGATTCAAAATCGTTTGTATTTATTGTCATCTCATTAGCATCGTGATTCTGTTCAAACACTTTCTGTCCAATTGAGTTATAAATCGCGACACTGCTAAGATTTTCCGCCTTGACAGTCAACATATCCTTTGCAGGATTTGGGTAAATCTCAATGTTTTGAGTTTCATTCTCACCAATATTATCAGGAGAATAGTACAATTTTACATAATACTCGTTGTTATACCTTGCCTGAGCCGGAATTGAGTAGCAATCTAAATCCTGATAGAATGCTATAACTTTGTAATAATACCAGTTACCATATTCAAGCGGAGCAGTCTCCTTATATTCAAATTTGTTAGCAGACACAATCTTTACACGCTGGTATGTGCCATCTTCATTGCATTTTCTGTAGACGAAATATGCACTGAGATTCTCCGTGTTTTCAGGTGCCTCCCATGTAATGGCAGGTTTTCCGCTATTTTGGATGTAATACCAAACGTTTCTTGCCGGATTGCAAGCGTCACCAACGCTGACACAGTTCATTTCTGACAATTCAGTCTCACCGTTTTCGCAAAGTACGCTGACATTATAGCAATGTCCAAGTCCATCGGTATAATGGTCAACGTAAGGCTGAGAATTATCTGTAACCATCTGATAGATAACATCATCGCGATAGATGCAGAAAGCGTATGCATTGGTCAGTGAGCCGTTCCATTCGAGGATGATATCTTCGCCATCAGCGGTGCCTTCCAAATCAGTTGGGGCGCCACAAACGCCAGTGTTGCCGCAGCCGTTATTGACCTCAAGGAACACTCCTTCATTCATTTCAGCTGTCGAGCCAGAGAACGAGAACAGACTGACGTTCTGTGAGTTATAGATATTAAATGAGATATTGTCGATGGTGTCGTTTGATGCGGCCCAGCCGAATTTGACGCGTCCAACCGGCACATCGACATGAGCTGCTTGCGGTGTCGATGAGGTAAGGGTCATCTGAGCGACTTCTGTGTTAGCCATGTTGTAAATCGAGATATAGTTATCTTTCCAGCCATAATAATCTGTTGATGTCATCACGATTCTCCAGTCGCATGCAGGTCCAAAAGCAATATCTCTCCGCAGAACCTGTTTGCCGTTACGACCGTTGCTGACAGCGAAAACTTTATATTCGTAGCTGTCGTAATATGGCACGTGGTCGGTGATAGTCATCTGCTGTCCGGCGACGATGCCTTCTGTAATCTCGTGGCAGACCTTGCTGTTACGCATGACGACGATTTTTTCGATATCGGTCATTGGGGTGCCGTCGAGATATGTCGTAGGGTTGGTCCAAGTCAATGTTGCATCGAACGATGTGTCGGATTCCGTTGTCACGACAAGGTCTGTCGGGGCGCTTGGAGTGGCGTCGTAAACCACCTGAGGCACGAAGTTGAACATAGCGTCGGCAGGATGAGTGTACGGGGCATCATCGATGAGATACCATCCGTCGGAGCTGCCGCCCCATCCGAGGTTGAAATGGAACAAATCGTAGTCGTCGTAACCGTCGCAGACGAAGGCGTGGCAGCCGTCTTCTTCGCAGCCGCCGTAATACATCGGCCAGCCCATGTCGAACTGTTCGCGTACCATGCTTTTCCAAATCTCAGTCTTGTAGTCATCGCGACGACGTTGGATATTGGCGTCGCTATAGTTATAATAAGTATGCAAAGCGCTGGGGATGCCTCCGGAGCCGCCGCCGCTACCGTCAGGACCATAGCCCATGTCAATCATGACACCGCAGTGGAAGCTAATCAATGCAACAGCCTGAATCTCTTCAAGAGGTGAGTTCTCATTGAGTTTGTTTGCCATGTGATCCCAGTCATAATAGGAGTTCTCGAAGTCAGCGCATATTTCACCGTAGTCTTCGTGTATATAGCAGTGGCTGCCGTTTCCGTGTTCCGGATATTTCCAGAACGTCACCAGCTGTGCCATTGCAGTGGCGAGACAACCTACATAGGTATGACCATGTGAGCCGGCAGAATCTTCCGGACAGTAATAGTTATATGGATAGCTCTGGTCCCATTGTGTCTGCACGAGGTAGTCGACGCCTCTGCCGCCATGTCTTGAGACGAGACGTCCGTTCTTTTCGAGCATCTGCCAGTCCGCGGCGACGTCAGGAGCCGCGGCATTCATCGACGAACGGCTTCTCATACCCCTGACCTCAACGATACCATCAAGATAATCGCGCAGCGCAGGAGGAATATTGTTGATATCAAAATTGCCGTTCTCTGAATAACCTATAATCGGACGATAGGAATCATCAGCCGACAAGATTATAAAGCCCTGATTTCCGACATTGAAGACATAAAAACATGTCTCGTTTCTGTCAGCATAAGCAGTATATGCCAGCGTCACGTCAAGATTTCTGTTCTGAATCTCAAAATGAGATGCGACGAATTTCCGGGCAAGGCCCTGAGCTTTGTCAACATCGACAGGATTAGCTGTCAGAGTGTTAAGTGCCAACAAAGCGATGATTATCAATAAGATTCTTTTCATGGTTAATATTTTAAAGAAAAAGAGCGCTAAGCAAATCTTACCGTCGCCTCGCGCTCTTTAAACTGTAAACCGTAAACCGTAAACTATTTAACAACTGAGATCTTACGTGTCACTTCGTTGCCGTTGGCAATGATGCGAACCATATAGATACCAGCCTCGAAGCTACCTGTGTTGATTGTTGTCTCTTCAGCATCGACATTCTGTTCAAACACTTTCTGTCCGACTGAGTTGTAGACAACCACGTTGCTGAGGCCTTCAGCTTTCACTGTAAGCATGTCTTTCACTGGGTTAGGATACATCTCGATACCCTGAGCCATGCTCTCGTCAACACCTTCTGGGCTGTAGTAAATCTTTACGAAATAATCGTTGTTATACATAGCTTTTGCTGGTGCTGAGTAGCATTCGATTGCCTTATAGTAAGCAACCACTCTGTAATAGTACCAGTTACCAAATTCAAGAGCTTTGGTCTCTTTGTATTCTGTCTTGTTTGGAGCAACGATCTTGATACGTTCGTATTCGCCGTCTTCATTAACTTTTCTGTAGATGAAGTAAGCTTCCAAACCTTCAGTATTATCTGGGGCTTCCCATGTGATAGCCGGTTTGCCGTTTGACTGGATGTAGTACCATTCATTCTTTGCAGCGTCGCAGCCTTCGCCAGCTGTACCGCAAGCCTCGTTTGAAAGTTCTGACTCGCCGCCTTCGCCGAGGACACAGACCTGATAGCAGTGACCGCCGATTGCTGGAGCTTCATCGACGAATTCGTTAGAATGTGAGAGTTCGCAAAGCAAACCGTCACGATAGATGTTGAAGCCGAAGTTATCTTTTGCAGTGCCTTCCCAGGTGAGGATGATATTGTCACCGTCTGTTGTAGCGTGCAAATTTGCAGGAACTGATGTTGGAGCAGCATTGCCGCAGCCGTTGTTGCCCGAATAGAAGGTTCCTTCCGGAATATCAGACGAGTTTCCTTCATACTGGCAAACGATATTTCCTGTTGAATCCTTGATCTTGTATGTGAGTGACACATTGTCTGAGCCGGCTTTCCATCCGAAGTACACTTTACCAAGTGTCATCTGGATGCTATAAGTTGTAGGGTTGCTGCTTGTCATGGTGAATCTGTCGATTTCATTGCCAGCGCCATCGTAAGCTACGATGTAACCGTTCTTCCATCCCTGCATATTTGATGATGTGGCGACGATCTTCCATTCGCATGTTGGGCCGAATGACTCTGTAGCTGTACCGAAAACGCCGTTCACGCCGTCCTTAACTGCGTACACTCTATATTCAAATGTGCTGTAGCAAGGAACGTGTTCATCAACGAAGCTCAGGTTTGCACCTGGTGTTGGGTTATCAACGGTGTAGATGACTTTGTCTTCTCTTGTCACAACAATCTGGTCGATAGATGTGAGAGTCTGGTTGTTCATGGTCTTGGTTGGGTTTGTCCAAGTAATTACCGCCTCCTGTGCCAATTCGCTAGTCTTTGTTGCTGTAACATTGGTTGGAGCCTGGACTGTGTTCTGATAGACAGCTGTTGGAACATAGTTGAAGATGGCTGCTGCGCCCTGGTTGTAATCGATAGCGTCGACTGCATACCAGTCGTCGTCAGAGCCACTCCATCCGAAGTTGAAGCTGATGAAGTCATCCTCATTATAGCCGTCAGCGACGAAAGCGTGGCCGCCTTCTGAGCTATGTCCTGAATAGTAAACAGGACGACCGAGGTCGAATTCAGCCTTAAGCAAGTTAATCCAGCTGGCGAGAGAGTGTGAACTTCTTTGTTTCTGGACGCAGTAGTCATAATCGAAGTAGTCTGCCATGGCACCTGGAACATCTTGTGAGTATGCGCCGCTGCCATCAGGAGCGAAGCTCATATCAACTGCAACGCCACAGTGATACATGAGTGTTGCAACAGCCTCAATCTGTTCCTGTGATGCGCCACTCAATGATCTTGGCATAAGATCCCATTGATATGTGGTGGCGCCGAAGTTTGCTGACTGCTGACCATAACCTGGGCAGTAGTATGAGTGGCTGCCTTCGCCCTGGATAGGATGATTCCAGTATTTCATAACCTGGCTCATGGCTGTTGCGACGCAACCTGCATAGCAACGTCCACCAGGAGCACCCTGTGCTGATGATTGTGGAGCATAAAGGTTATAAGGGCTGTTCTGATTCCACTTGGTCTGAACGAGTGGTCCAACAGTCTTAGCTCTCTTGTTACTCAACTTGCCGCTGTTGCGCAATGATTCCCATTGACCTGCGATTTCAGGAGTAGCGTTAATGTCTTTCTCGATAGCATAGCTGATACTGTTTTTGTAAGTCTCAAGCATGAACATAGCGCCGTTGTAAGGGTTACTTGCATCAAATGGGCCGTTCTCTGAATAAGCGAGAATAGGACGCACATTGTCAGATGCAGCTACCATAACGAAACCTTCGTTACCGATGTTAAAAACGTAGACACAAGGTTGACCGTTGTCTGACGTAACTGTGTAGTACAGCTCAAGATCAGCTCTCATTGTCTTTTCAAAAGTCGCCTGGACAAACATCTGTCCTAACGATTTAGCTGTAGTAACATCAACAGGATTTGCAAATAATGCGCTCATCCCGAGGACTACAGCAATCACCAATGTTAATAATTTTTTCATCTTTAATTAAAATTAGATTAATAAACTGTTTGTTGATTTTTATTCTATTACTGAGATTTTCTGTGTTGTAGAGCCTGTTGCTGTCATGATTTTCACCATGTAGATGCCTGTTCCGAACTCCTGCATGTCGATAACGCACTCATCGCTATTGACATTCACCTCAATGACTTTCTGACCGACGAGGTTAAACACCATCACGGTATTCAGGTTCTCAGCTTCGATCTTCACTCTGTTTGTTGTAGGGTTAGGATAGACTCTTGCATTGATTGAGTTTTCAGCCACTGAAGCCACCAAGACTGTCACATAGTCAACATCATCTGGTGTTATTGCCGGATTTGACTCGCATGCTGAACTGTAAGCTGTCACCTTATAATAATAGGTGCCATTTTCAATAGCGTCGAAATATTCATGAACGTCGCCTTCAACGTTGCCGATTTCAGCATATTCAACGCCGTCTTCACTTCTGTAAATCTTGAATTTTGAAGGAGCATAATCGCAATTCCATGAGAGGAGTGATCCGCTTGTGCCTTCCTGATATGTAAACTCACCGGCAAATCCTGTAGGTGCGGTGCAGTTCGGGCAGTCGTTGTTGCCAGAGAAGATTGTTCCGTTGAGCTGTGATGAAGAGCCTGTAAATGTGTAGGCTGTCTGGTTGGCTGAGTTTTTCAAAGTGATTGTGATTGATGACACTGTTGATGCAGGAGCCACCCAGTTCAATGAGAAGTCGCCTTCCGGGAACACCACTTTTTCGCTTAATGGTGATGATGATGTCATCGTGATTTCTTTAAATATAGCGCCATTCCCACCAACGACCTGCACTTTGCCTTCGTTCCAGCCTTGGAAACTTGTGGTCTGGCAAACGAATTTCCATGTGCAGCTTGGACCTGCCATAACACTTTGTGAGAACGTCTCACCTTCATAGTCATTGTTGATACCAACGATTGAATAGGTATATGCGCCATATTCGGCAAGTTCGTCATTATATGTGACGATGGCGCCTGGCTGAGGATTGCTGTAGGTCTGAATTGTCTCGCCGTTGCGTTTCAGCACAATCTGTTGGATAGATGTGAGGTTGGCACCTGAAACAGATGTTGTTGGGACCTGCCAGCTCACTTCAACATTCTTGGTGACTGCGTCTGCCACTTCTGCTGTCAAAGTCTCGATAGCCGGAAGCATGGCGTCATAGACATAATCAGGCATGATATCAAACACGGCTCTCTGATATAAATTGAAGGAGCCGTTGCCGGTATTCAATGCGTCGATTTGATAATAGTTGTTGTATTGACCGCTCCAGCCCCAGTTGAAGTGGAACATGCGGTTGTTGTTGTAGCCGTCGCAGTTGAAGGCATGGCCACCGTCAGTGTCGGAGCCGGCATAGACGAATGGGATGCCGCGGTCCAATTGTGCCATAAGCATGTCTTCCCATTTCGCTTTTGAATATGAGTCACGGCTTTTCATATTAGCGCATTCGCCATATCTGAAGTATTCGCTCAATGCGGTAGGGACATCACCTGTCTGAGCACCGCTACCCTGAGGTGTGAAGTCCATATTGACAGAGACGCCGCAGTGATACATCAAAAGAGCCACAGCCTGAGCTGCTTCATTAGCCTGCGAGCCAAGCTGGTTAGGCATAATCGACCAGTTGTAGGTGGTCTCACCGAAGTTTGCCGACAAAGCAGCACCGCCACCAGGATAAGTGCTGGTGTTGTAAGAATGCTCGCCAACACCTGTCTCAGGCCAGTTCCAGAACTTCATCACCTGGCTCATAGCCGTAGCCACACAACCGGCATAGCAGTGATTGCCCAACCAATAGCTGGTGCAAGACGGAGCATAATAGTTATAAGGATAATCCTGATTCCAAGTTGTTGAAAGAAGCGGATTCACAGATTTTTCCATTCTTGTCTTCATAGTGACACCTTCCTTGCGGAGAAGCTCCCATTGCGCAGCCACCTCCTCGTCAGCAGTCCATTCATTATCAATGGCATACTGAATCTGACGGCCATAAAAACCGAGGTAATAACGCAAGCCGTCAGGGATGTTGTTAACATCGAAAACGCCCTCGCCATAACCCAAGATAGGATAAGCGCGGTCGTCAGCGGCGACAATCACGAAACCATTCTCATGGTTAAAAACGTAGAGATAAGGCACATCATTTTCATTGCTCAAAGTATAAACAAGCTGTGCATCGACAATGTCCTTAGCCGATAAAACGTTGTTTTTCAAATACTTAACTCCAAGTTCTTTTGCCGTATTGACATCAACTGGAGCAGCAAAAATCTGTCCTGCGAAAACCACAAGGGCAGCAATTAAAACAAATAATTTCTTCATTTTTTAATATTTTTTATTTTCTTTTTTTTCGTTTAAAAATTGTCAAAGACCGTAAATTATTGCTAATGAATGATTTAAAATGGCCAATTACAATTTTTCACTTAATACACCTTAATTATTTTTTAAGTTTGTAAAAATACAAAAATTTTTCATACGACGCTCATTTTTTTTCGTATTTTTGCACTTCAAAAATGAAAAATCCCTGAAATGGAGCATAAATACTATGATTTTTACATGCGTTTTCCTAGTGAGGATGACGCGCTGAAAGCGAAAGATTTTTACTACAAAAAACATCGTCCGCGCATTGGCGGCGAGTTTAAAATCAACGACAACGGCGTGTGTTCGCTGTCGCTTCAGGACGAATGCGAGCTCATCACCGACCTCTACCCTTTGGGTCTGAGGCGTTACATCGTAGCCGACAACTTCCACGGAGTGCGCCGCGAACACGGAAAAGACATCTTCGATTTTTTCACCGACAGTGACCAATATTTCTGCTGGGATTTGAACGACCAAGTTTTCGAAAAGCTCAACAATTTCTTGAAAAACGAGATTCATAATGACGGTTTCAAACCAGAAGAAGGCAAGCATGCTCCATACGTACAACGCGAACTCGACAGCATGGGAATCGACGATCTCTATAACATGCTAAACGTCGACGCACCAGGACTTGACATTTAGTTAGAAGTTTAAACAGTAAACGGTAAACAGTAAACAATAAACAATAACCTATAACCTATAAACATTCTCCTTAATCTCCATTTTCGCCATTTTTTGCACCTCAATGCTGGGGTGACCGAACTCCTCTACAATTTTGCCAAGCATGAGATAGATGCCGTCGCCTTGGAACGGATACATTTTCAACACGTTAGGAAAGATTGTGGCATCAAAAACGTCGCCGTTGGCATCCAAAAAATTGGCAAAATGCATCAGTTCGCCCTTCGAGGTCTTCACATATTTCAAACTGACCAGCTTCCCAAGCATACGATATTGATTTCCAACGTATTGCATCATGTTTTTAGCAAAGACCTCTCCCCGGAAGCGCGTTTTCAACATGTCGAACCATGTCAGCGTGACCGGGAAGCCAAACAATTCCATTTCATCGTAAGCGTCTTCAAGTGGCTGACTGTTCATTACAGGCAGCTGATAATCATGGTTTTGCATGCCAAAAGTGTCGTGTGAAAACCTGAACTGAGTCTCTTGGACAAGGCCTCGCATCCCATGGAATTTGTTACGGTAAGACGACATCTTTCCGTTGTAGGCATGGGCTTCCCAGAGTAATGTAGGCTTGCTTTTTCCAGTAAACAAGAAAGCGCCGCTGCGAATCAGAATCGTCATCTGTTCCATCTTCGGATGCAGCCGCTCCATGAAGTCGGCTAAGCCGCGATATTTCCCATTTGTAATCCGTTCATTGACAATGCTTTGCGCAAACTCAGCCTCAAGCCCTTGCAGATGCACAAAGCCGATGTACGCCACCTTGCCATGAAGCGAGGTCAGATACTCACTCATGTTGACACACGGCAGATGGACAATGCCTCCTTGCCGACGCAACTCATTGAAATACACCCATGTAGGATAAAAACCACCGAAGTTGTTTATCACTGCCACCTGAAACTCGAGCGGGAAATACGCTTTCAGAAACAAGCTCTGGAAGCTCTCCACAGCATACGACGCCGAATGCGCTTTCGAGAATGAATAACCTGCAAACGACTCTATCTGCCGCCACACCTCACGGGTCACTTTATCGCTGTAACCCCTTGATTTACAGTTGTCAAAAAACTTTTTCGTCAGCTCCGTCATCTCGTCTTTGCGACGGCTTTTGTGGTTCATCATGCGGCGCAGGACATCGGCATCACCAAGGTCGAGACCTGCGAAGTGATGACACACCTTCAGAACGTCTTCTTGATATACCATCACGCCGTAGGTCTCCTCAAGCTGCTCTTTAAGCACAGGATGCAGATAATCAATGTGTTGCGGGTCATGAAAACGTTGTATATACTGCCTCATCATGCCTGATTTCGCCACTCCGGGACGTATGATGGAACTCGCCGCGACAAGCGTCTTATAGTCATCACAGCGCAACTTTCGAAGCAGCCCGCGCATGGCAGGGCTCTCGATGTAGAAGCATCCGTTGGTCTCGGCGTTGCGCAACAGATTTTTCACTTTTTCGTCTTTCTTGAAATCCTCAACACGATGAATGTCAATGTTCACGCCACGGTTTCTCCGTATCATATCCGCCGCGTCTTTGATATGCCCGATGCCTCGTTGGCTGAGGATGTCCAACTTCTCAACCCGCAGACGCTCAGCGACATACATATCCCACTGCGTGGTCAAGAAGCCTTTCGGAGGCATATCGAGGGCGGAGTAACAAGTTATCGGTTCCTCGGTTATCAAAACACCGCCTGCATGGATGGAACGAATATTTGGAAAATCCAGTATTTGCTGGGCAATAACAATAATTGACTGTGGAAGACTTTCGTTTTTTGAAAAACCATGTACTTTCCCAATTTCAAGCAATACCGAGCGGTCGCGGAACGTAGTTGTAGCTCCCAACAATGCCACATGCCGATCCTCGTAACGATCGAAGATATAACGGTGTATCTCATCGCGGTCTTTCCACGAATAGTCGATGTCGAAATCAGGCGGGCTGCTGCGTTTCGGATTCAGAAAACGTTCAAAATAAAGGTCGAGGCTTATCGGGTCTACATCAGTGATTCTCAAGCAGTAAGCCACGATGCTGTTGGCGCCGCTGCCTCGTCCCACATGATAGATGCCCTTCGACATGGAATACCGTATTATGTCGGCGGCAATCAGGAAATACGAGGCAAAGCCCATTTTTTCAATGATATCGAGCTCCTTCTCAATGCGGCGATAAGCCTCTTTGTCGCGGTCACCGTAACGATATCGCATGCCCTCAAACGCCATCTTCCGCAAAAGCTCCATGTCATCATAAACGCTTTCGGTAAACGTCTTTTTATTTTTCGGCGACTCAAAGTCAAAATCTATATTACATTGATTTACAATATATTGCGTTGTCTTTATCATCTCTGGAAAGAGTGCGTATACCGCCTTCAACTTCTCGGGCGGGAGCAGCATCTCGTCAGGGGAAGCGTGGGTTTCGAGCCTCGAAATCAGGATGTTTTTGTCGATGGCGCGAAGGTTTTTATGCACCTCAAACGACTTCTCATCCAAAAACGTGACAGGCTGTGCTATCACCAGCTTATCCTGATGATTCCGCAGATCGGACGTCAATAGCCGCGACACCTGCGACAGTCTAATTCCGATAAATTCATTATCAGCAAGTTGTGCTATTTTACGTTTTCCGAAAGGGTAAATGACGACGACATTATTCCATTGCGGAGCATTAATATTATAAGGTGTCTTGCTGACATTATGCTGCGTCAGAGTCTCGTTGATTTCACGAAAACCCTCGTTATTTCTGGCAATAGCGACATACAACAATTCGTCGCCATTCCTAAATTCGCAACCTGCGATGGGCTTGATGTCGTATTTTTTGCATTCAAAGACGAAGTCGATAATGCCCATGGTGTTGTTGATGTCGGTCAGAGCCATCGCCGGAATATGCAAACGACAAGCCTGCTCCACCAGATTCTCAATGGAGATAGTGCCGAAGCACAGACTGTAATATGATCTGACATTCAAATACACGAGATACACTCACTCTGACAAGATATTCCTCATTTTTTAAAGACAGGATTTACAAGATTAACAGGCTTTGTTTTCCCTCATTATTCTTCCACAATTTCTCCTTTACTATAATTTCTAAACTTTCTTTTAACATCAACTTTATCTCCAAAATTAATTAGAAGACCTGTATCATTTTTAGTGGCATTTAAATAATTAACCAATTGAACTTCATGCACTTTAGCTAAATTTTCAACAGCTTTCAATTCAACAATAATTTCATCTTCAACAACTAAATCAGCATAATAACCTCCAACTTTATGGCCTTTATAAAACACTTCCAAGGGCATCTCTTTATCAACAGACAAACCCATATCTAAAAGTTCAATAAACATTGCATTTTGATATACTTTTTCCATAAAACCCTTACCCAAAACATTATAAACTTTATAAGCCGCCTTAATAATCTGTCCAGTTAAATCATCATAATCCATAACAACCTCCGTTTCTTTATTTTAGTTTTTAACTCTTAAAAATCTTGTTAATCCTGTTAATCCCGTTAATCCTGTCTAATTTTATCCTGTAAATCTTGTTAATCCTGTCTAATATTATATCTTATCGAAGCTTTAAAGATTGCATTTTTTCCAAAACGTTTTCTTATTTTATCCAAAGCGCCGTAAAGGTTTGTCATTTCAGCGGTGTCGTCGAAGAGGTCAAGTTGCTGGGTGCCTCCGACGAGGCTGCTGAAACGAACTCCGATGAGCCTTATCAGCAGACGGCGGTCGTAAAGCTTGTCGAAGATATCGTACACTGTCTTCAACAAAAGATGGTCAAACGAGGTGTACGGTATCTGCCGCTGCATGGTGCGCGTGTCGAAGTCCGAATAGCGTATCTTCACCGTGACACAGCCTGTCAGCTTGGTCTGCGACCGCATCTCGAACGCCAGCCGTTCCACCATCCGCGCCAGCACGCTCTTCAACAACACAATGTCGATGGTGTCGGTCTCGAAAGTATGTTCCTTGCTCAGTGATTTCTGCTCTTCGTAAGGCTGCACCGGCGTGGTGTCGATGCCGTTTGCCTTCTTCCAAATCTCGATCCCGTTCTTGCCAAGTGCCTGACTGACAACGACATCAGGCATCTGACGGAAGTCACCGATGGTGGCGATACCCATCGAGCGCAGCAGCTGAAACGTCTTCGCTCCCACCATCGGGATCTTGCCTATCGACAGCGGGTCAAGGAAAGGATGCACCTGCTGATGCTGCACCTGCAGCTCGCCGTTGGGTTTCGCCTCGTCGGTAGCTATCTTCGAGACCGTCTTATTCTCTGAAAGTCCAAAAGATATTGGCAGTCCCGAGTTTTTCATTATCGTCTCGCGCAGCTCGTGCGCCCATTTGTAACATCCGAAGAAACGGTCCATTCCGGTGATGTCGATGTAATGTTCGTCGATGCTGGTCTTCTCGAATACGGGCGCACGGTCGGCGATTATCTCCGTCACGAGGCGGGAGTAACGGCTGTACAGCTCCATATCGCCGCCGATGAACACCGCCTGCGGACACAGTTGTTTCGCCAGCCTCATCGGTTGGGCCGAATGCACGCCGAAACGCCTCGCCTCGTAGCTGCAGGTGGAGACGACGCCCCTGTCCGACATGCCGCCGACAATCACAGGACGACCCTCCAACGCCGGATTTATCAGGCGCTCCACCGACACGAAAAAAGTGTCCAAATCAAGATGTAAAACAGTTCGCTCCAAAATTTTTTATTTTTTTCTTTCCATTTCAAAAATTATTTGTATTTTTGCCATGTTTTTAATCAAAAATTGCGACGAAAAATTAGTCATTATTTTAATACGTGTCAAGAAAAATTTTAAAATTTTTGCTATGTTATTCAGTACCAATATAAAATTTTTGCGTAAGAGGCGCTCGAAGACGCAGGATGACGTCGCCACGGCGCTCAACATGAAGCGTTCGACGCTCAGCGGATACGAAAACGAGGTGTCGGAGCCCAACATCGAGGCGCTCGTCTCGCTGTCGAAATATTTCAACGTCGCCATCGACACATTAATAAAGGTGGATCTTACGAAGATTGGCGAGTTCCAGCTCAGCCAGCTCGAGCGAGGCTACGACGTGCACCTAAAAGGCAGCAACATCAGGGTGCTCGCCACCACCGTCGACAGCGGCAACCGCGAGAACATCGAGCTCGTCTCAGAGCGCGCAAAGGCAGGATACACCACAGGTTACGCCGACCCTGACTACATTCGTGTGCTCCCTACATTCCAGCTGCCGTTCCTGTCGAAGGAAAGGAAATACCGCACCTTCCAGATCAGCGGCGACTCGATGCTGCCTATCCCCGACAAGTCGTACGTGACAGGCGAATACGTCCTCGACTGGCATAACATCCACGACAAACAGGCTTATATCATCCTCACCATCGACGACGGCATCGTATTCAAAATCGTTGAAAATCATATCGCTGACGGCTATCTGAGGCTTCATTCGCTGAATCCGATGTACGAGCCGTTCGAGATTCCGCTCAACGAGATAAAAGAGGTGTGGAAATTCGTTCATTACATCAGCTCGGAGATGCCTGAAAGCATGAATCAGCCGCGCGAGCAGCAGCTCATCGACACCATCAACGACCTGAAAAAGCAGGTTCAAGCCATTCAACTGAAGCTGAATCTTTAAAATTTTTCAGATTTTTCTGGCATTTTCAAAAAAAATGCCTAATTTTGCGATGTTCTTAACATTTGTTGAAATTTTTTTTAAACATTTAGCAATATGAAAAAAGTATTCTTCTCATTGATGCTCATCGCAGCATTGGCAGCAGGATTCACAGGCTGCAAAAAAGACGAAAACACTTCAACCAGTCACTCACAGAAATTCTCTTTAGGTGAGACAAATTATGATGTCAAAAATGCCCTCGCCATTACAAATATCGCAGGTGAAGGTACCGACATCTACAACGCCATAGTGTTATGCGATGCCAACCTCAATAACAACAACGGTGGCGAAGGCCGAGGCGTAATCATTGCTTTCAAAGGTGACATCACCGGTGGAACATACACTTTGTCAGACAACGAGACAGCTTATCCGAAATATGCATTCACAAGCCTCAACATCGCCGACATCGCAAGTTTCGACATCGAAAACATCTTTGATAATGGCGAGGCTTATATCGGCATCACTGGCTCATTCACCCTCGAAATTGATGGTGACACATACACAATCACAACAGAAGGCATCGAGGTTGAAAATGTAGAAGATCCAACAGTTTTAGAGACTTCATCAGTCGACTACGAAGGCGCTCCTGCAGTTTACGAGCTCGCAACAGTCATCAGCGGCAACCTCAACAATGAAGTAATCGCAACAGCAGGCAGAACAAAATACAACCTGATGTTCATTGAGACCCAAATCGCAGCTTTCATCACTTATAGCGGCAACTTTATTGGTCTCACATCAACATCATCATTCGCAGAAGGTCTTCCTGTTGGAGAATTCACAAACAACGACTTCCCTATCATTTATCTGGAAGGCATGGACATCAACTCACCTAAGTTCGCCACAAGCGGCAACATCGTGATTGCAAAAGACGGTGACATTTACACCATCGACATCACCGATGCAACTATCAGCGGCGATAATTACGAGATGCACTATGAGGGAACCCTCCCATTCTTTGATTTCCCATTCTAAGGAAACCTATCATAAAAAAAGCGGCGTCACGCTCAAGCGTGACGCCGCTTTTTTGTTCCAAAGCAAACTAAACAGTAAACCGTAAACGGTAAACTATAAACTATTTCCCCCAATATTCAAACGTTTCCAGTTCTTTCAGCAGCTCATTCACTGCGGCTTCAAGCTGTTCGTCTATGCCTTGCGCGAGTTTCTCCGGAGTGTTCTTAACCTTGATATCAGGTTCCAGCTGGCTGTTTTCCAGATAGTTGCCTTCTTCGGTGCGATAGCCAATGACAGGCAATCCGAAATAAAGGGTGTTGTCCTGCAATGTCTCCCAAGTGACGCTGCTCATGGTGCCAGGTACCGGCATTCCCACGAGTTTACCCATGTTTTTATGCTTGTAAACCCAAGGTGTTCCGTGAGCGTTGCTGTAATTTGCCTCACCGATAATCATAATCGAAGGCTTCACGTAACGGCGTGACGGCATGACGCAAGCCACAGTGTCGCGGATAACCTGCTCGAGATATTTCTCGCCTGAGAACAAGATTTCTATATCTTCATGCAAACGGCCGCCGCCATTGAAACGGGTGTCGATGACGATGCCTTTACGGAGATTGTATTTTCCTAAGATATCAGCATAAACATCGCGATAGCTGGCATCGCCCATGCTCTTGATATGGACGTAACCGAGACGACCATCTGACAAGCTGTCAACGATATGTGCGTTGCGTTTTATCCAGCGTTTGTAAAGCAAATCGTTCTGTGCGCCTTTCGAAATAGGCTTCACCACCTCGTCCCAATGTTTCTTTGTTTTCGGGCTGTAGATTGAAACGAGAACAGTCTTTCCCGATTTCTTGTTCAACAGCGGGAAATAGTCCATATCTTTTGTAATCTCAACGCCGTCAATCTTTTCGATGATGTCACCAGCTTTCACTGCCGATGTTTTCTTGTCAAATGGACCATATTCCAAGACCTCTTCAATACGAAGTCCGTCTTTGTCATAATTCCAGTCGAAAAGCAGACCCAGCTGAGCCGTAGCATCGCCGTTAGAGCCGCCACGATAGCCTGAGCCTGAATGTGAGACGTTGAGTTCACCGAGCACTTCGCTCAACAACTCAGCGAAATCGTAGTTATTATTAATATGTGCCAAGAAAGGATAGAAATCTATCTTGATCTGCTCGAAATCAGCACCGTTATGGTCGCGGCGGAACAGACGTTTGCTTTCCTGCAGGAACACGTGGTTGTACATGTATTCACGCTCAGCGGCGCGGTCGAGCTCCATGGTGGCATCATATTTAATAGATGTAGCCTTGCCACCCTTGGTATCTATCTTCTGAAGGTTACCGCCAGAAAGCACGTAGATGTTATCACCTTTTTTATTTAAAACCAGATTGGCGCCGCCAGCATCGAGTTTCTTCAAAATCTTCGTTGATTTCTCACGAACGTCGAGTTCCCAAAGGTCATAACCCTTTTCAAACGAGCTCAAGAAATACAGTTTGTCGCCATCTTTCGACAAGACGGCACCTGACAGCTTCGATGACATCGGAGTGAGACGGACGACACGCTCATCAAGCCTATCCAATTCAATATCAATAGGTTTTACCTCATCCTTCTTATCCTTCTTATCTTTCTTATCTTTCTTATCCTTACTATCCTTCTTATCATCTTTATTATCCTTCTTATCTTTGGCTTCGTTTTCTTTCTTCATGATTTCAAATTCCTCTTTTGAAAGTTTGAACTTGTCGTAAGCCTCCTGGTTCATGAAGCAGATGAAAGCGTCGTTTTGGCTGCCCCACGATGCGTGTGAGCGCATGCCGTAACGGTTTGAGTAGAAGGTAACTGCATTGCCGTCCAAAGCCCAGCTCGGACCTCCTGTGATGTAGCCGTCGTTGGTGATGTTGTAAATCTTCATGTCGCCATCTGCTGAAACTATGCCGACATCAGAATAAGGGTCACGCATATTTGTGATAAGAGTCAGAGCAAACCACTTGCTGTCTGGAGACCATTGATATTCAAAAAGATAGGGACTTGTCCCATAATGTTGGGTGCCGTCAGTTATCTGGCGCACCTTTTTTGAATCCAAATTTATGACCTTCAAGAACTTACGGTCTTCGATGAATGCTATCTCCTTGCCATCAGGCGAAAACTGCGGTGCTGTGCGCTCGATGCCGTCATCGCCAAACAGACGCTCCTCTTCAATCAAGGTGGCATATGCAAAATTGAGGTCTTCCTTGCGGGTCATCTTTGCAATATAAAGATTGTAATAGCCATCACGTTCCGAGGTATAAACCAGCATCTTGCCATCAGGCGAGAACGACGGATCCGACTCAGCCTCAGCAGTATGCGTAATCTGCTTGGTGGTCTGGTACTCGTCGGAAGTGACGAAAACCTCACCACGTGACACGAAGGCGATGAGGTTGCCTTCAGGTGTTATCGTGAGGTCGGTAGCGCCACCGAACTTGCCGCGCTCCACCACATTTTCCTGATCGTTGACAATCTGAATATTAACTTTTTGAGGCTCCTGCCCTATCGTTTGGGTATAAATCTCACCCTGATAGCCGTAGCACAATGTTCCATCATTGGCGACGCTCAAGAAACGCACCGGATAAGTCTTGAAATTTGAGACTTGAACTGGCTCAAACTTAGCCGGCCACTGCATCATATAAACATTCTGGCTGTTGCGTCCTGCCGGCTCGCTGAGATAAACAAACGACTTATGATCCGGCATGAACACTGGCTCGCGGTCCTCTCCGATGTTGGTAGTCAATATCTTATGAGTCTTTTCCTTGGCATTGTAATAAACGATGTCGCGTGCCACCGACGACACCTGATGCTTGCGCCAAATGTTCTCGCTGCCTTTGCGGTCGTAGTAAAGGAACGACTCGCCGTCGCTGTCGAATGATACCGAGCACACGGTGGCAGCGGTGACTTGCTGAGGACGTCCGCCTTCAACCGATACCTTATATAATTCTGTGAGCCAACCCGAGGCAAACTGTGCGTCTTTGGCATCTTTTTGAATCATAGCACTATAGTAAATCTCAGTGTCATCAGGCGAAAACGCCAATGGAGTCTCGTTTGCCGAGTTTGTAGTGACACGTTTTGGCGTGCCACCATTCACCGACATGGTGTAGATGTCGAAATTGCCGTTACGGTCGGTGGCAAAAGCGATAGTGTTGCCATCGTGCGACCAAATCGGGTTGTAGTCGTATGCCGTCGAAGTAGTCAGCTGATGAGCTGTACCGCCTTTAGAATCAACGACATAGATATCGCCTTTATAGGTGAAAGCGATTTTGTCGCCGTTTGGTGAGATTTGGTTGTAACGCATCCATAACGGTTGCTGCGCCAACGATGTCATTGCAAGAAATGACGTGATTAATGCAAGGAATAATTTTTTCATAGAAATTTATTTTAACGA
This sequence comes from uncultured Bacteroidia bacterium, assembly GCA_902774295.1. Taxonomy (GTDB): domain Bacteria; phylum Bacteroidota; class Bacteroidia; order Bacteroidales; family F082; genus Limimorpha. Next base: position 28,031 of record CACYHP010000004.1, on the reverse strand, counting down.
TGCAAAATTAACAAAAAAATTGTAATTTTACACTTTTAAATTTTGACAAAATTATGGAATTGAATTTGAAGCGTCCGATAGCGTTTTTTGATTTGGAAACGACGGGGTTAAATATAATGCACGACCGCATTGTAGAGGTTAGCGTATTGAGAATCAATGTGAACGGCACTCAGGAGCAGCGCACCTGGCGCATCAACCCGGGCATCCCTATTCCGCCCGAGACGACGGCAATACATGGCATCAGCGACGCCGATGTGGCACACGAAAAGACGTTCAAACAAGCCGCACCGGAGATCTCAAAGTTTTTCGGAAATTGCGACCTCGCAGGATATAACATTTTGAAGTTCGACCTCCCGATGCTCGTCGAGGAGTTCATCCGCGCAGGCGTCAACTTCGACCCGAAAGACCGTCAGCTCATCGACGTGATGAATATCTTCATGAAAATGGAGCCAAGGACATTGAAAGGCGCCTACCGATTCTTCCTCAACAAAGAGCTCGACAACGCACACTCAGCCAACGCCGACACCTTTGCCACTTACGAGGTTCTGACAGCCATGCTCGACCGTTATAAAGACACCGAATACACTGATTTTAAAGGTGTTACATCGAAACCTATCGTAAATGACATGACTGAGCTGGCACAGTTCTCCTCACATCATCAAAATGCCGACCTCATGGGACAAATCGTTTACGACGAGCAAGGCAAAGCCGTCTTTAAATTCGGCAAACACAAGGACGAACGCGTGGAAGACGTCTTCCGCAAAGAGCCTCAATATTACGACTGGATTATGAAAAGCGACTTCCCGGAATACACCAAGCGCGTGGTGACAAAGCTGCGCTATCCGGACAGAAATATTAGTTTTTAAAAGGGAATTATTAACATTAAACAATCAAATATGAAAAAATTATTCTTAATCACAGTTTTAATGACCATGTCATTCCTAGGTTTTTCACAAGATTGGTTCGGTTTCAACAGATACAAAGCCGACAACGATATCATCATAGCAAATAAAGAATACCCCGACGTCGTCTTCATGGGCAACTCCATCACCGACAACTGGGCGTATTTCCATCCTGACTTCTTCATCAGCAACAACTATTGCGGAAGAGGTATTGGCGGACAGACCTCAGCTCAGATGCTGGTGCGTTTCACTGCCGACGTCATCGCTTTGCATCCTAAAGCAGTGGTCATCATGGCAGGTACCAACGACGTGGCGCACAATGACTTATATGTCGAGCCGGAGCATGTCATCGAAAACATCATCGCGATGTGCGAGCTCGCCAAAGCCAACGGCATAATTCCTATTATCAGCTCGATACCGCCATGCTCGGAGTTCTGCTGGCGCACAGAAATAAAAAATGCGGCACAGACCATCGCCGACCTTAATAATGAATTAAAGGCTTACGCCAAAAAGAATAATTTCGTTTACGTCGATTACTATTCAGCTCTTGCCGACAAAAACGGCAGTTTCCCGTTGACACTCAGCGACGACGGCTGTCATCCGCTTCCAGACACCTATTTCACGATGGAGGAAATGGTGAAAAAAGCGATTAACAAAGCATTAAAGTAATCAATTTTTAGAGTATTGTGCTGGGGTCTCGCCGGTGATGTCGTGAAATACTCTCTGGAAGTGCGAGCGGCTGATGCCACAGTGGTCGGCGACCGCTTCGACAGACCATTCCGGATGCTGTTTGATGGTGCGTTTCGCCTCTTCCACTCGCAACTCGGTGATCCAGCGCGAATATGAGGAATAGCCTTTATTTCTTATCCATGCCGAAAGCATATACAATGGCAGTTGCATCTCAGCGGCTGCCATTGGTTTTGTGACGCCGCTCTTCAGATATGAGCCATCCTCAATCCATTTCGCGACCGTCTCATCCACCTTATCCATGGTGTTATCGTTGACATCCTCCTCTTCTTGCTCGGCAAATTGTTCGGCCTCCTCCACATGTTGCGAAGCGCCTGTGATGACATATCGCACGAAGCAGAACCACATATAAAAAATACCTACAAAAAGCGAAATCGCGAAGCAAGCGAGAAACCATCCGCCGCTGAAGATGATAAGCGGCACCAGCACTGTCGTGAACGACATTATCACTATCGTAAACTTCATCCATCTAAGGAGTCCGCTACGGTCCTGATCGTAATAATCGGCGAGCACCAGCTCCATTCGCGACACCTCGCGGAGATGAAGCCAGCTATAGTAAATCTGCATCACGCTGTAAGCGAAACTTGCAAGTATCTCTGAATAAAGCAGCCGTCTCGACCCTTCACCGCCCACGATGCCGTATGACAAGAGAGCCAACGCAATCAGCCATGTAGGGATGCCCGCCAGCCATTCAAAGCGGCTGATGCGACCTTGACGTTCAAGGTTAAGGATGTTGAGCGACATCAACGCCGCTGCCGGGATAAAAAACACCAGATTTATCATCACAGCCTGTTCCATGCTCGTCGCGCGGCTCCCGCTGATGTACTGAATCAGGAACTGCACGCCTATCAGCATGAGACCGCCAGTCATGAGCCAACGCGAACGGTTAGCCACTCGGTTTTCACTCACCCTACGAGGCAGAAACAACACGAGCGCCAACGCCATCAGCGTCATCAATAACACTGCCGAAAACTGCATTTCCTTCATCGTACCTATTATTATTTTTAAGGCGCAAAAATACAAAAAAATAACTAAAAATAATTTAAAAAAACACATCATTATATCAAAAAAACGATTATCTTTGCATCGAATTCTTTAACATCAAAATAGACAGAATATGGAAGAAAATGAAAAGATGAACAATCGTGAGGAATTGTTTTCGAGACCGGTACGTGCAGGTAAACGCACATATTTTTTCGATGTGAAAGCAACAAGAGGCGATGAGAAATACATCACCATCACAGAAAGCAAGCGCCGTTTCAGCAATGAGCAGAACCGCTTCTTCTATGAAAAACACAAAATATTCCTTTACAAAGAAGACTTCGAGAAATTTGCCAACGCCCTTAAGGAAACCCTTAATTTTATTGAGACTGGCGAATATCCGGAAGGCTATTTCGACGAGCCTAAAGGCTATGACGAGCCAAACGAAGGCGAGATGAAAGACGATGTCGAAGATTGGTTCAACGACATCGAGAAAAAATAGTTTAGAGTTTAGAGTTTAAAGTTTAAAGATAAAAGTCCCGATAATGATTATGTTATCGGGATTTTTTATTGTTCATAATTATTTAAAAATAATATAAGTATTTCGAAAATATTCCGTATCTTTGTACGTTTGAATTAATACATATTTTTTAGCAATGGGAAAGATTATCGCGATAGCAAATCAGAAGGGCGGTGTAGGCAAAACGACCACCGCGATTAACCTGGCGGCAAGTCTGGCAGTGTTGGAGCACAAGACATTACTCATCGACGCTGACCCTCAGGCTAACGCCACATCGGGCGTGGGCTTTGACCCGAAAACCATCGACGCAAGCATATACGAATGCATCATCGACCACATCGACCCGCGTACGATAATAAAGGAAACGGAGACACCGAACCTGTTCCTTCTGCCGGCACATATCGACCTCGTGGGCGCTGAGATAGAAATCATCAACGTGCCGCAACGCGAGCAGATGATGCGTAACTGCCTCGCCCCTATCAGAGACGAATACGACTTCATCATCATCGACTGCTCGCCGTCGCTCGGTCTCATCACCGTCAACTCGCTGACAGCCGCCGACTCGGTGATAATCCCAGTGCAATGCCAATATTTCGCACTCGAAGGCCTCGGCAAGCTACTCAACACCATCAAAATAGTGCAGTCACGCTTCAACCAAGACCTCGACATTGAAGGCATACTGTTGACGATGTTCGACAGCCGCACACGCATCTCCAAGCAGGTGGTGGATGAAGTCAAGACGCATTTCCAGACCATGGTGTTCGACACCATCATCAACGTGAACACACGTCTCAGCGAGGCGCCGAGCTTCGGACAGCCCATCATCATGCATGACGCGGCAAGCAGCGGAGCCATCAACTACATCAACCTTGCACGCGAGATTATAGAACGTAACATATAAGGAAAAATGACAACACCAAATAAGAAAAGAGGACTCGGTCGCGGCCTCGACGCCATATTGCAAAGTCCTGAGACGGACATCACTTCAGTAGACATCTCAGGCAACTATGTGGCGGGCGCCATAGCACAGATTGATATAGAAAAAATCGAGACGAACCCGTTCCAGCCGAGAACCGACTTCGACGAGACATCGCTCAACGAGCTCACGGAATCGATAAAAAACCAAGGCGTCATCCAGCCTGTGACAGTGCGCAAGATGGGCTACGACAAATACCAGCTCATCTCCGGCGAACGCCGTCTGCGCGCATCCAAGATGGCAGGACTCAAGACCATCCCGGTGTTCATCCGCGTGGCTAACGACGAGCAGATGCTCGAGATGGCACTCATCGAGAATATACACCGTGAGAACCTCAACGCCATAGAAGTGGCGATTTCTTATCAAAGACTGCTCGAAGAATGCAAGCTCACCCAAGACCAGCTTTCCGAGAAAGTAGGCAAAGACCGCTCAACAGTGGCCAACTTCCTGAGATTGCTGAAGCTTCCGGCAGAGATCCAGATCGCCATCCGTGACGGATATATCACAATGGGACACGCCAAGGCTTTGATCAACATCAACGACAAGTCAAAGCAGCTCATCATCTTGAAACGCATCATCGACGAAGACCTTAGCGTACGTCAGGTGGAGATGCTGGCTCGCGAACAAACGCCGGTGAAGAAACAAAAAGACGTACTCCCGGAGAGCTATAAGATACAAGCAGAGACATTGGCAAAAGCCCTCAAGATGGGTGTGAAAGTTAGTCGCAACGGCAAAGGCAAAGGCTCTCTGACATTCAACTTCAAAAACGACGAAGAGTTTGAAAGACTCATCGACTTCATAAACAAAGGCAATTGATAATGAAACGGTTAGGACTGTTATTGATATTACTTACACTTGCATGGCAAGGCATCAAAGCTCAAGACACCATTATCTTGACGCAGGATGACCCTGTCCAGACCGCAAGCATCAAAAGCAGCCACAGTCCGAAAAAAGCCACACTGCTCGCCCTCATCCCGGGCGCCGGACAGGCTTACAACCACAAATATTGGAAGATGCCGATAGTTTATGCAGGCTTCGGCGTGACGACATATTTCGCCATCAGAAACGGCAAAGATTATCGTCTTTACAGAGATGCCTACGACTACAAGATGGGTATCAAAACCGACGTCAGCCAAGATGCCATCGACGAATCGAAGAAATATACCGAAGACAACCTCATCACCTTGCGTGACTATTATCGCGGCAACATGGAGCTCAGCTGGATCATCACGGCAGCGTGGTACATACTTCAGATCATCGACGCCAACGTCGACGCCCACTTCTTCTATTATGACGTGGGCGACGACCTGACATTACACGTTGAGCCGCAGTTCAACCCGATAAATGAGGTTAATTTCGGACACGGAAACACTTTAGGATTAACATTGAAACTGAATTTTTAGATGAGAATAGTAATACTTGGATATGGCAAGATGGGTCACGAGGTGGAGCAGATAGCTCTACAGCGCGGGCATGAGGTGGTATATCGCATCGACACCGAGCAGGACTGGTACTACAACATCGACGGCATCGCCGATTGCGACGTGGTGATAGAGTTCAGCACACCTGCCACCGCCATCGCCAACATCGAGAAATGCTTTGAGCTTGACATCCCGATGGTCATCGGCACCACCGGATGGTACGAGCACCTCGACGAAATCAGCAGCCGCTGCAAGAATGAGGGTCATACGCTGTTTTATGCGCCTAACTTCAGCATCGGGATGAATTTTGTCTTTAAACTGAATAAAGAAATGGCAAGATTCGCTCAAAAATATGACTATCAGTTAGATATCACAGAAACGCATCATATCCATAAGCTCGACAAGCCAAGCGGGACAGCGATAAAACTTGCCGAGGACATCATCGACAACAACGAAAATTACGAATATTGGATGCTTGACGACGAAGACGAACCTTTGAATGACGATGCCAAGATGCTGAGAGTCAATGCCATCAGGGAAGGTGAAGTGTTCGGCATCCATGAAATCAAGGCGTTGTCAGACTGCGACGAGATAACACTGCGCCACGAGGCGTTCAGCCGCAAAGGATTCGCCACCGGCGCCGTCATCGCCGCAGAGTTTATACAGAATAAAAAAGGAATTTATACAATGGAGGATTTATTATGAATATGCTGATAACAATATTGCTTTTACCATTTGTTTTTTCAATCTGTGCAGCGTTCTGCTACAAATTCTATGAGGGCGCCGGATACAGCAAAAGCACCGCTTTCATCCCTTATTACAACCTTTATATCTTATCAAGAATCATAGGATGGAATAAATGGTGGTGCTATGTTTTGCTGATATTCCCATATATCAACACTTTCATGGCATTTCTGATGTTCATCGAGTTGGCTAAATGCTACAACAGATTCAGCGTCGGTGAAATCGTGGCTGCGGGCTTCTTCCCTTACGTCTATTTCCCGATTTTGAGCAAGAAAAACGTGACATATCACGATCCGAGAACGACGGTACGTCCACCTAAAGGCTGGGTGCGCGACTGGCTCGACTCCATCCTCTGGGCAGTGTTCGCCGCATTGATTATCAGGACTTTCCTCTTCGAGATGTACACCATCCCGTCGTCAAGTATGGAAGGCACCCTCATGACCGGCGACTACCTCCTCGTGAGCAAGATAGGCTACGGACCACGCTTCCCCAACACGCCGCTCAGCTTCCCGTTTGTGCATCACACCATGCCTTGGTCAAAAACGATGAAGTCATACATCGAATGGCCACAATGCGGTTACTGGCGCTTGCCTGGCTTCAGCAGCATCAAACGCAACGACCCTATAGTGTTCAACTTCCCTGCTGGCGATACCGTGAGCGAGGTATATCAGAGCAATGTCACTTATTATCAGTTAGTTAGAAGATACGGCAGAGAACGTGTCAACAACGACAAAGCCAACTTCGGCAGAATCATCACCCGACCTGTTGATAAGCGCGAGAACTATGTAAAACGCCTCATCGCCTTGCCTGGCGACACCCTCCAAATCATCGACGGAGTGGTGTATATCAACGGCGAGATGGGCTATCAGCCGCCATTTATGCAACATAATTATCTTGTAAAAATCAACGGTAACAGCTTAAATCCTAAGATTTTGGAAAGATACGGCATCTATGAGGGATATAGGACCCCTGTCGCTAACGAGTTCATCCTGAATATGAACGCCACGACAGCCCAAGAGTTCGCAAAACAGTCGTTCGTGACCGAGGTGACAAAGGTCGTATCGCCTGCCGGCACTGAGGTTTCGCAAGAGATATTCCCTAACGACACCCTGCATTTCAAATGGAACGTCGACAACTTCGGACCTATTGTGATTCCACAGGAAGGCGTCACCGTAAAAATCACTCCTGAAAACATAGCGCTTTACGAACGCTGCATCACGGCATACGAACATAACACATTGACAATCAAGGACAATAAGATTTATATTAATGGAAATGAAACTGACGAATATACTTTCGGAATGGACTATTACTGGATGATGGGCGACAACCGTCACAACTCTCAGGACTCACGCTTCTGGGGTTATGTGCCTGTTGATCATATCGTTGGAAAACCGCTATTTGTCTGGTTCTCAAAGGATAGCACATACGGCAAGATTCGTTGGAACAGATTATTCAAATTTCCAAAATAACAGAAAATGACAGAAAACAAGAATAGACTTAGAGTTCAACCGACCCCTGTTGTTTTTAAGGATGAGGTGGCGAAACCTGTAAAAAAGACTGTAGAAAAGTCTGAAAAAAAGGTTGAGAAACCCATCAAGCTCAAGGCGACGAAAAAACCAGAAAGCAAAGTCGCCAAACGCCGCAAAGAACACAATGGACGTGGCAGGATCTGCTTCGGCATCCTGATTTTCCTGATAAGCGTATTCCTGCTTATCGCCTTCGCTTGCCCTTATCTCGGCTTGGAGCCTAAAGGCAAGTGGCTCAACTATTTAGGGGAAGAAATGAGTCTTAATATGTTCGGTTTGGGAACTGCTTATATCATTTTCCTCATCGGATTACTCGGCGTCAGCTTGATGTGCAACAAATCGTTCATCAAAGGCTGGACTCTTTGGAAATACGGTCTTATTTTTGTCCTTTGGGTGCCTATTTTCCTAGCCCTTATTCTTGACAACGGCGTCATGAGCAACTGGAAATACTACGGCCTCATAGGTTACAAATGTTTCGCTTATACACAGATGTACATTGGCACAATAGGCGTCATTTTGTTACTGGTATTCACAGCTTTCCTATATGTTTTCTTCACTTTCAACATAAAATTTGATTTCTTAAAGAAGAAAGAAAGTAGCATTATCCCTGCGAATGAAGATGAGGCATACGAAGAAGAGCCGGAGCCTGTCGTCAACAGACCTCTCAATCGGCCAATAAATCAGGAAAAGCCTACAGAAATTGATCTTACCGATGGTTTTGATGATGAAAAAGACGACGAAGATAAGGATATTGATGAAGATGAAGACGAAGATGAGGAAGTTGAGATAACTGTCATCAAAAAGCATAAGGAAGATGAGGTACCTGTTGAAATCGAGCCTGAAGAGATACCGGCAAAAGCTGATGAGGTAGAGATGGAAATCACCGAGCAGACTGAGGAGAAACAGGTCAAGGAAAACGGCGAGCATTTCGGTCTAGACACTTCTTACGACCCGAAACTCGAGCTTTCAGACTTCAAACTTCCGCCTCTCGACCTGCTTAAAGACTATGGCGACGAAGACAACGGCGTTGACCGTGAGGAGCTTGAAGCCAACAAGAAACGTATCGTCGACACCCTCGCCAACTATTCTATTGAAATTGATAAGATTAAGGCCACTATCGGTCCTACTGTCACTTTGTATGAGATAGTGCCTGCTGCAGGCGTCAGAATCTCTAAGATCAAAGGATTGCAGGACGATATCGCGCTCAGCCTTGCCGCGTTGGGAATCCGTATCATCGCTCCTATCCCGGGCAAGGGCACCGTCGGTATCGAGGTACCTAACAAGAAGCCGCAGACAGTGTCGATGCGTACCATCATAGGCTCGGAGAAGTTCCAAAAGAGCGGCTTTGCATTGCCGTTCGGAATCGGAAAGACCATCCAAAACGAGAGTTACGTCGCCGACCTTGCCAAGATGCCGCATATCCTGATGGCTGGTGCTACAGGACAAGGTAAGTCTGTGGGTCTCAACGCTATTATAGCATCGTTGCTGTACAGCAAACACCCTGCCGAGCTGAAGTTCATCCTCGTCGACCCGAAGAAGGTTGAGTTGAGCCTTTACCGTAAGATCGAGCGTCATTATCTCGCCAAGCTGCCGGATGCCGAAGACGCCATCATCACCGACGTAAGAAAGGTCGTGCGCACGCTCAACTCCTTGTGCATCGAGATGGACAACCGTTACGAGCTCATGAAAGACGCCGGTGTGCGTAACATCAAGGAATATAACGAAAAGTTTGTGAGCCGCCGTCTCAACCCGAACGACGGTCATCACTTCATGCCATACATCGTGCTCGTCGTCGATGAGTTCGCTGACCTCATCATGACGGCAGGCCGTGAAGTGGAAGGCCCTATCGCACGTCTGGCACAGCTGGCGCGTGCTATCGGTATCCACCTCATCATCGCAACGCAGCGTCCTTCAGTGAAGATCATCACAGGTACCATCAAGGCTAACTTCCCTGCACGTATCGCATTCCGCGTCATCTCGCGCGTCGACTCAGCCACCATCTTGGACAGCAACGGCGCCGAACAGCTCGTCGGACGCGGTGATATGCTTATGTCGACAGGCCAGGACCTGGTGCGTCTGCAGTGTCCGTTCATCGACACGCCTGAAGTCGAGGCGATATGCGACTACATCGGTGAGCAGCGAGGCTATGAAGACGCCTACCTCCTCCCCGACTGCCCGGACGAACAGGAAGAAGGCGGCTCGAAAGATGCCATGGACCCGAACGAACGAGACCCTCTCTTCGAAGACGCAGCACGTATCGTGGTGCAGACTCAACAAGGTTCGACATCAATGCTGCAGCGTAAGCTGAAACTCGGCTACAACCGTGCGGGACGTATCATCGACCAGCTCGAGAAAGCAGGCATCGTGGGCCCGTTCGCAGGCAGTAAACAACGTGAAGTGAAAGTGGCTACCGAGTTCGCCCTCGAGCAGTTCCTCAAAGACCTCGACTTAGACAACGATATTAAAAACAACGAATTTATTTAATTGACATGAAAAGATATTTCTTACTGATAATCAGTATCTTAACATTAGGTTTTAGCCTTAAGGCACAGGATGCAGAGACTATGTTTAAAGCTGCCGTTGACAAGCTGAAATCATACGACAACATCGAAATCGCTTTCAATTACAGCATGATCAACACCGAAGCTGGCATCTACGAGACCATGGAAGGCTCTGGCTTCCTGCAAGACAAGGCTTTCAAGCTGCATATCATGGGTCAGGACATCATCTGTGACGGTCGTATCACCTGGACTTATAACGCTGATGCTGAAGAGGTTATGATTAGCGAAGTCGACTCAGACGGAGGCAACTCCCCTATCGCCATCATCAACTCTTATTACGACAACATCACGGCAAAATTCCTCGAAAGCAACAATGGAAGTGATAAACTAATCGAAGTGAAGCCGTTGTCAGGCGATGAGAATATAGAAAAGATCGTCGTGTCTATCGACGAGAAAACATTGGAAATCAAAGATTTGCACGTCTTCGACCATAACAAGAACGAATTTGTTTACGATATAACAAAATTCGTCACCAATCAGAAACTGCCTGCCGGTTTCTTCACTTTCAATGAGGCCGACTACCCTGACGTGGAAATCATCGACATGAGATAGTGAACAACGAGCGCAGACATATCGTTTTTCTGGCGCGCTGGTATCCCCATTGCTACGACCCCATGCTCGGGCTCTTCGTGCAGCGTCATGCCGAGGCAGCAGCCTTGTACAACGACATTTCTGTTATATACGTTCACCCTGATAATCAATATGATATCGTTGACGAGACCATAAATAACGTCCGCACGATACGTGTTTATTACAAACAATCTAAATCTAAGATTCTTTCTTTATTAAGATTTTTTAGAGCAAATAGAAAAGCTCTGAAACGTCTGCCGAAGCCGGACATCATCCATGTCCACGTTCTCACGCGTCTCGGTTTGATAGCTTGGTGGCACAAAATCATTCACGGCACACCTTATATTATTACGGAACATTGGTCACGCTACCTTCCCGGCAATGATTTCAGCGGATTTTTCAGAAAGAAACTGACGAAAACCGTTGTAAAACATGCATCTGCCGTCACCACCGTCACCGATATCCTTGCCAAAGCGATGCAAGGCCACGGGCTTAATAACAAGAATTATGTCATCGTGCCTAATGTCGTGGATATCAACGTGTTCAAGCCCAAACAGCATCACAATGCAACACCGAAAATCGTTCATATCAGCTGTTTTGAAAACAAATCCAAGAACATCACTGGTTTAATCGACGCTTTGCAAATTCTTGAAGGCAAAAACATCAGTTTTGAATGTGTTTTTATCGGCGATGGCATTGATTTTAACATGATAAAAGAATATTCTTTGCAGTTAAAGCATCAGGAAGACATAAGGTTTACAGGTGTTTTGGAAGGTCAGCAACTGATAGATGAATTAGCTTCCGGTGATTTCCTTGTGCTTTCAAGCAACTACGAAACCCAGGGTGTCGTACTGCTTGAAGCCTTTGCCTGCGGGTTGCCTGTAGTGAGCACCAATGTCGGCGGGATACCTGAGATCGTTAACGAAAGCAACGGCATCCTCGTCCCTCCTCAAGACCCTGAAAAGCTTGCCGAGGCGATGGAAACTATGCTGCAGACATATCAAAACTACGATGCCACTGCCCTTCGCGAAGGCGTAATAAAAAAGTTTTCCAACGAAACCGTCGGAAAACTTCTTAATTCTATCTATAAATCTCTTTAGAGTCCCATCTTTTTCACGATCATCTTCACGAACTCTGTGTTTGCGAAGTGACCCGGTTTGTATGCCGTCACCTTTCCGATGATTGGCATTCCGAGAAGTGTGAGGTCGCCGACGAGGTCGAGCAGCTTATGACGTGCCGGCTCGTTGTCGAAGTACAGTGTCACATTGTTGAGGATACCGCCTTCGTGCACTGCCACCGATTCTTTGTGGAACAGCTTTGCCACACGTTTTAGGTCTTCTTCAGAGACTTGTTTCTCGATGAAAACGATAGCATTTGAGAGGTCACCGCCCTTGATAAGGTTGTGTGCGAGCAACATCTCGAGCTCCTGGAAGAACACAAATGTTCTGCACATAGCGAAGTCTGTCTCAAACTCGCTGATATCATGCATATGTGCCTCCTGTACGTTGAGAACTCCTGATTTGTAATCGACTTTCACGTCGATGCTGAATTTATCAGCTGGTTCAACGACGAGTTCGCAACCTACTTTAGGGTGAGTATAAACAATCTTCTTGGTGATTTTCAAGCATTTACGCTCAGCGTCCTGTTCTTCGATGCCAGCTTCTTTCAATGCTTCCAACACTATTCTTGAGCTTCCGTCCAGGATTGGTGGCTCCTCGCAGTTCAAATCGATAAGCACATTGTCGATATTCATAGCTCTCAAAGCTGCCATGATATGTTCGACAGTGTAAACCTTAACGCCATTTTGTGCAATAGTGGTGCCTCGCGAGGTGTCTACCACATTGTAAACACGCGCTTCCACTATAGGCTGACCAAAGAGGTCAACTCTTCTAAACTTAATACCGTGATTGATATCTGCAGGATGGAATGTCAGCGTGCCGCTTTGACCTGTATGCAATCCAGTTCCGCTAATGCTGACGCTCTTTTTAATTGTATGTTGTTTTTCCACCATTATAGTCTGAATCGAAAATATGAGGCAAAATTACAAAAATATATGTTACTTCGACAATATTTCTGCAAGTTTTTTCTCCAAATCGGCGATTTTTTCTTCCAGCTTTTCTATATTGCGTTGTCTAACAATATCTTTCATATATTTAGCATAATCGTATGCTGGAGCTCCCATTATCGATTTACCAGGCTCTTTCACTCCCTTTGTCAGACCCGACTGTGGTCCGATGATGGTTCTGTCGGCTACCGTCAAATGTCCTGAGATACCCACCTGACCGGCGATGATGCAGTTCTTCCCGACGTGTGCCGAGCCTGCGATACCCGATTGTGCTGCCATTGCTGTATTTTCTCCGACTTCCACATTATGGGCGATTTGGATAAGATTATCGAGCTTCACTCCGTTATGGATCTTTGTCGATTCCATCGTTGAGCGGTCGATGGTGGTGTTAGCGCCGATTTCCACATTATCGCCAACCATAACATTACCGATTTGAGGCACTTTCTTATATGTACCGTCAGGTTGTGGAACAAAGCCGAAGCCGTCAGCTCCGAGCACCGCCCCTGAGTGGATGATGCATTCCTTGCCGATATGCGTCATCGCATAAAGTTTCACGCCAGAATAAAGCACTGTGTTGTCGCCAATCACGACGTCATCGCCGATATAGCACTGAGGATAAATCTTGACGTTATTGCCAATTTTCACTCTCTCGCCGACGTATGCGAATTCACCGATATAGCAGCCTTCGCCATATTCCGCGTCAGTTGAGATATAAGCAAGATCAGAAATGCCGACTTTATTATTTGTGTATTCCTGATAGATTCCCAAAAGCTGTGCAAACGATTCGTAAGCGTTAGCCACTCGGATCATTGTGGTTTTCACCGGCTCTGTAGGCTCAAAATCGGCATTAACCAAAACTATTGTCGACTCTGTATTATAAAGGTAATGAATATATTTCGGATTAGCCAGAAAACTCAACATTCCAGGTGCGCCGTCCTCAATACGTGCCACATTCCAAACCTTAGCTTCCGGGTCACCTTCCACTTTTCCGCCTAAAAGCGCTGCAATCTGAGCAGCTGTAAACTCAACTTTCATAACAAACAGTATTAAATTCTTTCTTAATTGCAATGACAGCCTTGTCTATCAATGAATTATCCATCGAGGCAATGATTTGTGCCATCGTAGGGGCATCCGCATCGGCATTTTCATTGAAAACCGCGTTGATGCTCTTCAAAACTTCATCTCTAACGATGATTATATTAAACCAAGTAGGCTCGCTGACGTAAAGACGCTGCGCTAAATTGTGCTCCAACTCGTCCTGAACGTTCTGAATCAGGGCAAACTGCAGGTCGGTACGCGACATTCCGGGCATGAAAACCCTTTTCACCAACACTGTATACCTGATTCTTTCGAGATACAAAACGAGCCTTTCATAAGCCTGGATTTTCAATGGAGTGACAACATCGCTATGTCTTTTCTTGCCCGTACCTGATTGATTATCATTCTTATTGTTAAACAAAAAGAAGAAACCGATAATCGTCATCACCACAATCAACCCGATCAATATCCAATTTACTGGCGTCATTTTCTGCATTTTTAGAGTGCAAATATAGTGATTTTTTTAATTTCTAACAAAATTTTCAAACAAAAGTTTTCCTATCATAAAATTCCGTACCTTTGCAGTCTCAATTAGTAATTAATCAATTTAAAAATATAGATATGGGTACATTATCACAGAGAGTCATCAACATGGCGGAATCAGCCACATTGAAAATGACGCAGAAGAGCCGCGAACTCAAGGCTCAAGGTATCGACATCATCTCATTGAGCATCGGTGAGCCTGACTTCAACACACCTATCAGTGCAAAACAGGCGGGCATCGATGCCATCAACAACAACGACACACACTATCCACCGGTTCCTGGAACTCCGGCATTGCGTAAAGCCATAGCTGAGAAGCTCCGTCGCGACAACGGTTTGGATTACAAAGACACTGATATCATCGTGTCAAACGGTGCAAAACAGGCCATCACCACAACATTCTTCGCCATCCTCGACAAGGGCGACGAAGTCATCATCCCTGCCCCATTCTGGGTATCATATCCTGAGATGGTGAAGCTCGCAGATGGTACTCCTGTTTTCATCTATACAACACCTGAGCAGCACTTCAAGATCAACGCAAAACAGCTTGAAGAGGCTATCACTCCAAAGACAAAGGCATTCATTTTCAGCACACCTTGCAACCCAAGCGGTTCAGTTTATACAAAAGAAGAACTCGCTTCATTGGTTGAAGTGTTCAAGAAACACCCGGAAATCATCATCATTTCTGATGAGATTTACGAGTTCATCCAATACGAACACAAACACGAGTCAATGGGTCAGTTCACCGAGTTGAAAGACCGTCTCGTCATCGTCAACGGTGTCGCTAAAGGTTATGCCATGACAGGTTGGAGAATCGGTTACATCGCAGCTCCTATGGCTATCGTCAATGCTTGCAACAAGATTCAGGGACAGTACACATCAGGTATCTGCACCATCTCACAGGCAGCATCAGTGGCAGCAATGCAGCTCTCACCTGAGAATTCAGAGGAAGTCCAGAATATGTGCAAGGCATTCAGAGCACGCCGCGACATGTTCTACAAGCTCCTCATGGAGATCCCGGGCCTCAAGCTGAGCTTACCAGCCGGTGCATTCTACATGTTCCCGGATGTCTCAGCATACTACGGCAAGTCAGACGGTGCAACAGTCATCAAAAACAGCGATGACTTGTGCATGTACTTGCTTTACAATGCTCACGTGGCTTGCGTGGCTGGCGGTGCTTTCGGCAACGACAACTGCATCCGTCTGTCATACGCCACATCTGACGACAAGCTCCGCGAGGCAGCACATCGTTTGAAAGAAGCTTTCGCAAAACTTAAAAATTAAAAAATGCCAAGAGAAGACATCAAAGCGCTTTTTAAGTCGTTCAACGACAAGCGAATACTCATAATTGGTGATGTTATGCTCGACCTTTACCTTAACGGTAAGGTCGAGCGCATCTCGCCTGAGGCTCCGGTGCCTATCGTAGCGGTGGGCAACCGTTTCGCGCGTCTCGGAGGTGCCGCCAACGTAGCGCAAAACATCAAGGCACTCGGTGCCGAGCCCGTTTTATGCTCCATCATCGGTGACGACTCAAAGTCGCACGATTTCTTCGACTTGCTAAAGGAGCACAAGATGCCAAACAACGGCATCGTCAAGAGCAAGGAACGCCGTACCACCACAAAATACCGCATCATCGGCAACAATATGCAGATGCTCCGCGTCGACGACGAGGACACCTTCAACCTCACCGAGAAAGAGTTTGCGGCATTGCGTGAGAAAATCGACACCATACTCTATCGCGAACGCATCGACGGCATCATACTCCAAGATTATAATAAAGGTGTGCTCACCGAAGAACTCATCCGCCACACCATCACCGTCGCTAACGAGAAAAACATCCCCGTCGGCGTCGACCCTAAGAAAAACAACTTCCTCGCCTACGAGAAATGCACGCTCTTCAAGCCAAACCTGAAAGAACTCAAAGAAGGCATCAACGTTGAGTTCCCGACAGACACCATTGACGGCATCTTAATGGGTGTCAATGCGTTACAAGACAGATTAAACTGCCGTTTTGTGATGAACACCTTGTCGGAGCGTGGCGTTTTGATTCAGGAAGTGGTTGACGGTGTCAAGAATCATCATTACATCCCGGCTCATCTGCGTAAAATCGCTGATGTCTCAGGTGCTGGCGACACAGTTCTTGGCGTCGCTATGCTTTGTCTGGTATGCGGTCTCGACGCTTATCACATCGCTGCAATATCCAATCTCGCCGGCGGTCTCGTCTGCGAAGAAATCGGAGCAGTGCCTATTAATAAGGAAAGACTGTTAAAAGAAACGGAAAAAATATAATAATAAGGTATTTTTTGCGTTAATAGGTCTATGAAGTTAACATTTTTATCATTTAAAAAGGTGCTTTTTGCCATCGGTATCATGCTTGTTATGATTCCGCAAAGTCTTATGGCTCAAAGCGAAAAACCTAAAAATCTTTTGTTGTACGACAACCAGCCGTACCATTTCGGATTTATCTTGGGATACAACCAGATGTCGTATGCCATTAAGTTTAACGAAGGCTATCAGTTGACGGCACATCCGTCATCAGAATATCCAAATGTCGACTCTTATGCCAGTGATAACGCGACTTATTATGTTCGCAGCATCACTCCGGTTCCGGAGTCAGGTTTTGTCGTCGGTGTCGTAGGCAATCTGCGTCTTGGAAAGTATTTCGACTTACGTCTCATACCTTCGCTCAGCTTCGGCTCGAGAACCTTGGAGTACCAGTTTTATCGTGAACTTAACAACGGAGCGACAGACAACAATCCTTACTTCACAAAAAGAAAGTCTATTTTCTCCACTTTCGTGGAATTTCCTTTACAGGTAAAATACAAGTCAAAACGACTTAATAATATCGCAGCTTACGTTATCGCTGGCGGAAACTTCAAAATAGACCTCGCTTCGCAGAAGAAATCACAGGTTGACATCACCAGCGACCAGGGTGAGCTCAAGACTGTCACCGACAACATCAGAGTTAAGCGTACCGACCTCGCTGCAGAAGTCGGCGCAGGCTTCGATTTCTACACCGGATATTTCAAATTCGGCATCGAGGCAAAGATGAGTTTCGGACTGTTCAACATCCTTGATTCGCAGAATTTGATCTATGATTCGAGTATAAAAAGCATCCAAAACAGAACTTTCCAGATATCTTTGACATTCGAATAATTCTGTTTTCACTTTTTTTAGCATTGATTTTCAGCATCTTAGCTAATTTTTTAAAAAATAAATATTTTTCGTGTTTGTAACGAAAAAAGTTGTATCTTTGCAGCGCAAAAATCGGTCTCTTCGTCTAGTCTGGTTAGGACGTCAGGTTTTCATCCTGGTAACTCGGGTTCAAATCCCGGAGAGACTACAGATCAGCCACTAGCCATTAGGTATTAGCCATTAGAAGGAAAAGCTAACGGCTGATGGCTAAAAGCTAATAGCTAAAACCGGTCTCTTCGTCTAGTCTGGTTAGGACGTCAGGTTTTCATCCTGGTAACTCGGGTTCAAATCCCGGAGAGACTACAAATTGAAAACGAAGTCAGAAAGCAGGGACGCACAAAAAATGACCTGTAATCTGGCTTTTTCAGTTTTATGCTTAACGATATGAAAAGAAGCCTCTTAAATAACAAAAAAAGACTTCCATCAAAAATAATGACATTTTTGTTGGCGGTCTTGTTTTTTTTATTGGCAAGCAGAGGCTCTCTGGAAGCGCAAGACCGTGATTATCAGCTTGGTGTACGCGGAGGCTTCGGCATGACGACACTCAGCGGATTCCAGAACAACGGACTCAGACTGGGTCTTGTCGCAGGCGTTTACGGCAAATATATCTTTTCTGAAAACAGCAGCATCATTGCCGACATCAATTATTCGACGGGCGGACAGCAGTCAGAACGTTGGATTTCGGGAGAACTCGGCGAGGTCAAGGTGTATAGCAAATACAGTCTGCATTATATCAACACACCTGTACTTTACCAGTATTATTTCACTGATATTCTTGGACTTGAGGGCGGATTGGATTTCCGCTACCGCATCGGCAGCAGCCTCAAGTCGAAAGTCGGCAACGAGGGCTGGCACAAGACACATCTCGACAGCAATGGCTTTGACTGCGGACTGATTTTTGGTGTTTATACCGACAATCTCATTCCGCACGATAACTTCTTTGTGAGTTTGAGAGCATATTTCGGCTTCCTCGATGTGGTGAAAGAAGTCGGAGCTAATAAGAACGTAAGTGTCCAGGTCACCGTTGGATATATGATTTTCTAAAATGAAACCAAGAATTCAATTAATTATTGGCAATCAATACAATCCGCATCTGAATCTTGCGGTTGAGAGCTCACTTTTGGACGAAGGCGATCCGGAAGTGGTTACTATGTTTTTGTGGAAAAACCAGCAGACAGTGGTTTATGGCTACAACCAGAACCCGTTCACTGAATGCAACGTGGAGCTGCTTCTTTCCGAGGGTGGTTACGCCGCCCGCCGCCGTACCGGCGGCGGCGCCGTCTATCATGATCTGGGAAACCTCAACTTCTCATTCGTGGCTCATAACAAACATTATGATGTGGCGAAACAGATAAACGTCATCAAGACCGCTTTGAGATATTTCGGCTTGGAGGCAGAAGTCTCGGGAAGAAACGACATCCTTTTCGAGGGTCGTAAATTCTCCGGAAACGCCTTTGGAATCTACAAAGACAGAAGATTACACCACGGCACTATCCTGATTAAAACCGACGGCGAAAGACTGGCAAAATATCTGAAGGTGAACCCTGCCAAACTGCAGAAACATGGAGTGAAATCGGTGGCAAGCCGTATCATCAACCTCTCGGAAGTCGCAGACATCACATCAGATTCGATTATGCCTTATCTTTCAAGGGCATTTGAAGAAGTTTATGATGCAAAAGCCGAAGTCGTGGCATTCAACGACCTCCTCACAGATAAAGTACTGAAAACCAGAGACTTATTCGCATCCGACGAGTATCTCTTCGGCAAATGGCGCAACTTCCATGCAAAGAAAAGCGCCCAGTTCTCATGGGGTTTGGTGGAACTTGACTTGCATGTCAACGAAGCAAAAGGCATCATCGAGAGTGTTTCGATCGCTTCCGACGGCCTTGAGCCTGACTTGATTGACGAGACCGAACGGTTATTAACAGGTGCAAGTATCAAAAAAGCCCCTGATTACGGTCAAAACGAGGTCGCAAAAGATATTGTCAGTCTTATTTATTAAATATTCATAAACATTAATTGTCGTTAATTGACCATATAATTTTCATTAATTTTACTAATCATTTTTTAATTTATGGAAATTAACGTCCGATTATATGGTAATTCATGTTAAAAAAGTTGAATAATGCTAATCTTTCCCAATATTTTGAATTTGATTGCGGAATATTATGTAATTTTGCAGCCAAATTTTAAAAGATGAAGTATTTTTTATTGCCATTGGGCTGTCAGATGAACCGAAGCGACACAGAACGCGTGCGCACTGTGCTGCACGGCATGGGATTTACGGAGACTGACAAGGAAGAGGAAGCCAATATTTTAGGCGTGATAGCTTGCTCGGTGCGCCAGAAAGGCATCGACAAGGTGTATTCACGTATCCTGAAATGGAACGAGATGAAGCAGACACATAACTGCATCACCTTCGTGTCGGGCTGCATCCTCCCTGCCGATCGCGAGCGTTTCGTCAAGCTGTTTGACCTCGTCTTCACCATGAACGAACTGCCGGATCTTCCTGATATGATTCAACAATACGGTGCTTTCCATACACCTATTAATAGAAACGTGAATCCGTCAGCCAATATGGACCGTTTCTGGGTCATCGACCCCGACCATCTCTCTGATTTTGAGGCATTCATCCCGATTCAGAACGGCTGCAACAAATTCTGCACCTACTGCGCCGTGCCTTACACTCGCGGCCGCGAAGTGTCAAGAAAATCTGAGGATATCATCAACGAGCTGAAGGATTTGGTCGACAAAGGATATAAGTCGATAACTTTGCTCGGACAGAACGTCAATTCATACGGTTTAGATAAGAAAGGCGAAGAGATAAACTTCGCGGAACTGCTTCGCAGAATCGGTGCTTACGGCGATGCCAGCGGCAAAGAGTTCTGGGTTTACTTCACCTCACCGCATCCGCGCGACATGAGCGACGAAGTGATTGAAGTCATCTCGCAATACAAATGCCTCGGCAAGCAGATTCACCTTCCGATTCAGTCGGGTGATGACAACATGCTGCAGCGCATGAACCGCAAGCACACTTTAGACGATTATCGTCATATCATACACACTATCAGACGTTTACTGCCTGAAGCGACGATTTTTACAGACATCATCGTGGGCTTCACCGGCGAGACCGAGGAAGAGTTCGAGAATTCGCGCAAAGCGATGGAAGAGTTCAAATACAACATGGCTTACATCGCGCAATACAGTGTGCGCCCTGGCGCAGTCGCCTCCTTATGGGCCGACGACGTGCCAAAAGCCAAGAAACGCGAACGCTATCACATCCTCACCGACGAGTTGATGAAACACTCACTCGTTTATAATCAAGGACTTATCGGTAAGACACAGAAGGTCTTAGTGACAGGATACGACCGCAAAAACGGCTTCCTGACAGGCCACACCGAAGGTAAAATCGTGATAAGATTCCAATCGCGTGACAAGAGCCTCATCGGACAGATTGTGACGGTGAAAGTGACGAGCGCAACAGCGCTTTCAATTGAAGGAACACTACTCCCCGTCATTTCGAGCGAAACGAAGTGAAGTCGAGAAATCTCATACAAGATGAAGATTGCCTTTAAGACTCTCGGTTGCCGCGTGAACCTCTATGAAACTGACGCCTTAGCGTCGCTGTTCAAGGAGGCTGGTTACGACGTGGTGGAAAACGACGAAAACGCTGATATTTACGTCGTTAACACCTGCACTGTGACCAACCAGAGCGACCAGAAATGTCGACAGGCGATCAATCAGATCAGGCGCTCCCACCCTACCGCCATCATCGCGGCGATGGGTTGCATGGTAAACCACAGAAAGCAAGAGATGCTCGACAGCGGCGTCATCGACTACGCCATCGACAACGAGAGGAAATACGCGCTTTTCAGCATCATCGACAGCCATGTAAAAGGCGAAGCCGTTGACCCTGAAGGCTTTGACAAGGATTTGTTCAGCTATCGTCCGGCTTACAGCACCTTCCACACCAGGAGTTTGATCAAGATTCATGACGGGTGCAACAATTTCTGCTCTTACTGCATCATCCCGAACGTGCGAGGCAGAGCCACAAGCCGTCCGGCAGACGAGATTTACGACAACATTAGAAATGTGGTGGCACACGGCTTCAAAGAAGTGGTCTTGACAGGCGTCAACATGGGGCGGTACCAGCATCAAGATACTGATTTTGAGCACCTTATCGAAAATATCTTGAAAATAGAAGGTGATTACAGAGTCCGTATCTCTTCCATCGAGCCCGACAACTTCAGCGACAGATTCTTGGGGCTGTTCGAGAACCCGAAGCTCGCCCCGCACATGCATATATGCCTTCAGAGCGGTGCCGAAAACACGCTTAAGGCGATGCATCGTCACTATACAGCGGCACAGTTTAAGGATATGTGCGACCGCATCAAATCCGCCATCCCGAATTTCAATATCACAACAGATGTCATCGTGGGCTTCCCCGGTGAGACAGAATTAGATTTCGCGGAAAGCGCCGAGATGTGTAAGTATATAAGTTTCAGCCACATACATACATTTAAATACTCTGTTAGAACTGGCACAAAAGCTGCAGTGATGCCGAACCAGATCCCGGAAACGGTGAAGACAGAACGCAGCGCCATCATCAGGCAGATCTCGGCAGAAAACAAGCTGAAATATTTCAACCAGATGCTCGGTAAACCACAGAGAATGCTCATCGAGCGCGTGATGGCCGACGGAACGGCTCGAGGCTACGGCGAAAACTACATTCCGCTAAGGCTAAAAGGCAAAAATCTTGAGAAAAACACCTTCGTGGATGTGGTTTTGAACGACATTATTAACAAAGGAGACAATTCGGAAATAAATGCCGTTCTGCAAGGTTGAAAAATTTTTTAAAAATTTTGTTTTGCGTATTTAAAAATGTTGTATTTTTGCAGTCCGAAAAATTAGAAAGAAAAAATAAAATTTAGATAATAAAATGGCAAATCACAAATCTTCACTGAAGAGAATCCGTCAGACAGAAAACAGACGTTTACACAACCGCTTCTATGCTAGAGCAATGCGTTCAGCCGTTAGAAGCTTCAGAGCTTTAACAGACAAGAGCGAAGCTGAATCAAAGCTTTCAGAAATGTACAAAACTATTGACCGTGTGGCAAAACGTGGTATCATCCACCGCAACAAAGCCGCTAATTTGAAGTCAAAACTTGCACACTTCACAGCTAAATTAGCATAATTTTATTAGAAAAATATCGACGAAGTTCTTCCTGTACGCAGGGAGAACTTTTGTCGTATAAACCAAAAGACATGAAACCAACAACAATCCAGTCGATAAAAAACTGGGCGACAGAAGACCGCCCACGCGAGAAAATGCTCGAGAAAGGACGCGAAACCCTTTCCGACGCAGAACTCATAGCCATACTCATCGGTTCAGGCAACAGCAACGAATCAGCTGTAGACCTGTCGAGACGGATCTTGAGAGACGTTGACGACAACCTTATTCAGCTTTCACAACTGAATATCAATGACTTAACGAGATATAACGGCATAGGAGAAGCTAAAGCCGTAAGTATATTGGCGGCGTTAGAGTTAGGAAGACGCAGACGTTTTGCAGAAGCATCGACACAGGCATTCATCAAGAACAGCAAAGACGCATTTGAGTATTTTTACATGCGGATGGCCGACATAGAGCACGAACAGTTTTGGGTGATGCTGCTCAACCCCGCAAACAAAGTCATCAAATTGGCAAAAGTCAGTGACGGAGGCATAAACGGCACATCCGCCGACCCCAAGCGCATCTTCAAGATTGCTCTGGAAAACAACGCCACCGCAATGATGCTGTGCCACAACCACCCTTCCGGAAACGTACTGCCAAGTGACCACGACAAAGTCCTCACCCGCAACATTATCAATGGAGGAAAACTGCTCGAAATAAAAATTTTGGATCATATTATCATTGGTATCGATAAATATTTTAGTTTTGCAGATTCAGGATTAATATGAAAATAGTAACGGTAATAGGGGCAAGACCCCAGATAATTAAGGCGGCGGCGCTGAGTCGCGCGATAAAGGAACACTTCGAAAAAGAAGTGAAAGAAGTGATTGTGCACACTGGTCAGCACTACGACGACAACATGTCGCAGGTGTTTTTTGACGAGTTGGGCATACCGGCACCTAACTATAATTTAGGCGTCGGCTCGGCATCACATGGCGTGCAGACAGCCAAGATGATTGAAGGCATCGAGGAGATTCTTTTGAAGGAAAAGCCAGATTATATTGTGCTTTACGGTGACACCAACTCCACTTTGGCAGGCGCTGTGGCAGCTTCGAAGATTCATGTCCCGATAGTGCACATCGAGGCGGGACTGCGCTCATTCAACAAGTCGATGCCGGAGGAAATCAACCGGATTTGCTGCGACCACTGCTCCACCCTACTCTTCTCCCCGACAGCCACCGGGTTTAAAAACCTGATTCATGAGGGTTTTAACCCAGACAACAAACGCAGATTCACCATCGACAATCCTGGAATATACCATTGCGGCGACGTGATGTACGACAACAGCAAGCATTTTGCAAATATTGCCGATAAGAAATCCCAAATTCTTGATAAAGAAGGACTTAGAGGCGTCGATTACGTGCTTTGCACCATTCATCGCGACAACAATACCGACCAACCTGAAAGATTGAATGCCATTTTCAAGGCTTTGCTGAAGATTTCAGAGAGCAAAACGGTAGTTCTGCCTTTGCATCCAAGAACATCCAAGTTATTGAATGTCAATCTTGAAAAGTCATTATTCGAAAAGATTACCAATAATCCGAACATAAAGATACTGCCACCGGCATCGTTTTTGGACATGATAGTTCTGGAGCGTCACGCTCAGATGGTCGTCACCGATTCGGGCGGCGTTCAGAAAGAAGCGTTTTTCTTCCAGAAGCCATGCCTCATTTTAAGGACCGAGACTGAGTGGAAGGAGATCGTGGAATGCGGAGCCGCAGTAATCACTGATGCTGACGAAGAGCGCATCATAAAATCTTTCAACAATTACATGGAAAATCCGCCGCATAAATTCCCTGAAATTTTCGGTGATGGCAAAGCTGCGGAATTCATTTGCAAAGAAATGTTGGAAAATTTTTAAAAAAGTGTTGTACATATTGAAAATTTTAGTATCTTTGCACACTTAAAAGTAAACAACATTAAGTATAACGTAATTATTTAATAATCAACAAATTAAATTATGAATCAGTACGAAACCGTTTTCATTTTAACTCCCGTTTTGTCTGAAGAACAGATGAAGGAAGCGGTAGCAAAATTCGAGAACCTGCTCACAAGCAACGGAGCAGAGATCGTTTTCAAGGATTTCTGGGGCATGCGTAAGCTCGCCTATCCTATTCAAAAGAAATCTTCAGGTTTCTATCAGTTGATAGAATACAAAGCTGAAGGTAATGTTATCGAGACATTGGAAACCGAGTTGAAGCGTGACGAGCGCGTCATCCGTTTCCTGACAGTGAAACTTGACAAACACGCTGTGGCTTACAACGAGAAGAAACGTCGTAAAGCAGCTGAAGCAGCTGAACAAGCCAACTAATTGTTTAACATTTAAATTTTGAATGATATGGCACAACCTAACACAGACATCAAATATTTGACTCCTATAGCAGTCGATACAAAGAAGAAAAAATATTGCCGTTTCAAGAAGAACCGCATCAAATACATCGACTATAAAGATGCAGATTTCTTGTTGAGATTTGTGAACGAGCAGGGTAAGATTTTGCCACGCCGCATCACCGGTACATCAACAAAATACCAGAGAAAGGTCGCTCAGGCTGTCAAGAGAGCCCGTCACCTTGCTTTGATGCCGTACTTAGCTGATTGTTTGAAATAATAAGAGGAGGACAGACACATGGAAATTATTCTTACACAAGACGTTAAAAATTTGGGATACAAGAACGACATCGTCAACGTTAAACCAGGTTACGCACGTAACTTCCTCATCCCACAGGGAATGGCTATCCTCGCAACAGAATCAGCACGCAAAGTCTTGGCTGAAAATATGCGCCAGCAGGCTTACAAACAGGAGAAGATTAAGAAAGAAGCTCAGGAACTCGCAGCAGTTCTCGAAGGTCTTTCACTCCGCATCCCTGCAAAAGCAGCTTCAACAGGCAAGATCTACGGCTCAGTCAACAACGTTCAGATCGCTAACGCAATCAAAGAAGCCAAAGGCATCGAGATCGACCGTAAGCACATCCTCGTTGATGATGACACTATCAAAGAAGTCGGTAACTACAAAGCAAAAATCCGTCTCCACAAAGACGTTACAGTTGAAATCAGCTTTGAAGTTTTCGCTGAATAAGACACAAAATTCTAATGATAATAAGCCGAGGAAACACGTTTTCTTCGGCTTTTTTTGACAGGTATAACATGATATTATGAGACAGGATTAACAAGATTAACAGGAATAAGAGATTACCATAATATAATATTGTAATCCTGTCTAAAAAACAAAATCCAATCATATGACAAAGAATGATGTCAAAGAAATCCAGGCACTGAAGCAAGCGAAAGGCCGCAAAGAGCGCGGGATCTTCGCTGTCGAAGGCAATAAACTCGTTGAAGAACTGCTGAACTCAAAGTTCAGAGTCAACAATATCTTTGCAACCGAGGCTTGGGTTGAGAAAAATCCTGTCTTGGCAAAGAAAATCGCTGACTACGAAATCGTCTCACCCAAACAGATGGAGCAAATCAGCAATTTTGTGACACCTCCAGGTATCTTTGCCACTGCGATGATGCCGAGATACAAAATCGAGCCAAAAGACACTGAAAACCAGCTGGTTCTGCTTCTCGACGGCATCAACGACCCGGGCAACCTCGGGACCATCATCCGCACCGCCGACTGGTTCGGAATCAAGAAAATTGTCATTTCTGAAGACACCTGCGACCCTTGGCAGCCAAAGGTCATCCAATCGACAATGGGCTCCATTTTCAGGATGCAAATCGTTGAAACTGATGTTGTTAAATTCTTAAAAGAAGTCAAGACACCTGTCTTTGGCGCTTTGATGCAGGGAAAGAATGTGTATCACACGCAAATCAAAGACAATCAAGGAGTTATCATCATCGGAAGCGAGTCACATGGCATTAGGGATAACGTGATGCAATTCGTAAGTTGCCCTATCAACATTCCGAGAGCTGAAGGCAGCCTCACTGAGTCGCTGAACGCTTCAGTGGCTGCAGGAATTATCATCTCAGAGGTTTTCAGAAAAAACCATTGAGGCACTATACAGATTTTAGTGCGTCGTAATTTATAAGCACAAAAATAGTGCCTGCGACAACAATCAGTAGGATTATAACCGCATAATAAACCACGCACATCAGCAAGGTCCTCCACACGGTCTTCACAATGCTGAAACCGAGCATTTTCTTGAAACAAGCTGTGAATGCGACCAAAAACACCACCCAGACCCAATTATCCAAAAAGTCGTAGAGTTTGTCGGATATTGCGAATATAATGCTTAGCAAACAGCGATACAAAAAAACCAAGATGGTTGCATAGACCACTGGTATACAATACTCGCCCCAGTTGTATCTTTTTCGGTTATTTCTTCCGTAACTAATCCTCGACGCGAACAAATATAAAGGTATTGTCAAGACCATCACAGTTGCATAATGGTTTTTGTACAAATTGTTAAAAACAATTACATAACTTATAACTTTGTCTCTCAATATGTTATCATTGTTATTTTCCTGATTTTCTGTTGTCACCTCCACTTTATCCAAATCACCAACACTAAAGTCATCATCCTTACTTCCTGTAAAGGCAAAAATGATGACATACAAGCTCAATGTAAGGAAAAGCATGGGGAACGGTGAGAAATAGCTTTTTCGTTTGCCGTTGATGATATCAATCATCATCTGACCCGGGCGGGTAAACAGGTTTTTCAGTGTAAACCACACGCCGCCGTCGTTGCTAAGTATTCCCTGCAGAAAATTTGTAAATATGAAACTGACTGTAAATCTGCCGGTATCTGCACGCTGGCCGCATTCCGGGCAGAATTTGCCTTCGAATTCTGTCTCGCAGTTAAGACATTTTGTCGTTTTCTTTTCTTCCATTTCCAAAATTTTGGACAAAGATAATTATTTTAGTTTAAAAGTTTACTGTTTACGGTTTAAAAGTTTATTTTTCTTTCAA
Organism: uncultured Bacteroidia bacterium; assembly: GCA_902774295.1. Lineage (GTDB taxonomy): Bacteria > Bacteroidota > Bacteroidia > Bacteroidales > F082 > Limimorpha. Next base: position 97 of record CACYHP010000004.1, on the reverse strand, counting down.
CAGTAAACGGTAAACGGTAAACAAAAAAAGGAGCCATTGTGGCTCCTTTTCTGTAAGGGGGTGGCGACGACCTACTTTCCCACAAGCTAATGCAGTA
>CACYHP010000003.1 GCA_902774295.1 uncultured Bacteroidia bacterium | reverse complement strand
CCGAAGGGGCATTTACCGTTCGACTTGCATGTATTAGGCCTGCCGCTAGCGTTCATCCTGAGCCAGGATCAAACTCTTCATTGTATATTGTTGTACTTTTAAATTATTCTGTTCTACCTGGCGGATTCACCTGTTTTCTTAGTCTCTTGGAATTTTAGGTTCCTTACCTTTCAGACTACTTTTTATTGGCTCATTGCTTTCAAAGAACTTCCACAATCTTTTTTGTTGATTGGGACTGCAAAGATACGGCGATTTTTATTTCTGTCAAGAAAAAAATGAAAATTTTTTAAAATATTTTTTGTGCATTGAATGTCAATGAGTTGGAGTGTTGTTTTTAAAGGATAAGGCGGAATTTGGACTGCAAAACTGCGTTTTTAAGGTCATCTTTCCCGCCTTATCCTTTAAATTTTTACGCCAAATCGCCGGAAATGAAAAAAATCTTCTTGTCGGTCATCTCCATTTTGACCATTCCGATGAGGATAAAATTGACCAGAATTCGCTCTGCTGCTTTCTTGTTTAGATGAGAAATTTCCATGAATTCTTCAAAACTGATCTTTTTATGCTCGTTTAAATAGCGTAAAAGCAGCATTTCCTCGTCCGTAAAGGTGATTTGTATGTTGTTTTTGTCTTTTTCGTGCTTCCATACCTTAATTAATATACTATTGGCGACAATGTTTTCGTCTTTTACGCGCACATACACCTTATATATATTATTATGGTCGGGAGCTTTGTGTTTATGATGCCTACTTTTAGGAATTATCACTTCGAGAACGGTTTTGCCGTTAATATTCCACTCTTTAGCGGTAAATTCAACCTCTGGGCGGCAGTACATCTGCGCCGCAGTCTGTATCATGTGCTTCTCTTCTTCGGATCTTATTCCAGAAATTGCCCCGTTGTCCTTAACACCTATTAATAAACGTCCACCGTCGGTGTTGGCGAAGGCTACCAATGAGCGTGCGATCTTCTTGCTGTCAGAAACTTCAAATTTGAAATCCAACATTTGATGTTCACCCTCCGATATCAACTTTTGAATATGCCCAGCCATACGCTTGATTTTTTGCAAAAATATTAAAAAATTTCTCTCGCTGAAATTTTATCTGCAATTTTTGATAGGAGAGGGTGGAGGCCGAAAAAGTCGTTTTTAGGCGTTTTAAGCGCATTAAAAAATCGGAGTGTAAGAATCTGTTTTTGGCGTAAAAAAGTGTCTTATATTAAAAATTCACAAACGTAAAACGACAACCTTAGCAAAATGAGCAAAAATTTACAAAAATAAAACAAACTATATAATAGATTGATATTCAATATAATAAAGATTTGTAAAACATCAAGTTACAATTGTAAAAACAAATGTTAAAAATTACAAAAATAAACAAATCCAAATGTTAATAAAAATTCACATAATACAAAGATAATCAATTAAAAGAGAGGTAAAAATAAAATAAACACTTTAAAAATAGTGACATTTTTTCAGAATTTAATGTTGGGGTCAAATATAGACGTAAATGATTGTTATAAAGGAATTTAATAGAAAATATCAAATGAAATTGTTGAAAGTGATTTTACTTTGTTGATGATTTACAAAAATAAAATTCAAAAAATTAACTTTTGTATCATTTTTCTTTTTACTTTTGTAATCTCAATCAATATTAAAAACAAAATTTTCAGGAGGGACATACCATGGAAGATATCAAAGACAGACTGGCTCATATTCTCAGAGCGAAAAATTTGACTGCTTCTCAGTTCGCTGAATTGATGGAAATTCAACCTTCAAATGTGTCACATTTATTGAATGGAAGAAACAAACCGAGTCTTGATTTTTTGATAAAAATTAAAGAAGTTTTTCCTGAATACAGCTTCGATTGGATCATTATGGGTAAAAAACCTATCACAATAAATGAGCCAAATCCTGTTAATTCTGAAAATCAAGAGTTAAAATTTGAAGAAAACGAGGATGAGAGGGTTATCGAATTCGATGATATTGATGAAAATTATCAGGAAACTGAAGAAATAGAACAAAAAGTCGTTGATAATCAACCTAAAAGAATAGAATCCTCTGATATTAAGAAAGTGCTTGTTGTTTATTCAGATAACACATTTGAAATTTTGACGCCTCGTTATAATAATTAGGAATTCATTAATAAAAATAAAATTAAAAATGTGTTTGGATATTGATATATAAACAAAAATTTGTATCTTTGTTCTCTAAATAAATATGATATAGCAATGTCTAAACAATTGTTTTTCAATAACTTCCGAAATTTTATATCACAATATAAACGTGTGGTGATTGTTTCGCACGTTAATCCGGATGGCGATGCAATTGGATCGTCATTGGCATTTTATTATTTTCTTTTGAAGTTCGGAATTGATGCAAAAGTGATCATTCCTAACGACTTCCCTTCTTTTTTGGCTTGGATGCCAGGCGTCGAGAATATACTGACTTATGATAAAAACCCTGAAAAAGGTCTGGAATATCTCAATAACGCTGACTTGATTTGTTATCTTGACTTTAATCATCCATCACGTACTGGATTGGTACACAATGATTTATGTCATTGCAAAAAGACTCCAAGATTGCTTATTGACCATCATCGTGATACTGATTATTCACAATTCGCGATGTATTTGTCGGAGGCTGAAACCTCAAGCACATCTGAATTGGTCGCAGAACTCATTCAGTATCATGGATTTGAGAAATATTTGGACGATAAAATTGCCACATGTCTTTTGGTTGGTATCATGACAGATACAGGATCGTTTGCACATTCAATTTATCATCCTGAAACATTTGAAATTTGTGGGAAAATGATCTCGCCTACTGTTGATTATCAATTGATACACAGTAAGATATATAACACATTTTCTGAAAATAGGCTGCGTCTTCTCGGATATTGCATAAGCAATAGAATGACAACGCTTAATGAATATCATACGGCATACATCTACCTGACCAAGTCAGATTTGGAAACATATAATTATCAAGTGGGTGATACGGAAGGTGTGGTGAATTTCCCACTAATGATTGAGAATATTAAAATGGCTGTGTTAATCACTGAGCGTCAAGGAGTTATAAGATTCTCGTTTAGATCTAAAGGCGATTTTTCAGTGCATGAACTGGCTAAAGCACATTTCAATGGCGGCGGTCATACTAATGCAGCCGGAGGCACGTTAGAATGTGGTATTGAACAGGCAATTGAGAAGTTTTTAGATGTCCTGCCACAATATAAATCCTTATTAAATCAATAATGTTAAGATTTTTATTAAAAATATTGACTGTTTTTGCTGTTACGAGCATCTTTTTTATGATGGGAGCATGCTCTGATGGTGCTGAACGCGTCTCAAAGACTGGTTTTGCTGATAATAAGCAGAAAAAAGACAGTCTGGAAAACCTTAACAGATATCTTGTTTCTCAGGAAAAAGAAGCCATAAATGAGTATATTTTAAATTCTGGAGTAGATTTTGAGAAGACTGGCACTGGATTATGCTATCGTATTATAAATCAAGGGGATAGCAAGTTGATTAAAACGGGTGATATTGTCGCTTTGGATTACGAATTGAGACTTCTGGATGGTGAATTGGTGTATTCTTCTAAGGAAAACGGCTTAAAAGTGTTTATTGTTGGGCGAGGCGGTGTTGAAAGCGGTCTGGAAGAGGCTGTGTTGCATCTGCATAAAGGAGATGAGGCTGAAATCATCATTCCTTCACATTTGGCTTATGGCTTGGCTGGTGACGGCGACAAGATCCCAATTAGATCGACTATTGTTTATAAATTGAAAGTTATTGAAAATCAATCAAATAAATAGATTTATTAAAATTACAAAAAATGAAAAAATTATTTTTAATGGTGACTGCATTCTGTGTAATGCTCTCAATGTTAACAGGTTGCGGTAATGGTAACGCACCAAAGGGTTATAAGGCGACAAAAAACGGCCTTTATTATCAATTTTATTCAAATAATGGCGGAGAATTGCCGAACATGGATGATTTATTGGAAGTTACACTTGCTTGCTATGTGAACGACTCAACAACAATCATCCCGGCTTCGAACAACATCCTTCAGCTGAGTGAGCCTTCATTTGCTACAGATTTCATGGAAGGCCTTGCAATGATGCACAAAGGCGATTCTGCTTCGTTTATCGTGAATATCGACTCAACTTTCTACTATCTTTTCAGAGTTCCTGAACTCCCAGCAGAGTTCAACAGCACTGATGTTATGAGATTTGATGTTAAACTCAACGATTTCTATCCGGAAAGTGAATATGTGAACAAGATGGTTGAGGCTATAAAGAATCAGTATCCTGAAGAAACAGAGCGCGCTTACGCAGAAATGCAGCAGTATTTCGCTTTGAATAATATCGTCGCAAATCCAACAGCATCAGGACTTTACTACGTGATGATTGAAGAAGGTAACGGTGAAATGCCAGAAAAGGGTGACAATGTGAAGGTTCATTACACAGGAATGTTGTTGGATGGCACAGTGTTCGATTCATCTGTTGAACGTGGTGAGCCAATTGAGATTCCGATTGGAATGGGTTATGTTATCCCAGGTTGGGATGAAGGTATCATGATGATGTCGAAAGGCGAAAAAGGTGTGCTTTATATTCCTTATTATCTCGGCTATGGTGATAGGGGAGCAGGCGCTGACATTCCGCCATTTGCAAACTTGATTTTTGAAGTTGAACTTATTGATTTCTAATAGTTTATGAGAAGACTGCCATCATATTTTCTGTGTCTGATAGGCTGCCTGATTCTCGTTTCATGCGAAAAATCGGCATTTCGCGGCTTTGACAAGATGGATAACGGCGCTTATATGCAGTTCCATGAGGTCAACAAGCATGGCGAGATGCCTAAAATCGGGGATCATGTGATCGTAGATGTCAAACATACAATGGGCGAGACTCTCTTCTATTCTTCTGAATCTGAAGATGAAAACGGCCTTGAGATGGAATTGACCGAGCCTTCATTCATGGGAGATATGATGGCGGGACTTCTGAATATGCATCTTAATGATTCGGCTACTGTCGTTTTTCTTGTTGACTCATTGTGTATCAAGTCGTTGGGAATGAACGAAGTGCCAGATTATCTTACTGCAGGAATGCCTGTTTATATAGACATGAGGCTAAAAGCGATTATTCCTGCTGAAGAAGTGGCTGCACAAAACAAAATTGAATTGCAGCAGAGAAAACAAGATGATGAGGACCGTTTGGCAATGTATTATTCCAATGAGAATTATAAGTTTACAAAAAGCGGACTTATCATATTAGGTGTCAAAGGGAAAGGGCGTGGACCGAAAGAAGGCGAGATTTTAAGCATAAATTTCAACCTGATATCTCTTGACGGTGACACTTTGTTGGATCTCTTTGATAGAGAGCCAGTTGCGGTTAGATATGGCGATTTAGAGCTCGGACAAGGCTTTGCGGAAGCGATGGGATATGTCCCGGCCGGGGGTGAAGGGCATTTTGTAATACCTTCATCATTGGCTTTTGACAGCGTTGGTCTTGAAAACTCAGTGTTGCCATATACATCGATGATTTTAAATGTGAAAAACACAAGTATTCTTACTCAAGAAGAGTATGAAGCGGAGCAATTAAGGCTTCATGAGCTCGAAGAAGCAGAAAACCTGAAGCGTTTGGAGGAAGAACCAGCCAGAATTGAGAAATTTGTTAAGGAGCACAACATAAAAGTGGCTCCAAGTCCAAGTGGCGTTTATTATCTTGAGATTGTTAAAGGAACAGGCCCTGTGGTTGACAATGGTGATATTGTGTCAATTCATTACAACCTTTATAATATAGATGATAAACTCATCGAGACGAGCTTCGGAGATGAGCCTCTGCAGTTTGTTTATGGTAACAATGAAATGGTGCCAGGAATTGAAGAAGCTGTCGGAAACATGAGAGTGGGAGGGAAGGCGACAATAATCGTGCCGTCTATGATGGGTTTTGGCGATATTGCTATCGATAAAGAACTGCCAGCTTATTCAACTGTGATTTTTGACCTTGAACTTATTGACGTTCAGAAGGCTCGTTAGTATCGTAGAAACTTTCCTTGTCGGCATGGAAACAGTCGATGGCAGTGATTATTGCCATGCAACTCCACACAGGAATCGCTAATTTGTCGGTGTCGAGGAAGTTGTTTAAGGTTCCATGCACATAATAACCGAACAAAGCCAGTGTTGCAGCAAGAACCAGAATCTTTGACTCTCTGTTTTTTGCTCTTCGGTATGTCATGAGTCCACAATACATGAAAACCACCACTATCGTTACAACGAGTAAAGCGCCGGGAATGCCTTGTTCTGATAGCGTTCCGATGTATTCGCTATGTGCGTTGCCCATATCGCCTGAGTTGGTGCTGATGATGGTCTTGTTTCTGGATTCCTGGAAAGGCGCATACACGAATTGGTAAGTGCCTGGGCCCCATCCGAATAAAGGTCTTTCCTTAAACATCCTTATAGCTGAATTCCAGCGGTTGATACGCTCAAGGTTGGATGCGTCGGTAGTGATATTTGTCATTGACTGGATGTTCTCGGCAATATTTCCGGATGCATCCTGGTCATTTTTTGACAATGAATCGAAGATTTGCTGCTGGAATGTGAAGAACAATCCTATCAAAACCACAGAAATCACTGCGATATATTTGAATTTTATCTTGAGAAGCACGCAAATCAATACGCCAAGGGCTGCGATGAGGCTAATCCATGAGGCGCGGCAGAATGATAAGATTATTGCTACAATGAGTATACAAAGCGCTATTATTACACCTATACGCCTGCTGCTCTTCATGTTAGGCATAAACAGATATGCAACGCATAATACGATGTATATTGCCAAAGCAGCGCCATAAGCGGTATGGTCATTGTAGAATGGTGACATCACCCAGTGTGCGGTATCACCGTCAAATCCGTGTGAAGCATGGACGGAAATGGTGTAAAACACAACGATAATAAGGCCTGCTATGTAAAACCAGATGAATCTGCTGATGTTTTTAGGGTTTTTGAAGAGCTCAGCGCCAAGGAAATAGGCTGGGATGATAAACCAAAGCCTCGATACGAAGAATTTCAATGATACGATTGGCATCTCACTCGTTATAGTGGTGATAATCATCCATGTAAACATAAGATAAATCACTATTGAGATAGGATGTCTTGAAATTTTATAATCGAAACTCTTTTCGTAAATAAGTTTTGCGATAAATACCACCAAAACACCGGCAAGTAAGGGCTCAACAGGTAATGAAACAGCAAGTCCGCCGGTGATTTTATCCAAATTTATCGATAGGGGAGTTAAAAACGCTATTAAAAGAAGGACTTTGTCTAATGAAAAAACATATAACATCAAAATGCCAACGACTGCTGGAAGTGCAAAAGCGAGATAGGTGTCTTTTTTAATGGTAAAAAAGAGCCCTATCGCGACAACCAGTGCTGCGATAACGTATAATGCGGCTGTTTTGACGAGTTTAGACATTATTTAAGCAGATTCTTCTTGCCTTCCATTATGTAAATAACAAGAATTGTAATGAAACAGGCTGCAAGTCCGCATAAAGCCACGACGACCCATCTAACAGGATAGGCTTTTTTGTCGGCTACAAAAGGAGCTGATACGACGTTCGAGAAGGTCATGTTTGCATTATAGAAGCGAAGTTCTTGCTCATAATCAAGTTTTACTTGGCTATAAGCCATGTTTTCGCTTTTAATTAATTGCTCGAGGGCAATTATCTCAGGACCGTATTTCTCGATGTTGGTTTTCATGGTGTCGACTCCATCGCTGTTTACTTTTGAGCCACCATCAGTTCTGAGATATCCTCTTGTAACTTCTCGTGTTTGGCTTTGATATTCGAGAACTCCGTAATTAGATGAAATATCAGCCATCCTGCGTTTTAGTGAGTCGATAAAAATTTGTTTTTCGTCCAATTGGCGTTTGTACATTTCAACAGTTTCAGCTCTCTTGACTTTGTGCATGAATCCAACTTTCCAATTGTACAATCTGATGATTTCGTTCACCATTGCGCAGGCGATTTCAGGATCTTTGTCCATGACTTTCACCAAAACAGCATCATAAGGTGTTCTTGAAATGCTTACATTTGTACGATATTCGTCTATAAGAGCTGTTTTCCAATATTTGTATCCTTTGTCAATCTTGTAATGTTTCATCAGGTCGAATTTGATGACGACTGAATCCATTATCTCGTTTGACTGCATGATTTGAAGCATTTGCTCGGTGAAAGTCTCATCTGAATAAGCCGAGACATTGCTCGGGTAGAGGATTGCTTCAGACTTGTACATCGGGGTGATGAATCTTGAACCTGAGAAGATTGCGCCCAAAATCGCCGCCACCAAAGTAATTATGACTATGTGCCATTTCCATTTGAAGATGGTTTGAACCATTGAAGTGTTGTTAAAATAATTATCCATTACGTTTTTATTTGAATGCAAAATATAATCTACAAAAATAGGGAAAATTCTTAAACAATTTCCAATTTTTGCAAATTATTTCTTGATGTTTTTCATGGAGGAGACGACCAATTCTTTTATCTCATTGTAATTCAACATCTTAGTTATGAATGCGATTATGACGCACATGGCAGCTGCGATGAAGAATGAGGTAATCCACTTCAATTCCAATGTCGTTGACATATAAGTGGTTAGGCTGATCAAAACCAAGAATGCCGAAAGACGGAGCCAGTATGAAATGCCGAGTCTGAGGTTGAAGATTTTTTTCGCGATGAAGAATTGAATTACGCAGGTTACGAATTGCACGCAAAGGCTGGTGAATGCAGCTCCAACAGCTTTAAAATGAGGGATAAAGATTAGATTAAGCGTGATATTTAGCACTACACCGCATGCGGCAACTATGTTCAATTGTTTAAGGTTTCCGTTGGCAGTTAAAAGTGTTCCAAAGATATAAGTCGTTGATATTGAGACAAAACTGCCCATCAAGATTTTCAAAATGGTAGATGATTCTTCGTTGAGTTGGTCGGGATACATCAGCTTCATGAAATTGCTGCTGTAGAAAATGCATAATACCGCTATGATACATGTCATCGATAGCATGATGCTAAATGATTGTTTCACAAGGCCTTGCAAGTCTTCTTTTTCTTTTATTATTGCTGCAAAAAGTGGAAGAAGTATGACTGAAAACAGGTAGGAGATGTTGTTTCCGGCATCGAAAAGTCGCCAGGCGCGGGCATAAACTCCTGCCTGAGCCGCTGCAATGTCTTCGGGCAGCAAACGCTCAATGAGAACCGGCTCGAGACGGTTGTAGAAACTCATCAAAAGCACTAACAATGCATAAGGAAGACTCTTTTTGATAATCATTATCACAAACGGGATATTGATTCTAATTGTGAGTTTTCCGGTGTGTCTCAACACGATAGTGACAGCTATGATTAACGTGATGACGTACGATATCGTCTGCGCATAGATATAACTATAAATGTTGAAACTCGATTTCGGGAAGAATCCAGACCATAGTAAGAAGCTGCAAATCAATATCATAAGCACTCTGTCGAGCACCGAAAGCATGCTGTCAGTCTTGAAAAGCAGCAGAGCTGATATATTGGAACGCACGTATAAAATAAACGACAGCAGCACTTGGTTGAAACCGAAAATTGCAAGTAATTTCAACTGTTCGCCACGATATCCTATCAGCCATCCAATTGCGAAAATAACAATAAAATATAGGATTGTAAGTAAAATCTTGGCTTGTGAAATGCCTACGAAATGCTTCGATAGCAGTTGGTTGTTCTGAGCGATATTTCGGTTGTTGAAATTCGTCAGACCAAGGTCAAGCAATATATAAAATAGGTATGAGAATTGAGAAATGGCGAGATAAAGACCGTATGAGGTATCGCCGACGAGATTCTGAACGGCAACGTCAACGCCAAGAATCCAGAACGGTTTTATCAAAAGGTTGATAAAAAGTAAAAATATAATATTTTTTAAGAACTTTTTGTTCATCACCACTAATCAAACAGCTAACGACATTAAAACTGAAATTATTATAATTTTAATCAAAAAAATACGTTACAAAAATAGTACATTTTGAATTATTTTCGTACATTTGCAAAGTAATTTTTTAAAAATTGAAAAAATATTCGGAAAAGGAAATATTAGAGATTGAAAAATCGTATAACGAACTGATTCAGTCGGTGGGTGAGACGATGACTTTGGAAGAGGTCGGTTTCGTAAAAAAAGCTTACGAGTTGTGCTGTTCGAAATATGACGGGATGAGGATGCGCTCAGGCAGGCCTATGGTGCTTCATGTGCTTGAGGTGGCTAAGATCTCTTATTCCGAGATGGGAATGCACAGTAAAACCATCGTCTGTGCCTTGCTTCACAATATAACCAAAGTTTCTGATGTCACTTTTGATGATATAAAAGAGCAATTTGGCGAGAGAGTTATGCTGATACTCAAGGGCTTGATTAAAGTGATGTCTTTGAATATGTCGCAGATTTCGACGCAATCAGACACTTTTAGAAAGCTTTTCCTGTCAATGATTGACGACATCAGAGTGGTGATGCTGATTATCGCTCATTGCCTGTCAAATTGCCGTCATCAGGGCGATATAGATGTTTCTGTCGACAAATTCTTTGAGATTACAAATTATCTGGTGATTCCGATAGTCCATCGACTTGGCTTGTACAACATCAAGAAGGACATGGAGGAGGCTTTGATGATTCACGAAAACCCCAAGGAATTCGAGGAAATCAAGGAAAAAATCTCCATGTCGCACGTGATGCAGGAAGAGAAAATGGCCAATTTCCTATTGCCGATACGTCAGGAATTGAGCAAGGAAGGCTTTGACTATACGATTAAATGGCGTACCAAGTCAATTCCATCGATTTTTGCCAAAATGAAGGCTCAAGGGGTGCCATTTGAGCAGGTTTACGACCTTTTCGCTGTCAGAATCATAATTAATAACTCGAAAATCAAAGAGGAAAAAGCTGACTGTTGGAAAGTTTATTCCATTGTTACAAATCTGTATCAGCCTAATCCTCAACGACTTAGAGATTGGATAACTAAGCCTAAGGCATCTGGATATGAGTCGCTGCACACCACGGTGAAGAACGGCGTTGATTGGGTGGAAGTGCAGATACGTACGTCGCGAATGGACGAGATTGCTGAAAAAGGCAACGCCTCGCATTGGTCATATAAAAGCCATAACGACAAGCATCAGACGGCTGACGAGTGGCTTAACCAGATCAGAGGTATTCTTGAAGCTACAGACCAATCGGATTTTAATCCTTTGGACGACAAACGTGCCGCTAAGAGAGGCAAAGCCGATAAGATGTATATCATAACGCCTCAAGGTGAGGTAAAACAGCTGCCTGTGGGCTCCACTATCCTTGATTTTGCTTTTGAAGTGCATACCCAGGTGGGAAGCCACTGCATTGGAGCACGCGTGAACGGCAAAATGCAGCCGATACGTTATGTCCTTAACAACGGCGACCGCGTTGAGATTCAAATAAGTAAGCGTCAGACACCGAAAGCCGACTGGCTCAACTATGTCAATACGGAGAAGGCAAAATCCAAGATTCGCAGGTTTTTGAAGGACGAGGAGATGAAGGAGGCAGAACTCGGCAGTTCTATTTTCCATAGGAAGCTCAAAAACTGGAAGATTGCCTTTAACGATAAGATGTTCACTGAGTTACTGAAAGAGTACGACTGTGAATCAGGGATAGAGTTTTATCATAAAATCGCCACAAATCAGATTGATCTTGTCGAATTGAAAGCGTTTATCTTATCGCAGACCGAGGAAAAAGAGGTGCATAAGGTAGAAGAGGAGCAAAGGAGGGACAAACCTGCTGAGAATGAGAACGATGCGATGAGCATTGGCGAGAATATCAATGGTTTCGCATTTAAGATGGCTAAATGCTGTAACCCGATTCCTGGTGATAGCGTTTGCGGTTTTGTCAATGTGGGCGGGGGTATAACAATCCATCGTGTCAACTGTAAGAACGCCATCGCGATGAAGAAACGCTATCCTTACCGTTTGGTCGAGGTGAAATGGCAGGGTGATGTGCCTTCGCGCGCTACGATCAAGGTGGTTGCAAAGGATAGTTTCGGAATCCTCAGCGATATCACGGAGGTGATGAAACAAATGGAAATCAATATCATAGATGCGTCAATGGGCACGCGAAACGGCATGTATGAAGGCCGTTTCGTGGTGCATGTGACGAGCGTGAATTATCTGGAGCAACTCATTCGCAAACTCCGTTCGTTGAATAATGTCACTGAAGTTCAGCGAATTGATTGATAATCAGTTATTTAGTCATAATGTCGATAATCTCGGTATCGGTTTCTTTCATGCCGATTGAGCCGACTAATCCCACATTATTAATAGTGTCTTCGATGTCGCATCCTACGATGCCGTCGCCGGCTTCGAACTGCTGACCGTTTTTATACATGTAATAGCCTAAAATGCCTGATTCCACTGATGCTGCGATCTTTGCCGCACATGATGCTTTGGCGCCGTCGCAGATGATTCCTGAAACGGTGACGACGGCGTTACACAGTGTATGTTCAATAACATCAAGGCTTTCGCCGAGAAGGTAGGCGATACCGCAGGCTGCTGCGCAGCCTGCGCTGACAGCTCCACAATATGCTGAAAGTCTTCCGATTCGTGTTTTCTGGTGTATTGCAGTGAGGTTTGAAACGACCAGAGCGCGATACAGTCTGTCGTCGCTGATTTTATACTCCTCAGCGTAAGCAATAACAGGCATCGACACCGTAAGTCCTTGATTACCACTGCCTGAGTTGATGATGACAGGTAGTTCGCAGCCGTTCATTCGAGCGTCAGAACCTGCAGCAGCACGAGCTTTAGCCTTGACTTTGATGTCATCGCCATAATACTTTAACAAAGTGCTACCGATATTGGCGCCCCAGTTGTTTTTCAAGCCTTCATCAGAGATGGCTTTGTTGTATTCTATCTGGCGTCCTATTATCTCTTTAATATCTTGAATATCAAGGCTATCGGCAAAATCCACAATGCCTGCGATGCTCAAGCAGCTGCGGTCGGTGAGCTCTTTGGCAGGTTTGCTGATGGTTTCGCTATGGAAGATTACGTCGTTGTCTTTCTGAATATGAACTATATTGGTGTGGAAACCGCAGATTCTAACGTCAGCATGATGTTCTCCGCTATATTCAATTATCGTAACATCCAGTTGTTCCTGGCAGTTTACGTGTTTTACGATGATAGGGGTGGAGTTGAGGTATTTCTCGGTTTCTGCTTTTTGGTCAGGTGTCACGTTGGCTATAACTTCAAGAGCTTTATCAGGGTTTCCTGCCACGATTCCAACTGCCACGGCAGCTTTTATTCCCTTCATTCCGTTGGTGTTAGGCACGATAACGCTCTTCACATTCTTAATGATGTTGCCGCTGGCAAGCACTTCAACTCTGTCGGGTATTACGCCTAAAACCTGATGTGCTTTGGCAGCGGCATAGGCGAGACAGATTGGCTCGGTACAGCCCATAGCTGGCACCAATTCTTCTTTTAAGATATTGATATACAATTGATAACGTGAATCTGACTTATTCATATTAGTTTCCTTTTGTTATTTCCATTGATATAATTTCTATATTGCCGTTTTCCGGTAGTATTTCAATCCAATTATTATCCTCGCTGAACCATTTATATTGTGAGCCGATTCTCACGATGAAGTCGTTAACATCTTGATTCTTAGGCACATTGACAGTAAAACCGCCATTTCTGCCGCTCTTACTTCCGTAAGATATGTACATGATGAACGGTCTGTCGCCTAAGTTCTTGGCTTTCAATAAAATATAGTTGCCACGACGTGTTGTGACGTCGACTGGTTCGAAATCGAAACGTTTGGTCTCGCTAGAGTTGATTGTGATGGAAGTGTTGACCAGTTCTACGAGCTTGTTGGCAGCCAAAATCTCACCGATTTCCCTGATTTTATTGGCAGGATAGGGGTTATCTGTGCCAACGTTCATGGCTTTTGTATATAATTCTATAGCTTTGTCGTAGTTTTTAGTCTGGAATTGAGCGTCAGCCTTTGTGATATAGCCGTTGTATTCATTCTGAAGACCTGCAACACGCATGTTTTCGTTTTGTTGTGCAAATGTAAGTTGTTGAGTAGCAGCCTCATCGCCAGGTTTGTTAGTCAAAGCGATGTTGTATTGTCTGATGGCTTCAGCAAAATTCCTGCTGTCCATAGCATATTGTCCTTCCGACATTGCCCTGTTGTAATTTTCCTGCTTTTGGCGCTGTATTTCTTCATAGAAACCGGCAATCACGCCAAGTTTTTCTGTTGCTACGACGTTGTTTGGATCTAAAGCAAGAACCTGATTGAATGTATGCTCAGCTTCGGCGTATTGTTTTGATGTAATTTGTTGATTACCAGTGTTTATGAGGCTCTGAATCTGTTCTTTGCGCTGTCTTTCGGCTTCAGCCGCAGCCAGGCGTTCCTGCTCTTTGCGTTGTTGCTCGGTGTACAGAATCATGTCCTCGGCATTCTTTTTCTTTGCAAGTGCATCAGCGTTATTTGGCTTGAGTTCCAATGCATTAACGTAATAGGAGAGAGCCAATTCGTAGTTTTTGGCGCTCTCTGCACTTTCACCTTTGCTGATGAAGTTAGCGAAATCACTGTCAATCTTTGCCTTATCGCTCTGAATCTTACGATATTCAGGGCTGTTTACTATCTCATCGACGCGCGCAATCATTCCTAAAGCGTAGGAATCATTAGGAATTACTGATAATGCCTCTTGATAAGCCGCTTTTGCCTCATTATATGAACGGTCTTCATAAAGTGCATCCGCCTCTGTGATTTTGGCATCGTAATTATCTGCGACTTGTTTTTTGGCTTGTAGCTCTGTCACCTTATCAGAAATCTCTTTTGCAGGAAAAATCTGCAAAGCCTGTTCGTATGCATCAATTGCTTCGGCGTATTTTTTTCTTAAAGTAAATTCTTGACCTTGTGAGCAAAGTCTTTCAAATTCAGATACTTTCAAATCATATACTTCTTTCTTGTTTTTGGCATCCTGGTACTTTGATTTGGCAGCTGAATTGTTTGGATACAGCTTCAATGCCGATTCATATTGCATTACTGCTTCGGCATATTTTTCTTGTTTTAAAAGATTATCACCCAGGGCAACCATCTCATTGAATGAGTCCAGTTTGTCCTTCTCGTCTTTGAGAATTGTTGTGATTTCTTGTTTCTTGCCTAAGGCATATTCGTCCTTTGGGAAAATCTTCAGAGCCTTATTGTATTCTGCCAATGCTTTTTCTAGCTCATTGTTAGAGTAGAAGTTGTCGCCGTTGTCGATATATTCGAAAAACTGCTCTTCTTTTTTATTCTCCTCGCGGATTTTTTGCAGGGTGTTATCCAGTTTGTTTTTTGCAGAGGCGTCATTAGGTTTTATGCGTAATGCCTCCTGATAATATGTTTTTGCTTTGATATATTCCTTATTTGCGTATTCTTTGTCACCCGAAGCAATCAGCGATTGGAAAGAAGGGGCGTTCTCTTGAGAATACGCGCAAGTCGTTGAAAAACAAAGTATTCCAAACGATATTGCAAATATATATTTGATCAAACTTTTCATTTTAATTGATTTTACCGTCTTTTATTGTTAAAGTCCTGTCGGCCATCTGTGCGAGTTCAGGATTATGTGTTACAATAACGAAAGTTTGTCCTGTTTGTTCTCTTAATTTGAAAAAAAGTTCATGGAGCTCTTTAGCATTTTGCGAGTCGAGGTTCCCTGATGGCTCATCTGCGAGAATCACTGACGGGTTGTTGATGAGAGCTCTTGCCACAGCAACGCGTTGTTGTTCGCCTCCTGAAAGCATTGATGGTTTATGGTTTGCTCTTTCGGTAAGATTAAGATAATCAAGTAATTTTGTTGCTTTACTTAAAGCATTACTTTTAGATTCTCCTGCGATAAAAGCTGGGATGCAGATATTCTCAAGAGCTGTAAATTCCGGCAAAAGATGGTGGAATTGGAACACGAAGCCAATGTTTTTATTGCGGAAAGCGGCAAGTGCTTTCTGTCCCAGTTTGTTGACATTCTGACCGTTAATAAAAACGTCGCCTTTGTCGGCTTTTTCAAGTGTTCCAATGATTTGTAGCAATGTCGACTTACCGGCTCCCGATGCTCCTACGATAGTGACTATTTCGCCCTTATCTATATGAATATCAATGCCTTTGATAACATCAACATTGCCAAATGACTTATATATGTTATTAGCTTCTATCATTCTTCTTCTTTTTTGCCGTTTGTTTGCAGTTTAGCTCTTGTGAAAGGCTTGTTTCTGTCGAAAAGATATCTGAATGTGATATGAGTCTTATAATGTGTTGCGCCGGCTCTTTCTGCGATTTTGAGCATCGGAGGGTTGAAGTCACCTATCCAATTGAGTTGCAATTCTTTATATTTGAATTTCTTTTTGATCGCCTGTGCTTCCAGAGAGCAAACAAGTCCGGATTCGAGGCCTTTTTTGCGATGTTCCGGTACGATGCCGAACACTAAGGAGATAGCTCTGTCGCAGATTCTTGATATTTTAATCCTCCAGAAAATGCGTAACTTATTGAATCCTTTGTCGTTGCCATTCAAACCTTTGTAAATCTGGTTCAAGTCTATCATCATGAGGAAGAAACCGACTGGTTCGCCTTTGTAATACGCAAAATGCATCAAACGTGGGTCGATGATAGGTTTCAAGCTGTTTAATAATGCCAAAGCATGCTGACGTGTGAGCTTGGCTGTGCCTGGTATTGAGCCCCACGATTTGTTGTAAATCGTCAGGAAATCATCGGCATAGCGGTCGATTTTGCGTTTGTCGAGAATCTCGAAAGTATAATCCGGGTTTTCATAGATTCGAGCAGCTTTTTGATGCAGAATAGGGTCAAAACCGCCAGGGATGAGATTGCGACGGAATGTCAACTGCTTGAAATAATCCTTAAATCCATAATTCTCAAAGAGTTGTTGGTAATAAGGGTAGTTATACGGCATGTTATAAATAGGGTCGGTGAATCCATCCACGAGGCAACCCCAGAAATAATCGCGATCGCCAAAGTTTACTGGTCCATCCATTGCCTCAAAGCCACGTTCTTCCAGCCATTTCTTGGCTGCATCAAAGAGTATGTTTGCTGCTTCCTGGTCGTTGATGCAGTCAAAAAAGCCGCAGCCACCGGTTTTCTGGCCGTTTTCCTCATGCTCGTACACTCTGGATGTCTTTTCGTCGTAGAAAACGGCAATTCTTCCGACAATTGTGCCATTTTGGTCAGTCAAGTAATATCTTGTGGCATCACCATGGCGGAAAAGCTTGTTCTGTTCTCTGTCGAAAACCTTTTCCACCTCGTGATCAAGTGGTCTGACGTAATGGTTGTCGTTTTTATATAATTTTGAAGGAAATGCCAGCCATTGCTTGATTTCCCGTTTGCTTAATACTTCGTGAAGTGTGTACTTTGGCATTAAATTCCCTATTCGTTATTAAGATATGAGTCAACGACGGCTTTGGCTTTCTCTGCATCTTCAGTATACACTAACAATTCTGTGCTCTGTTCCGGGCTTCCGTCGGCCCAGCCTGCGCCCAAGCTCGATTCGAAATTGTTGCGCACAAAGCATTGAATGCTCTCTTCGTTTAGCATTGCCGCGATGTAGTTCGCCTCGATATCTGTTCCAATAAAAATCTTTTCAAGTCCTTTTTCCATAATTATATTTTTTTTGCAAAAATAAGGAAAATTTTGTAATTTTGTTGTGAAATTTTAAAAAAATGAAAAAGATTGATATTCAGGAGAAATACGATAAATTTATCGAATATTTTGAGGTGGCGATGCCTGTTGCAGAGTCGGAGTTGAAGTTTATGAATCCTTATCAGTTGCTGGTCGCAGTGATTCTTTCTGCTCAGTGTACCGACAAACGTGTAAACATGACAACACCTGCGTTTTTTGAGCGTTTTCCGGATGCGAAGACGTTGTCGGAAGCTACTCAAGATGAAGTGTATCATTTGATTAAGTCTATTTCTTATCCAAATAACAAAGCCAAGAATTTGATAGGGATGGCAAAGGGTTTGGTGTCTGATTTTGATGGTGTAGTGCCAGATAACATTGAGGATTTGCAAAAATTGCCTGGAGTAGGACGTAAAACGGCAAATGTGGTGGTCGCTGTAGCATTCAACAAGCCTGCAATGCCTGTAGATACTCATGTTTTCAGAGTCTCGGCAAGAATCGGGTTGAGTAAAAACGCTAAGACACCTTTCGATACTGAGAAACAACTCGTTGAACATATACCTCAAAACATCCTTTCGAAAGCTCATCATTGGCTGATTTTGCACGGCAGATATGTCTGTCTGGCTCGCAAGCCGAAATGCATGGAATGTGGCATAAAAGAAATTTGCGATTTTTATCAAAAAAACACCAAAAAAGTTTGCTGATTAGAAAAAAATGTTTATATTTGTAGCGTTACAGTTTGATTAAAAACTCGTCAAAATCAAGCTGTAATTTTGGGAATTATGGTATTAACTTATTGATTTAAAATTATTTAGAAAATGGCAAAGACTATTGAGGAAGATGTCGAAAAAGTGAGACAGGAGAAAATGAAGGCTTTGGAAGCCACATTGGGAAACATTGAGAAATCGTTCGGAAAAGGCAGCATCATGCGCCTTGGCGACAATAAACAAGAGAAAATTGATTCAATATCAACGGGTTCAATAGGTTTGGACTATGCTTTGGGCATTGGAGGAATGCCGCGTGGAAGAATCATCGAGGTTTATGGACCTGAAAGCTCGGGTAAGACTACTTTGGCGCTTCACGTGATAGCAGAGGCTCAAAAACAGGGCGGAATAGGAGCATTTATTGATGCTGAGCATGCTTTTGACCGTTTCTATGCGAAGAAACTGGGCGTTGATATCGATAACTTGCTGGTGTCGCAGCCTGATAACGGTGAGCAGGCACTCGAAATAGCCGAAAACCTTATTCGTTCAGGCGCTATCGACGTCATCGTGATTGACTCTGTGGCTGCGTTGACACCAAAGAGTGAAATAGAAGGTGAGATGGGTGACAGCAAAATGGGTCTTCAGGCTCGTTTGATGTCGCAGGCGATGCGTAAGCTTACTGCTACAATCAGTAAGACCTCGACAGTGTGCATCTTCATTAACCAGTTGCGTGAGAAAATCGGCGTGATGTTTGGCAATCCTGAGACTACGACAGGTGGAAACGCCTTGAAATTCTATAGCTCCGTGCGTCTTGACATCCGCAAGGTGAGTCAGATTAAAGACGGCGAGAATATCATGGGTAACCGCGTGAAAGTCAAAGTGGTGAAAAACAAAGTGGCTCCTCCGTTTAAGAAGGCTGAGTTCGATATCCTGTACGGCGAGGGAATCTCTAAGATCGGTGAGATTATCGATATCGGCGTTGAGCTTAACATAATCAAGAAGAGCGGCTCATGGTTCAGCTATAATGAGACAAAGCTCGGACAGGGTAGGGACGCGCTGAAAAAACTGCTCGAAGAGAATCCGGAGCTGTGCGATGAACTGACACAGAAAATCACTGAAGCTCTTAAAGAAACAGATCAAGACCTTTAACATATTGAATATCAGATGCTAATAAAAAAAGTTTTTCTGGCATTGACTTGCCTGCTGTTGCTCGCAAGCTGCACTGAAAGTGAGACTAATAATAAATCAAAAGGGAATCAACAAGTTGAGTCAAATATCGATGAACCAGTTGACACGCTTGATGTAAACGGTTATATCAACAGAGCACGTTGGTATCTTGCCAATGAGCAGGTTGGCTATGCTATTCGTGACATCAACAGCGCCTTGTCCGTTGACGGCAAGAATATTGATGCATTGCTCGTTTTGGCTGATATTTATTATGCTTTGGGCGATCAGGATAACATTTTGCTGACTTTGAACAAAGCAACGGAGATAGATCCTCTGGATTCGAGACCGTTGGTTAAATTGGCGGAGCTTAGTTTCCTTCAAGGAAATTCAACCATGGCTAATGCATATCTTGATAAAGCATTGCAGCTCAATAACATAAATCCTCAGGCTTATTATATGCGAGGAATTATCTGCATGTCGAAAAATGATACTGTTCAGGCGTTAAAACAGTTCATGAAGGCAAGAAGCCAAGATGATACGTTTATTGATCCGGTTCTGCAGATAGCCAGCATTTATTCGGCACAGCGTAATCCTATGGCCAAAGACTTCTATGGCCAGGCACTACAAATGGAGCCTGATAATAATGCCATATTCTATGATTTGGCGATGTATATGCAAGACAATGGCGAGCCTGAAAAAGCTCTGGAAATCTATGATACTTTGGATGCCAGAATGCCGGGCAGCTATCAGATTTTGTTCAACAAAGGCTATGTGAATCTGGTTTATCTTCTTGATTATGACCAGGCTATTGTTGAGTTTGACAAGGCCCTGGAAATCAATCCGAAATCAGTGGATGCACTGCTGAACAAGGGTGTTGCATATGAACAAAAAGGTGATTATAAGCATGCGAAAAGCATCTATCTCCAGATTTTGAAAGATAATCCAAATTATCAGCTGGCGATAGATGCTTTATACAGAATAGGTGAGTGATTCACCTATTCTTCCTTTGGCTCTTCTTTAGGCTCGGTAAACAGTTTAGCGAGTTGTTCGAGGTTTTCATCAAGCTCCTGTTCAACACCGCTGAGCTCGTTGATGTTTTCAAGAGGCTCGTTCATGCTGAAGTAGAACTTGATCTTAGGCTCTGTACCTGAAGGTCTTACGCTGACTTTAATGCCATCTTCTGTAAAGAACTGAAGCACATCAGACTTCGGCAGGTTGATAATTGTTTCAATACCGAAGTTCATGTCTTTGCTGATGCCAAGTTTATAGTCGCGAATCTCAGTGATTCTTGAGCCAAGCAGAGTTTTAGGCGGGTCTTTTCTGAAATCAAGCATGATTTGTTTGATCTCCTCGATGCCGCTAATGCCTTTCTTGGTCAATGAGACGAGTTTTTCACGATAAACGCCGTATTCTCTGTAAATGTCTTTGAGGATCTGGTACAATGTCTTGCCTTGTTCAGCTGCCCATGAAGTGGCTTCAGCGAGCATGAAGCATGTGATGATGGCGTCTTTGTCGCGAACGAAGTCACCAACGAGGAAACCGTAGCTTTCCTCACCGCCGCAGATGAATTTTTCATCAGGCTTGTTTAAAATCTTGTCTGCTATATACTTGAAGCCGGTGAGCACGTCGTATGTCTTGACCTTGAAGCTGTTGGCAATCTTTAACAATAAGTCGCTGGTTACTATGGTTTTAACGATAAATTCATTGCCAGTGAGTTTGCCCAGCTCTTCCCAACGTGTGAGGATGTAATATGTGAGGATACTTGCGGTCTGGTTGCCGTTGAGTAGGATGAAGTTGCCGCTGTCGTCTCTTACAGCAAGTCCTACGCGGTCTGCGTCAGGATCTGTAGCGAGGACGATGTCGGCTTTCATGGCTTTCGCTTTCTCAATTGCCATGTTCATAGCAGCCTTCTCTTCCGGGTTTGGAGAGACTACAGTCGGGAAATTGCCGTCTGTAATCATTTGCTCTTCAACAGGATAGAAGTTTTTGAATCCAGCCTTGGCAAATAATTTTGGCATTACCTGGCCGCCTGTTCCGTGGATTGGAGTATAGACAAATGAAAGGTTTTTGTGCTTTTTGATAAGTTTTGGAGACAATGAAAGGCTCATCACTTTCTCGAGATAGATCTCATCGAAACTGTCGTCGAGCGTCTCAATGAGTTTTGCGTTTCTATTACGTTTAACCATTGAAATGTCGGTGATTTTCTGCACTTCAGCAATGATATTCTTATCATGTGGAGCCACAATCTGTCCGCCGTCTTCCCAATAAACCTTATATCCGTTGTATTCTTTCGGATTGTGTGATGCTGTCACAACAATTCCCGACTGGCATTTCAGTTCACGGATTGCAAAAGAAAGCTCTGGTGTTGGACGTAAAGCGCTGAATAAGAACACTTTAATGCCATTGGCGGTCATTACGTCTGCAGTGATTTGGGCAAATTCTTTGCTGTTGTTACGGCAGTCGTAAGCTATGGCAATCTGTGGTGTTTTCATGTCGGCAAACTTCATTTTGATGTAATTTGCCAAACCTTGAGTAGCCATTGCCACTGTGTAAATGTTCATTCTGTTTGTTCCAACGCCCATAATTCCTCTTAAACCACCTGTTCCAAATTCAAGAATGCGATAGAAACTTTCGGTCAGTTCATTAGGGTCATTGTCAATGAGATACTGAACTTGTTTTCTGGTTTCTTCATCGTATTGGTCTGATAACCAAGACTTTGCCTTTGCGAGTACTTCCGGAGAAATGTTGTCCATAATGCAATATTTTAGTTACTAATTTTTTTGTCTTTATTATCAACTGCAAATTTATATAAAAAAGTAATACCAAGCGACTCTTTAAACTGAAGAATTGGTTTTTGTTGGTCGTCGATTGTAAATTTCACGTTATCATCATAAATCATGTGAACGTTGATAATCGTTGATATACTTTTACTTACGGTGAATTTTATGCCTGTTTCCCAGTCAACGTCAATGTTCCAACGATTGGCGCGATTGACGTCCATATAGTTATTATAAAGGTTCAGACTTGAGAAAATACTGACGTTATTTTTAAAATCCTGCTTGTATTTGATCAGAATGTTGAAGCCGAGCTCGGCAAGAAACCTTTTTCCTGGAATCCAAGTACTGTCGCCCTCAACGATGTTCCAATAACCGGCCTCAACACCGAAAGAGCCTTTGTCGGCAAGGGTTTGGTCGTTGACAAAAGTGAGTTTTCCTGCAGCAGGACTCATGAAAATACTTACTATATCATGAACGTTATACGTGTAACCTATTGATATTGTTAGATATGCAGGTGCGAAAAACTTTGAGATTGGAATGGAATCGTTAGGATAAGAATAACCATTTGTAAACTGTGTTTTTAACATTGTTAACGCAGTAAATGTGAGGTTTTTCTTGTTGTTGTGGGTCATAGTCATCGCAAGTTCCAAACGGTCCTCGGTTTTTTCGAATCTTTTGCTTTTCGGAAAACTCTGAGCGCCATACATGAAAAGACCGGTTGTTACGTAATTAAACAAGCTTCTGTTGTATGTGTATTTGAAATTCGCCGATGCTTTTCCACTCATATTGCTTTCACCACCGGCCGCCCAATAGGTAATGGCTAACTGGTTAACGGTAAATCCCAGGGCTCCTTCAAACTTATGCCAATTGACTTTATTTTCGCTGGCAATAGTATCCTGTGACAGACCTCTATTTGGATTTATAAATAAAAACACAAATAGAATGCCTGCTGCTAATACATTGATTATCTTCAAATTAGCTTTGAATACTGGCATTTTAACAAAAATAAAGATTTACACTCGTTTTTCAAGTGCAAAATTACAATATATTAATTATATTTGCAAAAATTTATTGTATGGATTCTATAAAATTTTGTCTTGAAAAAACTGACGACGACCTTTTCATGAAAAGTAAGTGGTTGGGGAATCCTGATTTACCGCAAAACTTTGATGTTCCTGATGATTTGACGTTTATTTGCCAGATTAGATGTGATGAGATTGCAAAGTTTGATGAGGAAAACTTGCTTCCGCATAAGGGAATGTTGTACTTTTTCGCTGCAATCGACTATTATTTCGGGCATATAGATTCATATTATCCTATTGATTTTTATTGGGATAAAGAAGATGTAAAAGTTTTTTATATAGAAGATACTGATAATCAGACATTTGAACAAGTGGTTTTTGTTGATGACGATGATAAACCGATCGCTTTGAAAGAGTTGAAAATCACTTTTGAGAAGGCTGATGCGCTTTGTGATGGGAATAAAATGCTCGGTGAGCCGTATAATCGGGAATGGGAAGATTGGGATGAGCCGTATAATGGTTGGATTGAACTTCTGCAAGTCGATTCTGATGATTATGATGACAGCACTTTGAACTTTATCGACTGGGGAATGCTGCATATTTTAATAAATCGTAATGAATTGAGGGACAAAGATTTCACCAAGGTTACTTCATGTATTTGTTCAACATAAAAAAGATATGAAAAAGACGTTTCACGACGAGTATGAAGAGCAGGATTTTGAGGTCGAAATTCCTGACGAAATATACAAAAAGGCATATGTGGAAAATGATCCTGATGCCTTGTACGAGGTAGGAATCATTTTGGAGACAGAAACCGAAATTTCGCTTGCTGTTGTTGCGGATATCATGGATGAGGCTTATGCTGACGGTGAAGGAAGCCAGGATGCGTACGAATGGCTGTTGGATTACCGTCATCCTGACGGTGGTTATGATGCTTGGGCTTAGCTCAGTTTCTTAGTTAAAACTTCCGCAGTGTAGCTTTCCTTACATTTTGCCAAATCTTCTGGAGTGCCAGCAAACACTAAGTATCCGCCTTTATCGCCGCCTTCCGGACCAAGGTCGATGATCCAATCCGCAGTCTTAATCACATCAGGGTCGTGCTCGATGACTATGAGCGAATGTCCGTTGTTTATCAATGCCTCAAAAGCTTTCAAGAGTTTGTTGACATCGTGGAAATGCAGGCCTGTTGTAGGCTCGTCGAAGATGAAAAGAGTTGGTTTTTCATTAGTTCCGTTGACTAAGAACGATGCCAGTTTGATACGTTGAGCCTCGCCACCGGAAAGGGTGGAAGAAGGCTGACCCATTTTAAGATAGCCTAATCCTACATCTTGTAATGGCTTGAGTTTCAATATAATACGGTCGGTGAAGTTTTTAAACTCATTCGGCTGACCGAAGAATTCTATTGCCTCGTCGATGCTCATTTCGAGGATGTCGAAGATGTTTTTGTCGAGGAATTTAATCTCGAGAGCTTCTTCTTTGTAGCGTTTTCCGTGGCATACATCGCATTCGAGGTATACATCGGCCATGAATTGCATCTCCACTTTGAGGATTCCTTCGCCTTCGCAGTTGTCGCAGCGACCTCCAGGTACGTTAAATGAGAAATAACCGGCTTTGTTACCACGCATCTTAGCCAGTTTCTGCTCAGCAAACAGTGCTCTAATATCATCAAATGCTTTGACGTAAGTTACTGGGTTTGAACGAGTTGACTTGCCGATAGGGTTCTGGTCTATCATCTCTACCGACTGGATGGCTTGAATGCTTCCGCGCATCGTGCCGAACGATCCTGTTTTATCAGCTGTGCCGCCGAAATGTTTCTTTAGCGAAGTGTAAATGATGTTGTTTACAAGTGATGACTTGCCTGAGCCGCTGACACCTGTCACGACAGTGAGCACATTCAAAGGTATTTTGACATTGATATTCTTGAGGTTATGCTCAAGACATCCGCAAAATTCGATGGAATTGTTCCATTTGCGACGGTATTTGGGCACAGGAATCTCCATTTTACCTGTAATATATTGAGCAGTAAGCGATTTACCGCTTTTTTCCATGGCTTTGATATCGCCCTGAAATACGAGCTCGCCTCCGAAACGACCGGCATAAGGTCCGATGTCGATAATCTGGTCGGCTGCACGGATTATTTCTTCGTCATGTTCAACAACGATAACAGTGTTTCCGATATCGCGCAGGCGTCTCAAAACTTTTATAAGTTGTTGAGTATCACGGGAATGAAGTCCAATACTTGGTTCGTCAAGAATATAGGTCGAGCCGACGAGGCTGCTGCCGAGAGATGTCGCCAAATTGATTCTTTGTGCTTCACCGCCGGATAGAGTGTTGGAAGCGCGGTTCAAAGTCAAGTAGCCGAGACCGACTTCTATTAAAAATCCGATGCGGTTTTTGATTTCGACGAGAAGTCTTGCGACAATGGAACTCTCTGATTCTGTGAGTTTTAT
Source organism: uncultured Bacteroidia bacterium (assembly GCA_902774295.1). Taxonomy (GTDB): domain Bacteria; phylum Bacteroidota; class Bacteroidia; order Bacteroidales; family F082; genus Limimorpha. The sequence goes on along the minus strand of CACYHP010000003.1, from coordinate 119,204 downwards.
GTTGTTGAAAAACTTTTGAAGCTCACCAATGGACATCGTCGCCAAGTCGGTGATGCTTTTCCCGTTGATTTTCACGTAGTTAGCTTCAGGACGCAGTCTTTTCCCGTGACAATCGGGGCAGATTGTTTTGCCGCGATAACGAGACAACATCACACGATACTGGATCTTATATGATTGATTTTCAACGTCTTTGAAAAAATCGTCGATGCCCATGAAATATTTATTGCCTTTCCAAAGTGTCTCTTTTTGCTCTTCGGAAAGTTCAAAATATGGTTTATGGACTGGAAAATCAAAATAATGTGCTTTGCTAACAAGTTCGTCGCGGAACCAGCTCATTTTGTCTCCTCTCCAGCAGGCAATGGCGTTATCGTAAATCGACAGTGACTTGTCGGGAACAACCAAATCCTCGTCGATTCCGATGACTGTGCCGAAGCCTTCGCATGTTTTGCAGGCGCCGTAAGGGTTGTTAAAAGAGAAAAGATGTGTTGTCGGTGGCTCAAAGGTTATGCCATCGGCTTCAAAACGCGATGAAAAAGAGAATTCCTGGTCGTCTACCAAGATAATGCAAGTGTCTTTGCCTTCATACAAAGCTGTCTGGACCGAATCTGAAAGCTGACCAATCAGTTCTGAAGAGTCTTTGTTGACTTTCAAGCGGTCAACCATGATGCGGACGTCTTTCGGTTTGTCTTTGCCTTTTTCTTTGAGATAGTCCTCAATTCTTATAGCTTTACCTTTGACAATCAATCTGTTAAAACCTTGCTGGAGCAGTATGTTTAAATGCTCTTGTAGAGTTCTTTCTTCCGGAATAACGATAGGAGCAAGGATATAAACGGCTTTGCCTTTTTGTTCGAGAATGAAATCAACGACATCGCTCACCTGATTGCGTTTCACTTCTTTGCCTGATACTGGCGAATAAGTCTTGCCAATTCTGGCATACAGAAGCTTGAGATATTCATAGATTTCGGTGGTAGTTCCGACGGTTGAACGCGGGTTGCTCGTCATGGTGCGCTGCTGGATGGCGATGGCAGGCGAGAGGCCGGTGATCAAATCCACGTCAGGTTTGCTGAGACGTCCCATAAACTGGCGGGCATACGCGCTTAAACTCTCAACATACCGTCTCTGACCTTCAGCATATATCGTGTCGAATGCCAAGGACGACTTTCCGGAGCCGGACAAACCCGTTATCACAATGAGTTTATTCTTCGGGATACTTAAGTCAATGTTTTTCAAGTTGTTAACTCTCGTACCGTGGATTTCTATGTTCTCTAATTTGTTCATCTGCAACTAAGATACCTCAAAAAAATTGCACGAAATTACAAAAAATTTTGGCATTGTATTAAAAAATGTTGTATATTTGCAAAAAATTTAGACATAATACATTGTTCAACCAATAAAATTATAGGAGAGACGCTATAGAGAATTTTTACCCTTTTTGATTGTATAACCTTAAAAAAGGGGGACTTATGTCTGAAATATTAAACGATAAGGAACTGGTGCTACGTTATCAGAATGGTGATGTGGCGAGTTTCGAAATATTGGTTGATCGTTACCAGAATAAAGTTTTTTCATACATTGCGATGCTTGTCAAGGATAAGCAGCTCGCTGATGATATTTTTCAGGACACTTTTTTGAAGATTATCAGAACAATCAAGGCGGGAGCTTACAAAGAGGAAGGCAAGTTCATACAGTTCGCGATGCGTATCGCGCACAATCTTATTATAGATTATTTCCGCAAGGCGAAACGTCTGCCGATGGTCGATCCTGCGAAGGAAGACTATGACATGCTTGACAATGCGAGGTTTACTGACCCTTCGATAGAAGAGCAGATCATAACTGAGCAGATCCACGACGACATCCGTAAGATGATTGAATATCTTCCGGAAGAGCAGCGTGAGGTTCTCAATATGAGAATGTATGCCGACATGTCGTTCAAAGAGATTGCCGACGCTACAAATGTGAGCATCAATACTGCTCTCGGACGTATGCGTTATGCGTTGATAAATCTTCGTAAGATGGCGAAAACAAAGAACTTACAGCTGACGATCAGATAATTGTTAAAATTTTTTAACATTTTTTTTCACAGTTGTAAAATAAAAGGAAGTTAATAGGCGTTAAGATTTCAAAATATAAACGAAATCTAGTGCCTATGGGTTTAAATTCTACACTGTTATTTGAAGATGAAGTAAAAGAGGCGTTGAGTGATATGTGCGCCGACATGAAACCGAGCCGCAGCGCTTTAAACAACATCCTTCAATTTGCCGCCACTTACGATTGTGTAAGTACAAAATTCGGTGCGGTTGACCTGATGCTTAACTGATGAGCAGGGGTTTTATCAAAGAAGGCGACCAGGAAGAGATTCCAATGGTGCCGCCAAGGGCTCATCTGCCGAAAGGCATGCCCAACTACGTGACACGTGAAGGTCTGGAAGCGTTGAACAAAGAACGTGAAGACCTTGAAAATGAACGTGTTGCGGCAAGTGGAAACTACATAATGAGCAATTTCATCGATGCAAAGATGAAGTTGCTCATTGATCGTATTAATACCGCCGTAGAGGTGGATATGACCAAAGCCAACAAAGAAACCGTGAGTTTCGGTGCTTATGTGAAATATAATGGACGCACCGTGAGAATCGTTGGTGTCGACGAGGCTGATTTCTCGAAAGGTCTGCTGTCGTTTATCTCTCCTGTAGCTAAGGCTTTAGTAGGAAGAAAGGTTGGTGAAAAGTTCGAGATAAAGATTCCTAAAGGTACAGAAAACATTGAGATTCAAGGGATTTGGTATGAACGGCAAGAGCTGACATCGCAAGAAACGTTACATCCAGATGGGATTTCTCGCTGCGCTCGGAATGACAAGGGTGATGGCGTGAAAACGTTTAATTCAAATGAGATTCCTCGACTCCCTACGGTCGCTCGGAATGACAGCAGTGTTAATGTCATTTCGACCGAAGCGGAGCGAAGTGGAGAAATCTCAAACAAAATTGATGTTTTCGCACCGGAGGAAAACATCATGGAGTTCCTGCCGGTTGTCAATGAACGCGGCATTATTGTCGGGCGAGCTTTGCAGATGGAACTTCATAAAGGCAATAAAATACTGCATCCTGCAGTGCATCTGCACGTTATAAATAATAAAGGTGAGACTGTCAGGAGATATTGGTGGCATGTGGCATTTGGCGATGCTCCGGAAAAGACCCTTAGACGCAGAATTACGGAAACATTAGGAATATCTGGCGTTAAGCCGAAATTGAAGAGACAATATATCCGAGAAACCAAGACTGAAAAAGAGCTGGTTTACGTCTTTGTTTTAAATTCTGAAGAAAATTTGCTGAAAACTCCCGAAGTGAAAGAATATTTTGATATTTTTGCAAAAGATTAGGATTCGTAAAAATATTGAAAATGGTTTTTTCTCCGAAACTTTTTAAATGCCTGAAAAACTATGACAAAACGCAGTTTTCGGCAGATGCAATGGCTGGACTTATTGTTGGAATCGTGGCATTGCCTTTGGCAATCGCATTTGGTATTGCTTCTGGTGTCGGCCCGACGGAAGGTCTTGTGACGGCTATCATTGCAGGATTTCTCATCTCGTTTTTGGGCGGCAGCAAGGTGCAGATTGGCGGCCCGACAGGCGCATTTATCGTAATCATTTACGGCATCATCCAGCAACACGGGTTGGGTGGACTTATGATCGCCACCATCATGGCTGGTATCATCTTGATTTTAATTGGAGTTTTCAAACTCGGAAACGTGATTAAATTCGTGCCATACCCAGTGGTTGTTGGCTTTACAGGCGGTATCGCGCTGACCATTTTCTCCACTCAGATGAACGATATGTTCGGTCTCGGAATTAAAAATGTGCCGGCTAACTTTATAGAAAAATGGATTTGTTATTTCCAGAATATAACAAATATCAATTGGTGGGCTTTCGGTATCGGTATCGTGAGTCTGCTGATTATCATTTACAGTCCGAAGATTTCGAGAAAGATACCGGGGTCGCTTGTGGCGATTGTGCTTGTGACGTTGATAGTGTGGGTGTTGGAGCGTTTCTGCGGCGTGACGGGCATCACCAAGATCGGTGATTTGTATGAGCTGCCGACTTCGATACCGGCGCCGAAAATGCCGAGTCTGGGCTTGGGTGACGGCAAGACGTTGATTCAGCTTATGACAGACCTTGCGCCGTCGGCATTCACAATAGCAATGCTTGGCGCTATCGAATCGCTGCTTTCTGCAATGGTTGCTGATGGTGTGATAGGTGACAAACATGATTCAAACACTGAGCTTATTGCGCAAGGTATAGCAAACATCGCGAGTCCGTTGTTTGGCGGCATTCCGGCAACGGGTGCCATTGCACGTACCATGACGAACATCAACAATGGAGGCAAAACACCTGTCGCCGGCTTGATTCACGCAGTGGTGCTGCTTCTGGTGCTGCTTCTGTTGGGCAGATTGGTCGGCTTGATTCCGATGCCGTGCCTCGCAGCGGTGCTTATAATGGTGTCGTATAACATGAGCGGCTGGCGTACCTTCAAGATGCTGGCAAAAAACCCTAAATCAGATTTCGCCGTCCTTATCATGACGTTCCTCCTGACAGTGATTTTCGACCTGACAATAGCAATAGAATTGGGACTTGTCGCATCAATCGCTTTGTTTCTGAAACGTACCAATGAGGCTACAGTCATCCGTTCGTTCCACGATGAGATTGACCCAGGCGAGAATACTGATATTGCCATGAGCAGTGAAGAGAAACTGCAGATTCCTGAAGGTGTTGAAGTTTATGAGATTGACGGACCATATTTCTTCGGTATTGCCAATAAATTCGATGAGATTGACAAATCTGTAATCGGCAAGGAATACAAGGTGCGAATCATCAGGATGAGGAAAGTTTCATTCATCGACAGTACTGGTATTCACAATCTGGAGTTGCTTTGTGACACGTGTAAGCAGCGTGGCATGATTGTGGTGCTTTCGGGTGTTAACGTTCATGTCCGCGCAACGTTGGAAAAGGCTGGATTCATAAAGAAACTGGGAGAGGAGAACGTTTGTTCGCATATCAACATCGCGCTGAAGCGGGCTGAAGAGATAGTTTCTTGCTAAAAAACACAACTTTTTTCTTGCAAATTTAAAAAATAAGCCATATATTTGCGCTTTGTTAATATGGGCAAATAGTTTGTATTATGGCTTATATCTCTTTTGAAAAACGGCAATTGGTGAACCTCGAGTTCGCGATGAACAGAGAGATTCTGCGCTCGAACCGTCTTGGCGCTTTTTATAACACCACAATAATTTGCTGTAACACAAGAAAATACCATGGCTTGTTGGTCGTCCCTCAGCCTCAGCTTGACAATAACAATCATGTGCTGCTGTCGTCGATTGATGAGACGATAATTGCCAATAAGGAGGAATTCCATCTTGGAGTTCATGAATATCAGGATGGTACGATTGCGCCACGCGGACACAAATATCTGAGAGAGTTCACGGCAGTGCCAATTCCCAAGCTAAGATATCGCATCGGAAGCTCTATTTTGACAAAAGAGCTTATTTTCGGTGAGAAAGAGTCGCGTGTGCTTATACGTTACACTCTTGAAGAGGCGACACAGCCAATAGTTTTGCGTCTCACGCCATTCCTCGCGTTCCGTAACGTCCACATGTTGACGCACGAGAACTACGCGGCAAACCGTAAATATATCCCATTGAAAAATGGAGCTGCTTGGCAGATGTACGAGAATTATGATCATCTGTGCTTCCAGCTTTCGAAAACGACGGAATACACTCATTGTCCGGATTGGTATCGTAATGTGTTTTATATCAGAGAGTTTGAGCGCGGCTATGATGCTGTCGAAGATCTTTACGTGCCAGGATTCTTTGAGGTGACACTGAAACCAGGCGAGAATGTTGTGGTTTCGGCGGGACTTGACGAGAGAAACCCAGCCATTTTGAAGAAGCATTTTGAAGACCAGATAGATCACCGCATCCCTTGCGATAATTTTGAACATTGCTTGCAGAACTCGGCTTTGCAGTTTATCATAAGAGGCGAGGAGGGTACTCGTATGTATGCGGGATTTCCTTGGTTTGGCTCATGCAGCCGCGACACCTTCCTGTCGCTGCCGGGCATCTGTCTCGCCAACGATGACGAGAAGACGTTCAAAGAGATGCTGAAGTATTTCATCAGAAGGATGCAGGGACCGTTTTTCCCGCACAGATATTATCAAAAGAGTTTGTATTACACAGCTGTTGACTCACCGTTATGGTTCATCGTGAATCTTCAGAAATATGAGTCGATGCTGGGCAAAGACAGGAAAGCTATCTGGCGTGAATACGGTGATGTCATAACAAATATTTTAGACAGTTTCATCAAAGGAACCGACTTCAATGTGAAGGCGCAGGATAACGGACTTCTTTATGCCGGAAATGAAAATCTTGCTCTCACTTGGATGAACGTGTTCTGCGATGGCAAGCCATGGACGCCGAGAACCGGATATGCTATAGAGATTAATGCATTGTGGTACAATGCGTTACGTTATGGCGTGGAATTGCTTAAAGCAGCGGATAAGAATAATTCTCGCTGTAAAGAATGGGAAAAATATACCGATAAGATTGAAAATTCGTTTGTGGAGACGTTCTATGATGACAAAAACGACAGGTTTTATGATTATGTCAACGAGAACGAGAAAAACGATATGGTGCGACCAAACATGCTGATTGCCGCCTCGTTGCGTTATTCTCCGCTTAACGACCATTTGAAGAAACGTGTTCTTGATATAACACGCTCTGAATTGCTGACAATCAGAGGGTTGCGCTCGCTGTCACCGAGAGATGTCAATTATAAAGGTGTGACCATCGGCAATCACCGTGAACGCGAGCAGGCATATCATAATGGAAGCGTATTCCCCTGGTTAATAATGCCTTACACTGATTTGTGCGTTCGTCTATACAGAAGAACGGCACTGCCTTATCTTGAAGATTTATACCAAGGCTTCGAGCAGTCGATTTTTGAGAATGGCATCGGCAGTATCTCTGAGATTTATGATGGCAATCCGCCTCATGAGGCGCGAGGCTGCATCTCGCAGTCGACGAGCGTGGCGGCGTTGCTGTATATGAAATATGTGATAAACTGGCTGAAATACGCCACTGATGCCAATTTGTCGCGTTTTGATATTGATAACTCTAATATTATTTAGTTATGAGAGTCTTGATGTTTGGTTGGGAGTTTCCGCCTCATATCACAGGCGGTCTCGGCACGGCTTGTTATGGCATGACTAAAGGTCTCGCCAAGAACGGCGTGGATGTGCTTTTCGTGGTGCCTAAGGCTTTCGGCGACGAGGACCAGACCAACGTGCGAATCCTCAACGCCAGCGACGTGACTGTCGATATCGACCACGAGACGGAGCGAAGCTATTGGGATAGAGTGCAATATATGGAGATTGGCTCGAATATCATCCCTTACGTGGGACCTGAGCAATATGCCACGATGTATGAGGAACAGCGTCATGCCACGCAAGGCTTTCATAGCTCGGTGTTCGCGCCAAGATACGAGTTCTCGGGCAAATACGGAGCCAACCTCATGGAAGAGGTGGCACGTTACGCCCTCATCGGCTCGTCACTCGCAACGAAATATGACTTCGACGTGATTCATGCTCACGACTGGCTGACGTATTCGGCAGGAATAGCCGCGAAAGAGACGACAGGCAAGCCTCTCGTGGTGCACATGCACGCAACAGAATTTGACCGCTCAGGCGAGAACATCAACACCGACGTGTATGCCATCGAAAAGAGAGGCATGGAGGCAGCAGACCTCGTTATAACGGTGAGCGACTGGACACGAAATATTGTCATCGAAAAGTACGGAATCAACCCCGACAAGGTCATCACTGTGCATAACGCTGTGGAGCCAAGCGACAAGTCACTCGACGAATACGAGAGCAGCGGCCTGAAAAACAAGGTGGTGACGTTCCTCGGACGTATAACATACCAGAAAGGTCCAGAGTATTTCGTGGAAGCGGCATACAAAATCCTGCAGGTTGACCCGACCATACATTTCGTGATGGCAGGCACAGGCGACCTCCTGCAGAAGATGATAAAACGTGTGGCGCAGCTCAAGATAGGAGCTAACTTCCATTTCACGGGTTTCCTCAAAGGCAACGACGTCGACCAGATGTTCGCCATGACAGATGTCTTCGTAATGCCTTCAATATCAGAGCCTTTCGGCATCGTGCCGCTTGAGGCGATGCGACTGAAGGTGCCGGTTGTCATCTCGAAGCAGTCGGGAGTGTCGGAAGTGGTCGAACATGCACTGAAAGTCGATTTTTGGGACATCAACGGACTCGCCGACGCCATATACGGCATCTGCAAATACAAGGCTGTGAATGACATTTTCCGTAAGGAAGGAAAAGAGGAAGTCGACAACCTCAAGTGGGAGTATGCGGCAAAAAAAATAAAGGCTGTATATGAACGTGCCATCGGCCTGTAAAAGCACATCGAATACGTAAAATTTATTTATAAAATAACAACAATAATGAAAAAATTAGTCATATCAATCATCTTTATTATTACAATGATTCCGGCGTTTGCGCAGATCGAGGATGAGATACAGCAAACCAAGAAGGTGAAAATCGAGAACGGCAGGGCGTATCTCCTTGAAAAATTCCTCGATCGCGACTATGAAAAGGTTAAGGAAATAACAGACTATTTGCTTGATTTGGAGGATGACAATTATTGTGCTTTGTCGATGAGTGAATTATGGCTTTTGCCGTATTGGACACAGGATTTTGATTTGTTGACTACAATGCTCAGATTTGATTCGACTGACTATGAAGTTTACAAGACAAAAATCTTACCTGCGTATGACCAGTTATATGCACAATTGTATAGACATAGCATTGAGGACGAACATCTGTTACATTCAAATCTACAGGAAGCCGAGCTTTCAGCTGAAGACAGAGAATTCCTTACAATTTATTTGGATTGGGTGTTAGATAATAAATGCTATAACGATCCCAGATATAATTATGGCTATTATTATGGTGATATATCGCAGAAGGAATATAATGAACGGCTTGATCAATTCTTGGCTAAATATCCAGACAGCCGTTATAAGTGGGTTGCAAATAACATCATACACAAATCTTATTATGACAAATCGAATTGGGGCTTTGGAGTGAGTTTTGAACTGTGTTCAGGCTTTTCGACAGGTCAAATGCATAAACCAGTAGGTGGTTTTGGATTGAGTTTTAATGTTTCATATAAAAAGTTAGAACTGGATTTAGGAGGAGATATTATTGCTGCAAATACACGTTATAATATTACGTATTCGGGTGACAGTATTTATTCAAAAGGTTCTGAAATAGATTTTGCTTTAGTGTATGCAAATTTAAGTTATAATATTGTTGATAATAAATCAATCAGATTATCACCGGTTGTCGGTGTTGGATATAATTGGGAAAGTTATTCTGTGTCAAAAAAGAAAAGAGAAAATAATAGATATGTATTGTATCAAGTAGGACTGAACTTTGATATTAAATTAAGAGACACTCTTTTTGATGACCAATATATAAGAATAAGATATAATTGTGGGATTACAAATATGGGACAGAGTGAGATTTCTACATTACATGTTATATCAGTGGGTTGGACTGGATTCAGTAATAGAAAATTCGTTAAATAGAATAATAAACACTTATAGATATGAGAAATCTTTGTTTTTACTTCCAGGTGCATCAGCCGTACAGGCTCCGCACGTATCGTTTCTTCGATATCGGGAAACGTCATTTCTATTATGACGACTACAAAAACCGCATCACGATGCAGCGTGTGGCAGAGAGATGCTATATTCCGATGAACAACTTGATGCTCAAGAAGATAGCGGAACTTGGAAACAAGATGAAGTTTGCGATTTCGTTCTCGGGAGTCGGCATCGAACAGATGGAGGTGTACGCGCCTTATGCCTTGGAAAGCTTCAAAAAGCTTGTGGCGACAGGCAATGTGGAGGTGCTGGCAGAGACATATTCGCACTCGGTGGCGTCGCTGATGAATAAGGACGCTTTCAAGATGGAAGTCGCTGAGCATAAACGACTTATGAAAGAGATTTTCAATGTCCGTCCGAAGACTTTCCATAACACCGAGCTCATATATTCAAACGAAATAGGTGCTGACGTTGCAGAAATGGGCTTTGACCTCATGCTGACAGAAGGTGCAAAGCACGTGTTGGGCTGGAAGAGTCCTAACTATCTGTATGTCAATGCAATAAATCCAAAACTTAAAGTGATGCTTCGTAATTGGAAGATGAGCGACGAGATTGCTTTTAAGTTTTCGCATGAGAATTTCAAGGTAGAGGATTTTGTCAATTGGCTCAACTCGATACCGGAAGAGGAGGAGATTGTCAGTGTTTTCATTGATTACGAGACTTTCGGAGAGGCTTTGGACGCTTCGACAGGCATATTCGAGTTTATGAATTATCTGCCTGACGCTGTCTTGAAAAACACTGATTTCCAGTTGGTTACGCCGCATCAAGTTATTGACAAGCTGCAGCCGACAGGGGTGTTCGACGCCCCGATTCCGCTCTCATGCCGTGATGAGGAACGTGACCTGTCAACATGGATGGGTAACGACATGCAGGACGATGCGCTGGCGACATTATACGGATGCTTCAAGAAGGTGAAAGCATCTAAGGATGAGGAGCTTAAGCGCGATTGGCGCACGCTTCAGGCGGCAGAGAACTTTGCTGCGATGTGCACCAAACATGCGGGCGGGACGCCGTATGATTACTACATTAATTATATGAATATCTTAACTGATTTTATTAACAGAATGAAATAAAAGAGTTTACTGAAAAGTACAACTTATAGCTTTATGAAAAAGAAAACTGATTATTTGTTTGAGACGAGTTGGGAAGTTTGTAACATGGTGGGCGGTATTTACACCGTCATTTCAACTAAAGCGGAAGAGATAAAGCAACTTCTTAAAGATCATTATATCACAATAGGTCCTGACGTGGTGAAGGAAGCCCACGAGACCATGTATTTTGTTGAAGACCCTTCGCTGTTTCCAGAATGGCGTGAGAAAGTGTCGGAGCAGCTCGGGGTGAAGGTGCGTATCGGAAGATGGAAGATCTCAGCCAAACCGATAGCTATCCTCATCGACTATACCTCGATGTATTCCATTAAGAATGAGATACTTGCCCATCTTTGGGAGAAGTATCAGCTTGACTCTATCCAGGGTCAGTGGGACTATATCGAGCCGGTGGTGTTCGGCTATGCGGCCGGAAAGGTCATCGAGAGCTTCGTGGAGTGGAATGTGGGTCCGGACGATAATGTCGTGGCACAGTTTCATGAGTGGATGACAGGCGCAGGAGTGCTTTACATAAGAGAGCATTGCCCATATATCTCAACGGTTTTCACAACTCACGCAACATATCTCGGTCGCGCGATAAGTGGCAACGGACTGCCGCTCTACAGTCAGCTCGAATCGTACAACTGGCAGACCATGGCGAGCCGTTTCAACATCGTCTCACAGCAGTCAATGGAGATGAAATCAGCCCAAAACGCTGACGTTTTCACCACTGTGAGCGACATCACGGCACAGGAATGCAAGCAGTTTTTGCAGAGAAAACCTGATTTTATCACGATAAACGGTATTAATTCGGACTTCGTGACGAAAGTTGAAAACAGCAGCAAATGCAGGGAAAAGAGCAGAGCGAAGATTTTTGAAATCATCGATGCCCTTTGCGGAAAAGAAGTCCCGCGTGACTCGATGCTGCTGATAAACAGCGGCCGCTACGAGTTCCATAACAAAGGTACTGACTTGTATATCAAAATGTTGGCCAAGCTGAACCACGACGAGAGCCTGAAACGTGACATCGTGGCAGTGATAGCTGTCCCGGGCAACATCGCCGGCCCTTCGAAGGATTTGATGCATCGTCTTAATAAAGAGGTGGAGATAAACGGCCATACTGATTATCCAAGCACACATTATATTCATGATTATCAATGGGATATGGTGCTTAATGCCTTACGGGACAACGGCCTTCAAAATAACGAAGGCGATCGCGTGAAGGTGATGTTCATCCCGGCATATCTGAACGGCAACGACGGCGTTTTCAACATAAAATACAACGAATTCCTGTATGGATTCGACCTCGCCGTGTTCCCGTCGTATTATGAGCCATGGGGCTACACCCCGCTCGAGAGCATCGCCCACGGCATCCCGACGATAACAATGGACGTGTCGGGATTTGGCAAGTATATCCAAGATAAAAACATTGACAATGAAGCAGTTGCGGTCATCCATCGTGAAGAAGGAAACGAAGATTCTGTCGTCAACGAGATGGAGAAAGTGGTGCTGAAGATGGCATCGCATTCTGACAAAGAGACAGCGGAAATCTCTAAAAAAGCTATCGAGATAGCATCATCGTTGACATGGAAGGACTTGATTGTCAATTACTTTAATGCCTACGACCTCGCTGTTACGAAATCTGAAGGGAAGGAGTATCTGAAGCAAACCAGGAATTATTCGGAAGTGTTGAGGAATTTCGACTATAAGAAACAGGATTCTCCGACTTGGAAGAAGATTTTGATTGATCCTGTGTATTCGGAGCAGATGAAGAAACTGCAGGAGCTCTCCAACAACCTGTGGTGGTGCTGGAACATGGATGCCATCGAACTGTTCGAAAGCATTGACCCTGTTGCGTTTGAGCGCCTCGAGCAGAACCCTATAGCGCTGATGAAGAGCCTCACCAAATCGCAGATTGATGATCTTGAACAGGACGAGAGATTTATCACAAGACTGAATAAAGTCTATGATAAATTTAAGAAATACATGTCGGTGAAGCCTGCCAACGACAATAAAATTGCTTATTTCTCAATGGAATACGGTCTACAGAAGTCGTTGAAGATCTACTCCGGCGGCCTCGGCATCCTGGCAGGCGACTACCTCAAGCAGGCATCCGACTCGAATGCTAACTTATTGGCTATCGGACTGTTATATCGTTATGGCTACTTTAATCAGGATCTCTCGGTGTCGGGTGAGCAGCTCTCACAGTACCTGCCGCAGACGTTCTCTGAACTCCCGATTGAGCCTGTACGTGACGATGACGGCAACTGGGTGACCATCAGCATCGCATTCCCGGGCAGAAGCGTTTACGCGAAAGCTTGGAAAGTCAGCGTGGGTAGGATAAGCCTCTATTTACTTGACACTGATATCGAGCAGAACTCACCTGAAGACAGAGCCATCACCGGACAGCTCTACGGCGGCGACAGCGAGATGCGTATCAAACAGGAGGTGTTCCTTGGCATCGGCGGTATCAGGATGCTTAACGCAATGAATATCAAGCCTACGATATACCACTGCAACGAAGGTCACGCTGCATTCTGCGGCCTCGAGAGATTGAGCAACTACGTGACAAGACATAACCTTGACTTCGACGTGGCTAAGGAGCTTGTGAGAACTTCGACTTTGTTCACTACACATACTCCGGTTCCAGCAGGTCACGACGCGTTTGAGGAGAACCTGATGAGGACATATCTGTCGCATTTCCCAGGCAGAGTCAACATCTCGTGGGAAGAGTTCATGAACATGGGACGCATTCGCCGCGACGACCCTAACGAGAAGTTCTCGATGAGCGTTTTAGCTGTTAACCTCAGCCAGGAAGTCAACGGAGTGAGTAAGATTCACGGCCGCGTGAGCCGCGAGATGTTCCAGCAGATGTGGCCGGGCTATTTCGCCGAGGAGAACCACATCGGCTACGTCACCAACGGCGTGCATCTCCCGACATGGGCCGACAAACACTGGCAATGCATGTATAAAGAAGTGCTTGGTGAGGATTATCTGGATAACCAGTCGGATCCTACAGTATGGAAGAAGATACAGGATGTCCCTGCCAAAGACTTCTGGGCAATACGTAAAGAGTTGAAACACAACCTGATAGAGTTTATCAAGGTGAAGCTTGCCGACGATATGCGCCGTCGCTCGGAGAGCCCGAAACTCATCATTGAGACGATGGAGAAACTCAACGAAAACGCTGTGATCATAGGATTTGCAAGACGTTTTGCGACATATAAACGTGCGCATCTACTGTTCAGCAATCTTGAGAAATTGGCTGAGATCGTCAACGACCCTAAACGTCCGGTGATCTTCCTGTTTGCAGGCAAGGCACACCCGAACGACAAGGCCGGTCAGGATTTGATAAAGAATATCATCGAGGTCAGCAGAAGGAAGGAGTTTATCGGTAAGGTGGTGTTTATCAACAACTACGACATGGAGATCGGCAAGCTTCTGACTTCGAGTGTCGATGTCTGGATGAACACGCCTACACGTCCGCTGGAGGCTTCAGGAACATCGGGCGAGAAGGCCGCGATGAACGGAACACTTAATTTGTCGGTTCTCGACGGATGGTGGGCTGAAGGCTATCGTCCGAAGGCTGGCTGGGCTATCAAAGAGGAACGCACCTACGACGACCAGCGTTATCAGGATGAGCTCGATGCCGAGATTATCTACGACATCATCGAGAACGAGATCGTTCAGCTGTATTTCAACAGAGATAAGGACGGCGTGCCATGCGAATGGATCCAGTATATGAAGAACGACATGATGCAGATTGCTCCGTTCTACACCATGAAACGCATGCTCGACGACTATTTCAGCCAGTATTACACCAAGCTTATCGAACGCACCAACTGGATGAAGGCCAACAGATATGCCAAAGCATTCGAGATCGTCGACTGGAAGCGCAACATTCAGGCCAACTGGGACAAGATCGAGGTGGAATCCATCAAGGTGCCGGATCCTGATGTGCGTCCGCTGACCTACGGCGATGTCATGATTGCTGAGATCACGCTGAAGACACCTGGATTGCAGAAAGGCGACGTGGGCATTGAATTGGTCGTAGCTTCTAAGACTAACGACGTGATTGACAAGCTCGTGCGTGTCGATCCGTTGCAGTTGGTCGATGCCGGCGATGGCTGGGCCCGTTATTACATCAGCTTGCCGATCAACAGGGCAGGGGTGTTCAACTACACATTCAGAATCTTCCCGACCAACGCGATGTTGCCTCACAGACAGGATCTGCCGCTGGTGAAATGGATCTAAGATCCTTCGCCTCGTCATTTCGACCGGAGCGAAGCGGAGTGGAGAAATCCTTATTTTACGGAATCATTTGAAAATTAAAAATGAACAAGAAAAAGATAGTATATATTCACGGTTTCGGAGGCTCGCCGTTCACGCAGACGGTGGGCTTCCTGAACCTTTATTATCCTGATTATGAATGGTGTGCGCTTGAGGTGGACCATCATGCAGGAGCTTCGATAAAGAAAATCAACGATTTCGCGAAGGAGAACGAGGTCTTTGCGATGATGGGCACGTCGTTGGGCGGTTTTTATGTGCTTTGCAGCGATTTCACTGGTCCTAAGTTGGTGATAAACCCTGTCATCGAGCCTATGAAGTCGTTGAAGAAGAGCGTTGGCACTGTGCAGTACCATGCTCGCCGAAGCGACGGCGCCACCTCGTTTAAGTTCACGATGCAGGATTTGTTTGAGTTTAAGAAATTCAAATTTGTTGTAAATGAGAATGTTACGTGTCATCACACTGAGCACGACGAGCTTCTTGGCGACGACATCAAACGCGATTACGAGAAAATCTTCAAGAACCGCAAGATGTGCCCGAAGAAGACATTGCCTTCGCATATTATTAGCGAGAGCTATGTGAAGCATGAGGTCGGTGAATGGCTTACTCAGTTTGGAGTTTGAAGTTGAGATTCCTTGCTACGTTTAAAATCTCAAATATTTTCAAAATAGTTTGTCATTTAGTTCAAAAATTTCTATCTTTGCAGTGTTAAATCATAAAAAATATAAAAGAAACAGAAAAAATTAAAAGAATTTAAAGACATATAAAAAGGCGTTTTCGCTTTTCTTAGCTAAACCGAAATCTGGTAAATTTCTAAATAATCAGCAAAAGAATAGAGAAACGTTCACGCAATACCGTGGACTTTCTTGTTTGCTGATTAGGTTTTACCAGAACCTCGGTTTGGAACAAAAAGTTTCACGGTTTTTTTATAACAAATATACATCCAAATTTAACTAAAATAATAACAATGGATATACAAACTATCGTAATTGCAATTATCGCATTAGGCATAGGATGCCTCATAACCTATTTTGCAATGAAGGCAAAGAATGCATCATTATTAGCTGAAAGCAAAAAACATGACGAAGAAGTAGGCTCGCTTCGCAAAGTGTTATCAGATAAAGAATCAGAGTTATCCACTGCTAAAAGCAACAACCTAAATCTTATGTCAGAAAAAAGCGCGACAGAGAAGGAATTGGAACTAACTAAACGGCAGGTTTCAGAAATGGCCGACAATCTCTCTAAACAGGAACAGAAAAACATTGAAGCTCAAAATGAGTTAAAAAGCACCATAATTAAGCTGCAAAAAGACCTCGAAGTAAAGGTTAAAGAAAACGCCGATATGCAATCTCAGCGTGATACTGCTCAAAAGGAAGTTGGTATTCTTAAAGATCAAATGCAACATAATAAAGAGGAACAGGCTAAAACTCTGCAACAGCAATTGGCAATGGCCAAAGAGCAGCTGCAAAATGCTACTCAAGAAATCTTGAAACAGCGAGAGGAATCGTTGGGCAAAACTAATGTTGAGCAGATTGGAAACGTAGTAACACCTCTTAAAGAGCAGCTTGAAGCCATTCAAAAGCAGGTGACTGAAAGTATCAAAACCACAACTGACAACAAGGCTTCACTTGAGCGTGCCATCGAAGATTTGATGAAGCAAACGAAAACCATCAGCGATGATGCAAACAACTTAACAAGAGCTCTTCGTAACGAGTCTAAAACTCAGGGCACTTGGGGTGAGATGATTTTGGAACAGCTGCTTGAAAACAGTGGTCTTGTAAAAGACGTTCATTACCAATTGCAATCAACTCTCCGCGATGCTAATGGCAAGATTATAACGCACGATGAAACTGGAAAACGCCTTATCCCTGATGTCATAGTCCATTATCCTGATGGCAAAGATTGTATCATTGACTCAAAGGTCTCGCTAAACGACTTTGTAGACTATTGCAATGCTGATAAACCTGAAGACAAGGAGAAAGCTTTAGCGAAACACATCAATAGTGTCAAAAAACATATAAAAGAGCTTGTTTCAAAAGACTATTCGTCATATATTAAGGCACCACGCACAGCTATGAACTACGTTATCATGTTTGTTCCGAACGATTCTGCTTTACAGCTGGCATTACAAGGTGAGAATACGTTGTGGCGTGATGCATTTGATAAAGGTATTTGTATTACATCCGAACAGAATCTTCTGGTATTACTAAAAATGATAAAGATGGCCTGGACACAAGTTCAACAAGCACAAAACCAGCAAGAAGTGTTCGACCAAGCTCGTAAATTGCTTGATAGAGTTGCTGATTTTATTGAACGTTTCGACAAAGTAGGTGAGCAGATATCAAAAGCAAACGATACTTTCAACGGTGCAAAAAATAAGCTCTATACTGGACAGCAAAGCATTATAAAAGCCGCCAAAGAAATGGAAAAACTTGGTGCTAAAACAAGTAATAAAAAGCAGTTGCCAGAACCAATAGACTGGAATCCAATAGAGGCGTAGTAATATAAAATACATACCACGTATTGTGTAATACATACTATAGTTTACAGAATTCTTTAAAGAAGGAGTTTTGAATAAAAGGATAAAGTTTTAGCAAAACAAATAATTGAAAGGTTGTATGAATAATCAGGAAAAAAATTGGTTCAAGAGGCTAAATGAAAAAAAGATAAGCCATGCTAAAGTTTTAATGGATCCTGAATATCGACACTGGTGGTCTTCAGTAGTTGATAAATATCCTGATTCCGCTCATTTTATTTACGAGCTTCTCCAAAATGCAGATGATGCAAAAGCGACCGTAGTGGATATATACCTGACAAAAACAGGTGTTATGTTCAAACACAATGGTTCTATAAGATTTACCATATCAGATCCTGATAATTACGATATTGACATTAAAAACGGTAAATTAGGTCATCTCAACTCAATAACCGCTATTGGTTTATCTACAAAGACCGAAAAATCAACAGATAATAAGATTGGCAAATTCGGTGTTGGCTTTAAAGCCGTATTTCAATACACAAAAACACCTGAAATATATGATGATAATGTTTGTTTTCGTTTACGAGATTATATCATACCAGAGCTAATTGAGCAGGATCATCCATGGCGAAAAAAGGGAGAGACACTATTTTATTTGCCATTTGATCGTGAAGATTTGCCAGCTCAAAAAGCATATACAATTATTGAATCAAAGTTAATGTCTTTGAATAGTCCAATATTGTTTCTGAATCATTTAAAAGAAATTAGTTGGAGTTGTGAAGGCAATAATGTAGAGGGCGCATATCGGAAGGAAGTTGTAAAACGTGTTGTTATTGATAAGATACGTTGCGAAAATATTTTAGTAGAAAGTCTTGGTGTTGATAAGAAAGATAATTTATGGTTGTTTACACGTGATGTGCAAGTTGCCAATGGAATGCATTCCATATCAGTTGGTTATTATTTAAATGATAGAGGTCGAGTAGATACAAATCGTAGACCAAAGATTTTCTGCTATTTTCCAACAAGCGAAAGTCTTGATTTATGTGTAGTTATGCATGCTCCATTTGCATTAGTTGACAATCGCCAACAGATAAAACGTGAAGATGAAATCAATACATTATTATTCCAAGAGTTATCTGAATTAGCTGCTGATGCTTTGGTTTGTCTGTGTGAATTAGCAGAGGTGCAACAAAAACAATGGGTTGATGAGAATATATTTGAAATCGTTCCATTAAAAAAACGATACGGCGACGATGATGAGGATAAAGAAGAGTGGTTTAATTATTTTTATAATTCATACCAAGAATCATTATCTAACAGAGCTGTACATTTGAGTAGCGAAAAGAAATATGTAACCACAGCAAGTGCTTATAAAGTTGAGGAACCTATTAGGCAATTGCTTAGTGTTGAACAGTTTAATCGATTATTAAAGACAGGGCATAATTATTATGTTCATACAAGGCTCAAGATGACTTCCGATATCGAAAGTTATTTTGACAACATCTGTCTGGATACATACTCAGTGGATAACTTTGGCGAGGATTTTTCAGAAGCATTTATTGCCACACAGGATGATGAATGGCTTATGAAATTTTATAAATTTCTCCTGACGGAATCCGCAAGAAGGTTGATAGAAAAATATAAAATTAATTTTTATACTTCTACAAAGGCTCTTCTTCTCACGAAACCAATTATTCGTAATTCAAATAAGAGGTTCGTAGCCCCACATACGCCATCAGGAAAACCCAATGTTTTTATTAATGATGATACTTCATTTATGGATGGGATTAATTATGTTGATCCTATATTAGCTGCAGATGTAGATTTTCAAAAATTATTAAAAAAACTTAACATCTCGGTACCAGATGGTAGAAATTATGTTGAAAATGCCATATTGCCTAGATATGCTGGTAGTGGATGCCTATATAATGATAACCAATACAAAAAAGATTTTAAGTTCATCTGGGATGTTTATCAAAAGTGTAAATCTCAAGATGTAGGCCATTATTTAGCACTGATTGAGGATAAATTCAAATTTAAATGTACCAACAATCACTATTATCTTATCGAGGATGTTATATATAAATATAATGAAAACACCTTGATGGTTGGCAATTTGGTGGAGAATACTCATATACTTGATAGAGATTTCTATAGAACAATAGATGGAATTAAAGAGGAATTTTGCAACAGTTTTCTAGATCGTTTTGATTTTTGTGATTATTTACAAGTTGTCGAAGATACTGATGTAAATGCAGATGAATTATTTAAAAGAATACCGAATGGAAACATCTACGTATATGGAGCACCTAGATTTAAAGATTATCTATTAGATACCTTTGATGAGTGTTGTAAGAATAATAAAGTAACAGAGGAATACTCTGTTTTTGTATGGAAATCAATATACTTCCAGTTAAAGGATATAACCGGATGGTTAGATGGAGAATGTTCATACCAACCAAACAATGATTATAGATACAATAGGAAAGTTTGTTCATTTGAAAGTACACTGTCCGTGTCCATCAAAAAGAACAAATGGCTTTTTAATAAACAGGGGCAATTATGTAGTCCAAATAATGTTTATATAGAGGATTTAAGCAACAAATATACTATAAATGAAGAGATTATTCAACTCATTGGCTTAAAGCACTCGCCTCAAACCCAAGATGACAAGTTTATTAAAGAAAATTGCTCTAAATCCACTATAAATGCAATAGAGATAGGACGAGCAGCACAAGCTAAAGGTATTAAATCTCAAGAAGATCTGCATGAATTATTTAGAATAAGGGATGAATATAAACGAAAAGAAGTGGATGTTTTACGTGCTGAAGAAAGGAGAAAACAAGAAGAAGAGAATAAATCAAAAATGCAGTCGTTAAAGACTGAAGAAGAAACAGAGCAGTTGTTTACCCATAAACAAAACAAATACACCCTCGATGAGGCTTTTGATAAAACAGCGACGACAGTTGCTTCAAAGACTAAAAATTATGAACCAGCTCCGCCTGTAGACTTCGACTTGCAATTAAAAATCATGCAGGAAAGAGCTCAAGAAGATCAGCTCCGTCAACAAATTGCTAACGACGAAGCCAAGAAATACACGTATGAATGGTTTAATACTCTTCTTGAAATGGAATTCAATGCAAGTGGAGAAGAGAATAGAAACAAACGAGGAATAGAAATAAACTTCTCTCGTGTAGAAAAAGACCCTTATTCAGAACATGGTGTATTATTAAAAAATCCTTCACGAAGAATTCCTCTTTCTATTGAAGAAATGAACAATATAGCTGTGACCTTCCGTTTACCGGAAGATACACATCAAACAATTGTTTTTGAAGTGGCAAGTGTTCAAGATTATGTGCTTCGTCTAAAATGTAAGAATGAAGACATAGAGATGATTGATACATTAATGTCTTTATCACATAAAATATATCGTGCTGAGCTTAAGACTGAAACACCGGTTCAACTTATTTCCAAACTTCAAGATGCCTTCTTTGATTTGCAGTTGCTAGATGATTATTCTATGTTGGATAATATAGATCCAACAATAAAATTCATCTTTGGACCTCCTGGAACTGGTAAAACGACCCAATTGGTAAAAAAATGGATTAACCAAGTTGCTATCAAGCCAAAGGGTAAAATGTTAATTCTTTGTCCAACTAACAAAGCAGCTGATGTTATTGCAAAGAGAGCTTTCCAAATGATAGATAAACGTTCGCATCCTGAAGAATGGTTATTCCGTTTTGTGGCAACTAACGAGGATGATTTAGCTGAACATGTTTGTATGCGTGAGAGCAATATTTGGGATGCCAACAAATGCTGTATAATATCTACAATAGCACGTTTCCCTTATGATGGATTTGATGATGCTAAACTCAAGGATATTAAGTGGGATTATGTAGTAATAGATGAAGCATCTATGATACCGTTAGCACAGATAATATATCCTATCTATAGATGTTCTGAATCTCAGATTGTTATAGCTGGAGACCCTATGCAAATAGAACCAATAGTGCATGAAGAACTATGGAAAGACGAGAACATCTATAAGATGGTCAATCTAGATAACTTTACAAATCCTAAAACTCGTCCTGTACAGTTCGATATTATGAATCTTCCGACGCAATATCGTGCAGTGCCAGCCATTGGTAATCTGTTTAGTAAATATGCATACAATGGTGGAGTTTCATCAGCTAGAGAACAGTCAACACAGCAAAAACTCACCTTGGCTGACTATGCTGTAAAGAGCGTTAACTTTATTCCATTCCCAGTAGAAAGGTCACAATCGATCTATAGTGCACAGCAAGTGGGTACATCAAATGTTCAAGTGTATGCTGCATTATTTGCATTTGAGTTTACGCAATATATAGCAAAGAATTTATCCAGTAAAGAAGGTGGACAACCATGGAAACTAGGTATAGTTAGCCCATATCATGCACAGGCAGAAATTATAAACAAGCTTTGGGAACAACGTAAAGAGCCATATCCACAAATTGAAGTGGCGGTAGGAACTGTCCATGGTTTTCAGGGAGATGAATGCGATATTATCATAGCTGTATATAATCCACCTGCATCAGGAATGGTTAGAGCTGCAGATAAAACTTTCATCAACAGAAAGAATATTCTGAATGTTGCTATAAGTCGAGCTCAGGATTATCTCTTCTTGCTAATGCCAGATCCTGATTATGAGCATTATGACAAATTACAGGCTAAAAATATTGGTGTCATTGCAAAAGAAAACAAGGATGAGATGACTTATTTCACTGCACAAGAAGTGGAAAAATTTATGTTTGGTGATAAAAACTACATTGAAAAGAACACTTTTGTTACTACGCACCAATTAGCAAATGTTTATACATTACCGTCGTCGAAATATGAAGTTCGAATTGATGATAAAAGTATTGATATTCAGATAAAATAAATATGTATTAATGGAATATTAAGTGTTCTTATTAAATACATTTTGATTTAATATATTAGTTGTAGCACTGGGAAACGAGTAGAAAAACATTATTCTGTGATAATGACAAAATAAAACTTGGAGGATTGAAGTTCTATACTGTTGTCTCTTGCGATATTTTTACGTCAAATGCTGTTTTTGACACTGCAAATATATTTCTTCATTATTATAAATTTTTTTCATCTATCAGGTTGCAAGTCTGAAAATTAATTGTACTTTTACA
Source organism: uncultured Bacteroidia bacterium (assembly GCA_902774295.1). Lineage (GTDB taxonomy): Bacteria > Bacteroidota > Bacteroidia > Bacteroidales > F082 > Limimorpha. The sequence goes on along the minus strand of CACYHP010000003.1, from coordinate 96,441 downwards.
TAGTTTTAAAAATTTAAAATTATGCCAAAAATCGCAAGATTCTATGGAATCGTTGTTACAGCCGCTGAGTAAATTGAAGATTACAGGTTCCCTTTTTGAAATCGGGACATATCCAGATAATGAGGAAACAACTATATTGATGGATGCTGAGGACTAGCAACCATACGGCGGTTAGAGCTTCGGATGGCGATTGATATTTAATGGCTTATAAGCTTAATAGTTTAAAGAGAAAATCTCCTTTTGGAACGCTCAATTTCACAAAAGTCGACACTTTCTTTCCAAGATCTTTTATTGAACCTCCAATGAGATAAACATCATCGTCGATAATTAAGAATCTGTCATGCGATTTACTGAAATGCTCAATGGTTATTGGCTGATACTGAGAGTTGTGCTTTGCAAGATCTAATTTCAGGTTCTCTGAAATATGAGCAGTATAAATCGTGGTCGAAACACCGTCTGCTCGTTTGTTCAACATCTTCAAGACCGAATCGTCAACATAGTTGTCAATAAGGATGATTTCTTTGTGAGCTTTTCGGACCATATCCGAAATAAAAGTATATGCATCGAAAATCTGGCCGTCATAGAAAACACCTTCGTGTGGTAGCAGTTGCCCTTTGATTTCGGTTTCCATCTCTTTTGTTTTCTCTTCAAGCTTGTATACTTTTACCTCCAATCTGTCAAGTCGATTGTTGACAGCATGGCTTTTTAACAAATAATCTTTTAATTTTTCATTTGCCCAATGACGATAATCAATACCTCTTTGTGATTTTACACGATAACCAACGGATAGAACCATATCTAAACTGTAATAATCTATATCCCTATTTACGATTCTGTTACCTTCTTTTTGAACTGTCGCAAATTTTGCGACAGTTGGGTAATTCTTTAATTCTTCATTAAGCGCATTGTTAATATGTTTTCCGATAGTTTTAACATCACGTCCAAAAAGAGTTGACATTTGCTGTCGGTTCATCCAAACGGTTCCATTATAAAGTTGCACTTCAAGCTGAATAGTTCCGTCTTCGCTTCTGTAAATAATTACTGATTTTTCGAGATTATTATCCATTTTGTTAAGAATAAAAGGTTACTAAATCTTGTTTATTTTCCTTCTGCAAAGATATAATAAATATCTTGATCTATCAAGAAAATGTTTTTAAAAAAACAAAGAAGATTAAGCTGTTTTTTTGTAGACGTGTGTCGTAGCTTTGTCCCCGCAGAGAGGCTGAGGACCAGCAACCATACGATAATAAATAACAATTATTGATCGAACACCTCCATCGCTATCTTTGCGCAAGCCTCCGCATCGGCTAGCGCATTATGATGTTTCTTCTGTTTTGTGAAGTCGTAGCCGCACTCGATGGCGACGGTCTGTAGTTTGTGGTTTTCAAGGTCTGGAAATACTATTTCAGAGGCGCGTTTGGTGTCGTAAATCTTGAAGCGCTTGCGTCCCATCTTGTAGTATTCGAACAATGAGTTCAGACAGCGTTTCTCAAACTCGTAACCGTGCGCCACGAATGGTAATCCTTTGAGTTTCTTTTCGATATGATTCCAAATCTGAGGGAAGATAGGCGCATTGTCGGTGTCTTTTTTCTTGATGCCGTGAATCTTGCTGGTGTAGAAGTCGTAGTAGTTTGGCACAGGCTTCACGAGACTGTAGAACTCTTCCACAATCTCGCGGTTGCGCACAATGACGATTCCCACGCTGCACACGCTGGTGGTGGCAGCATTCGCCGCCTCGAAGTCGATGGCGACGAAGTCGGGGAGGTCGGGTAAGACGTTATCTTCAGCCTTTGATCTCGCAGTAGTAGATGTCGATGCCATCGTCTTCAAACATTGCTTCGCTGAGACAGTATTGACCCGGTTTGTCGTCCTCTTGGAAAAGAAAAACAGATGCCTTATGGAATGTGATAGGCTTCTGGTCGGCCGACAGTTTCTGCACCGTTTCGTATGATATGCCTTCAATCTTGCAGAGCTTCATCATCGCCGCAAGGTCGAGGTCGACGTTCAGAAACATGTCCTTTTTGCCTTCTTTCCACGCAATGCTGATGATTCCCGTGGTGTAAAGCTCGAAATCTTTTATTTCAATTTTTTTCATATTTTAAGCTTTTTCCAATTTGCAAATTTAATATAAAGTATTGATACCAATGCGATTAAGCCTCCGTAGAGATATTCGCAAGTCCAGACCCATTCCACTTTAGTGGTGATGTTTGTCAAGACCCAGATGTAGACGATGTAAAGCAAGAGTATGCCGAACTCCAGCCACAATGCAGCTTGGGTGTTGCCTGTTCCTGACACCGACTCGAACGCGATTGCGCCGATGGCTTGAAAGATGATGGCACCACAAATCACGTAAACCGACGGGATAGCCGAGCTGGCGAGCGTCATGTCGTCGGTGTATATGCTCATCACAGCGGTGGGGAAGAAGACGCACACCAAAATCAACGGTATGCAGCATAAAACACAGTTGAAAATTATTCTGAATACCGTCTTAAGCACTTCGTCGGCTTGTCCCGCCCCGATGATACGGCTCGTAAGCGTGTTTGACGTGGCGAGGAAACCGAAGACCGGGATGAACAGAATCATATACACGCTGCGTGCTATCGATGAGATTCCGATGGCCTGTTCGCCCATCTTCTCAACCATGATGAAGAAGATAAACCATGCGCTAAATGAGAACAGCTTCTGGAACATGGTCGGGGTGGCGATGCGTACTATGTTGAGCGTCAACTCCTTATTAAAGCCATGATGCTTGAAAAGCTCATATTCGCTCTTGCCTAATTTAACGTATGTGTAAACGAAGAAGAACGTCGTGGCGGTGACCTCGGCTATCAACGATGCCAACGCCGCTCCGGCGATGCCCATCTCAGGAAGGCCCCAGTGACCGAAAATCAGGCAGTAGTCAAGGATGATGTTGACGGTGGCCATGATTATCGTGGAATATGTGATGACTTTCGTGTCGGAAAGCCCTGTGTACAAAGCCCGAAACAGGTAGTTGAAGCACACGAAGACGATGCCGAACTGCCGCACGTTGATGTATTCCATCGCACCTGCATAGATGTTGTCCGATTCGATGATGAAATCGAGCAGCGAGCTTGAGAAAATCCTCATTATCGTGAATAAAAGCAGTCCGAAAATGAGTATCGAAGCCGCTCCATGCTGGAAGATGCTGCCGATTTGATTGTATTCCTTTGCACCGAAACGTCGGGCTATAATTATCTGAATGCCAATGGCCAAGCCCATCGCCATGGTGGTGAACACGAAATAATACATGCCCGCCATCATCGAAGCCCCGAGAGCAACCACGCCGAGATGCCCAAGAAACGCCGTGTCGGTGAAGGTGATGAGCGTCTGCGCCAGGTTTCCAATCATTATCGGAACCGCAATACGCCAAATTTCCTTAGTTGAGATACTTGTATTCATAATCGTTGCAAAAATACGAAATTTTATGATGCAATTTGCGTTAATATTGTTATATTTGTAAATTGAAAAGTTATCTCTTGAAAAAGAGTTTTGCTTTTGTAAAATATTGAATAATAAAGAGTTAATAAAATTTTTATGAAGAACTTAAAAAATATTGTTTTGGTTTTCGCTGTTTTGGCGATGCTTCCAATAATGGTTTTTGCGCAAAAAACAGAAAAAATTGATTGCAAGAAAGAAGAATGTGTGTTAGAAATCCTTGAGAAATTAAAGTCACCTGATCAAACAACGGTGTCTGAGGCGAAGGCGCAGGTTGACATCTGGGCGAATCATGTAAGGTATACGGGGGATCCGGAGATGAAAGATGTTCTGAAGAACGCGATTTTCATTGTCTTTGAGAAATATAAATATTATGATTGCGATGAATATCTGTTTGCAAAGCTTTCTTGGTTTTGCAACAAATATGATGCCGATGATATTCTGCGGCTTGCCTTCGTTGAGCCGATAGCTGGCGCGGCAATAAGGTGTATCGGCGATATTCCGGGTTCGCAGAAAGCTATAATGAAATATATCGACGCACATCAGGATAATCTGCAACATAAGGATGCGTTGGCGTATGCCGTCGGCAAACTCCAAATCACGAGCATGGAAGACATGCTTGTTTCATGGCTTGATGATGCCGACGATCCGACAAAGATTGAGATTTATAACGCTTTGATGATTATAAAAAGCAGCGATGAAACGACAGCCATTATTGAAAAAGGAGCTAAAAAGCTTAATAAAAGTAAGGCCGCTGACAGCAAGATCGCCGGTATGCGTCTGCTGGTGGCTTTAAATGGCGAAAAAGAGATTCCGATACTTTATAAGGCATTGAAAAACAAAGACGGGAAGGTGCGTAAGGCGGCACTTGAACTGTTGAAACCTTATGCAAATGATGATGTTGCACAAGTTGTTGTGAAAAAATGCAAAAAAGGCGATGCCGCTGTTGACGCCGTCGACTGGCTCGGAGATGTTAAAAACGGCTCACAGATGGATTTCGTGATGAAACAGTTCTCATCAAAGGACCCGAAAGCCGTTGACGCTGCCATCCGTACCGTATTCAAACTCGACTATGCAGAAGGTATAAAAGCGGTGAAACCATTGTTCGGCGGAGAACATCAAGAGGTTATAAAAGAGTCGTTGATTGCTTACGAAGGCAATTATGTCATATTCTTGAGCGATATGATGAGACTGGGTGATAATGAGCAAAAATATGCGGCACTGCAGATCGTGGAATGCCGTCCTGTGGCGAATTTTGCCACCCCAGTGAGAGAACTTACCAATTCTACAAATCCTGACGTAAAAGCCGAGGCATTTAAACTGCTCAGACTGGTGATGACACCGGCAGAGGCACAGTATCTGATGACGCTTCTTGAATATTGCGATGACAAATATGTCGAGGATGTGCAGCTTGCCATAAAAAATGTCACCCAAAAGATGCCTGACAAGACCAAAGATGAATTTGCCTCGACGCTTAAGCATGTCAGATCGGATCTGATGCCCCGCTACTATAATGTTTTCGCATATTTCGGCACAGAGCTGTGCGTCAACAAACTAATAGATGCCTATCAAAACGGTGCTTATCAATTTGAGGCGAAGGAAGCACTTCTCCTCGTTGAAAACGATAAGTTTAAAGAAATGATTGACAACATTTTGAAATAATTAGAAAAAAAGTGTTTATGAGAGTTAAGACGTTGATTATAATAGTGTTGCTGTCTGCTTTCTCAATGACGAGAGCGCAGATAAACAACGCTTTGCTCGAGAAAATCGACTTCAATGACACTACTTTGATAAACACGGAATTTTTAGATTCTACGTTGGCAGAGTATATCGATTCTGCCCAAAATCAAGAGCTGTCGGCGGAAGGTCAGATGTATAATTACATTTTGGCGGCAGACAATGTTTTGAAAAACTGCACGACCTATCCGATGTATAAGTATGTGTATCAATATCTTATAAGCGGATTTTCTGAGTTGGGCGCGAATCTTGTGGTTGATTACATGGTCAGGCTGCCTCATTTGGAATATCTTGATGCCAATGATGAACAGCTGAATGAGATTATCAGTATTGCAGAATCGTATAATAGGGTTAAAATAGGATGTAAAGCTCCTGATATTGAATGTGTTACGGTTGATGACAAGCTTTTTAATCTGTACGCTGCCGAGGATAGGTTCACAATAATTTTGTTTTGGTCGTATTCCTGCCCGCATTGCCGTGACTTGATTAAGGAACTTGCTGAATTTGCTGATAAAAACGAACATATTACAGTAGTGACAGTGAATGTTTCAGGTGATTTGAAGAAAGTGAGACGTTTGCTGAAAAAGACAGGGGCAATAAAATATCATAACATTTTTGCAAACGAAGGTTGGAATTCTAAAATCGTTGAGAATTATGCCGTTGACATGACTCCGTCGCTGTTTTTGCTGGATGAAGACAAGGTGATAATTGCAAAACCATTTGATATTGATGAAATAATAGAATTTTTTGATTGATGAGAAAGATATATATATTTATCGCGTTTTTGGCTGTAAGTTTAGCAGCTGCCGCCCAGTCTGACGAGGACCGTTGGGTGGATTCGGTTTATAATTCTTTGACGGAGGAGCAGCGTGTCGGTCAGCTTATCAATGTCAGGGCAAATCTGCCGAATAAGGCTTATTTCACTGAGATACAGCAACTTATAGAGAGGTATAACATCGGTGGAGTGACGTTTTTCCGTACTGATGCGGAGCCTTTGCTTAAGCAGGCCAACCAATGGCAGGCGATGGCGCAGACCCCTTTGATGGTGGCTATTGACGGTGAATGGGGACTCGGGATGCGCATCAATGACGGCAAATCATATCCTTATCAGATGACGCTTGGAGCAATCCGAAACAAGGAACTCATTGCAGATATGGGCGTTCAGATTGCCGAACAATGCCGCCGTATTGGAATAAATGTAAACTTTGCGCCTGATATCGACGTGAACAACGAGCCTACAAACCCGGTGATTGGAATGCGAAGCTTTGGCGAGAACCCGAAGGCTGTGGCAGAATACGGTGCTAAGTATGCGCTGGCATTGCAAAACAACGGAGTGCTGCCAACAATCAAACATTTTCCGGGTCATGGCGACACAAAAACCGACTCTCATGAGACGTTGCCTAAAGTTGACAAAAAACTTAGCGAGATAAAGAAAACAGAGCTGTATCCTTTTGAATATCTGATAGGTAAAGGCGTCGACGGCGTGATGGTAGGACATCTTTACATGCCGGCTTTGGAACCTGTGAAAAACCTCTCATCGTCGGTGTCAAAAAACGTCGTGACAGGTCTTTTGAAAAATGAGATGGGCTTCGAAGGCATCATTTTCAGCGATGCGATGGAGATGAAAGGCGCCTATAAAGGAGTTCATCCCGACAGTGTTGGACTTAAAGCGATAATGGCTGGCATCGATGTGGTGTTGATGCCGATAGACCCTGAGAATACTATTCAAATCATTGTAAATCAATTAGATGATGAAGATGTTGCACAAAGGGTGGAGGAGAGCTGTAAAAAAGTTTTGAGATATAAATATCGTCTCGGCTTGAATAACTATGTGCCGCAACCGGAAGTCGGTGTGGAAAATGATTTGCATCAGCTGAGATACGACAATCTTAAACAAAGGCTTTATAATGAGGCGGTCACGATGCTCCGAAACGACAAAAACATGCTGCCTCTCGACAAATCGCAGAGCGTCGCCGTCGTGACTTTCGGTAAGAAAGACGTCGTCTCCAATAAACTCAAAAACGAAGGCTATGACGTGTATTCATATATTGTCGACAAAGATTTGAAAAACGGAGAGAAACAAAGGTTTGTCAACGAGTTGAAGAATTACAGACAGATCGTTGTGAATATCCAAAACACCTCGATTTATGCGACAAGAGACTTCGGCATCACCGATAATATGGTCGATATCGTCAAGGCTTTGAGCGGCAAAAACAACAGATTGGTTTTCAACCTGTTCGCTTGTCCTTACGCAATGAAATTGTTTAAATTCAAGAAAAATCCGGCGGCTGTGATTATAGCCTATGAAGACACGCCTTATGCTGTAAATGCTGTCGTTGGCGTGATGGTCGGAAAGATCAATCCTATAGGAAAACTGCCTGTCACAATCAGTAAGCAATTCAGGGTCGGAAGCGGATTGAGTTTTGAAAATATGCTGACACCAGAAACTTTGCCTGTAGAACTGATTGATAATGAATATATTAGTGAGATAGACTCGATCGCTCAAAACGGCATTGACATCGGTGCATATCCAGGCTGTCAGATTCTTGCGATGAAGGACGGAAAGATTATTTATGAGAAGAATTTCGGCCATTTCACTTATGATGCTGAAGGACATGAGGTTCAGAGCGATGATGTTTATGATATTGCCTCCCTGACCAAAGTCTTTGCGACAACATTTGCCATAATGAAGCTTTACGACGACGGCAAAATCAGTCTGGATAGCAAGCTCGGCGATTATTTCCCATACCTTAAAAATACTGACAAAGCCAACATCAAGCTGATAGAAATTATGACACATCAGGCTGGATTGACAGCTTGGCTTCCGATGTATCAGGATATGATGAAAAATGGCAAGCCGGATCCTGAAATTTTCAGAAAAGCCATCGACGAGGATCATACTGTCAGAGTGGCGAAAGAGATGTATATTTCTGAGGATTTCAGATTTGAGTTTTATGAGACGGTGAAAGAATCGGAAACCATCGAAAAGAGGTATAAATACAGCGATTTAGGCTTTTATTACCTGCCGAAGATAGTGGAGATGGTGACCAATATGCCGTTTGAGAAATATCTTGAAGAGAATTTCTACAAGCCGTTGAATCTGAATCATATCTATTATAAACCATTGAAACATATTGAGATAGATAAGATTGCACCGACAGAAAACGACAATTATTTCAGGATGCAGCAGCTTCAAGGCGACGTTCACGACCAAGCTGCGGCATTGTTGGGAGGTGTCGCAGGTCATGCCGGACTCTTTGCCAATGCCCGCGACCTCGCCGTGATGCTGCAACTGCTTCTTAATGAAGGATATGCCAACAACAGACAGTTCCTTTCAGAGTTCACGGTCAGGAAGTTTACTACGGCTCCTTTCGTTGATAACATGAACCGCCGTGGCATTGGATTCGACAAACCTGAAGTCGACCTGACGGTGAAGTTCTACACCCCGGCAAAACAGTCGTCGATGAGAAGCTTCGGACATACTGGATTTACTGGCACTTTCGTGTGGGCTGACCCAGCCAACAACCTGATTGTGGTGTTCTTGTCAAACAGAGTTTATCCCGATGCATCTAACAATAAACTGTCAAAAAACGACATCAGGACGAAGATTCATGAATTGTTTTATGAGGCAGTGAAGTAGCACCCGTCATTTCGAGCGAATCGAAGTGGAGTCGAGAAATCTCCGGCAAATTGATGAGATTTTTTGTTAAAGGTATTATTTTTATATATAATTTTGTAAGTCATTAAGATAAAACTATGTCAAACCAAGCAAAATATGACTCTTTGAGGGAGACGTTCGAGTCTTTCTGCTATCAGGATTTCCATTATTCTTTGGAAAACGGTGAATTTTTTGCTGAATTTGACTTTGTTTTATCACCATATCGTCATTTCGACCGAAGCGAAGCGAAGCGGAGAAATCTCCTACAAACAATAGAGTTTCATCCTTGTTTTAAAATTCCATTCCGTCCGTTTTATCATTGGGACTCCATTCCTAAATCTATTCTCGACAACCTGATTTTCCACATCGGAATGATAGAGCTGATAAGCTATTGGAAAATCGCATGTCCGAAAAAGGTGATTATCAAGCCTTTTGCGCTTGACGAAGAGCAGGTGAGATGGTGGAAGAAGCTGTATTTCAATGGGTTAGGGGAGTTTTTCTATGTCAATGGGATTAAGACGGATATCAAAGAATTTATGACTTTAACGTCATGTCGACCGGAGCGTAGCGGAGTGGAGACATCTCCGGCATACAATTTGTTGCACGAACGCACTTTGATTCCTGTCGGCGGCGGCAAGGACTCGGTCGTTACCCTTGAGCTGCTGAAGAACCGTGTGCCTGCTATCCCGTTGATTATCAATCCTCGAGGCGCTACAAACGAATGTGTCGCGGCGGCTGGTTTCACCGAAGAACAGACAGCCATCGTTAAGCGTACTCTCGACCCGACGATGCTTAAGATGAATGCCGAAGGCTATCTCAACGGACATACTCCGTTCTCGGCATTGCTGGCATTCTATACAATTTTGCTCGGTTTCGCTACACAATCAAGATACATAGCGCTATCAAACGAGTCGTCGGCAAACGAGCCTACCGTGCCTGACACCGAAATCAACCATCAGTATAGCAAGTCGGTGGCGTTTGAAAACGACTTCAGATATTATGTCGCAAAATATATCGACGCTGATATTCAATACTTTAGCTTCTTGCGGCCATTGAATGAGCTGCAGATTGCGAAGCTGTTCAGCCGTGCTAAGGATTATCATAAGGTGTTCAAGAGCTGCAATGCCGGCTCAAAGACCGACTCGTGGTGCGGAAAATGCCCGAAATGTCTGTTTACATGGCTCGCATTGTCGCCGTTTATCTCAAGAAAAGAACTGACTGGTATTTTCGGTAAGGACTTGTTGAGTGACAATAACTTACGTCCAATCTTAGACCAGCTCGACGGCTCAGTGGAAGTGAAGCCATTTGAATGTGTTGGGACAGTGGGCGAGGTGCGTGCTTGCGTCAATGATATATTGCAACACGATGATAATCTGAAAGATACGATTCTCGACGGCGTTGCAAAAACCGATGATCTGACGGTTGCCGATTACATTGCGCAGTTCGATGAAGGCAACAACCTGCCGACGATATTTAAAAACATCTTGAAGGAGGGTTTAAATGCTTAGCAACAGCGTCATATTCAAACGGCTTCGCGGAAAACGCATCCTGATCCTCGGTTTCGGACGCGAAGGCAAGTCGTCGCTGGCATTTATACAAAAGTTTCTTCCTCATGCTGTCGTTGGTGTCGCTGATAAAAACGCTGAAGCGATGAAAGATCTGGGCGGCGATGTCGCGGTATATTCTGGCGAGAATTATTTCGATGCCGTAAATAACTATGATATTGTTCTGAAAACGCCTGGTATCTCATTGAAAGACAAAGATGTAGACCTGTCGAAAATCACTTCGCAGACAGATTTGTTTTTAGAGGAGTTTCATAGCCAGATAATAGGAATCACCGGGACAAAAGGCAAAAGCACCACTTCCACATTGATTTATCATCTGCTGAAAGAGTCGGGGAGAGACGCGATTTTGGCTGGAAACATTGGCATTCCGATATTCGATGTCATCGAAAAAATCAGCAATAGAACCATAGTCGTGTTTGAACTTTCCGCACATCAGCTACAGTTTATCCATCAAAGCCCGCATATAGGAATCTTACTTAATGTTTTCGAGGAACATCTCGACCATTTTGGGACTTTCGAAGCTTATCGTGACGCTAAGTTGAACATTATTAAGAAGATGGGAGATAATGACTGGGCAGTCACCAATGATGAGTTCTGCTATGAGGCAGATAAAATTATGATAAAATCGCTCAATTACCAGTATTATGATTTTGGTGTTAATTGGGATGATGTGCCTCTTAAAGGCGACCATAACCGCTTGAATGTCAAGGCTGCACTATGCGCAATTTATGCATTCGGCATCCCCGCTGACGAGGTGATACCTTATTTATATACCTTCCATCCGTTGGAGCATCGTCAGGAGCTGGTGGGCACTTTCGGCGGCGTGACGTTCTATAATGACAGTATTTCCACTATTCCGCAGGCCGCCATTGCTGCAATGCAGACCGTCAAAAATGTGACGTTCCTGCTTCTCGGTGGCTTCGACCGCGAGATTGACTACACACCTTTAATCGTATATCTGCAAAAGAATCCTGTCCCGCATATCCTTTATACCGGCAAGGCTGGTAAACGAATGTGCGATATGCTGCAGTCGGCTGGTTATCAGGGGGATATAAAAAATTTCAAAGACCTCAATGAAGCCTTTGAAATTATTAAGCGTTTATCGAAAAACGGCGATGTTTGCCTGCTTTCGCCAGCCGCCGCCAGCTATGATCAATACAAGAATTTTGAGGAACGCGGACGCATTTTCAAAGAATTGTCAAGAGCTTTTTCCGGATCATTTCTGAAATAGAACAACAGAATCTCATTCCACTGGTTTAATGCGAGTCGCTTGCCGCAAATGATATTTTCATCTTGTTTATACTTGTACACCGATAAAGTGATGATGGTGTCCTGAGTTTCAGAAATCGGGATAGTATCGTTGATGTCAGCGTAATGGTTGAAATTCTCTGTAAGATAATTGTTTAAGAGATAACTCACTGACGGTCTGATATATACATCTGATTCTTCATAAGCTCCATTATTAAAGAAGAAGTCCATTTCGCCACAAGCGTAAGAATAACCCTGACTTCCTGTATACTGGTAAACGAGCTTGCCTTCTGGGTTATAACCTGAATTATAAGGTCTTCCATATAGTGCTCTGATTCTTTCAGAGTTGCATCCGAATTCGAAAGTCGGCTGTGTGAAAAGTGCGACATTCACATCAACTGTCATTTCTTCGTAGCCGTTTGATAAAGACACCTTGGCATTGCCAACGTTTTTACCATAAATATTTCCGCTGCCAGACACTGTTATGACTTCTATATGCGGGTCGCTGTTTATGGCTGAATATGAAATGTCATAATCAGATGATGCTGCAATTTGATGATTGCCTTGAAGTACCATTGAGATGGGGTTGGAGTCGCTGTAATTCAATGACTTGGACTTTTTGTTATTCTTACAACCTATAGCCAAAACGGCTAAAATCATCATAAAAAACAATGTCTTTCTCATATTTTTTAAATTTATGATGCAAAATTATAAAAAAAATCTAAAGTTTGAAGAAAAAAAATTAAATTTGCACGTTTGGAAATAAATAACAAATCAAAATATAAATCTATGATTAACAATAACTTCATTAAACGTCACAATGGTCCGACAGAAGCAGATGTTGAAAAAATGCTTAAGGTCATTGGCGTGAAATCGACCGAACAACTCGTCGATGAGATTATTTCTCCGGATATTCGTCTGAAAAAAGACCTCAATATCGGTCGCGGAATGAACGAATACGAATGCATCAGCCATCTTAAGGCTCTCGGCGCAAAGAACAAACAGTTCCGCAGCTACATCGGAATGGGTTACTACAATGTAATCACTCCAGGTGTCATCACACGTAACATCCTTGAGAACCCGGGTTGGTACACATCATATACTCCATATCAGGCTGAGGTTTCACAGGGCCGTCTTGAGGCTTTGCTCAACTTCCAGACTGTTATCAGCGATATGACAGCAATGCCTTTGGCAAACGCTTCATTGCTTGACGAAGCTACAGCAGCAGCTGAGACAATGCTCATGTTCTACCACGAGCGTACACGTGCTCAGGTGAAAGCCGATGTCCGTAAGATTTTCGTGGCAAACGACATGTTCCCACAGACAATCGAGGTCATCAAGACAAGAGCTCACTTCCTCGGAATCGAAGTCGTCGTTGACGATATCAAGAACTTCAGCGCAGGTGAGGAATACTTCGGCGTTATCGTCCAGAATCCTAACCAGTTTGGTGAAGTCATCGACTACCACGAGAGTGTTAAGGTTTGGAAAGAGAAAGGCATGCAGGTTGGCGTCGCCGCTGACTTGATGAGCTTGGCTCTCATCACACCTCCAGGTGAATGGGGTGCTGACGTGGTGTTCGGCAGCAACCAGCGTTTCGGTCTCCCGATGGGCTTCGGCGGTCCTCACGCAGGTTACTTCGCAACAACAGAATCTTACAAACGTTCTATGCCAGGCCGTATCATCGGTATCTCGAAAGATGCCCTCGGCAACCCGGCTTACCGTCTTGCATTGCAGACACGTGAGCAGCACATCAAACGTGAGAAAGCTACATCAAATATCTGCACAGCTCAGGCTTTGCTCGCCATCATGTCAGGATTTTACGCAATCTATCACGGACAGGAAGGCATCAAAGAAATCGCACATCATATCAACTGCCTCGCAGGAAAACTCGCCAAAGAGTTGGAAAAATACGGCGTGAAACAGCTCAACAAACACTTCTTCGACACTCTGTTGTTCGAGTTGCCGGAAGGTGCTTGCACATGCAAAGTGAAAGAAGCAGCTGAGAAACACTGCATGAACTTCCGTATCATCGACAAGCAGCACTTTGGCATCAGTATTGATGAGACGACATGCAAGGAAGACCTCGACGAAATCGGAATGGTCATCGCTGAAGCTCTTGGCAAGGCACATCAGCCTCTCGTTTGCGACCCTAACTGCCAGAGTTTCTGTGGTATCCAGGAAGGCATGAGAAGAACCTCAGCATTCTTGACAGCTCCTGTGTTCTCTAAGTATCGCAGCGAGACCGACATGATGCGTTACATGAAACAGCTCGAAAACCGCGACCTCAGCTTGAACCGCTGCATGATTCCTCTTGGCTCATGCACAATGAAGCTGAACCCAGCAACATCAATGTTTGCACTCAGCTGGCCTGAATTCGGTAACATCCACCCATTCGTGCCGGCAGAACAGGCTGAAGGTTATCTCGAGATGATTAACGAGATGGAGAAAGACCTCTGCGAAATCACAGGCTTCAAAGGTATCTCGTTCATGCCTAACTCAGGCGCTAGCGGTGAATACGCGGGCTTGATGACAATCCGCCGTTACCAGGAGGCAAAAGGCGAAGGTCATCGTAACATCTGCTTGATCCCTGCATCAGCACACGGAACAAACCCGGCATCAGCAGCCATGGCAGGTCTTCAGGTCGTCGTCGTGAAATGCGATGATCACGGTAACATCGACCTCGCCGACGCTAAAGAGAAAGCCGAGCAATATAAGGACACTCTCGCCGCATTCATGGTGACATATCCTTCAACACACGGTATCTATGAAGACGGCATCCGCACCCTCGTGAAACTCGTTCACGACAACGGTGGTCAGGTCTACATGGACGGTGCCAACATGAACGCACAGGTCGGCCTCACATGCCCAGGCTTCATCGGTGCTGACGTATGCCACCTCAACCTGCACAAGACATTCGCTATCCCTCACGGCGGTGGCGGCCCTGGCGTAGGTCCTATCGGCGTTGCAGAACATCTCGTCCCATTCCTGCCAAGCCATGTCTGCTTCAAGACTGGCGGCTCAGAGCAGAAAGGCGCAGTGTCAGCAGCTCCATTCGGTAGCGCACAGATCCTCACAATCACCTACTGCTACCTCAAGATGTTGGGCAGCGAAGGTCTCAAGAAAGCTACAATGGGCGCTATCCTCAACGCTAACTACCTGAAAGACAGACTTAAAGATTACTATCCGATCCTTTATACCGGCAACCACGGTCACGTTGCACACGAGATGATTCTCGACATCAACCAGATCAACAAGACAACAGGTGTTGCCGCTATCGACATCGCAAAACGTTTGATGGACTACGGCTTCCACGCACCGACAGTGGCATTCCCGGTTCACGAGACTTTGATGGTCGAACCTACCGAGAGCGAGCCATTGGCAGAACTCGACAGATTCGTCGACGCAATGATTAAGATCCGTCAGGAAATCAAAGACATCGAGGACGGCAAGGCACCTCAGGGCGACAACATCATCTCACACGCTCCTTATACAGCCGAGATGTTGATGGCAAACGAATGGAACTTCCCATTCAGCCGCGAAGAGGCAGGCTTCCCACTCAAGAGCGACGTTCAGGATAAATACTTCCCGCACGTCACCAGAATCGACGACGCCTTCGGCGATCGTAACCTGGTTTGCAGAGTGATGGAATAATACCTGTAGGGGACAAGGCATGCCTTGTCCCCTACAGAATGATTAATAGAGACGTACGATCGTACGTCTCTATTTTTTTATTTCTTTTTTCCGAAAGGAATCAAATAACTGTAAGAAACACCCAAAAACATGTAATTGCATACACTCAAACAAATACCAATTCTTGAGTTGTTTATGTTGGCTCCTAAAGTTCCAAATCCGTAAAACTCTGTCATATCATGATAGGAGTGGTTGTATTGTTCAAATGAATAACCAATTTTAACATTTAAAAAAGGACTGACTTTTCTGTTGTTGAGGTAATAAGAAATTTGTCCGAATACAGGTATTGCACCAATGCCAGGATCAGCCAATAAAAAACCCGATCCAATACCCAACCCAATATTATGATGTATCATATATTCTATGCTTAGTTGAGGAGAAAATACTACAAATCCTCTCGATACATCAGATTCATATGATAGATTCATTTCCGGAATCAATACAAATTTCTTATCTCTTACAAGATTTGTCGTTTTCTCTTTTTTCAAATCCACATTAACTGTCTTCATGCCATTCCCCTCAACTGCAACGATATCTGAATAAGCCTCGTAACCATCTTTTACGACCTTTATTTTATGTGGGCCTTGTTTTATCGGGTCGCTCACGAAAGGAGTTTTCATCTCCATTTCCTTGCCGTCGATATAAACCGTGGCACCTTCGAGAGAGCCTGTTTTTACAACGATGTAACCGAAATCGTCAGGATTTGCAGCGGCTGCCGTTGTTATTGTTTCCAGCCTTTCAATACGATTAACTAATTCCTCATCAACTGCAGGCTTGTTCACCAAGGTCAGCTCGTAACCTCGTTTCGGCTCCATGTCGTACGGAAACCAGAACTCCGTCGAGCTTAAATCAGGATGTGAAATCTTCAGGAAAGTGGCGTAATAGCTGATGTATAGCCACACTTCGCCATCTTTGTACTCGGTCTCGAAAAACGTCTGGGCATCGCCACCGAAACAAAGTTCACGACGTTGCTTGTCGTTGATGTTTTCTGTTTTAATCTTCAAAACGGCATACGGCTTGTCGTTGTCATCAAACATTTTCTCAATGTTGATATTGACAAACCCATCAACTTTCTTGAATGAACCGTCTTTTACCTGAAGCTGAGCTTGGCACAGGAAGCTGCTGATAATCAGGATGATAAGGAGGAATGATTTTTTCATATTGAATTTATTTTTGCAAAAATAACACTATTTTGACAAAAAAACAAAATTATCTTGTTAATCTTGTAAATCCTGTCTAATAAAAAAATAGAGACGCCACATTGTGACGTCTCTACAATTCTAATGTCTAAAGACTAACGTCTGACAACAACCTTGACTCCTGTCATCTCCTTGCCGTTGGCGATTCTCACGATGTAGACGCCGTCGATAAGGTCGTGACGGATCACGTTGCTGCCTGTAGCGACTTTCTCGCTCAACACTGGCTGGCCAATGAGGTTGTAAACCACAACGTTCAATGCCTCGTCGCCGTTGTTCACAATCATGAGCTCATTGTAGTTGTTCCAGACATCAACATTCAATGCGGTGTCAGGAGTGATAGTCATCTGAACTTCTTCAGCGACAACGATGATATCGTCGATTTCCCATGATGCAGCGCCATCTTCAATGGTGCTGATGTATCTGAAGCCGATATGGCATGTCCTGCCGATATATTCGTCCAATGCGATCTCACCAGACTCTGTCCATTCGTAGTTGCCTTCTGATTGAGTGTATTCCAATGGTTCCCATGTAGCAGCTGTAGGATCCTGGCCGTCATAGTCGTCGCTGATGTAGAGCTCAAGAGCCGGACCGTTGAACTTCATAGCATTCATGAAGGTCAGCGTTACGTTTTGATAAGCGCGTGCGCTGAGGTCTAAAGCAGGGGAGATGCACCATTGCTCGTTGTCGACGTCATCGCCGTAGCCGTTGGCGTTGGCGTAGTGGTTGCCGTTGTGCTCGCCTATGATCCATGGCTTGTTACCAGCGATGTTCACAAATGTCCAGCCGTTCATGTCGCCTTCCCAGTCTTGGCTCGTGATAATCACAACATCACTCATGATGACGTAGTTGGCTGTTGCTATGGCACTGTTCTCATAGCCTTCCTTGATTGCTATGGCCTTGAGTGTCATGTCTGAATCCACATGGATAGGATCCATGTAAAGCATTGCCATTGATGTTGGATCACTGCCGTCGGTGGTGTAGAAAATCATCGCATCTTCTGTCGCACATGATATTTCAACATCAATCTCTTCGTAGTAAGTGCCTGATGCGTAGTTAAACACAGGCATAGCTACAACTGGGGTGACAGAGCCGCCATATACGAACAGGTCGAGGTAGAAGTTGTAATCAGGGTTGCTGATGTTGCTTGTTGCGTAAGCTCCGAACTTGTTGTTAGAGTTCTTTGCGATGCCACGGTTTGTGGTTTCAGCGTTGGTGATTACGAATCCTGTGTAGTTAGGAATCAAAGCGCCTTCCTCTGATGTCTCAAGGGCGATGTTCCATTCAATGTTGGTGTTGGCTGCGAAGTTGGTGCTGCTGCTGTATCCCAATGCGTCGCCGTTTGCATTTGTCAATGTGATGACGTCGCCGTCTACTGTCACGTTCCACAGATATGTGTCAGCGTTGTCAGCAATATCTGCAGGAAGTATCTCATTGCCGCCGTTGTTAACTGATGTGAACAACACTCCGTCAGGTTTGCCTGAAACACCAGCTGTCATTGCATAGTAGCCGTCGCTCACTGTTGCGTCGTAACGTGAAGCGATGATGACCTGGTCGCCGTCGTGCAAATCACTGAGAGCATAGATTCTGTTCCAGTCGCCACCAGGAACCGGAGGCTCGGTAACTGTACCGCTCAATGTTACTGTTGCTTCGTTGCCTGAAGATGCATATATATTAACAGTCTCAGTGTACTGACCGACTTCTGTGCCATTCATTCTTACATAGATTGTAGTCGGCTCAAGGTTGGTGATATCCTCAAAGAAGATCGCATCGTCATAATCTTCGTTGTCGAGAGAAATCTCAAATGGACTATAAACAGACACGTTTATGCTACCCGTTGTTCCGCCTGGTGCTGGAGAGATATTGCCAGCTGTCAGAACAAATGTCTGCGATGCTGATGGGCCTTCGCCTACAACATGTGTGAAACCGTTCAATGATGTCGGTGTCACTGTCAGATATGGATCTGTTGTGAATCCCATCAATGTGATGTCATCAATTTCCCATGCTGCCGCTTCTGTCTCTGTTGAGGTGTACTTGAATCCGATGTAGCACTCGTCACCTGTGAAGTTTGCAAGATCTATTAAACCTGACTCAACCCATGTGTATGAACCTGTTGACATGATGTATTCGAGTTCAACCCATGTGGCTGTCACTGGATTCTCACCGTCGTAATTATTCGAGAAAAACACCTGCATATCAGGTCCCGTGTAGTTCTTTGCATTTCTGAATAACAAGCTTGCATTGCTATATACATTGAGGCTGAAAGCAGGGGAGATGCACCACTGTTCGTTCACTCCACCGTTGTAGCCGTTGGCATTGGCATAGTGGTTGCCGCTGTTTTGTCCAATAGTCCAAGGCTTGCTGCCTTCCACTGTGACAAATGTCCATCCGTTCATATCACCTTCCCAGTCTTGGCTAAAGATGGTGACTGCACCTAAGATGATAGTGTATTCTGCAGATGCGACATTGCTGTTCTCATAACCTTCTTTCATTGCAATTGCCTTAATAGTCAAGCTTTCCGCCACTGTGATAGGTGTTTCGTAAACCTCGCTGTTCTCATCAGGCTCACTGCCGTCCAATGTGTAGTAAATCGTAGCATCTGCTGTGGTGCAAGCGATAGCCACTGTCTGTTCCTCAAAGTATGTGCCGGCTTCTGGTGTGAATGTAGGAGTTGCGCAAGTCAGAGTGCCGCCGCCCACTGTAGCAAACATGTCGAGGAAGAAGTTATAATTTTCACCGCCTATGTTCTGAGTGTGGTATGGACCGAAGTTGTGGTTGCTGTTCAATGCAATGGCTCTCACCGGGGTGTTGACGTTGTTTACAACAAAACCTGAATAGTTTGGAACCATGGCGCCTTCTTCTGAAGTCTGGAATGTGATACCCCAAGCAGTGTTGTCGCCGCCGTTAGCGAAGTTGGTGCCGCTGGTGTAGCCGAGCACGTCGCCATTGGCATTGGTGAAGGTGTAGTTGTCACCGTTAACATCCACTGTCCAATAATATGTTTCCTCATTGTCGGTGATTTCACTTGGCAAAGTCTCATCGTTGCTGACGACGCTGTTGAACAACACGCCTTCCGGTTTGCCCGATGCCTGTGCTGTCATGGCAAAGTATTCGTTGGCATTTTCGTTGTAACGTGCCGCAAAGATGACCTTCGAACCGCTTGTCAACTGTGAAATGTCGCTCACACGTGAATAGCTTGTCACAATAGGTGCTGAAGTGACGCTACCGCTCAAAGCGAGATACATGGTGTCGAGCTCTTCTTCGCAAATCATCAGACTTTCCTCGTATTCACCAATCTCAAGACCGGCTTTCAGTCTCACTTTGATGGTGTAGTTGTAAACGCCTGTGTATGTGTTAATTGTGATAGTGTTTTCTGGATAGAAGCTCTCGCCAGGGAACGATGAAATCTCGTAGTTCTCTGATGCATGGATGTATGTCGGAGCTGATAGACTCATTCCGCTAATCACAAAAGTCTTCACCGTTGATGGACCCTCTTCATACGCATAGTTGAATCCTGACAAAGCTGTTGGATTGAGTGTGATGCTTGCGGGATGTGTGTATTGAATGTCGGCAGCAGTTGCTACACGAAGCTGTAACTCGTTGTTGAATGCTCCGACAACACCTGTGACTGTGACAAAGTCACCTTCTTCAAGACCTTCAACATAAGGAATCTTATAGATGATAATGGAATTGTCGTCTTGCGAGATGGTTGTATGGCCGCTTGTGTTAATAGCACCAATGATGGCGTTTTCAACCATGACGCGTGTGCCCTGTAATGCATTGTTGTTATTGAAGTCTTCAATGAGTTCAGCGATTGTCTTGACCATCACTGGTAATGGGTTGCCGCTTGATAAGATCAGGAATTGATTCTCATCGTTTCCGTTGATTCCTGTAAGCTCAACAAGACCGCCGTAAACAGTCTTCTTGCCGTATCCTTTCACCATATCGCCTAAAGCTATTGTGGTAGGAACGGTGTTGCTGTTGAGATAAAGGTCGATACCGCCTGTAGCATCCTGGATGAAGACGTTTCTGCCTTCCAAGAATGTTACAACACCTTGTACCAACGCATATTCGTTGTCTGCCAATGCTCTGGCTTCAGCAATGGTCATAGGCTCGATGATAACGTATTCTGCTGAAACCACGTCGCTGTTGTTCAAGCCTTCCTTGACTGCCAATGCTTTCACTGTTGTCGTTGCACTTACTGTGAATGCATTGGTGTAAACTGTGCTTTCTGTTGTTGGGTCGGTGCCGTCCAATGTGTAGTAAATAGTGGCACCTTCAGTGGTGCATGCTAAAGTGACCTGTTGCACTGAAATGTATGATCCTGCTGCTGGGCTGAATGTAGGATTAGCTACATGTGCGAGCTCTGTGAATGTGGCATTCACTGTAACGTCAGCAGCTGGCATCAAAAACTGCATTGTCTCAAGGTTGACGTTGCTTGTGGTCTGACCGTAAGTGTATGTCAATGTTGTCAACTCATAACCTAATGCTGGTGTGGCTGTCACTGTGATGGTGTCGTTTTCCTTTGCTGATGTTGGGCTGACTGTCACAGTGCCGTTAGCAATGCTGTCGGCAACAGCAACATTGTAATATGTCGGTGCCGGTGGGGTCGGGATGTCGCCTGCTTTATAGAGGTAAACGTCCAGCTGACCGCTTCCATAGCATGAGAATGGTGAGCCGCTGGTGTTGAGTCTTAACCAGTTGCGTGTGTTGGTGCCCTGTGCCTTGATGGTGGCGACACCTGTTGATGCGATCTCGATGGTCCACTGACCGTTGGCGTTGTTTTCTGCCTGAACCTTCAGCTGATTTGATGATGAACTTGCTGCGTAGAGATAACCTCCGTTTACTGCATCATACAAAGTCCAATTGTTGTTATCCTGACCTAATGTCAACTCGAAGACACCGTCATCGGTTGTTGTGGCAGGTGTCAATGTGATGACGTTATTTACAGGTGTCACATCAACAGCAGCTCTGTTGTTTGTGTTTTGTTTTCCTAATGCTTTGTAAGCCTCGCCCTTGATACCCACAACGATGTATTTGTCACCTGAGATAAGTGCGTTTTCATTGGTGATCAGAGTGTAGTCGGTCTCTTGTACTGGTGGAGTAGGAATGTTGATAATGTAAACCGCTGTTGCGATATCGCTGTCAGTCATGCCTTCCTTAACGGCGAATGCCTTCACTGTAGTTGAATCGCTGATGGCGATGGTTGTAGTGTAAGCTGTGCTGTTGACTGTCGGGTCTGTGCCGTCTAATGTGTAGTAAATTGTTGCACCTTCTGTTGCGCATGCAATCTCAACATTCTGTGCCTCTGTGTATTCGCCAGCTGCAGGTGTGAATGTAGGTGTGGCAACCTGCTGCATCGGTGTCTCGTGTTTTGTAACATCTGTTGCATAAGCAACACGAAGTTGCGGGTTGTTGTAGCAACCGACAACACCGATGACATCGACAGCGTCACCTTCTGAAATGCTGTCCAATGCCGGAACTTTGTATATATTCAAGGTGTTTTCACCTTGGGTGAGTGGTGTGTTGCTGCTGGTGTTGATAGTTCCAATAGTGGCGTTCTCAATCTTGACGCGTGTTGACTGTAAAGCATTGCTGCCTGAATAGTCTGCCAAAATCTCAGCAATAGTTTTCACTGCCAAAGGAAGTGTGTTGCCTGATGAAATCACACTGAATTGTGATGCATCACCGCCGTTGATGCCAGTAAGCTCGATAAGACCGTTGTACAAGGCTTTCTTACCGTATGCCTGAACCTTGTCGCCAAGGACTAAGCCGCTCGGAACAGTGTTGTTGTTCAAAAAGAGATCGATACCTGCTGTCTCATCTTGGACGTAGATGTTTCTTCCGTCGATGAATGTCACAACTCCCTGTACCAAAGCATATTCGTTAACTGCCAATGCTCTTGCTGCTGCAATAGTAATTAGTGTCGGAGCATCTTCAATGGTGTATGTCGCTGAAGCGATGCTACTGTTGTTCATTCCAGACTTCGCTGCCATTGCCTTCACTGTTGTTGTCTGGCTGATAGCGATAGGAGTGGAGTAGACCGCACTTGATGTCGTCGGAACGTCACCATTTGTTGTGTAGTGGATTGTGGCACCGTCGGTTGTGCAGCTGATGGTCACGTTCTGTGCCTCATTATATGTTCCCTCTGCTGGTGAGAACGTTGGAGTTGCCACCGTCTCCTGACCGCCACTTTCTTTATAAAACACAGCTGAATTGAACTGTATGAATCTGTTGGTATTACCTGACACCGAAACATTGTATATGATCTTGTAATATTTGTTAGTCCAGTCAGTTGCTGCTGGTCTGTTGAATGTGGTTGTCGTATTTGCCCCGAAATCTCCAGTCAATGTGCTTGTAGGATTGCTGAAATCCGCGTTCGATGAAACGATAAGTGTCATCGAGTTTACTGTAATGTTATTCGCTGTACCATGAGTGACAACAATCTTTGTGATGTTGTCCGACATTGTACCCGTTGAATAAACAGGACGGTCAACGCCAGATAGACTTTTACCTCCAATACGCCATGGACTTATATCTGTGTTGCCAGTCACCATCCATGTGAGATTATTCTGGGTAATTTCACTCTCAGTTGCATAACCGTTTGTGCCACCGGTGATGGTGCCATCCAAAGTGTATGCAACCACTTCATCTCTCGTCTGTCCCCAGGCGAGACTTGTCATCATCAGCATTAAAGCCGTAATAATCAATGTAAATCTACGTTTCATACTGCTAAACTTTTATTGTTAAAAAAATCTTTTCGTAATAAAAAACACTTATTCTTTCAATCGACAAAATTATACAAAATACTATTAAAATCCAAACGAAATTAATAAAAAATGTTGATAACTCGCAAAAATCTCCAAGTTATCAACATTCTTTTAACTTTTATCTTTTAACTTTTAACTTTTATCTCATAACTCCATCATCTCCGCTCCAAACAACGCAAAATCATATTTAACCGGGTCTTCTTTATCAAACTCCCTTAATTTATTGGTTAGCAGCTCAACTGTCTGCCTGTCATTGCTCTTCCTTTCGATCAATCCTAAATCTCTCGAAACCCTTGCCACATGCACATCCAGCGGTATCATCAAGTCCTTGGGAGTAAAACGTTTCCAAATACCCAAGTCTACAATACCGTCATTTCTTACCAGCCATCTCAACGCCATGTGCAGTCTCTTGCATGCCGAGCCTTTTTTCGGCTCATCGCAACAAGGATTCGAAATGTGTTTGCTTGTCGCATCATTCGCCTTCGCCATCAAATCCCTGAAATTCTGTATGCCTCTCCACACATCATGCGCTTCATTATAAAATATATCCTCTAAACTATTGTCATTGTCATTCCGAGCGAGGCGAGGAACCTCATAAATTGCCTTCAGCCCCCTGCAATAATACTTCAAATCTCTATTGAAAAAAGTCCTATGCACACACTTCGCATCATCCAGCTTTTTCCATCCTTCCGACATCACATAGTCATAAGGTGACTTTCCCATGATTTCCAACATCTTATTGGCGTTGTTCAAAATCATTTTTCTGTTGCCCCATGCTATTGTAGCAACTAGAAACGACACAATCTCAATGTCTTTCTTGTCACTGTATCTATGCGGGAACTGCACCGGGTCGTCTTTAATAAACGCCTCGGTATTGTTCTTCGCCACCAACTCCTCCAGATAATCTTTGATATTATTCATCCTCTTGTTCCATTAATCTTAAAAATGTAGAGACGTCACACTGTGGCGTCTCTACTTTAAACCTTAAACGGTAAACTGTAAACGGTAAACTGTAAACCGTAAACTACTTCACAACGACCTTAACTGTCTGACCGTTAGCGTTCACAAAGTAAACACCAGCTTCGAGGTTGACGTTAAGTTCTGAAACGTTGTCATAAGATTTAACTAACTGACCAACTGTGTTGAAGATCTTCACGTTGCTTGCGTTGTCAAGTCTTACGTTGAATGAACCCTGTGCTGGGTTAGGATAGACGTTGATTGAAGGAGCAACTGTCATGTAGTTTTCTTCTTCACCGAGGATGTCGTAGACATAAACCTTAACAGCTCTGTAGAAGTTGTTATCCCATACAGTTTCGTCGCTCTGTACGTATGTACCGGTCTCCTGGTCGTTCTGGTAGCAAATCCAGATGAAGTCACCACCTGCGTCGCTGTAAACGAATGGGATTACCTGTGGATAAACCATCTCGTCATAGATGTCCATGATGTCTGTGAGGAGGTGTACTGGTAAATTCCAAGTACGGCCACCGTCGCTTGACATAGCACCGAACAATCTGTACTGGCTGTTAGTTCCAT
The DNA here is from genome assembly GCA_902774295.1 of uncultured Bacteroidia bacterium. Classification (GTDB taxonomy): domain Bacteria; phylum Bacteroidota; class Bacteroidia; order Bacteroidales; family F082; genus Limimorpha. The sequence continues at coordinate 71,588 of CACYHP010000003.1, read as the reverse complement.
CGTAGTAAACTGTTGTGCAGTCACCTGCAATCATTGACCATACAGCGAAGATCTTTTCGCCATCAATAACCATTGATGGGAATGCAGCAATACCGCTGTTGTATTTGCCGTGCTCTTTGTTGCTGAGGTCGATCCAGTAGTATGTCTCTGGCATTTCACCATTGTAATCAACAACGTTCATGTTCTCGTCAAGAATCATGAGTTCTCCGAAGTATTCAGGAAGTGGGTCATGAATAGCATCTGACCAGTACCACTCTGAATAGTAAAGGTCGGTGTTCATGTAGCATGAGTCCATGATGAATGGCTCGCCAACGTTACCGATACCACCAACGCACAATTCACTCTTTGGAAGAGTCTCGCTCCAGAAACCAACACCACCAACTGTTGGGTAGTATGAACCTGAACCTGGCTCACCTGATGAACCGTTCCATTCATAAACTATGTTAACGTTGTCGTTTGCATCGAAGTGAGCATCAGCCCAACGTGGGTAGTGGAATGACTCACCTTCACCAAATGTGGTGTGGATACCTGGGTGCTGATAGAACACTCTGTCTGTCCATGTTGCGCCATTGTCTTCTGAAACAACAACTTTACCGTCTGTCCAAGCGTCTGTTAAAACGAATGATACACGGTTTGGCTTGGCTGGGTCATAATTGATGAAATGAGCGATGTTTGAACCGCCGCCGCCCATATTGTCAGCGTTGAAAGCTGTGAGAAGTTCTGCATTAGCTGTCCATTCGCCGTTCTCATAACGATAGTAACGAAGTGCATCATCAAATGGATCTGTTGATGAGTACTGTGTTGCAATAACGTGAACAATGTCAAGGTTCTCACCTGAGCACTGTACTGCTGGCCATGTTGGCTCTAACTCGTTTGGCATTGTAACAACTGTGCTGAAATCACGGTCGCCATTGCGGAAATTCTCGCAGAAGAACAGGTGGCATTGGTTTGCACTGTGTGATGCGATAACAAGACCGTTCTCTCCCCAACGTGAGATTGAACCGAAACCTGTCTTTTGTTCGCTAGTCGGCAATGATGAAAAATCTTCAGCATGAGTCTCTGTGAACTCCCATTCACCGACTGCTGGATCCCAAATTGCGAGACCTGTACCACGGTCTGAATAGCTTTGATTTGTTGCCTGTGTGTAGCACATGACTGCGAAACCGTCAGGCCATACTGCTGTGAAGTTTCTGGCTGATGCGTTTGACTGCCAGTCATAAGCTGAGAAGCTTAATTCTGTCTCCTCTGGAGCTGTCATAATGCTTCTTGTTGATGCAGGGAAGTTGTTGTTGTTTACTTCCAAGCCTGTCACTGTAACAGCCTGTCTAGGTTCTGCTTTAACAGACTTACGTGAGATGCCCTTTACCTGAGCAAAGCTTGTAATGGCCATTGCCATCACGAGTGCTAATGTAAAAACTTTCTTCATAAGAATAGAATTTAGTTATTAATTAATAGTTGTTTTCTGTACATAGTACAACGCAAAAATACATATTTTTTTTAAAATATCAACAAAAAAATAAAAAAAATTAAAAATTTCTTCATACCTTATTAATATTAATAATGCCAATCCAATTAAAAAAACTAATCCTAAAAAATCTCTTCCGAAACATCACAACTCTCAACTTTTTCCCTATATTTGCAAAAAATTTCAATTCGATGATAACTTTAAACAATTATCCGTTTCTGAAGAATCTCAAGCCTAATCGCTTCTTTCTCCTTGCAGGTCCATGTGTAATTGAGGATGAGGAATCTCCTTTTAAAATCGCAGAGACATTGGTGAAAATTACGAAAAAACTCGACATCCCGTTTGTTTTCAAAGGCTCTTATCGCAAGGCAAACCGTTCGCGCCTCGATTCGTTTCAGGGGATAGGGGATGAGAAGGCTCTCAATGTCTTGAAAAACATCTCGAAACAGTATAATGTTCCGGTTGTCACCGATATTCATTCTTGCGAGGAAGCCGCAATGGCTGCTGAGTATGTCGATGTCCTGCAAATACCGGCATTCCTATGCCGTCAGACGGATCTGCTCATAGCTGCAGCTAAGACTGGTAAAGTCGTGAATATCAAAAAAGGTCAGTTCCTCTCTGGAGACTCGATGCGTTTTGCTGTAGAAAAAGTGCAACAGTCCGGAAATGAGCGCATTATGCTTACTGATAGAGGTAATTTCTTCGGTTATCAGGATCTTGTCGTCGATTATCGCAACATCTACGATATGCAGAAAAACAATGTGCCTGTCATCATGGATGTCACGCATTCTCTGCAGCAGCCTAACCAGACTGGCGGTGTCACAGGTGGCAAGCCAGAGCTTATCGAACTGATATCAAAGGCTGCCATCGCAGTAGGAGCCGACGGTCTCTTCATGGAGACACATCCCAACCCGGCAATCGCCAAATCAGACGGCGCCAACATGCTCCGCCTCGACCTCGTCGAAGGCCTGCTTGAAAAACTTGTAAAAATCAAGGAAGCTCTATAAACGGTAAACAGTAAACTATTAACTGTCAACTGTCAACCGCATCAGTTCGGCAGATCCGTCGCCCCAGTTTCCGACCAACGTCTCGTTATTCACTAGTTTCTTGAGCGTTTTCATAAACTCTTTCCTCGAGATAGGGGTGGCACCCATTCTTTTCATGTGTGCCGTTTCCTGCTGAGCGTCAATGAGTTCAAAGTTATTTCTAATCAAAAACTGGCATAAATTGTACAACGCCACCTTCGAGGCGTCAGTCTTGGTATGGAACATCGACTCGGCGCAGAAAACCTTGCCGATGGCGACGCCATAAAGTCCTCCAACAAGCTCATTATCTTGATAAACCTCCACCGAATGCGCAAAACCTAACCTGTGCAACTCACAGTATGCCGCAATCATGTCCCCGTTCATCCACGAACTCGGCTCGTCCTTGTCCTCTTCCTCCTCGGCTTGGTCGTCGGTGCGCGGTACAGAGGCACAGGCATTTATAACTCCTTCAAAATCAGCGTCAAATGAACACGAATATTTGTTCGATTCCAGCGTCTTCCATAACGATTTCGTGACTTTCAAATCCGACGGCTTAAGCACCATTCTTGGATCCAAAGACCACCATAATATTGGCTCTCCTTCCGAATAATATGGAAATATCCCTGATGAGTAGGCGACGAGCAGCCTTTCAGGAGACAAATCTCCGCCAATCGCAAGTAATCCGTCATTCGTCGATTGATTTACTGGCGGAAAATCATATACCTCGTCTTTTAGCATGTATACTGGCATGGCTTTGGGATTTTGAGGTTTAAATTCACCACAAAGATAAAAATAATTTTTCAATTATGCAAGCCTTTGATGCATTTTTTTTAATTTTGCGGTGCAAAACATTTTCATGAACAGGTATTTCTTACATCTGGCGTATAACGGGAAAGCTTATCACGGCTGGCAAATCCAACCTGGCGATATCTCTGTGCAGGAGGTGCTCGAGAAATGTATCAGTCTAAAACTGAAACAGACGGTTTCCGTTACCGGATGTGGTCGCACCGACACTGGCGTCAATGCTCGAAATTTCTATGCGCATTTTGAAAGCGAACCGATAGAGAATCTGGAATACTTTGTGAATCAATTGAATATGTTTCTTCCAGATGACATCGTGGTTTATCGCTGCTGGCAGGTCGACCCTTATTTTCATGCTCGCTTCGATGCCAAGTCGCGTACCTATCATTATTATGTCACTCGCACCAAGAATCCTTTCCACACCGACGATACCTTATATATATATGGACCTCTCGATGTCGAAAAAATGAATGAAGCCGCTAAGATTTTGTTTGAATATCAAGACTTTACGAGCTTTTCAAAGCTGCATACACAGGTGAAGACTAATAACTGCCGTATTATGGAGGCTTATTGGTTTGAACAAAACGGTCTGCTTGTTTTCCACATCAAAGCCGACAGGTTTTTGCGTAATATGGTTCGCGCCATCGTCGGCACGCTGCTCGAAGTGGGGAAGGGGAAGCTCTCTTTGGAAGGCTTTCGTAGAATTATAGAACAAAAAGACCGCTGCTCAGCCGGCACGTCAATGCCCGCTCACGCTCTGTTTTTAGAAGAAGTCACTTATTAGTTAGAAGTTAGTAGTTGTCACCATAACTTCTAATAATGATAACAGCGCCGCCACCGCTTTTCATCTCGATGACAATTTTATTATCATCAATCTTTTGATCTGTTATTCTGAAATCTTCAGCATTTCGATTAGCGTTGATACCATCAATATATGCCTTGCATTTGCTGGCCTTTACACCGATTTTATTTAAATCAATCTCCACGCTTCTTGCTTCCCAATTTGTAATCGCTCCGATATACCATGTGTCTCCCTTTCTCCTTGCAATCACTGCGTATTCGCCGAGTTTGCCATCCAATGCCACGGTCTCATCCCAAACTGTAGGCACATTGGCGATAAATTCGACGCATTCAGGGTTTTGCATGTATTTTGTCGGGCTGTCACAAAGCATGTTAAACGGTGACTCAAATATCACATACTCAGCGAGTTGGCGACATCTTGTGCCTTGGCTCATCGGGTTGGTGTAGATGGCTCTGAAGTGATATTTTGTGGCGTTGTCCATAGCACCCTGAGTATAATCCAGGTTTCCTGCCACCATCCTGATGTACGGAATCATGCACTCGTAATTGACTTGGTTGAGGTCGTCGTCCCATTTCGACTGCTCCAATCCGTAAACACCCTCGAAATTCAACACGTTAGGGTAGGTGCGGCTCAGTCCCGTAGGCTTGTAAGCTCCATGAAAATCAACGAATAAGTGATATTTTGCCGCCATCGCAGCCATCCTGTAATAGAAATCCACGACCTTCTGATCATCGCGGTCCATGAAGTCGACCTTGAATCCCTTGATACCCATCTCGCTATAGTGCTTGCACACATGTTCCATGTCTCTGTCGATGGCATAATATCCTGCCCAAAGCACCAATCCTACGTTATGTTCATTTGCGTAAGCGACGAGCTCTTCGAGGTCAATCTCAGGTACGACTTGGAATAAATCAGCTTGCTTGTTCACAGCCCAGCCTTCGTCCAAAATCACGTATTCTATGCCGTTTTTCGATGCGAAATCGATGTAATATTTATATGTGTCGTTGTTGATGCCTGCCTTGAAATCCACACCCCAGATGTTCCAGTTGTTCCACCAGTCCCAAGCCACTTTCCCAGGCTTAAGCCAATTCACGTCTTTAACTCTCGAAGGTGATGCGAGTTTGTAAACCATATCGCTGTTCATCAGCTCGGCATCGTTCTCGGAGATAACCATTGCCCTCCAAGGGAAATCCCTTGTCCCATTGACCTTTGCAACGAAATCCTCGCGCTCTTTCACGACCAACTGCAGCATGTTGTGCCCACCTTGTTCCTCAACTTTCGGATATGTCGACTGCACCGAAACCAAACTGTTTCCTTCGCCTTTGCGGAAAAACGTTCCCGGATAATCTTCCAGATCCGACTCCACAATAACAGCTTTTTTGCCGTCTTTCAGGCATATTAATAAAGGTGTGAAAGCGATACGCTCGACATCCATTTTTGATATCGAATCAATTGTATATTGACTCTCAAAAGAAGTGAAAAACTGCTGTGTCAGGAAGTCGCCGTCGCCTTTTCTGGCGTTCACGTATGGAATGTAAGCCACATAATCGTCGTCAAAACGATAATTCACGTTCTCTTTTTTCACGATAATAGGCTTCTTGAAACTCGTCGAAAACCTGTATGCCACTCCGTCGTCAAAAGCTCTAAAAGTCAGCTTGTAATTTCCTTTAAAATTGATAATCAATTCGTTATAATTGGTTTCAACTTCTGCTTTTTTATAAAAATCGGCTTCAACGACCTCTTCGACTGAATTGTTTTTTGCGTTTTTCACCGCTCCTCCCAATCCTAATATCGTCCCGTCTTCCAATTCCATTGAAATAGGTGAGCCCTTGATAATCGTTGTGTTACCATGTCTTACCGAGTATTTTACTTCATTTCCGACACTGATACTCATCTTAATCATCCCATTGGGTGATTTCAACTCATATTCTTTGTATTGCTTAATTCCATTAACACCGCTAAAAGCATTGCCAATACCGCTAATTCCGATTAAAATCGCAAACAAAAAAGCTAATTTCTTCATAGTTATTTAATTTTATGTGGCAAAATTAAAAAAATCTTCAATCATATCGAAAAATTCTTTAATTTTGTGAAAATTTTAATCTTTAACAATATGAGAAATTTACTTTTAATCAGCAATTCAACGAATTTTGGTGAGACATATTTGGCTTGGGCAATGACCCAACTTGAGCAGTTTTTTGATAAAAATAAACTCGGCGCTGACAGCAAGGTGGCGTTCGTGCCTTTCGCTGGCGTTTTCATCGGCGGAAACCCTTATCCGAAGAGCTATGATGCTTATACTGAGAAGGTTAAGAAAGTTTTCAACGAGAAACTTGGCGTGAAAAAGTTCGTCTCAGTTCATGAAGTTGAAGATAAAGTCGGTCTTGTGAAGACTGCCGACTGCATTGTGGTTGGTGGCGGAAACACCTTCCATCTTGTTGCTGAGCTTCATAAATTCGGTCTGATGCAGGCTATCGCTGAATGCGCAAATAACGGCACGCCTTACATCGGATGGAGCGCCGGCTCTAACATTGCCTGCCCGACATTGTGCACCACAAACGATATGCCTATCGTTCAGCCGGCAAGCTTTAACACATTGAATCTCATACCGTTCCAGATCAATCCTCACTATCTTGATCCACATCCGGAAATCGACAAGATGATTAAGCACGGCGGCGAGACCCGTCAGGACCGTATCAACGAGTATCTCGCTGTGCGTCAGGAGATGAAAGTTGTAGGTCTGCGTGAAGCGACAGCGATCTGGGTCATCGGCGACAAGTATTTCCTCAAAGGCGGCAAGAAAATGATGATTTTCCAATACGGCAAAGAACCGGTGGAACTCGAGCCTAATCAGGAAATCACGAAGTTCGTTCTGTAGAAAATTGAGTTTTTTGTTGCACTATTAAAATTATTTTTTATATTTGCAAGTTAAAATGTTGGTTATTAAATTGGTATGTTAAAAAGATTGTCGTTCATATTATTGATAATCACTGCGTTTCTGACTGGCGCTAATGCTCAGAACAGGGATGCTAACAACATTCTCAATGCCCAATTTGACGTGCGTATCGGCGGCGTTGGACCGAAAGGTACCAAGATTATCGAGATGCGCATCATAGCCAACACTCTTGAAGAAGCTCATGAATACGCCCAGCGCGATGCTGTGGCTGTGTGTCTGCTGCGCGGACTGCCGGCATCGACGAAGACACGCCCGACACCTCCTATCGTGAAAGAAAGCATTATCGAGGCAAACGAAGCGTATTTTATTGATTTTCTTAGTGTTCCGAAATCAAAGAAAGTTGTCGGGAAATATGCCAGATATGTCCAAAAATCTTGGGAAGCCGACATAAAAGAACTCGATTATGGCGTTGATGTGATAATCGATGTGCAGGTTCTTTACGACAACCTTCTCCAGTATATGCAGGATAAAGGATTTGCCGAAAAACCTCAAGAAACGGTAACGAGCAAATATCTGAAACCAGTCATAATGGTTGTCCCGGCTGATGTTTACTGCACCGAGATGGACTTCGTTCAGAAGTGGAAAGACGAGAATGGCAAGGTGCAGACAATATCTGATTACAACATCTTTGGAAGAGAGGACAGCCGCGACCTGCGTTTGGTGATATCATCGCTAAACGATATTTTTGCTTCACGAGGATTTGAGACGATAAGCCTTGAATTCCTCCTCAAGAGTTTGAATAGCGAAAATGACGAAAACGCCTTTATTGGCGAGGATTACGGCTTGGCGGGCACTGTCAAGGAATCGCCGCTCGACCGCATAAAACGTGCATCAAACGTCGATTTTATCGTTGACCTCGACTTCGCACTTTATGAAATCGATGACTATAGATATGTCGCTTTCAATATGCGTGCCGTTGATCCTTGCTCAAACGCAGTGGAAATAGCTCATGCCTATGGCGACGGACGCCCATCAAGGGTTTTAACAGTCAACACATTGCTCGAAGAGGCGGTCATCAACTATGTCGACGATTTCTGCGACGCGATTCAGCGCCAATATAAGAAAATGGAAACAGACGGTCATCGTGTAACCGTGAAAATCAAGAAGACCGATAATTCAGACTACGATTTCCAGCGTTCGAAATTCTTGTATGAAGGCAAGATGGAGAAACTTTGCGATATCATCTACTATTGGCTTCAGGACAACACCATCGACAATAACCCTACAAGAAATATTACACCTAACGTGTTGACATTCAACCAGGTGATGATTCCGATGATAACGGTGAACAAAAAAGGTGCGGTTCGCCGCCTCGATTCAAATGAATATGTGACACAGCTTCAGGAGTTCCTCCTCGATAATTATAATATTGAAAGTACTATTTATATGAGAGGTCCAGGTGAAGCTTGGTTGATAATTTAATTGATTGATATTAAACGAGTTATATGAGAAAAATATCTTTACTATTAAGTCTTACGATGATTCTGATGCTGCTTTCTTCATGTGGCACAATTTATCAGAAAATCAAATATTCCAACAAAGATATTGAGATAAGCAACCCTTGTGAAGGTGAGGAAATTGATTTCAAGCTCATCTCGTTGATTGGCGACAAAGACGAGCAGACAATGGTGCTTAATTGCAGGTTCATCAACAGAAATGTAAACAAAGATATTCGCGTCAGAAACTTCATGGCTTATGATACAGAAGGAGTTGCACATAATACTTCAAGAAGTAATGAATATAAAGCTCTGACTGATAAAAAAGTCAATTTTTCGATTGATGTTCCAGGTAAAGTCGTGCCGAAAAAGGTGAAGAAGATGGCTGTTATAGCTTTCGATATTGACGACTGCCATATTGAGATGAGAAATGTCCCGATTATTTGGAAAAAAATAAAGAAAGAAGATAAGTGATCATTTAAAAATCAATGAATATGAAGAAATTAATCTACTTTTTAATCGCTTTTATGTTTATTTCGGTGATTCCGGAAATAGCTGTGGCTCAATCAAACGACCCGTTTGAGCAGCAAACTCTTAAAGCAAGAGACAATACTACAAAGAGAGAGAAGAAAATTAACCGCAAGAAAAATGCCGAACAGGAAGTGAAGGAAGAACCTGCAACTCCTAAAGCCGAACCTAAACAGAAATCAGCACAGGCACCGGCAAGCGAGTTGACAATTTCAAACCCATGCGACGAATGGCTCGATGTTGAATTCGTATCCCTCATCGGCAGTAAATCAAGCCAACTGGTGAAACTGACCATAAAATTCACCAACCATGATGTCAACAAGCACATGTATGTGGGCGGACATTTCCTTGCATACGACTGCGAGGGTAACGAACACGCAAGAAGCTGGTCGTCAACAGATTACAACGCTTTGACAGATATCCCTATTAAGGCAACTATTGATGTGCCTGAAAAAATCAATCCGGCGAAAACGCAAATCATGCCTGTGATGAAATTCGACATCGGCGATTGCAAGATAGAGATGAGAAATGTCCCAATTAATTGGAAATAATATATTTGGGAATAAAAAAATTGTATTTTTGCATGTTAATATTTTCAATATGAAAAGTTTAAGACTAAAAATGATGCCAATGGTCGCTTTGCTTATGATGGCAAGCACCATGTTTGCGCAGAAAAACAACGAAAAACGCTCAATCCTTGACCAACAGTACGAGGTTCAATACATCGGAGTCGGTCAGGATGGCACAAAAGTGTTCACTGTGACCACAACAGCCAAAGATGCTACAGAAGGCGTCGAGATGGCTAAGCGTGACGCTGTGGCCGCATGCCTTTTCCGCGGAATCACTGCATCTGGCAACACAAAAGCAACTCCGGCTATCGTGTCTTACACCACAGCTGAGAATAACATCGAGTTCTTCGAGAGTTTCTTGGCTCTTCCGACCAAGAAAAACCCGGGCGGACAATATCATCGTTTCATCAATAAGACCGGCAACCCACAATCAGTGAAAAACGGTAAGGTCTATACCGTTTCCGTTGATGTTCAAGTGCTTTACGATGAACTTACGAAATACATGCAGGACAAAGGCTATGCTGAGAAAGTCAAAAACACCGATGCTGGTAAATATGCAAAACCAATGCTGATGGTGGTGCCTTCCGACGTGTATTGCAACGAGATGGGTTATGTCCAGAAATGGAAAGACGAGAACGGCAACGTCCAGACCATCGTCAACTACGATATCTTTGGTAGAGAAGACAGCCGCGACCTTCGTCTCGTGATAGCTTCACTCAACGAGATTTTCAAGAACAAAGGCTTTGAAGTACAAAGTCTTGAATTCCTTCTGAAGAGCTTGAAACAGGAAGATCAGGAGAATGCTTTGATAAGTGATGACTACGGCCTTGACGGCGCTATCGCCGAATCGCCAATCGACCGCATCAAACGTACTGCAAACGTCGATTTCATCGTTGACCTTGACTTCGAAGTGATGGAAAAAGGCATGGGACGCTACGTCTCTTTCAATATGAGAGCTGTGGATGTGAGCGCAAACGCAAGAGAAATCGCACACGCTCATGGCGATGGAAAACCATCTAACTCAGCTACAATCAACACTTTGCTTGAAGAGGCAGTGCTTAACCACATGGACGCCTTCTGCAAGAAACTCCAGGATGAGTTCGTCGATATGTCGAACAACGGTCGCCAAATCACTGTTAAAATCAAGAGAACAGATAATTCTGACTATGACTTCCTGAGAACCACTTTCGCTTTCGAAGGCGAACAGACAACTCTCGGCGATATCATCTACTATTGGCTGCAGGACAATACTGTCGATAACAATCCAACAAGAGTTATCACACCTAACGTCTTGACATTCAATCAGGTGATGATTCCTTTGACAAGAACAGGTCGTCGTGGAGCGATCCAACGTGTCGATACTCAAGATTATTTACAAGGTTTGCAAACATATTTAAGAAACAACTATAATATCGATGGCACGATTTATATGCGCGGTCCAAGTGAGGTTTGGTTGGTTCTGTAATTAAAATTGACTGATATGAAAAAGATTAAATTCTTAATGTTGGCAGTGCTTTGCGCAATTTCAGGATTGCTCTGCGCCCAAAATGAGATGACTTTTGAGCAGATGATCCCTGTTCGCGTGCTTATGCCAAAAAACAATGAAGTTAAAGGTGATGCTCTTACAGTGTTGTATAACAATGTAAATCAGGCAGTTACACTTAATGGACTCGGTTCAACAACAAATGATAGCCGCTTCCTTATCGTGACATCAGTCACAATTCTTTCGAAAAATGTGACAACATCAATACCGCCTCAATATATGGCAGAAGTTGAAGTGTCTTTCTATTTCGTTGACAATGTCAATAAGGTTATTCTCGCTCAGGAGATGATTACCAAAAAAGCTATGGATGACAACGACAACAAGGCTGTCTCCAAAGCCATCAAATCAATCAAGGCACGTGATCCTAAGTTGAAGAAACTCATCAACGTTGGTAAAAAGAGAGCTGTTGAATATTACAAGGCAATTGACGAAGTGGAGTCTTCAGAAGAGAACGCCGAGCCTAACGTATCATGGATTTTTGAATAATAAAAATTAGTAAAAATGAGAAAATTATTGATAATAGCTTTAGCGATGGTGCTTCCTCTCTGTGCATGCGCTCAGAAGAAAGGATTCAAACTCGTTGAAAAAAGCGGTCCAAAACCTGAATGGGTAGGAAAGGGCAGCGTACAAGACTATATCATCGTGCAGTCGGATAAACCGACACTTGAAGAGGCTAAGTCTGACGCCATGCAGAAAGTCCGCGCTGATATAGCATCGTCAGTGGCTACAAACGTGTCACGTACAGTTAATTCTTATACTCAAAAGACTGTTGAAGGCACCAATGCAAGCACAAACGCCACAATGTCGATAGAGTCGACGTCAAAAATTGCTAAGATGCCTGCAATTCAAGGTGTGAGCATCACAAAGGCCGAGACTTATCAAGAGCTCTACAAAAATAAAAAAACCGGAGAGCAATATTATAATCTGTATGTGAAATATCCATTTTCACGTTTCGACTTGGTTGAGCTTGTTACAGCTTACGAGAAACATGAGAAAGAACTTAATGACAGGATTGCCGGTTATGAAGACGGATTGGATAACATCGAAACCGTTGAGCAGGTTGATGATGCCATAACAGCTCTTGGCGCACTCTCAAAAGAACTCGGAACTGATGATTCGAGATATTTCACCGTTGAAGGTCTTATCAACAGATATATTGGTGTTTATGACAATATAATCATCGATGTTGTTGACAATACGACCGGAAAACTCACTATCAAGCTGGTGTACAACGGAAAAACTATTACAACATCGCAGAAACCGCGTACATCATCGAACTGCGCCACACAATTTACTGTTAAAAACGTTGGTGACAACATAGTTATCAACTACAATTCCGACTATTGCTACAGTCAGGATGACAATTATGTGGAAGTGCGTTTCAGATTCGGCTCAAAATTTGTCAAAGAGAAAGCTTTTTTTAATGTGAAATAAATGTTTAATTATTAACTAAAAATTAATTATCATGAAAAAAATCAATTTACTTTTGGGAATCGCATTGATTTCATTACTCGTAGTATCATGCGGCTCAAGCAAGGAAGTTGCTCAGAAACCACAGAATCAGCCTTCAGAACTGCCATGCCCAGACTGCACAGCATCAAAAGGTAATTTCAAGTATCTGGCACAGACTATCGCTGAAAGCGAATATGACATTCAGTCAGCACGTATTTTTGCAGAGCAGAATGCACGTGACGGTATCCAGGCTATGATCGAGTCTGTCGTTCAAAGATCAGTTGACCAGTTCACACAGCAGCACCGTGATGGCGATAACGTGAAAAACATCGCTAAAGGTACAATTCAGTCAATTGGTGTTGTCAAAGGTAAACTTAAAAACACCCCTGTGACATGCTGGGACGCTCAGCCAAGCAAGCTCACCCCTGGTAAGATTGCTGTTTATGTCTGCATCGAATATTCAGGCGAAGATGTTCTGAATACAGTCGTTGAGACTATGAGCGCTGACACAGAGTTGAAGATTGACTTCAAACAGGAGCAGTACAAGAACGATTTCTATAAAGCCTTGGAAGAATACGGAAATAACTAATAATGAAGTATCAAGGACTTGATAAGAAACAAGTAGAACAAAGCCGTGCTTTGCACGGCTTTAATATTCTTACGCCTCCACAAAAGGAGTCGATATTCCATCAGTTTCTGGGCAAATTCAAGGATTCGATTATTCAAATCCTGCTGATTGCCCTCGCGCTTTCCATCGGAGTGTCTGTATATCAATATTTTACTACCGATGAAGGCTATAGTGTTTTGTTTGAGCCGCTTGGAATTTTTGTGGCTATAATGTTGGCGACATGCGTCGGATTCATCTTCGAAGTCAACGCCAATAAAAAATTCGACATCCTCAATCAGGTTAATGATGAGGAAACCGTGAAAGTCATTCGTGAAGGCAATGTCACACTCATCCAACGGCGCGAGATCGTCGTCGGTGACATCGTGATTATTGAAACAGGCGATGAGGTGCCGGCTGACGGTATCCTTCTTGACGCTTTTTCATTGCAAGTCAACGAATCGGATCTTACAGGCGAGCCGATGGCACGAAAAACCATCGACGAGAAAGAATTCAACAACGAGGCTACATATCCCTCAAATTGGGTTATGCGAGGCAGCAAAGTCATTGATGGTCACGGCATCGTGCAGATCGAAAGGGTAGGAGACGCCACAGAATGGGGCAAGGTTTACAAAGGTTCGCAGATTGACAACAATGTCAAAACGCCTTTGAATATCCAACTCGACAAACTCGGACAGGTGATTTGCTATGCGAGCTATATCATCGCCGCTTCGATCTTCGTGATACGTTTGATAATGTATTTCATTCATGTTGATGGCATCGGTGACGGCATCGACTGGCTTAGATTTGCACAATATGCATTGAATACATTGATGATTGCGGTTGCCATTATTGTGGTGGCTGTTCCGGAAGGATTACCTATGAGCGTCACCTTAAGTCTTGCTCTGAGTATGCGTAGGATGTTGGTAACCAACAACTTAGTCAGAAAATTGCACGCTTGTGAGACTATGGGCGCTGCTACGGTGATTTGTACCGACAAAACTGGCACGTTGACACAGAATCAGATGAGTGTCAACGACATACTGTCATATAGCGGATGTAATGATGTTTTAAAAGAATGTATCTCCGTCAATACAACCGCTTTTCTCGATTTTACTGATAAAGAAAAAGTTAAGGCGATAGGCAATCCTACTGAAGGTGCACTTCTGTTATGGCTTTATAATCAAGGAGTTAACTATATTGATTATAGGGAAGACACGAAGTTGCTTTATCAGGTGCCATTCTCCACTAAATATAAGTTTATGGCTACGATTGTTGAATCGAAGACATTCAACAAGCCGATGTTTTATGTGAAAGGTGCTCCTGAGATTATTCTTGCGCATTGTAACAGAATAGCCACAAAAGATGGTGTCGTTGATATTGAACCATATCGTGAAACCATTGTAAATCAATTAAGTGCATATAATGATAAGGCGATGAGAACGCTTGCCTTGGCATACAAAGAAGCTGACCCTAACGAGCAGTCGTTTGACCCGAAAACTGATAATCTCATTGCTGATAATCTCATATTTGTTGCGGCTACAGCCATCGCTGACCCGATTCGTCCAGATGTGGCAGATGCTGTGGCAAAATGCTTAAGAGCAGGTATAGACGTCAAAATAGTGACCGGCGACACTCCAGGAACCGCCATTGAGATTGGCCGTCAGCTGGGATTATGGAAAGAGACCGATCAAAAAGATTTCAACCACATCTCCGGCAAGGATTTTGAGGCGCTTACCGATGAGGAGGCAAAACGCCGCATCCCGTTAATAAAGATCATGTCGCGTGCCAGACCGATGGACAAGGAACGCTTGGTGCGTCTGCAGCAGTCTTACGGCGAGGTGGTGGCAGTCACCGGCGACGGCACCAACGACGCTCCTGCATTGAAAGCGGCTCAAGTGGGACTCTCAATGGGCGATGGCACAACGGTGGCGAAAGAAGCCTCCGACATAACTATCCTCGACAATTCATTCAGAAGCATAGTCCGCGCAGTGATGTGGGGACGCTCGCTTTATCTGAATATTCAACGTTTTGTGCTGTTCCAGATGACAATCAACGTGGCGGCATGTCTCGTGGTGATGCTTGGCGCATTGCTTGGCACCGATGCGGTTCTCACTGTGACTCAGATGCTCTGGGTTAACTTGATAATGGATACCTTCGCGGCGCTCGCCTTGGCATCATTGCCACCGTCAGAGACAGTGATGGATGAGAAACCACGCTCAAAAGACGCGCACATACTGACAAAGCCGATGATAAAATCAATAATCATCGTGGGAATGATATTTGTGCTGGTTTTACTAGGATTTGTTCAGTATTTCAAGCATGTTGAGATTAACTGTCTGACAGAGTTCTCTATAAAAGATTATCTGTCAAATTTCTTCAATATAAATATCGTCGGCGCAAAAAGCTATACAACCTACGAGCATTCGTTGACGTTCACGATATTTGTGTTTATGCAGTTCTGGAATCTTTTCAACGCCAAGGCTTATCATACAGGGACATCGGCTTTCCGCAATCTTCCAAAGACCTTTGGAGGTTTTGAGCTCGCATTGCTGATAATTCTCGTCGGACAGTTCGCCATAATCACTTTAGGTGGCGAGATGTTCAGCGTTGAGCCTCTGAAATGGCAAGACTGGCTGATTTGTTTCATTGGGACCAGCCCGGTTATCATTATTGGTGAACTTATACGTTTTTTGAAAAAAAGATAGTTTTTGATTATGAAGATTTTGATTTTAAACGGACCGAATCTTAACCTTATCGGCAAGCGAGAGCCAGAAATATATGGTAATCAATCACTTGACGAATATTTTGAGGTTGTTAAAAAACGTTTTCCGGATTGTGATATTGAAACGTTCCAGTCGAATCATGAGGGCGTTTTGATTGATAAATTGCAGGAGACAATGGGTAAATTCGATGGTGTGGTGTTTAATCCCGGAGGGTATGCGCACACATCAATAGCTTTGGCCGACACTGTTAGAGCGATCGGAATTCCTGTTGTTGAGGTTCATATTTCGAATATTTACGAAAGGGAAGAGTATAGACATCATTCATACACTGCTGAAGCAGCTGTAAAATCTATAGTTGGTAAAGGTTTGGAAGGATATTCTGAAGCAATATTATACCTTAATAAAAAATAAGATTATAGTCATCAATTTTGAAGGCCTTCAGCTTCCGAAGGAAGGTGGCAGCCGAAAAATGATGACTATAATCCTTTAATTTCAAGAGAAGTCTCTCTCATCCAGTTCGGTGTACAGCTTCTTTTTCTCAAGGAAGTGCTTGAAAACGATATTTTTCTGATACACTTGTGAAACGTGCTTTTGTGGTAGTGCGTTTCTCTTTTTTCTTAGTGCCGGAATATGTCTGTAAAAACTAAAATGTGCTCTCGTTACTGCCCAAAAATCAGCGAAACTGCCATCGAAAAGGAACTTTAATCCAGCAACCCAGTCCAACAGGATTCTGTAAGAAATGGTTGGAAAAACAGCACCTTTGGGAAGGTTTTTCATCAGCAATGACAGGTTGTTCCTGAAGTTGAGATATGTCTTTCTTGCCGAGCTCTTGGGTAAGGTGCCTCCGCCGATATGAAAAACCTTGGATTGTGGGCAATACATCACTTTGTAATCCATGTTTTTCACGCGCCAGCAGAAATCGATTTCTTCCATGTGTGCAAAGAAACTGTCGTCCAAACCGCCGAATTTGTGATAAACGTCAGATCTTACAAACATGCAGGCTCCAGTCGCCCAGAAGACTTCTTTAATATCGTCATATTGTCCGTTGTCGGTTTCAAGATGCTGAAAAACGCGGCCACGGCAGAAAGGATAGCCATATTTGTCGATGAAACCGCCACCGGCACCGGCATATTCGAACTTTTCTTTGTCGTAATACGAGAGAATCTTTGGCTGGCAAGCTGCTATAGTGTCATCGCTCTCCATCAGCTCGATAACAGGCTCGATCCAATGTGGAGTTACCTCGATATCAGAATTTAACAAGCAATAATATTTAGCTTCAACTTGACGCAATGCGAGATTGTAACCGGTTGAAAAGCCGTCGTTATTGTTGTTGATTATCAATCTGATATCTGGGAAAACTGACTTCATGAAAGCTACGGAGTCATCGGTGGAGGCATTGTCAGCGACGATAATGTCAGCTACATCGGAGCTGTGCTCGATGACTGTCGGAAGGAACTTCTCAAGGAACTTCTTTCCGTTATAGTTCAATATGACTACCGCAACTTTTTTCATGACGGCAAAGATACAAAATTTTTTGTAAACTTATAAACTTTAAACTATAAACTTTAAAACTACTCTAAACTCTACACTCTCAACTCTCCACTCTAAAAAGATAAGGAGCTCGATTCTCATCAAGCCCCATTATCGAAACAAAGTATGTGTGGTATGTTATCGTGGGTTTTCGTAGTAATCAACAGCTTTGTCGCCGTATGAGTTTGGATTGGCTGCACCATCTACACCGTAATCGAAATATGAGCCGTATGTTCCAGAATAGACTATATTAGGCCATCTGTAGTTGCTGATCTCACCTGTAGCATCGGAGTGGATCAGTTTGAAATCATTTGTCACGAGATCTTGAGTCATGAACACGAATTTCTTGTTACGCTGGCTATTGCCGAGGACGTAATAATGCCAGATCTCATATGGATAGGCGCCAGGTTCGAAGTAGCTCTCCACAATTCTGTCAGGAACGCCATATTTCAAGAATACCTGGCCTCGATCGGAGTCATATCCTTTGCCGTTGACGGTTTTGAAAGAAGCGTTAACTCTCTGAACCTGAGCATAATAGTCAAGCCAAGCCCGTTTAGGTTCTAACTTGTTTCTGCTTGACCAGAATGTGTAGAAGTATTGCTGCATCGTTCTGATGTCATCGCTTTTTATAAGCTCGTAGGCATAGTCTTTCTCAACCAATGTCGAGATAGGTGAGAGCATCTTGATATATTCGCGAATTGTGTCGAGATTATTGATGCTGCCGCTAAAGACATCGTCAGGATTGATGGCAGCGAGCAGTGTGTTATCAATCTGATAATAAGGATTGCTTCTCTGGAAGAAATAACGGTTCAAACCGATGATTTCGTTGTTTCTGTCGCGCGCTTCGAGCACAAGATAATAGTTGCCTGAAGGAAGATTGCTGATGTCCATATTGTTTATGATGACATCTATATCCTTGGCTGTCATTCGTTTAGTGAAATAGAAGTTGTTTAATACTGTGTTGTTCTCAAAAGCGCAGATATATGTGTTGAGCAGATATTTCTCACCTTCACCGAGTTGTTTCTTTGCGTTGTAGATCTCAGCGTAGAATGTCAGTTTGTTGAGTGTCTCCGGATAGTATGGTAAAACCATAGGGATGATATCGTATCCGTTTCTCGTCGTATTGTTCTCTTTTTCTGCTTTCGTGAAGCTTTCAAGGCTCAGGATACTTGAAATACAGAATGTTTCAGGAAAATCTATAATTATCTGGTCGATAGCTTTGTATGGTTTGTCGCTCTTGTTGTTGGCATCTTCAAGAATCACCTCAAAATTATATGTGCCGTTATCAAGAGAATAGCGCTGCATATCCATGAAAAATCCAGTAATTCCTGTTGTATCAGCTACCATTGGGCTTGTCAGTGAGTATTTTCCGAAGTTCTGAACCGATTCCCATTGCTTGAACATTACGGTAACATTGATTGTGGCAGTGTACTGACCATCCTCATTTTTAACATATACGAGGCTGCTTTTATCAAATGTTATATATGTCTCAACGTAAGGTGTCGAGTTTTCGCCAGGAGTATCAAAAACCGCATACGATATATATGCGTTCAATGATTTTTTTTGCTGGGCGCAAACCGTAACACCAAGCATTACCATTAAGCTGATTAGAAATAACTTTTTCATGATGCACATAATTTTGTTTCGAGTGCAAAATTACTACCATGAGAAAAATTTGTCAAGGATTTTGGAGGTGTTTTTTGTGGAAAAATGTGGAAGAAATCTCTGTAATTATCTGATTTACAAATAATTACGATATGGTGATTTTAGTACTTGAAAGTGCTAAAAAAGCCCGGAATAAAGTGATTTAGTTCTTGTTGAGTGCCTAAAATACTCTCAATACGGTTGCCTCGTTTGTTGGCTGAGCTGTATGTCTGCTTGAGCAAGACCGCAATCTCAAGATTTGAGAAGCCCATGAAACTTAAGATGATAAACCTGAAATCAGCAGGAGTTAATGCTGGGTAAGTATTTGATAATGAATGTGTTAAATTAGGAAACGACTCGTTGAAAGTGGTGGTGAGTGTCACCAATTTGACTTTCGTCAATGCAAGTCGAGGATAGTCGCCAACTGTTTTTATCAAAATCTCTTTGCCTTCAAGCGATTCTTTGATTTCCTTGTAAATCTTGGAGTTTACAAATAGCTGATAATCCTCTTCATAAGTACGTTTTGGCGTTTCTTTGACGGTCTCGGCTGTTGTTTCTTTGTTTGCTGCATTTCTTTTTGTGTATTGATAAAATGCAATAACACCTATTACTAATATAATGATGACAACAAAGAGAATCCAAATTAAACCATTGAAACTGTGTGACTTATCTGATTTGTTCGGGTTGTTGTCGGTGACAAATTTCTCATAAACATTGTCGAGTTCCATCTTTACAGGTGTGAGGCGTGCCTCTGCCGATTGAGCTTTCGCTTGATACTGTGCGTAGTATAGCTCTTTGTCGTGTTGATTGAGTGAAAAGTAGATGCTAGCGAGCATTTCCGCGGCTTCTACCTTGAGTTTTTTGTCGCCATCGTCAAAACATTTCAGCAAATAGGGCAGGGCAGTGTCAAATTTGTTGTTGTAATAAAAATGGCATGCTGTAAAATACTGAAACTCAATTAGATGCGGCGATTTTGTCCACATTCTTCCATATGTGGAATCGGCAGAATTTATATCCGAAATGTCGTATAATGCTATTCCTTTTTTAATCTGGATGAGATCGTATTGCTCTTCAGTAAGGTTTTTCTTTTCTTCAGCTGTCTCGTAGTTGAGGAGCGCAATGTTTGAAATATGGTTGTGCAGATAGAGGTCACCTATTTTTAATAGCATGTCGATGACTTCATGTTGGCGGCTGGCGTTTTCAAACTGCAGAAGGGCCTGATCATAAAAATATGAGGCTGGTTTCAAACTGTTGACATCGGAATACACGTCGCCGATATTGTCGAGAATCTGTCCGAGGTAATGAAAATCGTCGTTGTCGGTCTCTTTTTTCAAAGAAATTAGGGCTTTCTGTGAATCGTATGACTCAATAAAAGCTTTTGCGGCATTCAGATAATCGAATTTTTTATGTTCTTTTCTGCCTTTTTGGAAGAAAATTTGTGACTTTTTTTCAAGAAAAATGGGGTCGTTGGCGTAAAAATCGGAACAGCTGTCGGCAATTTTTGCCAATTTGTCGATATGCTCGTCGGTGTTTTCATAACTGTTTTTAAAGTCCATAATCTCTGTCGGTATGGATTTCTTGTTACAGGAGTTAAAGCATAATGCTATGAGTAACAATGAAATAAAAACAATATGTCGATAAAACAACTTCATAAGCGGGAACAAAGATAGGGATTTTTTCGGGAAAATTAAAAAATTTTTCAAAAAAATGTTGTTGCATTAAAAACTTTTGTATTTTTGCAGCGGAGATATGGCAGAGCGGTCGATCGCGGCGGTCTTGAAAACCGTTATACAGAAATGTATCGGGGGTTCGAATCCCTCTGTCTCCGCTGAGAAAGCAACTCTGAAGGGTTGCTTTTATTATGTAAAAAGGTTAGGAGAGATGCCAGAGTGGTCGAATGGGGCGGTCTCGAAAACCGTTGAACGCTTTCGCGTTCCAAGGGTTCGAATCCCTTTCTCTCCGCGATTTAGACCTTAGACGTTCTAGTCTGGGGTCTTTTTTTGACGGGATTTACAAGATTTTTATAGACAGGATTTACAGGATTTACAAGATTTTTATAGACAGGATTGACAGGATTTACAAGATAATGTTAGGGTGGTCCTTTATCCTGTTAATCTTGTAAATCCTGTCTAAAATAATATTTAACATGTCAAAATGTCGCTAAACATGCCATTTTGTCCGAAAAATTCCTCTGGCACATAATTTGAATATATTCCTGTCGAAAGCCGATGCGAAAGCAAAGGCGAAAAAAGATTGTTTAACAAATTATGGAGGTATAAAATTATGTTACCAGTATTTAAAAACAGTTGGTTCCCAACAGTATTTGACGAATTCTTCGACAGTGATTTAATGCCTCGTGCCAACACAACAGCACCGGCAGTCAACGTGAAAGAGGACGAAAAGGCCTACACAATGGAGCTCGCAGCCCCAGGTATCAGAAAAGAGTTCTGCCGCGTGAACATCAACGAGGACGGTAATCTGAACATCGCCATCGAGAATAAGACAGAACATAAAGACGAAGATCACAAACACCACTATCTGCGTCGTGAGTTCTCGTACACCAACTACGAACAGAACTACACTTTGCCTGATGACGTGGAAACTGATAAGATCTCCGCAAAAGTCGAACACGGTATCCTGACCGTCGTCCTGCCGAAGAAATCAAAGAAAGAGATGAAGGTATCAAAGAACATTGATGTTCTTTAATAGTTAGGAATTAGAAGTTAGGAGTTAGAAGTTGAGAGTGGTTTTTCCATTCTCAACTTTTTTTTAACTGATCACTACTAACTTCTAACTAAAAAAATAGTATTTTTGCAGAAAATTTGAAAACGATGTTAGAACAATTGTATGTTATTCTGCAACAAACACTTACGATAACGGCTTTCGTCATCGGAATGATGATGATTATTGAATTTATCAATGTCAAGACCGACGGTATTTGGTCTAAGAAGCTGCAGGCTTCGCCATGGATGCAGATATTAATAGGAGCGCTGATGGGAGTTATCCCAGGCTGTCTCGGGACTTATACCATTGTCTCGCTGTATATTCACAGAGTCGTGAACTTCCCGGCTCTGATGGCGGCTTTGATAGCTACCGCTGGTGATGAGGCGTTTTTCATGTTCTCAATGTTCCCTGGAGATGCGCTAAAAATCACTTTGATAATGTTTGTCGCTGCTATCGTGGTGGGCGCAGTGCTTCAGCTCACAATGAAAAACAAATTCATCGGGCTGTCGGAGAGGGCTTTCCCGCTTCACGATGAGCCGGAATGCCATCACCATCATCATGAGCATACGGTGAAGAACAATTTCAAAAACATAACCTTTGTGAGAGCTTTGCTTATCGCGATGTGCGTTTTGGTTTTAGGTTTGATACTCGGCGGTGTCATCGATGAAGGTCATGAACACGGTCACGAACATGGTGGCGACGAAGAATGGATTCGCTATTCGTTAATCGCAATGTTTACTGTGATTCTCGCTATCGTCGTGGTCGCAAAAGAGCATTTCTTGCAGGAACACCTTTGGGAACACGTCATCAAAGTGCATCTGCCGAAGATTTTCATGTGGAGCTTCGGAGTGATTTTGGTTATTACAATTCTTGACAATTATATTGATATTCAAGGACTTGTAAATGAAAATCCATACATTGTGCTGCTTGTCGCGATTTTGATTGGCATCATCCCTCAGTCGGGACCGCATCTTGTTTTCGTGCTTTTGTTTGCGAACGGCACATTGCCATTCAGCATTTTGCTTGCAAATTCGATAGTTCAGGACGGCCACGGTGCTTTGCCGTTGCTTGCCGAGTCAAGAAAGGCGTTTCTGCTTTCAAAAGGAATAAAAATAGTGTTGGGCATCGCTGTTGGAGTTGTTGGACTTTTAATAGGATTCTAATATGACAAAAAACGATTGCTTTTTCTTTGGAAAAATTACGAAAACACATGGTTTGAAAGGTGAGATAACCGTTAAACTCGATGTGGCAAATCCTGGAGACTTCAAAGATTTGAGATACGTTTTGATTGAAGACAGAGGTAATCTTATTCCGTATTTTATTGAAAATCAGAAGATTAACGGCGATAAGATGATTGTGCAGCTTCAGGATGTGAAAAAGGTGGAACAGGCAGTCGCTTTTATGGGAAAGGCTGTTTTTTTGCCTAATGAACTAATGCCTGAGCTTGAAGACGATGATTTTTATTTCCAGGAAATCGTGGGTTTCAAGATGGTAGATGTGCTGAAGGGCGAAATAGGGGAGATTTCGGATGTTTTGGAGTACCCTACGCAGGCTGTAATCCAAGTGATGAAAGATGGGAAGGAAATTCTGATTCCTATTCACGATGACATTATTCAGAAGGTTGATAAAAAAGCTAAAATATTGATTGTCAAGGCTCCAGAAGGCCTGATTGATATGTATCTCAATATGTGATTTATGGATTGCCGTCCGTTTTTCTTTAAAAAATTCGGTCTTTTTCATCATCGCTCGACCATGAAAATCGGGACGGATGCCATTTTGCTTGCCCGTTGGACGGAAGTGTCTGATAATGATGATGTTATAGATATTGGTACAGGCTGTGGCTTGATTCCTCTGATGCTGGCGCAAAAAGGCATAAAAAGTGCCGATGCAGTGGAAATCGATAACGATTCATACGAAGAAGCGGCGCAAAATTTCAGCAATTCAGCGTGGAATTCACGACTTTCAGCCATTCATGACGACATAAAGCATTACGCTGAGATATGTGAGAAAAAGTACGATCTGGTGGTGTCAAATCCTCCATTTTATTTCGGAGATAACATTCCTGAAAAGGCGAAAAAAGGCTTGGCACGTCATACTAATACACTGAGTTACAATGATTTACTTTCTGCGGTTAAAAAAATAATGAAGCCAGAAGGTAGGTTCTCTTTGGTCTTGCCAGCCATCGAATCGAAGACATTTCTGAAAGATGCTGAAAATCAAGGTTTTTATCTTGAAAAAGAATTATTAATTGTCCCGATTGAAGGCAAAGAACCAAATCGAATCAATATGCAACTTGTTGTAAGTCAAGTTGATAATATTAAAACAGAGACTTTCGTGTTAAGGCATCCGGATCATTCTTTCACAAAAGAATACAAAGACTTTTTAAAAGATTACTATTTGCATTGAAAAAAGTAGTAACTTTGCAAAAAATTTTTTTATGTTTAAACTGATAATCACAGCGATAATACAATCGGCTTTCCTTGCCGTCGCCCAATTTTTCATGAAAGTTGGCATGGACAAGGTGGTGGATTACAGCATGTCGTGGGCGTTTTTCAGGAGTTTCCTGAACTGGCAGCTCGGCTTGTCGTTGCTTTTGTATATCATCGCGATGGTGATTTACATGTTTATGCTTAAAAGTTATTCATTATCTCTAGTTTACCCACTTACAAGTATAAGTTACATCTTTACAATCCTTCTGGCGATGTTTCTTCTTGGAGAAACAGTTCCCGTCATCAGATGGATGGGCGTCCTTTTCGTGATGCTCGGTGTTGGAATGATAGCAAGATAGTTTATTTGATATGAAAAAAGTATTGTTATTCAGTGCTTTGGCACTTTCTTTTATGATGATTTCATGCACCAATCCGCTCGTTGGCACATGGGTGCAGCCGAGTACGAGTTATACTCAGGAGCAGGGCTTCGTTTTGTATAAAGACGGCACCGCATCTGATGTCAACATTGACTTTGTGACTTTCAAATCATGGGAAAAGAAAGGCGATATGCTGATTTTAAAAGGTGAGAATACAGGCTCGGTGAAAGGACAGTTTACCGATACGCTTATTATTGAAAATGTGACAGATAATGAGCTTATCCTTTCACAATCAGGATATTCAGTTAAATATAAGAAGAAAAATTAATAATAGATACAGACATGAGTAAATTAGTTGTTGTGGCTCTCGGCGGTAACGCTTTGTTGAGAAGCAATCAAAAAGGAACTTACAAAGAACAAATTGACAATGTTGCTGACACTTGCGAAGCTTTGATGAGCTTCATTAAAAACGGTGATAATCTGATTATCGGTCATGGTAACGGTCCTCAGGTGGGTAATGTGATGCTTCAGCATGAGGCTGGTGCCAAGACATTTGACGTGCAGGCTATGCCGATGGATTTCTGCGTTTCAGAGACACAGGGCTCAATAGGTTATATGATTGAGACGGGATTCCGTAAGGTGTTGTCAAAGCATGGTTATAAGCATAATATCGTCACTTTGGTGACACGTGTTTTGGTTGATGGCAACGATCCGATGTTCAAGAATCCTACCAAGCCTGTCGGTCCTTATTATGATAAGGAAGAGGCTGAGGAATATGCCGCCGCCACCGGCGCTATTTTCAAAGAAGATCCAAAAGGTAGAGGCTGGCGTAAAGTCGTGGCATCACCTAAGCCATTGGAAATCAATAATATCGAGCTCGTTGAGTTGCTCGCAAGACAAGGTAATATCGTTGTCACAGTGGGTGGCGGCGGCATCCCTGTCGTTGAGAAAGACGGCTATTATGTTGGTGTCGAGGCAGTTATCGACAAGGACCTCGCTTCATCACTGGCAGCAGTGCAGGTCAAAGCTGATGAATTCTACATCTTGACAGATGTTCCTCAGGCTTATATCAATTTCCGTAAGGAAAATGAGAAGGCTCTCGGTAAGATTACCGTGGCAGAAGCCAAGAAATATCTTGAAGAAGGTCAGTTCACCGAAGGCTCGATGGCACCAAAGATGCGCGCAGCCATCAAGTTCGTTGAGGAAACAGGCCACGAAGCAGTCATCACTGACGCCACAAGCCTCGGAAACCCGAGCGCAGGAACACGTATCGTTAAGTAGTTTATTGTTTACGGTAAACTAAAATGGAACGTCATCGTTCATTTTAGAGCCGATTCGGCGCTCTGTAGGGGTGTTGAAGTTGGCGTTTGGAGCAAATTGTGCCGGTTGGTCATTGCCGCCGGCATTATTATTATCATTGCCAAAACTCTTTGTGTAGTCTTGCTCGAGGTCTTCGAAACGCGCGTATTGTCCCACGAAACGCAACTCCACGTCACCGAGTTTGCCGTTACGGTGTTTTGCTATGTTGATGACGGCTTTTCCTTTGGTTGATGAGTGGTCTTCGTCTTCGCTAAGTCCATAATATTCTGGACGATAGATGAAAATAACCATATCAGCATCCTGCTCGATAGCTCCAGATTCACGAAGGTCGGAAAGGATAGGCTTTTTAGAACCCGGACGCGATTCGACGCTACGTGAAAGCTGAGAAAGAGCGAGGACAGGGACGTTCAACTCCTTCGCCAGACTCTTCAACGAACGTGAGATATTACTGATTTCCTGCTCGCGGTTGCCGTTTTTCTCAGTTTTTGCAGTCATAAGTTGCAGATAATCAATGAAAATCATCTGAATATCATGCTGCTGCTTCAGTCGGCGGCATTTTGCGCGAAGGTCGAAGACAGAAAGCTGAGGCGTGTCGTCGATGAAAAGCTTCGCATTGATGAGAGGCGACACTTTTGTATTAAGCTGTTGCCACTCGTATTCTGCGAGTTGTCCTGAACGCAGTTTGTCAGCAGTTAATGATGTTTCCGAAGAAATCAGACGTGTGACGAGCTGCACTGACGACATCTCGAGTGAGAAGAAAGCAATGGGTTTGTTGAAGTCGACGGCGGCATTGCGGGCCATGTTGAGTGCGAACGCTGTCTTACCCATACTCGGACGTGCGGCGAGGATGATGAGGTCGGACTTCTGCCATCCCTGAGTGATGCGGTCGAGCTCGGTATAGCCCGAAGGCACGCCACGGAGGGCTGAACCGGCGTTTTTCGCCTTCTCGATATCGTCGATGGCGAGTTTCACCAAGTCAGGCATCTGGTCGTAGTTACGACGCAGGTTGTTTTCACTGATCTGGAACAGCTTATTCTCAGCGGTGTCAAGCAAATCAAACACATCGGCGGAGTCTTCATAGGCATCTTTGATTGTCTCGGAAGAGATCTGAATCAGCTGACGCTGGATGTATTTCTGCAAGATGATTCTTGAGTGATACTCAATATTTGCTGATGAAACGACGCGGTTTGTGAGCTGTGAGATATAATATGGACCGCCAACAGCCTCAAGGTCACCAGTCGATTTCAAATGGTTGGTAACAGTGAGGATATCGACAGGCTCAGATTTGGTGAACAAATCCTTGATAGCTGCGAAAATTATCTGATGCGCCTCCTTATAAAACACCTCAGGCGACAAAATGTCAATCACCGCGTTCACTGCCTCTTTTTCGAGCATGAGCGCACCCAAAACGACCTCCTCCAAATCGACTGCTTGAGGTGGTATTCTCCCTTGAATATTAAGCACATCCGCATTCGCTGCAGCGGCTTGTGACCTAACAAAACCCGATTTTTTTATGCTTTCATTATTCATACCACAAAATTATGAATAATGATTATTTGTTTATAAGATGTTGATAACTTTTTTGAGATTTAGTGCGCGAAATGAAGGTATATCTCGCGCAGTGCTTTGTTCTCCAATTCCAAGTCACTGGTAATCATACTTCTTTCCATAATGTTGTCGCTGAGAGCGTTTAAAATGATGCGACTGTGCTCGAACAAATTCTTGTTGGGGAAGATGCTCTCGTAGACA
Source organism: uncultured Bacteroidia bacterium (assembly GCA_902774295.1). GTDB lineage: Bacteria > Bacteroidota > Bacteroidia > Bacteroidales > F082 > Limimorpha. The sequence goes on along the minus strand of CACYHP010000003.1, from coordinate 43,908 downwards.
TTTTTCAAAGAAAAGTCGGTTTTTACCTTTTCGTGATGAAAATCTGATTGTTGCAAAACTTCACGTAAATTAAATATTTTATAATTTAAATCTTTGGATTCCAATAAGTTATATTTTTGCAATGATGCAGTGATGTTTTGCGGGGCAAAGCATACCACGCGTTCGAAACCGGATAGTTGTTCAGATAAAATCGGGAGACATTCTTGCCATTTTGAAAGGTCTTCGAGACAGTCCCAGTTGTAGATTTTATCGAAGTTACCATTGTTTGAAAGTATGGAAAATCCGATGATGAACTCTGTGTAAGGCTTGTCGCCATCGAAAAGGGGCACAGCTGGACGATAAAACAGCAGATTTAGATAAGCCGTTGATTGGTTTCTGTCGCCTAATAATTCATAAAGTGGCTTATAATCAATGGTATACGGTTTGTTAGCTTCATTCGGGACATCTTTCCAGCAATGGCCATGGAACTCGCAACGATATGGTGTATCGCATTGATCGCCAATAGGAATCTTCGGCGAATGAGGCTGTTTGATAATGTCTTTGAAATGAGCGATATTCTTTGCAATCACCTCCTGATATTGCTCGGCATAGTCTTTAACGGATTGAAACACAAATAGTTGTGATAAATCCAAGTCGCCATTTTTGACATAATCGGCATTGATATACATCAGCTGGATATCGGAGAGAGGCACTTCGCATCCTTTTAGGACATAATATTGCAAAGCCGCGTCTTTCATATATGTTTGGCTAATGCTGAGTGAGCTTTTCACCTCGATTGCGCGCCATTTGTCGCCGTCGCGGACAATAATATCGAGCATGATCAGAGTATCGTCGTACTGAAAAACCGCTTCGTACATCACGTTGATAGCAGGATTTGTAAGGTTTTTCAGTGTCTCTGCGGCTTTTTTGCTGAACTGCGTGGGTGAGCCTGGAGTCATGTTGATGCCACCGGGAAAAAGCTGTTGTGCAAGGATTCCGACGTCGGTGCCACGTTTGAATTTAGCACGTTGTTCCATGCTTAGTTTATCTCGCAAAAACGGTCTGTTTTTAAAGAGAAACAGTGCTTTTTCGCATTGCTCGCCTTTGATATATGTCGATTTTGATAGTATATGCATCTTATTGATTATTAGGAAGTTGTAATATGTTTTTCTTCGCAAAGAAGGTCATAGAGATGCCTCGTGCGAGCATGAAGCCGAGGAAAGCTATCCAAAGTCCGTGGTTGCCGTAAATCGGGACTAAGATATACCAAAGTGGCAGGAAAATCAGGATAGACGAGATAATCATGGTGTTGCGGATGGCTTTTGAGGCTGTCGCGCCGATATAAATGCCGTCCCACAGGAAAGCTGCGAACGTTATTACCGGGATGAGCACCATATATATGTAATAAGGTGGAATCTGTTCGAGAATCAGAGGGCTGTCGGAAATCATTTTCACGAATGGGGTAGGAAAGAGCGCATAAAGAATGGCAAACGGTACGCTTATTAAGCCGCCCCATTTGAAAAGGTGCATTACTACGCTCCGTAGGCTGGATTCGTCGCGGGCACCAATGAATTTCCCGACCAAAGCCTCGCCGGCGTATGCAAAGCCATCGGTGAAATATGAGAAAATATAGAAAAATTGTAGAAGTATCATATTGATACTCAATATATTATCTCCGAGTTTCGCCGATTGGTTGGTGAAAAACGCTATAGTGAAAACCAAGAGTATGCTTCTGATCATCAGGTCGGTGTTGACCTTGAAAAATCTCTTTAACTTGTTAATATCCAATAACTTATGAATGTCAATCTTGATAAGATATTTGTTGTATTTTATCAAAATGAAAATTAGTGCTGTTGCGAGTCCGCAATATTGAGCAATGACGGTTCCTAATGCCACGCCGACCACATCTTGTTTCATCACCACGACAAAAAGAATGCTGAAGGCAATGTTTAACACATTGATTATTATGGCTATAGCCATCGGAATCTTTGTATTCTGCATTCCGATGAACCAGCCGTTGAGGCAATAAAGCAGCATATTGGCAGGTGCAGCCCAGATTCTTACAAAGAAATATGTTATCGCCAGATTTTTAACGTCGTCGCTGCCTTCCAGTAGAGCCAGACTGAGTCTGGCGATAGGTTTCTGTATACATAATATTAATAGGAATGCGAAAATCGCAATAGTTATCGATCTGTAAAGCGAGTAGCTTATTTCAGAATAGTCTTTAGCGCCGTATGATTGTGCAGTAAAACCTGTGGTTCCGGCACGCAGGAAGCTGAAAAAAGAGTATAGCACGCTGAATATGGTTCCTCCGAGGGCTATTGCACCTATATAAATAGGTGAACTGAGATGTCCCATCAGAATCATATCCACCAAACCGAGCAACGGAATAGTTATGTTGCTGATAATGTTTGGTATGGCTAATTTTAAAATTGAACGATTCACGAAAAAAAATTTATGCAAAAATAAAAAATAATGCATTATGTATCAAATAATTTCGTATATTTGCAGTGTTGAAACGAGATAGTGTGGAAAAGTGTGAAGCAATTCCACAGTTTTCCACAATAAGGGCTGTGGAATATGAGAGTGGAGAAATTTGTAAATCATTGAAAATCAATAATAAAGTAAAAATTTTTAAAAAATTAACAGTTTGGCACGATTTTGGCACAAACTAATAACGTTAGCAAAGACTAATCTAAAATTATAACACAATGAAAAAGACATTAACAATTTTATCTGTCGCATTAGTAGCTCTTTTATTAAGCTCATGCGTTGAGAGTTCAAAGAAGTACAAAGCATTAGTTGCTGAAAAAGAATCTCTTGTTATTGAAAATCAGAAAATGGAAAACGAATTCAATGCCACAATGGGTATCCTCAACGAAGTTGAGAACAACCTCCAGGCAATTCGTGATGCAGAAGGTATCCTTTTAGTTAAACAAGAGGGTAGCGAGAGAGATCAAGTCGTTGCTGAACTCCTCCAAATCAAAGAAGTTATGGCAGCCAACCACGCTCGTTTGGATTCATTGAATGATGCTCTTGCTAAATCAAACAGAAACAATGGTAACCTGCGCGCTCAGATTAAGAAATTACAGGCTCAGCTCGAAGAGAAAGAAGCTATGATTTCAAATCTCCAGGCACAGATTGCAGAGAAAGATGGTCAGATTGCTAACTTGAACACTCAGGTTGAGAACCTCAACACAAACCTGAACAATGCAAACAACCAGATTGCTAATCTGAATGAGAACATTGAAAATCAGACAAATGAGTTGAACGCTGTTTATTACATCAACGGTACAGTGAAAGAATTGAAAGAGAAGGGTGTCATCCTCAGCACAAAGAAAGTTTTGAAGAGTGACGTTCCTACACAGGAATTCACAAAGGCTGACATGCGCAACCTCACCACAATCACATTCAACTCAAAGAAGGCTGTCGTTCTTTCAACACACCCAGTTGATTCTTACACACTCGTCAAAGGTACTGACGCTGACGGTAAGAAGATCATGACACTTGAAATTACAAATCCAGAGATGTTCTGGAAAGTAACAAGATATTTGGTTGTTCTAACCAAGTAATTTTTCTGCTCGTTTTCAATATTTACGGAAATCCGATGCCGCCTGGTGTCGGATTTCTATTTTTTTATCTGTTTTTTGTCGCCAGTAAGAATAAAATATTTATTTTTGCAACGAGCAGAAAAAATTAATATGTCAAGAAGGATTCTTATAGTAGATGATGATGTGGCATTTGGAGTCATGCTGAAGACATGGTTCCAGAAGAATAGTTGGGAAACGGTGCTGATTTCGAGTTTGGAGCAGGCACTTCAGGTCTCGGCATCGTCGCAATTCGATTTGATATTGAGTGACTTGCGTCTCCCAGATGGCGACGGTATCATGTTCCTCACGTATTTGCGTGAAAAGAAGATCATGACACCTTTTATTATTATGACTGGATATGCTGATGTCCAGACAGCTGTGAACGCCATAAAACTTGGAGCTTTCGACTACCTTAAGAAACCTATCATTCCTGAGGTTCTGCAACAGAAGATAGAATTAGCTTTAACTCAGGACAAAGCAGATAAGAAGGATAAGGAGGATAAGAAGGATAAGGGAGTGGCGACGATGGTGAAGGGTAATAGTCCGGTGATACAAAGGGTTTACACCCATGTCTCGCTTGTGGCGCCTACCAAGATGTCGGTGCTGGTGCTTGGAGAGAGCGGCACCGGAAAGGAATATATCGCCCGAATGATCCATGATCAGAGTGGACGCAAGGATAAGCCGTTTATCGCCGTTGACTGCGGCAGTCTCTCGATGGAGCTGGCTCCTTCAGAACTCTTTGGACATAAAAAAGGCTCTTTTACCTCAGCAATCGCTGACAAACGCGGTGTTTTTGAAGAGGCAAAGGGCGGAACAGTGTTTCTCGACGAGGTCGGTAACCTGCCGTATGAGGTGCAGAAACAGCTTTTAAGAGCCTTACAAGAACAGAAGGTGAGACCTGTGGGCTCGGCGCAGGACATTGACGTGGATGTAAGAATTGTCGCTGCCACTAACGAAGATTTGGAAAAAGCCATTGAGGAGGGCCGTTTCCGTCAGGATTTATATCATAGAATAAATGAATTCTCGATAGAAGTGCCGCCACTGCGTGACAGAGTCGAAGATCTCGAAGAGTTTGCTTATCATTTTTTGAAGCAGGCAAACGCAGAATTGGGCAAGGATGTGAAGCGCATCAGCAATGAGGCACTGGATATAATGAAACAATATCAATGGGATGGCAACCTTCGTGAGTTGAGAAATGTGATCCGCAGAGCTACCTTGTTCGCTGAAAACAATGAGATTAGCGCTGATAATCTGCCTGTTTTGAAGAATAAAACGCAAAAGGCACCGGAGGTGGAAGACATGGCATTGCAGCCCGGTGACGAGAAACAACAGATTCTTGCAGCGTTAAAAAAGGCTCGCGGAAACAAGACCGTTGCCGCAAAGTTATTGCAGATTGACCGCAAGACACTGTATAACAAGATGCATCTGTACGGAATTGACCTTACTTAAATTCCGGGTATAATTCGTAAAATTTGTTTTCAAAAGTGCGGACGCGATTGATGGATTTGCGTGTCCAATCGAGGCGTATCTCTTGTTTTTCCTCTTCGGAGAGATGCCAGTCGATGTCGCTTTTATGTAGCCTTTGAGTGAGAGTGTACATCAGCAATGCTGCGGAAACACTGATGTTGAAACTCTCGGTGAATCCGTGCATAGGGATTTGTACATACATATCGGCGTGTTCCAGTGCATAGTCGGTGAGGCCTGTTTTCTCTGTGCCGAAGACCACAGCGATAGGCTGGTCGAGTGGGAGGGTGTCAAGGCTGTAATCGTTTTGATGAGGACATGTGGCGACTATCTTATATCCTTTGCTGTGAAGATAGTCGAAAGCCTCGGGGGTGTTGAACTCATTTACATTGTATTTATGGAGGTTGAGCCATTTGCTGGAACCCACAACAATATCAGGGTTTATGTCATAGACCCATTTGTTTTCGATGATGTGGATATCCTGAACGCCAGTGAGGTCGCAGCTTCGTAGTACGGCGCTTGCATTATGCGACTGATAAATGTCTTCGAGCACAATTGTGAGGTGGCGCGTGCGATAATTAAGCACCTGTTCGAATCGCTGTTTTCTCTCATCGGTGATATATTCCGAAAGAAATTCGTATAATTTTTTTTCTTTTGCGTTCAAAATGAATGATTTACGATTGTTAAACCTGTGTTTTAAAATTTTTACAAATATATTAAAAAATTTGTTCAAACATAAATAAAAAAACCGTAAATTTGCAGTCCGAAAAAATGTATTTATATGGCAAAAGAAAACGTACAGAAAGACGAAGAACGTCTTGAACAGATTGAAACTACATTAGGTAAAACTGAAATGTTTATTGAGAATCATCGCAAATCTATAACGATTATTGTGGCGATACTCGTCGTGGCCATTTTGGCTATTTTTGGTGTGAAGAAGTTTGTCATGGAACCTCGTGAGACAGCAGCAGCCAATGCTATGTTCCATGCAGAGCAGCTCTTCGAAAAAGATGACTATGCAACAGCACTCAGCGGTGATGGCAATATTGATGGTTTCCTTGGTGTTATCAGTGAATATGGTGGAACAAAGTCAGGAAATCTTGCAAGATATTATGCAGGTGTTTGCTATCTTAACTTAGGTGATTATAATAACGCTATCAAGTATCTCAGCGAATACAAAGGTAAAGATTTGTTCGTAAAGCCTTTGGCAATGGGTGCTATGGGTGATGCTTATATGGAACTTGACAATCCAGCTGAGGCTGCAAAATGCTATGAGAAAGCAGGAAAAGAGACCAATAACGTACTCACAAGCCCAATGTTCCTTATGAAAGCCGGCTATGCTTACGAGATGGTCGAAAACTATAAGAAAGCTTTGGAAGTTTACAATATCATCAAGAACGATTATCCTACCAGCACAGAAGGATTCTATGTATTGAAGAATATTGCTTACGTAGAAGCAAAGATGGCTGAATGAGAATAGTATATTTCGGTACACCAGAATTTGCGGCATCACAACTTGAGGCTATATTGGCGGCAGGTTATGATGTCGCAACTGTTATTACCACTCCTGACCGACCGGCAGGACGCGGCAAGCAGATGCATGCTTCAGAAGTCAAGGAATGTGCCTTGAAACATGGATTGCCGGTATTGCAGCCAGAGAAGCTTAAAGATGAGGCTTTTGTGGAGCAGCTGCGTTCGTACAATGCCGATTTGTTTGTCGTTGTCGCATTCAGGATGCTCCCTGAAGTGATCTGGAGCATGCCTCCAAAAGGAACTATCAACCTGCACGCGTCGCTGCTGCCGCAGTATAGAGGCGCTGCGCCTATCAACCATGCAATTATTAATGGTGAGAAAGAGACCGGGTTGACGACATTTATTCTCGACAAGGAAATCGACACCGGAGCGATGATAATGCAGGGAAAGATCGCTATCAGTGATAAGATGAACGCGGGCGAGCTTCACGATGCGTTGATGCACCTCGGAAACGACGTGATTGTCAAAACGATAAAAATGATTGAAGAAGGGAAGGTGCAGGCTCAGAGTCAGTCCTCGGTGATTGAAAAAGAGAACATGGTATTGAAGCCGGCCCCAAAAATCTTCAAGGAGGACTGTTACATCGACTGGAATAAATCGGGAAGGGAAATATACAACTTTGTAAGGGGACTTTCTCCATATCCTGCAGCACACGCTAAAATAAGAAATCCACAAGGCGAAATTTTAGATTTAAAGGTCTATGAAGTGGATTTGGCGTCAAAATCATGTGAAAATGACAGGGTTAACAGTCTGAAAACCGACGGAAAATCATATTTAGAAGTAGTTTTAAAGGATTCTTGCATAAAATTTTTGGAAATTCAACAACCTGGGAAGAAAGCGATGCCAATTGCGGAATTCCTAAGAGGGACAAGGGTTTCCGAAGATTGGACATTGATTTTGTAAGTCGTCATTTAAATTTTTTTCAAAAAAATTAAAAAAAAATGAAAAAAAAGTTGTAAGTGACTGATTTTATGTTATATTTGCAATGTCAAAACAATTATAAACTTTAAAACTTTCAAAATGAATAAAGCAGAATTAGTAAATGTGATGGCTGAAAAAGCTGGCCTCACAAAGGTGGACGCCAAAAAAGCATTGGACGCTTTTATTTGCGCAGCAACAGGTGCAATCCGTAAAGGTGATCGTATCTCATTAGTCGGATTCGGTACATTCTCAACAACAAAACGTCCTGCTCGTAAAGGTCGTAACCCACAGACAGGCAAAGAAATTACAATTGCTCCTAAGACAGTTGTTAAGTTCAAAGCTAGTGCTGATTTAGTAAAATAAAGTTTTTACTATTTGACAATAAAGGTCGCTCGTAAGAGCGACCTTTTTTTTGTTTAAAACAGCGTCTGTTGTTTGCCTTTTTCCTTTAGATTGCCGTTTTCATCCTGCTCAATGATGCCGCTGTCGAGCATCCAACGCACGGTTTCAAGCACTTTTTCCTCGAAATAATTCTTGGCCAACGAAGGCGTCTCATACAATGGGACGACGCGTTTTTTAAGCTCTTGAAGTATTAGTTCGCTAATGTTTTTATACTCTTCATCGTTGATATTCATCTGGTTGCGTATGTTACAGACATCGCATTTGCCGCATCGTGTGTTGATTTTCTCGCCAAAATACCTCAGAAGCTGGACGCTGCGGCATTCTGTGTCGTTATTAACGAAATCAATAACTGCTTGAACACGTTTTGTCGCATCGTCTTTGCGATTTTTATAAACCTCATCAGACAGGATGAAATGTCTTGTATCCTGACGTTCGGTGAGAAACAGAATCTGCGGTTTGTCGCTGCGTTGGATATATGTCAGGAAGTTGAATTTCTCCAACTGCTTCAGTGTTTGCTCGACTTTTACAACATCGATGCCGAGTTTGTGGCTGATTTGTTCCTCTCTTATCTTGACGAAATCGGATAAGATGCCGGGATAGTTTCTAAGCAGGTATTTTATCATGACGTCGAAGTCAGGATATTCGACCTGGAAGCGGTAGAGGTCTTCGCGGCTGGCTTTGATAAACAGCTGTGAAGGCGAGTCCATAGCCTCGGAGAGGGCGAAAAAGCCTTCTCTTTCCATGAGTTTCAAAGAGTTGAACACTTCGAGGAGTGAGAATCCATAGCTTGTCGCGAATTCTGTCATGTCGAAAGGGTAACTTTGGCCGTTGCCTGCACCGACAGGAATCTGAAGGTAATTACCGAGGGCTTCGTAGATGGTTTTTATCTTGTCGAGCTCAGGATATGATTGCTGAAGGTTGTCTTTGAGTTGTTTGATGTCGCTGTCAGCCACGAGGAGGAACGCCTCTGATGGCTTGAGGTCTCGTCCGGCGCGTCCTGCTTCTTGGAAATAAGCCTCGAGGCTGTCGGGGAGGTCCATGTGAACGACGAGGCGCACATCGGGTTTGTCGATGCCCATACCGAAGGCGTTGGTCGCCACGATGACTTTGATTCTGCCGTCCATCCACAGTTTCTGGCGCTCGTCACGAGTCTTGGCGTCAATGCCTGCATGATAGAAGGTAGAGCTGATGCCGGCAGACTGCAACCAGTCGGCGATGACCTTGGTGCGTTTGCGGCTGCGCACATAAACAATGCCGCTGCCAGACTGCATCTTCATGAAGAGCCGGTACATGATTCCGTATTTGTCGGCGGCTTTCATGACGTTATATGTGACGTTTTTACGCTCGTAACTTGTCTGGAACACGTTCTGCTCCTTGAAACCGAGACGGAACTGTATGTCTTCTACTACTTTCGGTGTCGCCGTAGCTGTGAGGGCTAAAACGGGAGTGCTCGGAATATATGGACGTATCTCCGCGATTTTTAAGTAAGGTGGACGGAAGTCGTAGCCCCATTGTGAGATGCAGTGCGATTCGTCGATGGCGAGCAGGCACACTTTCATTTTCTTGATAGCTTCTACGAAAGCGTCAGTCATCAGACGTTCTGGTGAGACGTAGAGAAACTTCAGGTTGCCGAAAACGGCTTTGTTGTATGCTATCTCCACCTCGCTTGGATGCATGCCGGAGTAGATGGCGGAGGCGGGAATGTTGATGTTTTTCAGGTGCTGCACCTGGTCTTTCATGAGTGAGATGAGGGGCGTGACGACAATGCAGACGCCTTCCATCGCGAGGGCGGGGACTTGGAAACAGATGGATTTTCCGCCACCTGTCGGTAACAACGCAAGGGTGTCGTGACCCGCGATGACAGAATCGACAATGTCTTCCTGCATTGGGCGGAACGACGGGTAACCCCAGTATTTTACCAAAACAGCGCGCGTCAGGTCACTCATTCAACTATTTTTTTGCAAAGATAACGATTATTTGCAAAATTTTCGTATTTTTGCGCCCGATTTTTTCAAAAATTTAAACAAATGACAAGTATTCGTAATGTTGCGATTATCGCTCACGTTGACCACGGAAAGACAACTTTGGTGGACAGAATCCTGTATCAGTCAAAACTGTTCAGGGAAGATAAGGATAATGGAGGAGATTTGATTCTGGATAACAACGACCTTGAGCGTGAACGAGGTATCACCATCTTGTCGAAGAACGTTTCAGTTCGTTATAAAGATGTGAAGATCAACATTATAGATACTCCTGGCCACAGTGATTTCGGCGGTGAGGTGGAACGTGTTTTGAACATGGCCGACGGCGTGCTTCTTCTTGTTGACGCCTTCGAGGGTCCAATGCCGCAGACTCGTTTCGTGCTCGAGAAAGCTATCCAGCTCGGACTGAAGCCTATCGTGGTTGTCAATAAAGTCGATAAGCCTAACTGCACTCCAGAAGAGACACAGGAAGCTGTCTTCGATTTGATGTACAACCTCGGCGCAAGCGATGACCAGCTTGACTTCCCGACAGTGTTCGGTTCGTCAAAGCAAGGCTGGATGTCAGACCACTGGACACATGTCACCAATGACGTTTCGTACCTTTTGGATGTCATCATCGACACCATTCCTGAGGCTAAATATGAGGAAGGAACACCACAGATGCTCATCACTTCACTTGACTACAGCTCGTATGTAGGTCGTATCGCAGTGGGTCGTCTGAAACGCGGTATCCTTCAGGCCGGTATGAATGTCTCGTTGGTGAAACGTGACGGTTCGATTGAAAAGAATCAGATTAAAGAGCTTTATACATTTGAAGGTCTCGGCAAGGAAAGAACAAAGAAGCCTGTGATGGCTGGCGATATCGTCGCTGTGATGGGTCTTGAGAACTTTGAAATCGGTGACACCGTCGCTGACTTCGAGAACCCGGAAGCATTGCCTCCAATCCATGTTGATGAGCCTACAATGAGTATGCTGTTTACCATCAACAACTCACCATTCTTCGGAAAAGAAGGCAAATTCGTGACATCACGCCATCTGCGCGAGCGTCTTTACAGAGAGACAGAGAAGAACCTCGCTTTGAAGGTCGAAGATACCGAATCACCAGATTCTCTTATGGTTTACGGTCGTGGTATTCTTCACCTCAGTATCTTGGTTGAGACTATGCGTCGTGAAGGTTATGAGTTCCAGATCGGTCAGCCGAAGGTGTTGTTGAAAGAAATCGACGGTAAGAAATGCGAGCCTATCGAGGTGATGAACGTGCAAGTGCCTGAAAACTTTGCAGGTCGTGTCATCGAGTTGGCATCACAGCACAAAGGCGAGATGACAAACATGTCACCAAAGGGTGACCGTATGAATCTCGATTTTGACATTCCTGCAAGAGGTCTCATCGGTTTGCGTAGCGCTATGTTGACTGCAACAGAAGGCGAGGCAGTGATGTCGCATCGTTTCAAAGATTACGAGCCTTGGAAAGGTGATATGGACACTCACGAGGTTGGTGCTTTGATAGCAATGGAGACTGGTACTGCTGTGCCTTACGCATTGTGGAAACTCCAGGACCGTGGCAAGTTCTTCGTGCAGCCTAACGAAGACGTTTACATGGGCGAGGTCATCGGCGAGAACACACGTGCAAACGATATCGTGTTGAACATCAACAAGACCAAGCATTTGACCAACGTGCGTGCATCTGGCTCTGACGATAAAATCGTGCTTATCCCGCCAGTAAGAATGTCGCTTGAAGAATATATGGAATACATTCGCGATGACGAATATCTCGAGGTCACTCCAAAGAGCTTGCGTTTGAGAAAGATCATCCTTGATGAGATTGAGCGTAAGCGCAGCGGCAGACGCAGCGAAGAAGTCAGCGACTAATCAGAAATATCATATTTTTCGGCTAACATAGCCAAGAGGGCATCGGATTGATTCATGAATTCGATGCCTTTTTCTTCCCAGTCGGGAAGGGTGGAAGCGTCCTGACCGCGGCGGCTATCCATATCGGTGAGATATTCGGCCGATTTCTGCTCAAGCTGGATGAACATTGGACGCATCTTGTGGCAGACAACCTGCGCTTTCGCGAAATCATGCTCGGTGATGGCGTCGTTGAGGATGACGAGGTTATCCGATGTGGAGTTGACAAACGTCTGCAGAATCTCACGTATGGCGTTGCTGTCGTTGTCAAACATAGTGCAAAGCTGTGGGAAATCGTCTGTAAACTCGCATTGTTGGCAGTCCTCATCAGGCGCGCTGGTATTTAACAATGATGCCAAGTCTTTGATACTGAATGGTTTCTTGATATATCCGTCAAAACCCTCATTGAGTGCGAACTTCTCTGAATACTCGTCGCTGGCGGTCATGAGGATGACTTTTTTCTCTTTGTTGATGGCTTTTATCGTCTTCATGACATCGTTGCCGGAGAAAGTGCCCATCTCGCGGTCGGTGAGGACCATATCGTATTTGTCGAGTTCATTGATATACTTGTTGAATTCGATGTATGAGCGGCAGATGTCAGAACTGTGACCTAATTTGTTAAGCATCGCTCCGATAACGGCGAGAAGACTGTTGTCGTCGTCAACAAGAAGGATATGAAGTTTTTTGTTCGATGCAACTATTTGTGTATCAGGTGTTTCGGTCTTTTCTTCCTCTTTTTTCTCAACAATCTTGACCGGTATTGAGATTTCGATGTGGCTGCCGTTTTCGAGTTCCGACATCACTTTTATATTACCGCCAAGGATTTCGAGAAGTCCTTTCACGACGAAGAGGCCGAAACCGTTGCCCTCAGCGAGACCGGTGTTGTTATCGGCTTTGCTGAACGGCTTGAATAGCTCTTCAATTTTCTCTGTCGGCATGCCGATACCTTGGTCTATCACGTTGAAAACCAATTTATTCCTGACAAGATAAACGCCGAAATGCACCTCACCTTCGATTGTGTATTTTATCGCATTTGAGATGATATTACTGACCACTTGCTTGATTTTCAACGCATCTGAATTGATAAACAGGTTGTCGGTGATATGCTTGTGATAGAAGAATTTCAGCTGTTTGTTTTCGGCGATAGGTTGGAACATGGTAACGAGCTGGTCGCACAGTTCTGAGATATTGAAATCGGCACGACGGATAAACTGCTTACCTTGCTCGAGGCTTGAGAACTCCAGCAAATTCGATAGAAGCGAGAGGATATGCTGCGACGAGTACTTCATTGAGTTGAGACGTTGCCTGTCGTTGTCGTTATGTTGCTCCATCTGCATTAACTCGATGTATCCGATTACTGACGACAGCGGAGCTTTGATGTCGTGCGAAACTGAGAGAAGCAGTTTGTGACGGCTCTCCATGATCTCCTCGGTGCGCCTTTGGGCTTCCTCCATAGCTCGTCGTGCACGCGAGACACGTTGTATGTCTCTGGAAATCAAGAAGATAAACAACAGGATAAAGAAGAGCGCCACGGTACCGCCGTAAATAGTGTAATTCAAGCTGCGCTGAATCATCGTCTCGCTCTTTTGAATCGCAATCATCACAGAAGTAAGGGTCTGCTTGTGAAGGATAATGAGCAGTCCTGAAATCTCTTCTGAAATCTCTTGGTCGGATTTTATAAAGCTTTGATATTGATTCTCAATGGTTTGTAGTCGCTGGAGATATTCTTGCTTGCCCTTGTCAGTATAGATTTTAATACCTTCCATGAGGTCGATTCGGCTCGCTGGAGTTTCCTCGGTGATGGTGTCGTAAGTCGTTGTGGTGACGAAAATGACGCTATCGCGAGGTATTTCCGATGAGAAGACACGATGGAAAAAGCTTTGTTTGTCAGCTTTTTTCACGATGGTGTCAACCTTGGTGATGGCCACAATGCGCGTGGTTTTCTCTTTAGGCTTGTAATCCGACAAAAGCTTATAAATCTCATCATACGGGTTAAAAAGATCATAATGATGAGTTAACTCTTTGATAATGCTTTCCTTACGATGCAACAAATCAACAATATCATTAAGAATATTTTTGTTGTTTATGTCATCTTCAGAATAAAAAATTATTGAGTCTTTGATAGCCGTCGTTTGCTGCAGATTGTTGTTAAAACTTATCAGATGCTCAGGATTTCCTGATATTGAGTAAAGCTGGGCATGTGACTGCGCCTGATTGACATTCTGGATGAGTTCATTGGTATAATGAAGCACCATTTCATTTCGGTCAATCGCAACTCTCTGATCCAGAATTGATTTTTTAAGATTCGAGACGTAATAAATCATAGAAGAGCAGATGAGAATCGCTATGATATATATAATCACGGCTTCCCAGCGGACGCGACTTTCGTAATGCTTTCGTATAGTTTTAACTTCTCTCATCGTGACAAAATTACTAAAAAATGGTTTATGTTTGAAATATTTTATAATTTTGCAATATAAAATTTAGATAATGAAAAAGTTTTTAGTTTTAGCATTAAGCACATTGATTATGATAGGTTGTACTAAGAAAAACGAAGTTAAGTTATTAAATGTCAATGATTTCAATACTGAAGTCGATGGCAAGAAAGTGTCGCTTTACACTTTGAAGAACGGATTTTTAACCATGCAGGTCACAAACTACGGTGGTCGTGTAGTGTCGCTGTGGATGCCTGATAAGAGAGGAAGTTTCGAGGATATCGTGCTTGGCTACGACAAAATTGACAGATATATTAATTGTACTGGCGAGAGATATCTCGGCGCTGTCGTGGGACGTTGCGCAAACCGCATCGGTCATGGTGAATTTACTCTCGACGGCAAGAAATATGAGCTTCCAAAGAATAATGGCGACTGCACGCTTCATGGCGGCGAGTACGGCGTTGACCGTGTGGTCTGGGATGTTCAGTCGGTGAACGATACCTCAATAGTTTTGCATGTCGTGTTACCTGACGGATTGGATGGATTCCCTGGAAATCTTGACATCACCATGACTTATACATTGACACCTAATAACGAGTTCCTTGTCGATTATCTTGCAACTACCGACGCTTCGACGGTATGCAACCTCTCGCATCATTCGTTTTTCAATCTGAAAGGTGAGGGCAATGGTACAATCCTTGACCATGAGATGAAGATTAACGGAAAGCTTATCACTGAGATTGACGAAGGTCTTGTTCCGACAGGTGAATTCATCCCTGTCACAGGCACTCCGATGGATTTCACGGAAGCGAAGCCAATAGGACGTGATATCGTGATTTATCATCCACAGATGGAGTACGGTGGCGGTTATGATTTCAACTGGGTGTTGAACAAGGCGCTTGGTCAGATGGGTTTGGCAGCCTCTGTTTACGAGCCGGAGTCGGGTAGGTCGATGGAAGTCCTGACCGACCAGCCTGGCATCCAGTTCTATAGCGGTAATTTCTTTGATGGCAAGACGACAGGAAAATATGGCAAGCCGTTATGCAACCGTGCGTCATTAGCCCTTGAGACGCAGAAGTTCCCTGATGCTATAAATCAGCCGAATTTCCCGAGCGTGGTGTTACGTCCGGGTGAGAAATATAGTCACACCTGCGTCTATCGTTTTTCTATTAAATAGTTTTATCGATTTTCCAAGAGAAGGCTCTCAGACCCAGTTCAGGAGTCTGAAGGTCATGCTCGTGCAATGCGTTCATGATGCTGTCCACCTTGTCGTCGTCGACGAAGGTGAGCATGGCGTCGTTGAACGTTGGCCAGGTGTGGGTGCCGTAATGTGCCTCGCCCGTTGCTGAGCCTCTGCCTGTGATCTCGTTCCACTTGGTGAATCCGCGAACTCCTTGTTTTTCAAGGAGTTCGGAGATTTCTTCATAATATGCCTGATTATAGGCGATGAATATTGCTGTCATGTTGTTTCGTTTTAAAGTTCGTTAGCCATTGCAAGTCTTGCATGTCTTTTTTCCTGACGTCTGATTCTTCTTGAAATGAAGATAGCGTACAATGTCGGGATGAGGACGAGGGTGATGAGTGTCGATATCGAGAGACCCCATGACACTACCACGCCGAGGCCGTTCCACATCTCAGCGCCTTCACCTGTTCCGAGAGCCATAGGCACCATACCGAGCACGGTGGTGAGTGTGGTCATAAGGATAGGACGCAGACGTTGGCGTGAGGCGGTCACGACTGATTCGTTGACACTCATGCCGCGTTCGAGGCATAATCTGGTGTAGTCGATGAGCACGATACCGTTCTTCACCACGATACCCATCAAAATCATGACACCGATGAGCGCCATAACACCGAGCGCCATGCCGTTGACCCTAAGTCCAATCAAAACTCCGGTGATAGCAAAAGGCACCGAGAACATGATGACGAACGGGTCGAGCAATGACTCAAACTGTGATGCCATCACGACGTAAACCAATATGACGATGAGGATGATGAGTGTGAACATGTCTTTGAATGCATCCTGCTGGTCTTCGTAGTCACCGGCGATCTTCACCAGGAATTCGGCTGGTATCTCAATTTTGTCGATGCATGCTTCAGATGCTGCCACGCCATCGCTCAAGGCATAACCTTTCGACACAATGCCTGTGATAGTTACGATACGCTCACGGTCTTTACGCTCGATAGTAGGAGGGGTGCGACCTTCAACGATCTTTGCCACCTCGCTCAATCTCACAGCGTTACCCGATGCACCGTAAAGCACGATGTTTTCGATGTTCTCAACGCCTGTTCTGAATTCTGGAGCGTAACGCACACGGATGTTGTATTCGTCACCGTCTTCGCGGAAATATGACATCACTGAACCGTTGATGCGGTTTCTCACATATTGTGAAGCTGTTGTGATGTTGATGCCGTTGAGCATAAGCTTCTCACGGTCGAAGTCGACGTGCATCTCAGGGGTGTATTCGTCACGGCTGATGAGCACCTGCGAAATCTCCGGACGTTCACGGAGCTCTAATGCCAAATCGTTGGCGATTCGGTCGGATACATTGAAGTCGTAGCCGTAAACCTCGATCTTCACGCTGGCTGTCGAACCCATGCCCATACCTTCAGAGACGTTGTATTTCTTAATCACAGCGTTGTTTTTCAGGTCTTTACGGATATATTCTGCAATTTCCTGAGTGCTTCTCTTACGTGTGTCCTTACTTCCAAGGTTGAGGTTCATCGCGAGGATGTGAGTACCGTTGCTCTGCATTGATGCGAAGGCGTTTTCCTCGTCAGCGACACCATAACGATAGTTCATCACCTTGATTTCAGGAATCTCAGCCATGTATTTTTCTGCCAATTCAGCGCCAAGCTGACCGGTGATGTCTTCCTGAGTACCGACAGGCATCTCAATATTGATTGTCAGACGACCTTGGTCCATGCTTGGCAGATATTCTGTCTTCATTCCCGGCAAGGTGACGATGAGTGTCACAGCGAATATCACTATGGCGATAGTAATCGTCATTGCGCGGTGTGTCACAGACCAGTTGATGAGGCGTCCGTAGCCGCGGCTCAGCGCGTCGAGACCTTTATTAATAGGTGTGAACAGAATCTTATGCCAGGCGTGGCTTCTCGGGTTGCGTTTCAGAAGCTTTGAGCACATCATCGGCACTAACGTCAATGCAGCTGATGTTGACACTATCATGATGATACTGACGATCCAGCCGAGCTGATGGAAGAACACGCCGACAGCGCCGTTGACCATGGTGAGAGGCAAGAACACCGCCAACATGGTGAGGGTAGAGGCGATAACGGAGATTGACACCTCCTGAGTGGCGTGTACAGCAGCTTCTTTCGGCTTCGCGCCTCGATCGATATGCGATGTGATATTTTCCAAGACCACGATAGCGTCGTCCACCACCATACCGATAGCAATGGTCAAAGCACTCATTGAGATGATGTTCAACGTGTTGCCTGTTGCAAAGAGGTACACCACTGAGGCCACCAATGAGATCGGGATTGACAACACGATGATGATGGTAGCTCTCCATCTGCCAAGGAAGACAAACACCACCAGCATAACCACGATAAACGTGATGAAGATAGTCTCTTTCAATGAGTCGATGGTGTTGATGATGCTCTCGCTCGTATCGTTAATCAGGTTAATCTGGATGTCTGACGGGAGAGTCTTCTTTATCTTTTCCAGTTCTTTGTTGATGCCCTTACACACCTGCACTGAGTTGGCGTCAGTCTGTTTCTGGATTGTCACCATGGCGCCCTGAATCTTATTAGAGAACACTTTTTGCAGACGTTCCTGTTCGCCATCGTTCACTCTCGCTACGTCTCTTAAATAGATAGGTGTACCCTGGAAGGTGCCGACAACCACATTGAGCATCTCCTTTGCTGACTTGAACTCTTTCTCGACACGCACAGCGTAAGTGTTTGAGCCGATGTCGATATTTCCTGCAGGAGTGTTGCGGTTCTCGTATGCCAAAGCCTGCGAAATCTGTTCAACAGTGAGGTTGTATGCTTCAAGTTTGTTAGGATCGACATACACCTGAATCTCACGTTTTGGAGCACCTGACACTGAGACGGTACCCACACCTGGAACACGTGCCAAAGGTGTTGTGAGCTTGTCGTCAAGGATTTTGTCGAGACCCGAAAGGCTCTCTTCGGCTGTCACGGAAAGGAACATCACAGGGATGTCTTCCATGCTGAACTTGAAGATGGTAGGGTTGCCTGCTCCGTCGGGCAGGTATTGCCGCACCATGTCTAATTTGTCTCGCACGTTGTTTGTCGCATCCTCAATATCAATGCCGTATTCAAACTGCAGTGTGATGACTGACACGTTTTCTTTTGATGACGACGAGAGGTGTTTCAAGTCGCTCACGCCGTTGAGGGTGTTTTCCAAAGTCTTGGTGATATTCGTCTCGATATCCTCCGCGCTGGCGCCTGAATATGACGTCATCACCATGATGGCATTGGTTCCCATGTCTGGAAAGAGGTTGATCGACAGCTTGGTCAGTGCGAACACACCCAGAATCGCCACCGTAATGAAAACCAGTGATACCGTTACCGGATGGTTTACTGATGTTCTATATAAACTCATGATTTTCTTTTATTTAAAAACTTATTTCACTACATCGACGGTGATACCGTTTTTCAATTTTGTCTGACCTGTCATGACTATTGTGGCGTTGTCGTCCAAGCCGCTGATGACCTCGTATCTGTTGCCCATTCTGCGGCCGAGTTCGACGACGGTGTAAGTCACTGTGCCGTCGGCGTTCAAGACATAGACATACTGCTCGCCTGAGCCGACCTGTTTCATGACAGCTCTGTCAGGAATAACAACGCGGAAGTTGTCGCCGTAGTTGACTGTGACGCGGGCGAACATACCTGGGCGCAATGTGAGATCTTTGTTTGCGAACTTCACCTCGACGGCGAAAGTGTGTGTCATCGCGTTGATGGTAGGATGGATGAGGTCGACGATACCTTTGAACACCTGATCGCCGTAAGCCTCAGTGGTGATTTCCACTTCCATGCCTTTCTTAATCTGTGAATACTGGCTTTCCGAGATGTTGATGAGCATCTTCACCGGATTGATTTTCTGTATGACAAAAAGCGGTTGCGTCATAGCATACATGTCACCGACATCATAGTTGCGGGCTGTCACTATACCAGCGATAGGGCTTCTCAAGACGGTGTTTTCCAAGAGGTTTTTGTATGTTTGTTTCGTCACATCGTATTTCAACGTCATCGCCTCGTAATCTGACTGTGAGGTGGCTCCGATTTCATGAAGCTGTTTGATTCTACCGAATTCGATGGAGTCGTTGATGAGCTGAAGTCTTGCCTTGTCGAGATTCACCTTGTCCATGACGGCAAGTGTCTGACCTGCCTCGACTTTGTCGCCGACTTCCACAAAAATCTTGCTGATACGTGCTGCTGACTGTGGCGCGATGTTGTTCACGATATCGGCTTCGATAGTAGTAGGATAGACCGAAAGTTGTGAGACATATTCGGCGTTTACTGTTGTGACTGTCACTTTTGGGTTTTCCATAACCTGCTGAGTGTTCTGATTCTGCTGTTCGCATGACATCAAAACGACAGCGGCTGATGCGATTAATAATGTGCTTAGCTTTTTCATATTTCGTCTATTTTTATTATCTTATTTAAATTCGTCACCTATAAGTTCTTCGATTGAAGCCTTTGTAACCATGAAGTTGTAAACGGTACGGCTCATTGTGAGTTGCGCCTGCACCAATGCGAGTTGGGCGTCGTTGAGCTCTGTGAGTGTTGTCGTTCCAAGCTCATACATCTTCTCAGCGATGTCGTAGCTTCTCTGAGCCATTTCCACTGTCGATTCGGCTGCAGCGTAGTTTTTCATGTATGTGGTGATTTCATTCTCGTAATTCTTGAATGCCACTCTCAGGTTTCTTTCAGTGTCTTCGATGCTAAGTTCCAGCATATTCTGCGAAGCCTTATACTGCTTGATCGTATTACGTTTATAGAAGCCTTCGAAAATTGGGATATTGAGGCTTAAACCAGCCACTGAATAAGGATTCCATTTAAACTTGAAATCATCGCCCATCGCTATGTAATTATATGAGAATGAAGCTGATAGGGTAGGAATGTATTGAGCTTTGGTCATCTTGATTGTGCGCTCCAACTGTTGATTCTGAATTGCCATCTGTGCTAAAGTGCTGTTGTTTTCAAGATTCACGTCATCGCTTGTGATGGTGTACGACATCATCTCGTCTTTATATTGGTCGATGTTGCCTTGCACGCTGATTCTTGTCTCGAGGTCGATGCCCATCACAGCTTTGAGTTGCCAGATGGCGAGCTCGATTGCAGTCAAGGAGCTATAGACGTTAGGCTCAGCGTTTTTGACGTTAACTGACGCTCTAAGATATTCATATTCTGATGTCTTGCCAGCGTTGTAAAGTTGCTCGGTGCTCTCAAAGTTCTTGACAGCGTTGTCGTAAACCTCTTTGTAAACCTCATGAACCTGCTGTGCCAGCAACACTGCATAATAGGCTTTCTTCACCTGTGCCACCATCGAAATCTTCGAAGAGCGGGCCTGCTCGACGGCGAGTTCCACATCCAATGCCGACAGCTTCAGGGTCTGCCACAGCTGTGCGTTGATGAGAGGCATTGCTGCACTAACTCCAGCGTTTACGTTGTTCCATTTACCGACTGCGATTTCCATGGATTGACCGCCGAAATCCATAGCCATCACCTGCTTTTTAATTGTTCTCTGGTAGCTTCCGTTGGCGTTGATATTAGGATACAGGGCGGCATATGTGCCTTTTTTAGCGTATCCTGATTTTTCAATGCTAATGTCAGCAATCTTGATGGTTCTGCTTTCATCAAGAGCGATTTCTATTGCCTGGTCGAGGCTGATGATCAGCGAGTCCTGTGCCTGCTGGGCTTTTGCAAGACTGCTCCCCATAACCATCGAAAGGCATAAAATCGTCGTAAATACACTTTTCAATCTTGTCATTTTATCTTAATTTTTTTTATTTTTCATACCTATTAATAATAGGTCGCAAAGATAGAGATTTTATGCAAATGATTTTAAATGATTTGGAACTTTTCAACGTCGATTTTTGTCAGTTCAGAGGCGTACTCCGTCATTTCACCCCAAGTGCATAATCTCCAACAAAACTTTTTTTGTTTGTATTTAAAAAATATATATTTTTGCAAGCGTACAACATTTAGAAAATGAAAGCGAAGATTTACGGTGTCTTTATTCTCGTTGAGGCGTTCTTCATGCTGGTCGCCTCGATGGTGGCGTTATATTACAACGTGCACTGCGGCGAGAAAGACGTGGTGGCGCTGCTTGCATCCACCATGATCACGGGAATCTTTGGCTTTATCCTGCTGTCAGCTGGTCGTGAGAGAGCTAGAAGAGGCGATGAAAGAGTGAAGAAAATCGACAACCTCACGATGAAAGATTCGTTTGTGCTTGTCACCGTGGCATGGGTGCTCTTTGCAGTGTTCGGAATGCTGCCATTCATTTTCACTGGCGCCATCGACAACGTTACCGACGCTTTCTTTGAGTCGATGTCGGGCTTTACCACGACAGGTGCGACGATCATGAATAACATTGATTCTCAGCCACATGGCATCTTGTTCTGGCGCAGCGTTATACAATGGTTAGGCGGTTTGGGTATCATCGTGTTGTTCCTTGCCATCATCCCTGCTTTGAATAAGAAATCAAATAAAACGACACTTTATGCGGCTGAGATGTCTGGTCTGAGTGTCAAGAAGTTACATCCTAAAATGGCTGTCACAGCACGCCATCTGTGGATTATTTATATGTTCTTGACAGTCTGCTGCGCTTTGGTTTATTGGGCAGGTCCGATGAATCTGTATGATGCTGTATGTCATGCATTTACAACCATGTCGAGCGGTGGATTCAGCACACATCAGGCGAGCATAGGATATTTCAACTCGAGTTATGTAGAGTATTTCTGCGTCCTGTTCATGATATTATCGGGAATTAACTTCTCTTTGTATTATTTCCTTTCGCGAGGCGATGTGAAATATTTCTTAAAAAATGAGGAATTGCGTTGGTTCTTTGGTGTTATAGTCATTATGGTGGCTGTCATGACGGCTTTGTTCTATTATGCTCCAAACGTTAATACAATCGTCACTGACACTTCAGCATATCCAGAGCCGACATTTGAGTCGAGGTTCCGCGCCGCCTTGTTCCATGTCGTGACAATCGTCTCTTCGACAGGATATCAGGGTTCTTATTATGATTACACACTTTGGGGTGGATTGTTCCTTTTCCCGACATTGCTGCTTATGCTCAGCGGTTCATGTGCGGGATCAACATCAGGAGGTATTAAAATTATACGTTGGATGGTGTGCCTGAAGTCAATCCGCATAACCATTAAACAGTTCCTGCATCCAAGCGCAGTGTTTACAGTGAAAGTGTCGAGAGAGGTGGTGTCTAACGAGATTCTTCTCAGGACACTGAATTTTCTGTTCTTCTACGTCATAATATGCATTGTGAGCGTCATCGTGCTTGCTATCACCGGATGCGATTTTGAGGAGAGTGTGTTTAACACTGTCACTGCATTAAGTAATATGGGACCTGGCTACAAATCAACCGGTCCGGCTACGACGTTCTCAGATTTGACAGTCACAGCAAAATGGGTGATGTCGTTCCTGATGCTTATCGGACGTCTTGAAATCTACACCGTGTTGTTGCTGTTCACACCTACATTCTGGAACAAAAAATAAGGCTTTTGCAAGCCTTATTTTTCTTGATTTCTTTCCTTGACTATTTCTTCCTGCTTGTCGCGAGGCATCGGAACGTATTGATGGAACTCCATCGAGTAGTTCGCTCGTCCGGAAGTGATGTTTCGCAATGCTGTAGCGTAGCCGAACATCTCCATCAGAGGCACGAAGGCGTCGAGTTTCTGCGAGCCTTTACGGAAACGGCGCATAGCCTCGATACGTCCGCGGCGTTTGTTGAGGTCGCCGGTGACGTTGCCGATGTAGTCGTCGGGAGTGTTGACTTCGACCTTCATCGTAGGCTCAAGCAATACTGGATTTGCCTTCATGAAAGCCTGTTTGAAACACATCTGGGCGCATAGCTGGAACGCCATATCCGATGAGTCGACAGGGTGGGAGCTACCGTCCACGAGCACGCATTTCACGTCAACGACAGGATAACCTGCGAATGGGCCTTTGTTCATGGCAGCCTGCAGACCTTTCTCCACTGATGGGATGAACTCCTTAGGAATCACGCCGCCTTTGGTGATATCGACGAACTCGAAGCCCTTGCCTGGGTTAGGCTCGAAGCGGATGACGGTATGTGCGAACTGACCCTTGCCGCCAGTTTGTTTCACAAATCTATAGTTGCATTCGAACTGTGAAGTGATTGTCTCTCTGAATGATACCGATGGCGCGCCAACGCTTACTGGCACCTTGAACTCGTCTTTCAGACGGTCGACGATGATCTCGAGGTGCAGCTCGCCCATGCCCGCGATGATGGTCTCTTCGGTCTCCTCGTCGAAATGAGCGCGGAACGAAGGGTCTTCGTTGCAAAGCTTAGCCAATGCCTCACCGAGTTTGTTACGGTTTTTCTTATCTTCGAGGTTCACCTTCATCTCGATGACCGCTGGCGGGATATGGATGTTTTCAAGCAGCAACGGTGAGTTCTCGTCGCATAAGGTGTCGCCTGTGCGTGTGATCTTCATACCCACGAGAGCCACGATTTCACCTGCGCTTGCCTCTTGAATCTCCTCGCGTTCCTTAGCCTTGATGCGGAAGATACGTCCGATACGCTCAGTCTTGCCTTTGTTGGTGTTGTACACGCTCATGCCGTTGGTGAGCTTGCCGCTGAACACGCGGATGAACGTCTGCTGACCTACGTAAGGGTCGTTGATGAGCTTGAATGCGAGGGCTGCCAATGGCTCGCTCTCGACAGGGTTGCGCTGGCATGTCTTCTCCTCATCATAAGGGTCGTGCGCGATGATGGCGCCGAGGTCCTTAGGTGATGGCAGGTAGTCGACGATGGCGTCGAGCAACAGCTGGATACCTTTATTTTTATATGCAGAGCCACACAAAACAGGCACCATCATGAGTTTGATAGTCGCTTTGCGGATGGCTGCTTTAAGCATATCTACCGGGATCTCTTCCTCAGCGAGATAAAGCTCGGCGATGTCATCGTCAAAGTCAGCGACATGCTCTATGAGGTTCTGACGTGCCGCCTGAGCCTGTCCCATCAGATTCTCCGGGATAGGACCGACGATGCGTTCTTTTTCTTTAAAAATCACCGAATTCATGTTAACGAGGTCGACCATGCCTTCGAAGTCGTTTTCCACGCCGATGGGCAGATGCAGCGGCACTGCGTTGGCTCCGAGATATTTGTTCATCTGGTTGACGACTTCATTGAAATCGGCACCGGTGCGGTCCATCTTATTCACGAAAGCGATACGTGGCACGCGGTATTTGTCAGCCTGGTTCCACACTGTCTCACTCTGTGGCTGCACGCCTCCGACAGCGCAGAACACTGCCACCATGCCGTCGATGACTCTCAACGAACGCTCCACTTCCACAGTAAAATCGACGTGGCCGGGAGTATCGATTAAGTTAATCTGATAGTCGTTCCAATGCGTTGTAATAGCAGCTGAAGCAATGGTGATGCCGCGCTCCTGCTCCTGTTTCATGAAGTCCATGGTAGCCTGACCGTCGTGTGTCTCACCGAGTTTGCGGTTCACGCCAGTGAAGAACAAAATGCGTTCGGAAACAGTTGTCTTTCCTGCATCGATATGCGCAGCAATACCGATGTTTCTTAATTTTGAAATATTTTGACTCATTGTAATATATTGATTTTCAATGAAATAAAAGTAGTTAGCTAATCTTGCTTTTCAGTTTGCAAAAATAGGTAAAAATGCTGAAAGATTAAAGAATTTTTTTTATTTTTGCGCTATTATTTAATTATAGGTATTATGTTTAAAGGTCATCCAAAAGGTTTGTACGCTCTCGCTTTGGCTAATACTGGCGAGCGTTTCGGCTATTACACAATGCTTGCAATATTTGTATTATTTTTGCAGGCAAAATTCGGTTTGTCGGCTAAGGCGGCAGGACAATTTTATGGAGTTTTTCTTGCCACGGTTTATTTCATGCCGATTTTAGGAGGCTTCATTGCTGATAAATTCTGGGGCTATGGCAAGACCGTCGTCACCGGAATCTTGGTGATGTTTACAGGTTATCTGCTGCTGTTTACACAAAAAGACGCTGCTGGCAGCATGGCATTCACCATGATGATAATAGCTTTGTTCTGCATCGCAGTGGGAACAGGCTTGTTCAAAGGCAATCTGCAGGTGATGGTCGGTAATCTTTATGACGATGCAAAATATGCTGCAAAACGTGACGGCGGATTCAGCCTTTTCTATATGGCAATCAACATCGGCTCGATGTTTGCTCCGACTACAGCAACAGCTGTCACCAACCTTTTCTTGGGTAAGAGCGGCTATACATATGATGCCAATATTCCATCATTAGCACATCAATTCCTTGACGGAACGATAACTGCCGACGGTATGACACGTCTCGAGACTTTAGCAGGATATCAGAGCAGTTTCAATGGCGACATGACCGCCTTCTGTACAAGCTATATCGATTCATTATCAGTGGCTTACAGCTATGGATTCGGCATCGCTTGTCTCTCGTTGATATTATCAATTGCAATCTATTTCGGCTTCAGAAGACTGTTCAAACATGTCGATGTTCGTAAAGGCGATAAGGCAGCCGTTGAAGAAAAGGTTGTTGAACTGACTCCAAAACAGACAAAAGACCGTGTTTTGGCGTTGTTCCTCGTGTTTGCAGTGGTTATCTTCTTCTGGATGGCGTTCCAGCAGGCTGGTCTGACACTGACGTATTTCGCCCGTGACTATACAGCATCGGTGGCGACAGGCTGGACCCGCATTGGATTCGACGTGTTCACGCTGGCGATGATAGCCGTTGGCGTTTATGCTTTGTTTGGAATATTCCAAAGTGATACAAAAAAGGGAAAGCTTCTTTCTGCCTTGTTGTTGGCGGCATGTGTGGCAGGTGTGTGGTATAAAGCCATCACCGTCGACGACAGGGTGGAGCTGCTTCCTCAGATCTTCCAGCATTTCAACCCGTTCTTTGTGGTGGCACTGACACCTGTTTCGATAGCGTTGTTCGGCGCATTGGCAAAGAGAGGCAAAGAGCCTTCAGCACCTCGTAAGATTGCATTGGGAATGTTGGTGGCAGCATTGGGTTACTGCGTGATGGCAGCCGCATCAATCGGACTTCCGTCACCGAAGGAGCTCGCCGAGACTGGTGGTGTAAGCAATATCCTTGTATCACCTAACTGGCTGATATCCACTTATTTAGTGCTTACTTTTGGAGAGCTGCTGCTCAGCCCAATGGGTATCTCTTTTGTGTCGAAAGTGGCTCCTCCGAAACTCAAAGGCTTGATGATGGGACTTTGGTTCGGCGCGACAGCAATAGGTAACTATCTGACCTCAGTCATCAGTAATATCTGGAACACCGGACTTTCTCTGGTGATGATTTGGGGTGTCTTGATAGTGCTTTGCGTGATTTCCGCAATCTTCATGTTCTCAATGATGAAACGCTTAGACAAAGCTACAGCTGAGGAATAGTTGAGATCTTATTTTCCGATGCAGAAACGGCTGAAGATGTTGTTTAAAACCTCGCCGTTTGTGACCTCTCCGGTGATGCTCCCGATGTGATAAAGCGCCTGTCGCAAGTCCTCGGCAAGTAAATCAGCGGAGAGTTTGTTTTCCAAACCGTTTTTCACCTGCTCAAGGCTTTCTTTAGCATGGGTCAACGCCTCAAAATGCCTGATATTGCTGACTAATGTGGTGTTTCCATCAATATCTGGCATATCGGTATAACGATGGCGTATGCTGCTTTTCAAGTTCTCAATATCTTCCGGATTCTTTGCCGACATATACGAGAATGTGAGCAGACCGTGGATGTCGTACAAATCCATTCCTGTAATGCTGTAGCAATACTCGTCAGTCATGTAGCCGCCATGATTTTCGATGTTTTTTTCGTATGTCGATTTCATATAATCGAGATAATCGTCGTTCAGGGTGAACATTTTTGTTGCATCCATGATGTCGCTCTTGTTCACCATGATGATGAGATTCTGTTTCAACAAATTAACACGGTTTACAATGTCTTTCCATGCTTTGATGATGCCTTTCACAGACTTGGTGCCGTCGAGCAGGCCAATAACGATGTCGGCTTCCGAGATCTTCTTGAAAGTGCGTTCAATACCGATCTTTTCTATGGTTTCTGTGGTCTCACGTATGCCTGCTGTGTCGATGAAACGATACATCATGCCTTCAATGGTGAATGTCTCTTCGATGGTGTCGCGTGTGGTTCCTTCGATATCGCTGACGATGGCGCGATCTTCGCCGAGGATGGCATTCAAAAGCGTGCTTTTGCCAGTGTTTGTTTCACCTACGATAGCCACAGGGATGCCGTGTTTTATCGCGTTACCCATTCTGAATGAATCGGTGAGCTTTCCGATATGTTTCAAGGCGGTGTCAAGCAGGTCGTTAAGCTTGGTACGGTCAGCAAACTCCACGTCTTCCTCCGAGAAGTCGAGCTCAAGCTCCAAAAGTGAGGTCAAATCGACCAACTTTGAGCGCAAGTCACGTAATTCATTTGAGAAACCGCCTTTGAGCTGATTCACTGCTATCCTGTGTTCTGCCTCGTTTTGAGCCGCTATCAGGTCGGCGACTGCCTCGGCTTGTGCCAAATCGAGTTTCCCGTTGATGTAGGCACGTTTTGAGAACTCTCCAGGTTCAGCAAGACGACAGCCTCTGACGCAGAGCAATTCTAATATCTTCTGCTGCACGAATTCCGAGCCGTGGCAGCTGATTTCAACGGAATCTTCGCCGGTGTAGGAGTGGGGTGCCTTGAAAAAAGTCACCAACGCGTCGTCGATCATCGGCTTGTCATCCGGCACAGGGTCGAATATCTCGCCATAATACACTTTGTAAGGCTCAATCTCATTGACGTTCAATGTATTGCCGTTTTTTCTGAAGATATAGCGTGCAATATCATGGCTATCTGTGCCTGAAAGTCTGATTACCGCTATGGCTCCCGTTCCGGATGCTGTCGAAACAGCGCAAATTGTGTCGTACTTGCTCATATTAATCCATGTTTAAAACCAGTTCAACCTGTTCCGCTTTGATACGTTTAGCAATGATATGTTTATCTTTATCAAGGACATATATCATCGGCGTGTTCTGGATATCGTATTTTGAAAGCAGATTGTTTATGTCTGTCGAGTTGATTTCCACCGGGAAAATCACCATCTCAGGATGACGTTCACGAGTCTCTTCCAAGATAAGGCCTTCCTTAGCGCATTTCTGGCATGTCTTATCGTAGAAAACCACAACAATATAAGAGGCTTCAATGGAATACATATCTCCAATTTCAGGCAGTTTTGCGCCTATTTTAAGGTTTTCAAGATAACTGGCTCGGTCTGCCATTATGCTCAGCATGCTGCTTGTCACATTAGGCAAATCCAGCTTCATGAAATAGTCGTCGACGAGATGGATGTAAACGTCGTCAAGATTCATGTATTTCGGATTGAAATATTTGATGTAGAAAAACCATAGCAGATAGTCGCGCACCGCAACGCAATCGCCAGCTTTTGCTATAAGTTTGTCGATTTCTTCATTGATGAGATTTGCATCGTTGTAGAGATTGTCGAAATATGTGTTTAACTTATTCTCTATCAGTGGATAGGTGATGACTCTTGGATCATTTAACGGAAAATCATCCCAATAGTCATCCATAGTGTGGCGTTTTAACGAACTTATCACCGTATTGATAAACGCGTCTTTCTTCTTGAGTCTCAATGACTCTTCAAAATTATCCAAATCCTTTTTCAGCGAGTCGGCTTTCTTCCAATTTTCAGGATGATAACCTTCTTCACTCTCCAAAGCCGCAATATCCGCCTCGGTTTTGCGTACTTTAGCCATCAGTTCGTAGTAAAGCTTTGTCTCTTTTGCGCTACCTTTTACCTTATAAGTGCTCCAATCGTCCAAGTCATTGATAATCACTTTAAAACGTTGCTTGTTGCTTACCAAAACCTCAGTCAAAGGGAAGTTGTTACTGTTTTTTAAAAGATAAATGCCTTCGGTTAATTTCGTCTTGCTTTTGTAACACATCGTACCGTTTTTAGACTTTAAAGTGTCCAAAACGAAAGACTTTGCACCAACATATTTGCAAAAATAATATTCGTCATCTTGTTGATTATCAATCTTAAACTGAATATTAGTCTGTGAAAATCCGATTGTTGGAAGCAGTAGACAAACAACAAATAACAATTTTTTAATCATGTCTGAAAATTTTTGCAAAAATAATGAAAAATACGTGTCGTAACCCAAAATATTTTGTATCTTTGCTTGTCTAAAAACTTAAAAACATGAGACCTTTATCTTATTTTAAAGTCCCATTGCTATTCTGTTTAATCATTGAAATACAGGTAGTTAGCTCTTTTGTCGCATTTGGACAGGAGGGAGAGGGGATGCGTGTGGCATTTTGGAACTTCGAAAACTTTTTCGATCCGTTTGTCGATTCCACGAGAGTTTATAACGAATTTACTGAAAATGGCGGTCAACATTGGACAAAATCCCGGTTTTACAAGAAACGAAACAACATGTACAAGGCGATTTTGGGAATTTCGGATAACGAACCGCTGGCAGTGCTTGGAATTGCTGAGATTGAGAATGAATATGTGCTGAAAATGCTGTTTAATCAAACGCCTTTGAAAACACATAATTATCGCATAGTTCATTATGAAGGCGACGACAAACGAGGCATCGATGTGGCTATGGTTTATTGCATCGACAAGCTGCAACTCATTTATACTGAACCGATTAAGGTGAGGAATCCAAAGAATCCGAAATATAAGACACGAGATATATTATATGCTAAATTTTACGACAGGCGAGGGGATACTTTGCATGTTTTCGTCAACCACTGGCCGTCGCGTTACGGTGGCGAGCGTGAGACCATAAAACTGCGAGCTCTTGCAGCTAACACATTGAAACACAGGGTAGATTCGTTGGTGTTTCTGCATCAGACCATACCTAAAATAATAATAATGGGCGACTTTAACGACACTCCGGAAGATCCGAGTATCAAAGATGTGTTATGTGCCAAACCGCTTGATGAGACTGGTGAAAATGATGTTTTAGTGAATCTGTTTACCGATGGAAAGCATCTTGGCTTTGAAGGAACATTGAAACATCAGTACAACTGGCAGATCTTTGACCAAATCATTGTCTCTAAATCATTGATTGACAATGACAAGGGTTTATCGTACAAGAAAAATAGCGCACAAATATACCATGGCGACTTTCTCTTTGAAAAAGACGAATCATTTGGTGGCGTGAAACTGTTCAGAACATACGTGGGACCAAAGTACTTTGGTGGCTACAGTGACCATTTGCCAGTGTATATCGACTTGATATTCAAGTGATTATGCTAAAGTTATCCGCGTTTGCAGATGCTCTTGAAATCGCAGAAACTGCAGTTTTTAACTTCTTCGGTTTGTGTGAACGGAATGTCTTTGTTGAAAAGCTCTTCCAAGAACTCGTTGAAGTACTTGTCGCAAGTCGCTTCAAACGAGCTGCTCAGGTCATGTAACTCGTTGATTTCCAGATTGTAAATACCATGACTTAACTTCTGGAAGCCGACGATTCCCGGTTGAATCAATTCTGGTTTAACCTCAGGATGATTGTGCAAATACAGGTATTTGTACATCAACAACTGTATCGATTTTTCTGCCATCGACGTGATTTTGTCGTTCTTTATGCCGATTTTCACGTCGTAAGGGTTCACTTTGCCGGTTTTGTAGTCGATAACTCTGATTTCTTCATTGACCTTGTCGATTCTGTCTGCGAAACCGTGAAGCAATACCTTGTGTCCTTGATATTCAACTTCTTTGGTTAGCTCGATCTCTGTGTCGATTATCGACATTTGTATGCCTTCTTCAAGGAACTTCTTCTCATAACGGATGAAGTTTTCGAGCATATTGTCAATGACAGTCTTGTTCAGATAATTAAATCCTGTATCCGGCAGACCATTTGCGAATCCATTGTCAATCAATGATTTATGATAGCATTCTTTGAAATGTTTCTTGTACATCTCATCGAAAAGCGCCAACGAAATAATCTCGTTTTTGTTGAAAAGCTTGTAAAAATAGTCCAGAGTTGCGTGGATGATGCTTCCGACAACGTTTACCTGGATCTCCTCATCAGGCGATTTGTCCTCGATTTTCTCGATGTTTTTCCAATAAAACTGCAGCGGACATCTCACATAAACACCAATAGAAGTAGGTGAGAGTTTCTGTATTTTATTTAAGATTTCGTCGGTTTTAACCACCTCTATACCATTTTCTTTATCATTGATAGATGGTGATTTATATTGTAAATATTCAAGCTTTACTTTAGGATTGTTTTTTGCATATTCATACTCCAACTGCCTGATGAAACGACTCGGCTCGCCCATGCCCGACAAATCTGCAATGTTATTGTAATACAGGTTGATTTTCTTGGCGTTTTGCAGCAGACGATAGAAGTGATATGCGTAAACAGCCTGTTGCTGGTCGTATGTCGGCAAGCCGTAAGCTTTGCGTAAGTCAAACGGAATCAAGCTGTTATTGTTCTTATTTTGAGGCAAGATACCTTCGTTAACACTCAAAAAATGAATGACATCGAAGTCAAGGTTTCGAGTTTCAAGCAATCCCATAATCTGCAAACCATCTTTATCGCCCTGCAAATTGATTGCCATTTGACTTGCAACCTGCGCATAAAGCATTTGTAAATCAATGATTTGGATATAATCCGAGTATTTATTAAGAAGTAATTCGAGTCTATTGGTAATCCTACCGGCAACGCTGATCTGATTTTTAATGAAATTTTTGTTTTTCTCAAGTTTTGCTATTGAAAGAATCAATAATTCCTTTAAAGATGATACGCATTCCTTGGCATTCTTCCATTTTTTAATCGCAAGATTAAGAAAATCAAAGAGTTGCGTGTTGTCTTTAAACTGTTTCAGATCCGATTTTTTGAAATAATAAGTTGATTCTTGAGCCATTTTCATCAGCCAGGAATTCAGCTTATCGTATTCTAACCCTTTGAAAATCAGCTTAATGAAATCGGAATTGCAGAAGCGCAAGAATGTCCAGAGATAAATCTTGTTCTCGTTATCACTTAATGTGTTTTGATATCTAAACCATTGATCCACAAAGTGATAGACTATAGTCTTATCAAAAGGATAACCCATCGTCACTTGAATGTTGCCCACTGCCTCCGGAATCGCATTCAAAACCGGTATCAACAGCGACTCATCCGCCAATACAATCACTTCTCTCTTATCCTTCTTATCCTCCTTATCCTTCTTTAGCTGTAGCTGCAAGGCATTCGTCTGCACTGCATTACCTGAAACACTGATTACATTTATCTTTTTCTCTTGGGTCAGGAAGTTGTCGTCAATGAAGTTTTTCTCAATATTTGGGTGTTTTTTGAAAAATTTTCTGGCAAAATGTCCTGCTTCTTGCTGCTCATCTTCAAAATAATACTTATCTAAGTCCCAGAGCATCACTGCGTTACCGCTTTCAACCATGCGCACGATAATGTTTTCTTCGGTAGTAGTAAGCGCATTGAAGCCGGCAAAAATGATTTTTCTGCCCTTGGTGCATTTCTGTAAAGTGGAGTCGTCAAATGACGCTATCTTCTTGGTTATCAAGCCATAATAGCCCTGATAATTCTTCAACAAAGTTTCACGAAGATTGTTATAGTAGGTGAGAAGCGACCCGAAAAACTTCAGATAATTCGATTCCACACCGTTTTCAAGGCCAAGATTCCATTCCTCAATCTCTTTCGCGTCTTTCAGATGTGAAAAAAGCTTTTCCGCATTCACGCCGTATTGGTCGATCTCATCGAAATCCTTAGCCATCTGGGCAGCATACGGGAAAAACTCCTGATTCATCTTAATTATCTCAAAGATAACTTCAATATTATCAATGAGTTGTAAGCCACTCCATTCCTCCATCGCCTGTTGGATAGAGAGGATTTGCGGCACCCAGAAGTTGGTTTTTATGGTCTTCGCGAGCTCGGTTCTCAACTGCAAAGCAGCACGCTTGTTCGGGAAAACAATGGTGATGTTCTCCTTCGTCAAATCGTAATGACTTGTAATATAATCACTTATCTTCTGGATGAAAGCCATGATTCCGCGTTTTTCAGTTGTTCCTGCGTGCCCAAATCGAACCAATACTCGGGATGTATCAGTTTTGATGTAACTTTATGATTCTCAGCGATTTTCTGATATAATCCGAAAACGTAACAAGGCTTTACTTCAAACTCCTTGAAATATTGAGGTTTGAAAAGATGTATTCCGCTGAATGACAATAATTTACATTCGTTTGGCAATGCGCCGTTTCCGTCATAATCATTGGTTTCAGTGTTAAACCTTCCAAGGAAATTGTTGTTATTGTCGAACACCAGCTTACGTTTGCTGATTCGTTCTTGTGTTAGAAGCCATGCGGCATCATCGCTTTTGCAGAAATCGTCGTAAAAGCCTTTTAAATCAACATTTGTGAGCACATCCACGTTGTGAACCAGCACTGCTTCGCTTTGCTCGAAATAGGGCAGAGCCTGCAGGATGGCACCTCCCGTGTCCATCAGAAGCGGTCGCTCGTCAGAAATCTCGATAATCACGTCAGCATGAGATTTCTCGACTTCGCTCGAAATGACGACACCATCCCCGTCATTTCGACCGGAGCGAAGCGTAGTGGAGAAATCTCCTAAAAACTCAATTATCTGTTCTCCAAAATGGTGAATATTTATGACAATATGATTGAAATCCTGTTTTATCAACTCTTCAAGCAACACTTCAAGTAAAGGCTTATTATTTATTGATACTAAAGCCTTTGGAGTGTTAGCTGTCAACTCTTTTAAGCGGGTCCCGAGACCTGCCGCGAGGATAAATGCCGTTCTTCTATTTCGCTTCATAGACATGAGAGATATGTTGTGCCAAGTGGTTGATTTCGACGTTCACCATCGGATAGTTTTCATGTATAAGCTCGCCGATTCTTTGCGCGAAAAACACCGAACGATGCTGTCCGCCCGTGCATCCGAAGTTGATTTGCAGATTCTTGAAACCGCGCTCAAGATAGTTGTCAATTGATTGATATACAAGCATTTGAACGTTCTGCAAGAAGTAATGCACGTCAGGTTTGTCGTCTAAAAACTCTTTTACGTCAGCATCTTCGCCTGTGCTTTTCTTGAATTCCACGAAACGTCCTGGATTCGGCAAAGCTCTGCAATCGAAAACATAACCGCCACCATTGCCGCTCTTGTCGTAAGGAACGCCGCCGTTTTTGAACGAGAAGCTGTTTACTGTGATTGTAAGTCTCTCAGGCTCAACGCTTTCGTATTTTAAAAGCAAAACACCGAACTGCTTGATGACAGCTTGCAGTTCCGGCAACTCGAAAGGTAACGACCAATTGTCACAAGCCTTCATGATCTCACGAATGGCATACGGAATGCTCTGCATGAAGTGTAACTTCTTCTGTATCAAGCCTCTGAAGCCATAGGCGCCAAGAACTTGAAGCAGTCGCAATAACACAAATGATGGAAAATACTTGTCGAATGTTTCGGCTGTTGAGGATTTCTCCACTTCGCTCCGCTCCGGTCGAAATGACACGTCCTGATTGTCATTTCGAGCGACCACAGGGAGTCGAGAAATCCTTTTTTTGTAATACTCAATCAGTTCATTGCGTAGCTCTTGCGGCATCCTCGCTTTCACTTGATACAGCAGCGAAACCACGTCGTATTGCAGCGGTCCTTTTCTACCCCCTTGATAATCAATGAAATAAGGCTCGTTATCAACTATCATGATATTGCGCGACTGGAAATCACGATACATGAAGAAATCTGATGGAGCCTCCAAAATGTATTTCGCAAGTCGTTGAAAATCAGTGTCTAAACGAGTCTCGTTGAATGAAATCTCTTCCTGTTCTTTCAAAAAACAATACTTGAAATAATTCAAATCCTCCATTATCGACATCTCGTCGAAAGCTGGAGTGGGGAACGCCTTGGAATAATCAAGTCCTTTGTGTCCAACTGTCTGAAAATCAACGAGATTATCAAGGGATTTTTTGTATAATTCTATAGTGTTTTCATCATATTTGCCGTTTTTCAAACAGTTTTCAACATGATGGAACAGTGCGACATCACCCAAGTCTGTCTGAATGTAAATCTCTTTGGAAGGAGAGATTGCCAAAATCTCTGGAACAGGCAGTCCGCATTCGTGGAAATGCTTGGAAAAACTGAAAAAAGCCTCATTTTCTTCAATGTTGAGATTATGTGCTCCAATCAAATAACGTTTGTCGGTTTTAACCCGAAAATAGCGTCGCGACGAGCCTGAACTCGGCATCGCATTGATTTCCAATACTTTTTCACCCAAATTTTCGATGAGTTCCGCTATCGTTTTCTTAATCTCTTCCAAAGTCAACATACGCAAAAATTTAGGTTACAAACTTACAAAATTTTTTCAAAATAATGCATTTTCGTGAGAAAATTATTATCTTTGCAGCCTATTTTTGCTCCAATATCGAGTTTTGTGAAAACAAAATTCTGATAACGACTTAATTAAATTATTGATTATCAAACATTTATCAAAAAATGAACGCTACCGAACTCAAGACAATTGAGAAACTCAACAAGCCGACAATTTTGCCTGGCTCTGTAAAAATCAATGTGAAAATTGATGTTAATGAAGAAGAAACGAAGCTTCCTGAAGAGGAAATTTTGCCTCAAAATGAGGAAATTCCACAGGATGCCGAGCTTGATTTATCTAACGACAACGAAAACGAAGAGGAGGAAGAGTTGGAATTCGATTTCTCGAACCTTAACAAACTCCAACTCGTTGAACTTCTTGAAGAAACAGTCCATGATCCGGATGTTGCTAAGATCAAGGATAAAGTTGCCGCTATCAAGACTAACTTCTTGAGACTCAATAAGGTTGATCGTGATAAAGAGATGGAGCAATTCATCCTCGACGGTGGCGACAAAGAAAGCTATGAGCACAAAGACGACCCGCTGGAGGTGCGTTTCAAAGCCGCTTTCGACATTTACAAGGTAAACAAAGAGAGATACAAGGAAGAACAGGAGAAGCAGAAAGCTGAGAACCTTCAGAAAAAGCTTGAAATCATTGAGGAATTGAAGGCTTTGATTTATTCTGAAGAGACTCTGAAGAAGACCTACGATGACTTCCGCGCCCTTCAGGACAGATGGAAAGAAATCGGTCAGGTGCCTGCAAACGAGGTTTCAAATATCTGGAACACATATCATTTCCTTATCGAGAAATTCTACGATAAAGTTAAGATTAACAGAGAGTTGCGTGACCTTGACCTGAAGAAGAATCTTGAGGCTAAGATCGAGCTTTGCGAAAAGGCTGAACTCCTGCTTCTTGAGAAATCACAGACCAAAGCGTTCAAGGCATTACAGAAATATCACGACGAGTGGAAGGAAATCGGTCCTGTTCCGCAAGATAAGAAAGACGAGATTTGGGAGCGTTTCAAGAACACAACCGATAAGGTAAACCAGATTCGCCGCGAGCATTACGCAAAGATCGAGGAAGAGCAGAAAGCCAACTACGAGGCTAAGGAAGCTATCTGCGTGAAGATGGAAGAGATTGTGAATGAACCTGTTAACAGCATCAACGGCTATCAGAAAAAGTCGAATGAGGTTAACGATTTGTTCAAGACCTGGAAGGAAATCGGTCCTGTGTCGAAGAAACAGAGCGATGAGATCTGGAACCGCTTCAAAGGCTCGATGAACACATTCTTCGAGGCAAAGAAAGAGTTCTTCAGCAAGCTCAAAGTACAGCAGATGGAAAACTACAACAAGAAGGTTCAAATCTGCGTGGAAGCTGAGAATCTCGTCGATTCGACAGAGTGGAAGAAGACCACCGACCGCATCAAACAGCTCCAGGAAGAATGGAAGACCATAGGTCCGGTGCCGAAACGTCATTCAGACAAGATCTGGAAGCGTTTCCGCAGCGCCTGCGACGCGTTCTTTGCAAGAAAAGCTGAGCATTTCTCAGGAATTAAAGGCGAAGAGGAAGCTAACCTCAAGGCAAAACGGGAAATCATCGAGCGCATCAAGGCTTACGAGTTGAAGAAAGACCGTAACGAGAATATGGAGGCAATCCGTGGATTCCAGAGAGAATGGATGGCTATCGGTCACGTCCCGATGAAGTACAAAGACAGCATCCAGAACGAATACCGCAGCCTCATCGACGGCTTGTTCGACAAGATGCGCGCCAACGATAACGAGGCGACAACCAACGAGTATCGTAACATGGTCTCAGGTTTGAAGGAAGATCCGGATTCACGCGACAAAGTCAGAAGAGAACGCATGAACCTCCAGACCAAGATCCAGAGACTGCGTGACGAGATCACCACTTTGGAGAACAACATCGGATTCTTCGCAAGAAGCAAGCAGTCAGAGCTTCTCAAGCTTGAATACGAGAAGAAGATTGCCAAGATCAAGAACGACGTCAAGGTTCTCGAGGCAAAGGTTAAGATTTTAAACGAACAATAATAAAATCTGATATTTCCGTAGGGACAAGGCAAGCCTTGTCCCTACATGTTTATATGAATTCAAATTCTTTTGGAACGGCATTTTGTCTGACTACCTTCGGTGAGTCCCATGGTCCGGCCATTGGTGGTGTTATTGACGGCTGTCCTGCTGGTATTTTGCTTGATAAATCATTGATTGAAAATGAGTTATCACGTAGAAAGTCGGGACAGAATAATGCCATGTCGACGCGCAAGGAGCCTGATGTGGTTGAGTTCCTCTCGGGCTTGTTTGAAGGCAAGACAACCGGCACTCCGATAGCGTTCCTGATTCGCAACAAAGACGCGAAAACCTCTGATTATGAGAATATCAAGGATGTTTTCCGTCCTTCGCATGCCGATTTCACCTATCAGATGAAGTATGGAATCAGAGATTATGCAGGCGGAGGCAGAGGCTCGGCAAGGACATTGTTGCCATGTGTTGTTGCGGGTGCAATCGCCAAACAGATTCTCGCATCGCAAGGCATTGAGATTCAATCAGATGTGATTCAGATTGGCGAGGAGAGAAGTAAAAGCTTCTCGAAAGACGAGATTGAACGCATTTTAAGCCGTTATAGAGAAGAAAAGGATACCGTGGGCGCAGTTGTCCAAGGAATCGTCAAAAACACTCCTGTAGGCCTCGGAGAGCCCGCTTTTCAAAAGTTTCATGCGGTGTTGGCACAGGCGATGATGACAATCAACGCGGCAAAGGGCTTTGAGATAGGCGAAGGATTCAATGCAGCAGGCATGCGAGGAAGCGAATGTAACGATGAATTCATGTTTGACGGCAAGCAAATCCGCACAAAGACCAATCACTCTGGCGGCGTGCAAGGCGGCATCACAAACGGCGAGGATATAGTTTTCAAAGTCGCTTTTAAGCCGATCCCGTCAGTGATGTATCCTCAGCAAACCGTTGATATCCAAGGCAATGCGACGACAATAGAGATTCAAGGACGTCATGATGTTTGTGTGGTGCCTCGAGTGGTTCCTATGGTTGAGGCGATGGCCGCGATGGTCACTCTCGACTTCATTTTGTTAAAAAAATGCAACAAAATATAGCACAATATTAAAATTTTGTGTATTTTTGCAGTCGAAAACTTCAGGGCAAGGTGAAATTCCTTTCCGGCGGTGACAGTCCGCGACTTCCCCAAGGGGAACTGATTCGGTGAAATTCCGAAACCGACGGTGACAGTCCGGATGAGAGAAGTTTGTTTGTTTTAATTTTTCAAAATATGCTGCCCTGATGTTTATTTAGGGCTTTTTTTATGTCATATTGCGAAAAAGACATCGAGTTTATGCGGCGTGCCATCAAGCTCGCCAAGAAGGGCGGAGGATACGTCCATCCGAATCCTTTGGTGGGCTGCGTGGTCGTGAAAGACGATGAAATAATCGCCGAGGGATACCATGAAAAATACGGCGAATTTCATGCCGAACGCAATGCTTTAACACGCTGTAAAACAGAAACTAAAGGCGCTTCACTTTACGTAACACTTGAACCATGTTGCCACTACGGCAAAACGCCTCCCTGCACCGAGATAATCATTGAAAAAGGTATCAAAAAAGTCTTCGTCGGCATCCTTGACCCGAACCCGTTGGTGGCCGGAAAAGGTGTCAAGATTTTACAAGACGCCGGCATTGAAGTCGAGGTCGGGCTTTGCGAAAACGAGATCCGCGAGATGAACAAGGTGTTCTTGAAATACATCACTACCAAGCGACCCTACGTCATCATGAAGACCGCGATGACCCTCGACGGCAAAATAGCAGCATATACAGGCGATTCGAAGTGGGTGACTAATGAGGAATCACGCAAGATGGTGCATGAATTGAGAAGTGAATTAGCTGGCGTTGTCGTTGGAATCGGCACGGTTTTGGCCGACGACCCGATGCTGACATGCAGATTGGAAGGAAATCATCATCAGCCGATAAGAATTGTGGTTGATAGCAATTTAAGGATACCTGCTGATTCTCAATTGGTTAAGACAGCAAAAGAATACAGGACAATCGTTGCTTGCCGTCATTTCGACCGAAGCGAAGCAGAGCGGAGCGAAGTGGAGAAATCCTCTTTAAACGTTAACAAACAAAAAGGATTCCTCGACTCACTGCAAACGCTGGAAATGAGAGGTCTTGAGGTTATTCATTGTGCATCAAAAGATGGCCATGTCGACATCAACGACCTTATGGCACAATTAGGCGCGCAAGGCATCGATTCGCTTCTCCTTGAGGGCGGCGGGACACTCAATGCCGCGTTTCTTGAGGCGGGTTGTGTGGATGAGGTATGGGCGTTTATAGCTCCGAAAATCATAGGCGGAGAAGGCGCCAAGACTCCTGTTTCTGGTAAGGGAATTGATAAAATGAGCGAGGCGATAAATTTACAAGACATTGATATTCAAAATATTAACGGAGATATTTTAATAAAAGGAAAGATATGTTCACGGGTATAATTGAAGAAATCGGGAAGGTGAAGGCGATCACGCGTGGTGCCAACAGCATCAGGCTGACAATCGCTGTGAAGAAGATTTTGGACGACATCCATATCGGCGACAGCATCTGCACAAACGGCGTCTGCCTGACGGTTACGACATTCGACAACGACTCTTACACCGCCGACGTGATGCCTGAAACGATGAACCGAACTAATTTCAAAGATTTGAGAATCAACGATTTAGTGAATTGCGAGAGAGCAATGCCTGCAAATGGTCGTTTTGGCGGACATATAGTTTCAGGCCACATCGACGGCACTGGCATAATCTCAAAGATGACTCGCGACGACAAGGCGATACGGGTGAAAATAGAGACACGACCTGAGATTTTGAGATATATCGTTGAAAAAGGCTCTATCACAATCGACGGTATCTCATTGACAGTCACTGATGTAAGCAGCTATGACTTCGGAGTTTCAATCATCCAGCACACTCAGGACGAGACGACATTGACGAAGAAAAAAATCGGCGACACCGTGAATTTGGAGAACGACATCGTCGGAAAATATATTGAGAAATTTGTAGGAAATATCACCGCAAGAAATGATGAGAGATTACTTAACTTATTGAAAGACAATAATTTTTAATATAGATGAATAAAGATTTTAACACTATTGAGGAAGCTTTAGAAGACCTTCGCGCTGGTAAGATGATCATCGTCGTCGACGACCCTGACCGCGAAAACGAAGGCGATTTGATTTGTGCGGCTGAGTTTGCGACCGTCGAAAACGTGAATTTTATGGCGTCATACGGCAAAGGCCTGATTTGCATGCCGATGAGCTCTGAGATATGCAAACGCTTGAAACTCAACCAGATGGTGACTGAAAACACTGATAATCACTGCACTGCATTTACGGTTTCAATCGATTATATAGACACTACGACAGGCATCTCGGCTGTGGAGCGCTCCATTACTGCCATGAAAGTCGTTGAAGACGGCGTGCGTCCTGAGGATTTCCGTCGTCCTGGGCACATGTTTCCGCTTGAAGCCCGTCAGGGTGGAGTGCTGAAACGTGGCGGTCACACTGAGGCTACTGTCGATTTGATGCGTCTTGCGGGCTTAAAGGAATGCGGTCTCTGCTGCGAGATCATGCGCGAAGACGGCACCATGATGCGCACCACCGAGCTGATAAAGTTCGCGAAGGCTAACAACTTGAAAATCACTTCGATAGCTGAACTGATAAAATACCGCAGAAAGACTGAGATCCTCGTCGAGAAGGTGACAGAGGCTGAACTGCCTACAAAATATGGCACTTTCAAGGCTGTCGGTTACGTAGATAAGATCACTGGCGAGCATCATGTGGCGCTGGTGAAAGGCGATTTGACGACAAACGAGCCTGTTTTGTGCCGTGTGCACTCTGAATGCTTGACTGGCGACGCTTTCGGTTCGATGCGTTGCGACTGTGGCGAGCAGCTCCAGGAGGCCATGCGCCGTATCGAGGCTAAAGGCAGAGGCGTGCTGCTATATCTCCGTCAGGAAGGCCGCGGCATCGGCTTGATAAACAAGCTTAAAGCCTATACTTTGCAGGACAAAGGCATGGACACCGTCGAGGCTAACCTCGCACTCGGTTTCGCCGCCGATTTGCGCGATTACGGCACCGGCGCTGAGATTTTGGCAGATCTGGGCGCAAAGAAAATCATCGTGATGACCAATAACCCGATGAAAATCAGCGGCTTGGAAGGCTACGGCATCGAAATCGTCGGTCGTGAGCCTATCGAGATGACCTGCAACGAAAAGGATGCATTCTATCTTTATACGAAATATAAGAAAATGGGACATATACTTCATGTGAAAGACGTTTCTCCCGTCATTTCGACCGAAGCGGAATGAAATGGAGCGAAGTGGAGAAATCCTCTTTTCGCATAAGCATATTCTAAAAAGGATTTCTCGACAAGCTCGAAATGACGAATTAATGTGAATTATTAACAACTTAAAATATTAAAACATGAACATTTTAGAAGGAAAATTATTAGCTCAGGGCCAGAAGATCGCCATCGTGGCTGGCCGTTTCAATGAAATCATCACCAACAAGCTGTTGGGTGGTGCCATCGACGCTTTCAAACGTCACGGTGGTGATGAGAAAAACATCGATGTGGCTTGGGTTCCGGGCGCTTTCGAGATCCCGCTCGTGGCAAAGAAGATGGCTGCAAGCAAGAAATACGACGCCGTCGTGTGCCTTGGCGCTGTCATCCGTGGCGCTACACCACATTTCGACATGGTCGCTAACGAGGCTACCAAAGGCATCGCAACAGTTGGTCTCCAGACCGAAGTGCCAGTGATTTTTGGCGTTCTCACCACAGACAGCATCGAACAGGCCGTCGAACGTGCCGGTTCAAAAGCCGGAAACAAAGGCTACGATGCAGTGACAACTGCAATCGAAATGGTAAATCTGCTAAAACAGATTTAGTCTTTAGTCGTTAGTCTTTAGACTTTAGAGGAGACGTCATATTTATTTATGGCGTCTTTTTTTTATAAAAAATGAAACTTTTAGGTTGCACATATTAAATTGTTTATTATCTTTGCAACGTTAAACTTTAGGGTTATGACTTTCGATAAGATATTAGAAAATGGACGTTTGTGGGCTGTGCGTTATGACAAAGACAATGTCAATGCACTTGAAAGAGTGCTTTCGCAATGGAGTGATGCAGAATGGCTTGCTGATTTTTTTATGCAGAATATTGATGATTTGATTTCTTATTTTAAGATAACGAACATCGAAGATGCTATTTATCAGACGATGGAAGACAGAGATGAGATGGCTTGTGTGATAATGGATATTTCTCCCGAAGCCAATCTTGACAGATTTTTCCGCCCACTTGATAATAATCGAACCAGCGAGATGATTTTAGGTAAAGAAAAAGGTCGTCCTAATCGGCAGAGTTGGTTGAGATTGTATGCGATTAAACTCAATGTCGGCATCTATATTATCACTGGAGGTGCGATAAAACTAACGAGAACCATGCAGGAGCGCGAACACACTTTGATTGAGTTGGAAAGGATGGAAAAAGTCAGAAACTTCCTTTTAAACGAGCATGTATTTGATGAAGAAAGTTTTGAAGATTACAGAAAGGAGATAGCATTATGACACGTGACGAAGCAATAGCCAGATTGAGCAGTTATCAATCGCCGACGCCGTCGGAATGGCGTGAAAAAGAGGCGGTTTATCAGACCGCCAAATCGCAGGGATGGCTGAAGTATTCAAGAAAAATAGCCATAAAGGTCGCTATGTCTATGAAATACCAAAACATCTCGAGGCAAGAATTGGCAGAAAGGATGGGATGT
The DNA here is from genome assembly GCA_902774295.1 of uncultured Bacteroidia bacterium. Taxonomy (GTDB): domain Bacteria; phylum Bacteroidota; class Bacteroidia; order Bacteroidales; family F082; genus Limimorpha. Next base: position 284 of record CACYHP010000003.1, on the reverse strand, counting down.
TCGCCGCAATATGTATCGCGTCTGCTGAAAGGCGAGGAAAACCTTTCGCTTGAAACAATCTGTAAATTAGAAGAAGCATTGAATATTGCTATTTTGCAATATGAGTTTGCATGATTTCAGACAGGATTAACAAGATTTACAGAAATTGTTTTGGAAATTCAAGAATAATTAGTAAATTTGCACTATGAAGTTACGAAAAGAGTGTAATTTATTGGAAATGAGCGTAGGTTAATTGCTCTTGATAGTAATAGGTTACGATTTAGTTAGTTATCTACTGCATTATC
>CACYHP010000002.1 GCA_902774295.1 uncultured Bacteroidia bacterium | reverse complement strand
ACGGCAACCATCGAAGACTGCCTCTTCGCGCCCGACCACATCAGCACCGGCCTCGCAAACTGTCAGACATTTGTACGTGGCGATGCTACTTGGTTAATCCACCGCTGCTACTACACGCAAGCCTACGGCACGGCGCAGGGCAACCCGGTACAGGTGGCCTCTGAGGGTTACCTCGGCAACCTGCTGCATGACTACGGCATGGTGAAGGCCTACGATTACGGTATCTTCTACAACGGTACCGCTTACTTTGCCGTCGCCGACATCGCTGGCACAGGCACGGAGAACGACCCCTACATCATCAGCAGCACCGCCGACTGGAACACCTTTGCCTATTACGTCAACAACGGCACGAAAAACTACAGCGGTGAGTATGTGAAACTGAACTACGACATCACCGTCACGATGATGGTGGGCACGAGCGAGGCCAACTCGTTCCAGGGCACCTTCCTCGGCAACAACAAGACGTTGACCGCCAACATCACCAACACCAACTCAGGCGAAGCCTATCGAGGCGTGGCACCATTCCATACCATCAGCGGCGCCACCATCCGTGACCTGACCGTGGCGGGCACCATCGCCTCCAACTCTCGCCACACTTCAGGACTCGTGGGCTATTCATACGGCACTGGCAACCTGATAGAGAACTGCGTCGTCACCGCCACGCTCAACATCAGCGAAAACTACGCCGGCGGCGTCATCGGCCACGGCGGTACTGCGACCGTCACCATCAACAGTTGTGCTTTCATAGGCACCGTCAACGGTGTGGGCGGCAACCGCAGATACGTCGGCGGCATCTGGGGCTGGAGCACCGATGCTACACCTATCCTTAACAACTGCTTGGAGAACGGCACATACAACGAAATCGGATACAAGGATCCTATCGGCTATCAGCGGGGCAGCGGTTCCGTCACCGACTGCTACTACGTGCATCCGAAGAATGTGAATTCCAGTTGGAACTACAACAACACTCACCCTGCCCAGCAGGTCATCACCGCAATACCCGACAACGAGATTGTAAGGCTGCTGCGTTTGGCCGACGGTAACGACTACTACATTGCCAACACCACCGTCACCGGCGTGAATGAGAGTTACGACCTTGACGAGGGCCTCGTCAGCATAACACCGACAGTGACCGTTGGAGGCGAAACCGACCTTGTCCTTAATACCGACTACACCGCCACACTCGACGGCAATGACATTACTGAATGGCCCATCACTTTCACCACCAGAGGCAACCACACGCTCGTCATATCGGGTTATCACGTACCGGGCAGTAACGGTTATGGCGGTTCAAAGACCTTGCAGTTCTCCGTAGTAGGCACATACGACGGCGCAGGCACTGAGACCTATCCTTACCTCATCACCAGCACTGACGAATGGGGTGCGTTTGCCCAAAACACTACAAACGGAAACGCCTACAGCGGCACGTTCTTCAAGTTGACCAACAACATCAGCGTCACGACGATGGCAGGCGGCACCTTCAGCGGCACCTTCGACGGCGACAGCCACACCATCACCGCCAGCATCAGCGGCACGGGGTCCAAGGCCCTCTTCAACCGTCTCAACGGCGGCACCATCAAGAACCTGACGGTTGCAGGCGTCATCAGTGGCGACATACACACTGCGGCACTCTTGGTGTCATTAGGAAACAGCGGCACCAACCTCGTTGAGAACTGTGTCGTCACTGCCACCGTCACCAGCAGCGGCACCCACATGGGCGGCTTCCTGGCACATGGCAACAGCAGCAACATCACCATTCGCGGTTGCGTATTCAATGGCATGATGACAGGCGGCAGCACGGCCAAGGGCGTCTTCTACGGATGGGGCAGCAGCACAGCCAGCGTCACCGACTGCCTCTTCCTGATGGCCGACGGACAAAGCACCGATGGCCTCGACCTCGTGAAAGGCAACGGCAACTTCACCGTGACCAACTGCTACAAGAACACCAGCGAATGCTCCTACGGCACCGAGGCCATCGCCACAACCCTGGCCTCGCCCAACCTCGGCTCTCAGGTGCAGGACTACGGCATGGTGACGGCCTACGAGCACGGCATCCTCCACGACGGCATGTACTACGTTGATTTCGCCACCTTCAACATGGATGAAGTTAGTTTGCATACGCAGAGCGGACAGTCGGAATGGACTGCGCTGACTGCCGGCTCCACGACGGGGCAGACAATCGGCAGCGCCGGTAACACGACGTACTATTACGCCTCGGGCAACCTCAGTTTCACCAACAGCAACGCGGGCGGCAGCGGCCTCACCATCCGGGGCACGGTATATCTCTACATCCCCACGGGCATGACGATTACCTGCACGGGAGCCAATGCCGATGGACGTATTGGCGGCGGCGCCGGCGTTGAGCTGACGGCGGGCAACACGCTCTATCTCCTCGGCGGCGGCACGCTGAACGCCACGGGCGGCAACGGAGCCAACGGAACCAACGGCGCAGGTGGCGTCGACGCAAGTGGCATATATGGTATGGATACAAGACCTGGTAGCGGTGGCAATGGCGGCACTGGCGGCGGCGGAGCTGGTGCCGGCATAGGCACCGGCGGCGGCACTGGCGGCGGGCACGGCTATCGCGGCGTTAATGACAATATCTATCAAAATCATCCTTCTTATAATACTGGGAACCGCCGACATAACGGAGTCAATGGCAATCCTGCCGAAAATGGTTCCACTGCTGATGCGATGGGCACGCTCTATGTGTATCAGGCTACTGGCACCACGGTGAATGCCACGGGCGGCAATGCAGGCTCACCAGGAAGTGGCGGCGGTCGCGGTCATGGCAGGATAGATGATGATGATGTTAACTATAGTGTGTCCGGCGGCGGTGGCGGTGGTGCCGGCGGCTTCGGCGGCGCAGCCTGCAACATCGGCACCGGTGGTCCCGGCGGCGGTGGTGGCGGCGGCGGTGCCGCCGGTGCGGTGGATTATAAGTATTCTGGATTCTATGATGTAACATCTTACGGAGGTAAAGGTGGACAAAATGGTGATGGCAGTTATGCTGCCGATGGTGCAGAAGCTCTGACCTCTTATTTAGCGTATCAGGCTGGCTGGGTCAATTCCAATTATGAATGGAGCTCCGGTGCCGCAAATCCGCCAAGTGGCGAAGTTACTTTTGGCAACGGCGGCAACGGCGGCGCCTGTGGCAGTGCCAGCGTCTGCGGCTCGGCCATCAACGTGGAGTGGGGATGGCCCACGCAGGGCGCAGGCACGGAGGCCGACCCCTACCTCATCAGCAGCACCGACGACTGGAACGACTTCGCCAATAGCGTCAACCACGGCTACACTTTCAGCGGCAAGTACGTGAAGCTGACCAAGAGCGACAGCGACAACAAGCCCTTCAGCGGCACCTTCCTCGGCGACGGCCACACCATCACCGCCGCACTTGCCATCGACGGCAAGCAGGGCTTGGCCCCCTTCCGCTGCATCAACGGCGCCACCATCCGTGACCTGAAAGTGGCAGGCACCATCGCCTCCAACCAGAACCACACGGCGGGAATCGCGGGCTTCGCCAACGGCACCAATACGATAGAGGACTGCCTTGTCACCGCCACGCTTAACATCACCAGCAACTATGCAGGCGGCATCATCGGCCACGGACTGAACTCCAACACCACTATCCAGGGCTGCGCCTTCGCCGGCACCATCAACGGTGTGGATGTCGAACGTGAGAACATCGGCGGCATCTGGGGCTGGAGCACCAGTGGTACGCCTACCTTGCTGAACTGCTTGGAGAATGGTACCTACACCAACATCGCCTCCATGCACCCCATGGGCCTGCAAGGCGGCAGCGGCACCATTACCAACTGCTACTACGTGAACCCGCAGGTCGGCTCGCCCCAAAACGCCTGCACCGTCAGCGGCGCTGTGCAAGCTCTCACCGATGAGGAAATACAGCCTTTGGGCGAACCTGTCGCCACCTATAGTACCAGCGGCATCAACGTTTACGCAAATGGAATCAGCTACGGTGGCAATTTCTATTATCATCCCGACAAGAACATCAAGCTCACCGTGCAAGGCTATGGCAATAGCACCGAAAGCGACCATTGGGCGTTCATCGCTTCACCAGTCGAGGGAAGCATTGAGCCTACGGCAGTTAATAACCTCGTTGGAACGGAAATCACGACAGGCGTTTATGACTTTGACCTCTACCGTTTGAATCCAAGTACTGTAATGTGGGAGAATTACAACAACTCAGAACACCAGGCAGGCTTCAACATCGTCAATGGTCAAGGATACCTCTACGCAACAAAGGAGACAAAGACATTGGTGTTCAGCGGCACATTCAACACCGAAAACTCGAAAACGGTGGGACTCAGCGATGGCTTCAACCTCGTTGGCAACCCGTTCGTAGTGGATGCCTACGTCAGCAAGCCATTCTACCAGATGAACGCTGAAGGTACGGAAATTGTGCCGATAGACAGCTACGACACATACAGCCCGGTAACCATCCCACCATGCACAGGTGTGGTTGTTGAAGCCTCAGGCACAGAGGAAACAGTAATTTTCAGCACAAAGGCACCGGTATCATCAACAGGCAACAACGGCAGTTTGCAGATGACACTGACAAAAGCAGGTGTCCGCAGCGATGCTTTCCAAGACAAGGCCATCGTTAGCTTCAACCAAGGCAGCCAGCTCGAGAAGTTCGTCTTCAATGAAAATCACGCCAAGCTGTACATCCCTCAATATGGAGAGGATTACGCTATCGCATCATCGGAGATGACAGGCAAAGTTCCGTTGAACTTCAAGACGAAGGAGACTGGTCGCTACACTATCGGCTTCAATTTCGAAAACGTCAAAGGCGTGAGAATTCAGCTCATCGATAAGATTGAGGACAAAATTATCGATCTGAACGCCAACGATAGCTACACCTTCATGGGATCATCAGCTGACCGCAGCGACAGGTTTACATTGGTGTTCACCCAAGTTGAAACCGACGGCATCTTCGCCTACCAGAGCGGCAACGACATCATCGTCAGCGGCGAAGGCGAATTGCAGGTGTTCGACGTGATGGGACGAATGGTAATGAACCAGTACATCAACGGTGTACAGACGGTTGAAAAACCGTCTCAGAGCGGTGTTTACATCTTCAGATTGAATGAGATGACACAGAAGATTGTTATCAGATAACATTGAATGAGATTCCTCACCCCTTCGGGGTTCGGAATGACAACGTTGCTATTGGAAGGACCGTTGTCATTCCGACCTCGACCGGAGGGAGAGGGAGGAAACTCAAACAAATGTGACTGGAACAAACAGAAGATATGAATTGATAAAAGAATTACTAAATATGAAAAAGTTATTATTAGCAACAGCATTGATAATTTCGACAGGCTTCGGAGCGAAGGCACAATTTAGCAATGATGCATTCTTCAACAACTGGGAGGAGAGCAACCGTCTGATGGAAAGCGGCTTCAGTTTCATGTTGCCGACGGCTCACGGCTTTGGCGAGGACACACCGGCACCATTGGGCAGCGGCCTGCTCATCCTCACAGCGTTAGGCGCAGGATATGCGGTCAAGCACAGACGCAAAAATTGTTAGTTCAAATTTTAAAATGGTATTAAAAATTGCTTAACTTTGCGAAGTCTATTGATATAAACTGACATTATGGCACTAAGCGGCAACACATTCTTCTTTTCCTGGGAAGTCTCCCTGATGGCATGGCTCCAGGCTAACATCAGCGACACTTGGATATCGTTCATGTCATTCTTCTCACTGTTTGGAGAAGAGTTGCCACTCATACTGATAGTGGGCTTCGTGTACTGGAGCTACGACAAGAAACTGGGCAGAAAGGTTGGTCTCATCGCCATTATGGGGCTGATCTGGAACACCATGATTAAGAACATCGTCATGCGCCGCAGACCGTATTTCGACCACGAGAGCATCAACATACTGCGTGTGGTGGATTCGGAGGCTGACATCTACGACATCTCTGCCCAAGGCTATTCCTTTCCTAGCGCCCATTCGACCAATGCAGTTACTGTGTTCGGCTCGCTGGCTGTCAACCTGCGCAAACGGTGGTTTACTGTGATTGCCATAGTGATACCTTTGCTCACAGGCATCTCACGCTTTGTGGTGGGTGCTCATTATCCCACTGATGTGATGGCGGGGTGGCTGCTGGGCTTAACCAGTGTGGTGCTTGTTCAGATGCTTCAAAAACGTGTGAGTGACACGCTCACGCTGTACGGCATACTTCTGCTCACCATTGTCCCAGGCTTCTTCTACTGCACCAGCGCTGATTATTTCACCGCGGTGGGCCTGCTGGTCGGCTTCATGGGCGGCACACTCCTCGATGATTATTGCGTGCACTATGAGGATACGCGCAAGCCTCTATTCATGGTCACCCGTCTGCTCGGAGGACTGGCGGTATATCTTGTGCTTAACACCGTGCTTAAGATGCCGTTCTCAAATGAGTTTCTGACAGATGGCAGCACCGCCGCACTGATGGTGCGATGCACTCGCTATGCCATCATCGCCTTTGTCGACTTCGGCGTATATCCTATGCTGTTCAAGTTTGAAAAAAGAAAGTGTTTTAATAAAATTTAATATTGAAACAATATGAAGAAAATGTTTATAGTACTTGCCGTGATGATAGCTATGTCCCATGCTGTGACAGCGCAGGATGAGACCATTGTGTTCACGCCTCAGTGGACGGCACAGGCTCAGTTCGCCGGCTATTACGTCGCCGAGGCGATGGGCTTTTACCGTGAGGCAGGGGTGGACGTTCGTATAGAACATCCGTTGACCACCCAGCCCGCCATGAGCCGCCTGCGTAAGAACCAATGCCAGGCGACGACACTGCAACTCTGTCAGGCTATGGAGATTGTCGACGGTGGCATCCCTCTGGTAAACATCCTTCAGACATCGATGAACAACGCGATGGTCATCGTCTCAGCCCGCGACCAGGACCCGCTGACGCAGAAAGGAGCCCGTGTGGGTATATGGAGCGTCGGATTCGGCCAGTTGGCAATCTGCATGAGCATCAAGGAACATCTCGACTATGAGTGGGTGCGCTTCGCCCATAACGTCAACCTGTTTGTCGCCGGCGCCCTCGACGCAACACTGGCAATGAGCTATAACGAATACTACCAGCTGGTACAGGCTGGAATAAAGATGACAGACAAAAACGTGTATCGCTTCTGCGACCACGGCTATAACGTGCAGGAAGACGGCGTATATATGACCCGCGAATACTATTCAGAACATAAGGACCAGGCACGACGCTTCGCCGAAGCCAGCAAGAGAGGCTGGGAATGGGCCGTCGAACATCCCGACGAAGCACTGGACATCGTGATGAAATATGTCGACATGAACAACATCGCCACCAACCGTGTGATGCAGCAACTGATGCTCCAAGAAGTGCTGCGCCTGCTGGTGGACAGAGAGTCGAAACAACGCGAGTTCCGTCTGCGTCCCGATATGGTGCAGGAGGCGAGCCGACTGATGGTGGAAAATAAGATGCTGAGCCGTGAAGTGACATACGAGGAACTGATTGACAATTGATTATTATGAATGGAATTATTGCATATATTCGACGCAAGCTCTCGGTCAGGGTCAGTCTGAGAGTGGTTGTATCTGCCGCCATTTTATTCATCGCCGCACTCGGATTGATGTTCTATCAGGCCCGTGAAGCCGTGAGTCAGGAGGCGATAAGCCGAGCCACACAGATCCTCGACAAGACATCACTGCGCGTCGACAGCATCCTGAACCGTGTGGAGGTGGCGTCAAACATGACAAAATGGCTCGTGGAACGCCACACCAACCAGGCCGACTCGATGTTCGTGTACAGCAGCAGCATGCTGGAAAACAACCCCGACTTCTACAACTGCTCCGTAGCCTTCGAACCATATTACTTTGAAGAAAAAGGATGTTACTTCTCCGCCTACACCAAACACGTTGGCGACAGCATCCGCACAATACAGGGCGGCAGCGACAGCTACCAGTATTTCTTTGCTGACTGGTATCTCATGCCCAAACTGCTCGACCGTCCGTGCTGGACGGAACCGTATTTTGACTTCGACGTGGCTACCAACACCAGCGAGATGGTTACCAGTTACTGCCAGACCATCAACGACAGGCAGGGCAGGATGATAGGCGTCATCAACACCAGCCTCTCCATCAACTGGCTGTCGAAGACCATCTCTGCCGTCAAGCCCTATCCGCATTCTTATAGCATAATGATAGGCCGCGGTGGCACTTATTTCGTACATCCCGACACAACGAAAATCACTCGTCAGACCATCTTCACACAGACACTGGAGCAGCCCGATACGGCCATGACCGCCCTGGGCTATGCCATGCAGCGCGGTGAGGAAGGCGTGAAACAGATGCATATCAATGGTAAGGACAGCTATGTGTTCTATAAGCCTCTCGGCAGGACCGGCTGCTCGATGGCAATAGTATGCCCGGAAAGCGACATCTTCAGAAGCTTCGACCGTCTGCAAAACACCATTATGGGCATCGTCGCCGTCGGTCTGCTGCTGATGCTCTATTTCTTTATCCGCATCATCACATTCGAATTGGATCCGCTCAGACGGCTCGCCACAGAGGCCGAGACCATCGCCTCCGGACAGTTTGACGCTGAGTTGCCCGACTTCCAACGTGTCGACGAGATAGGCCAGCTGAGCCATTCGTTCGGTAATATGCAGCAGTCGTTGGTGAAATACATCGACGAGCTGAAGAAAACAACCGCCCAGAAGGCCACGATAGAGAGCGACCTCCGCATCGCCAGTAAGATACAGCTAGGTATGCTGCCCGAGAAGTTCCCTACACGTGCCGACCGTGACGACGTGCAGCTCTTCGCCTCGCTGACCCCTGCCAAGGAGGTGGGCGGCGACCTGTTCGATTTTTATTTCCGCGACGAGAAACTATTCTTCTGCATCGGTGACGTGTCGGGTAAAGGCGTGCCCGCATCGCTCTTCATGGCGGTCACACGTTCCACCTTCCGCACCGTGTCGGCTCATGAGTCGATGCCTGACCGCATCGTGACAATCATGAACAAGACCATCGCCGACATGAACAAAAACCACATGTTCGTCACCCTCTTCGTCGGAGTGCTCGACCTGCCTACAGGACGCCTGCATTACTGCAACGCCGGCCATGATGCCCCGCTGCTGATAGGCGCAGGTATAGGCGAACTGCCATGCGACTCCAACATACCCGTGGGCTTCATGCCACAATGGAAGTTCTCGCTGCAGGAAGCACAGATATTCACAGGCACCACCATATTCCTCTTCACCGACGGACTCACCGAGGCCATGAATGCCAACAAAGCCCAATTCCAGATGGAACGCGTCAACGAGGTGGCAGCCCGCGCACTCGATAACCAACAGCATGAGCCACGCCAACTCATCGAACAGATGACCGACGCCGTACACCAGTTCGTGGGCGACGCCGAACAAAGCGACGACCTCACCATGATGGCAATACAATATATATGGCAACATAATGACGCTCGGATGCGAAAAAGCATCACCCTGCCTAACGACATACAGGAAGTGCCTCAACTGAATGCCTTCGTGGAAGAGGCCTGCCAGACAGTGGGACTCGACGAAATCGACACAATGAAGATCAAAGTCGCCGTTGAAGAGGCCGTGGTCAACGTGATGAAATATGCCTATCCGTCAGGAGAACATGGTGACATAACCATAGAAGCGGCATCTAACGATGTGCGTCTGAAATTCACCATCATCGACAGCGGCAAGCCTTTCGACCCTACAGTCCAGTCAGCGGTCGACACCTCGCTTTCTGCCCAAGAACGTAAAATCGGCGGACTAGGCATCCATATCATGCGCCAGAATATGGACTCCATCAACTACGAACGCTCTGACAACCTCAACGTATTGACACTTAGAAAAAAATTAAATAAGAAAAATTAATATCAAACGACAATGAAAACAACTATTCAAGAACAAGACGGCAAAATGGTCGCCATCCTGGCAGGCAGTCTCGACACTGCTGCCGCCCCTGAGACCGAAAAAGCAATGAGCCCACTCAACGACGTGGAGGGGAAAGACATCATCATCGACTGCACTGAGCTGGAATACATCTCATCAGCCGGTCTGCGTATTTTCCTTGGAATACTGCAGAATGCGCAGGGAAAAGGCGGACAAGTCTATATTAAAGGTATCAATGAGAACGTCCGTACCATCTTCACCATCACCGGCTTCAGTAACATCTTTAAGTTTATGTAAAACTGCTCGGAGATGGATGCGGAATCCTTTCTCCTTTTAGGTTTTAATATCCATTGCCATAAAATATGACTGAAACGAAGATATATGTAGGGCTGTACGATGCCCTGACAAGGCTACAGCAACATAACACAGAGACGTATGTCGATGTCATGAAGTACGTCTGCAAGAGTCATCATGTCTCATTCTCGTTTGTCATTACAGAAGGCGGATTTTTCCACGAGGATGGCGCTTACACACAGGAGCAGACCCTCGTCTTGTCGCTGATTGATGCCGATAAACAAGTTGTCGAGGCTATCGCAAAGGACCTCTGCGCCTTTTTCCATCAGGAATGTGTGATGATAACAGAAAGTATGGTTAATGCTTATTATATAAAGGATGATCTTAAACTGAAATGAAGTGTTAATTAATCTTCAGATTATTGAAAACATCCTGTAATTTGTTGAAAAACTCCATTATTTCGTAGCCGTCCATCTGAGCATGATGGGTCTTGAACGTGATTATACCGTTCGCGATGATGTCTTAGGGTCAATTTCTGTTCTCATCGTTGAATTTTTCTGTAAATATAACAAAAAGGTGTCACATCAACAAAAAATGTCATGGTTTTATATAAAATTCCTATCTTTGCAACGTGAGATTAGTCAAGCCATCGAAGATTTTCAGGATGTTTTATCCGTCGCTGCTTTGGGAGATGCCGAAGACAGGCGAGAAGACCATATACCTCACTTTCGACGACGGCCCGCATCCGACGATAACACCGCTGGTGCTTGAGATTCTTAAAAGATACGATGCAAAGGCGACGTTTTTCTGCATCGGAAACAACGTCAGGCAGTTTCCCGCCACTTTTGAGCTAATCAAAAAAGAAGGCCATTCGGTGGGCTGCCATACCTTCAACCACGAAAACGGCTGGAAAACCAAAACCCAGGATTATGTCGACTCGGTGTCAGCAGCCAACGTACTGATTCAGAGCAACCTCTTCCGCCCGCCTCACGGAAAAATCAAAAGGTCAGAGCTGAAAAAATTATCCACTCTAAACTTTTTAAACAACTCTAAACACTACACTCTACACTCTAAACTAAAGATTGTCGCCTGGACTGTCATCGCCTACGACTGGGATCATGCCCTCTCGCCGGAAGACGTCTATCAAAATGTCATCAGAAACGCCGGCGACGGTGCCATCGTTGCCTTCCACGACAGCCTCAAAGCCTACAGCAACATGATTTCCGTCTTGCCGAGAGTTTTGGAATACTATTCTCAAAAAGGTTTCGTATTCAAAAATATTTGACTTTTTTGCCAATTGTTGCGATTGTATTGAAATAATGTTTAATTTTGCGGTAGATATTGATATTCAACATCATTGTTTAACTTAATTCCTAAAAAATGAAAAAAGCATTATTCCCTTTACTTACGGTAGCAGCATTTCTGCTGATTGCTTTCGCTTGCAATAAAGACAGCAACAGCGGTGGCGGTGTCAACCCTAACACTCCGACAATCAACAACTACTTCACCGTTGAAGGTGCGAGTTACAGCGTAACAAACTTACCGGCATCAACAGGCGGCGACGCCCCAACGGTTGAGATGAACAACACAGTCATTCCTGGCGGTTCAAACTATGTGACAGTGTCGTCAATGGTTGAGGCGGCAAAGATCCTCATCGGTGTTGACGGTGTGCGAGGCCATTTCGAGATGGTTCCTGACAACAGGGGCATGAACGAGATTGTTTATGACTTCGTTATGATTATGAACCAGAACCTTGAAGGCAACACATTCAACATCACTATCGGTATCATTGACGAAAACGGCGATGTTAGCGAATACTGGACCACAGAGATGAACATCCATGTCGTCGGCACAGGCACTCTTCAGGTGAGTTTGTCGTTCGACAACAACAAGGACGTCGACCTCCACCTTTTCGAACCTAACGGATATCATATATTCTACCGTGACAGAACAAGTGAAAATGGCGGTGTCCTTGACCTCGACTCTAACCCGAGTTGCAGCATCGACGGCATCAACAACGAGAACATCACCTATGGTGAGGACGCATACGTCGAGCCAGGTGAATACACAGTGTACGTCGACATGTGGGAAAACTGCGATCCATCAGTCGCAACCAACTTTGTGTTGTCGGTGTTCTACGGTGGCAATCTTATCCAGACAGTGGAAGGCCGTAACCCGATAACAGGAACGTTCCCGATAGGAGAGCCAAGCAACTATGCGGAATTGGACAACATCCAGCCGTTATGCCACTTCATCATTCCGGACAACGGTCAGGCTAAACCAGCAAAATCCCTTAAGAAAGATCTTCCAAAATTCTTGAGATCAGCTGACAAATAATAGTCTTTTTTCTCACAGATTACACAGATTTTCACGGATTTTTGTTGTATATTTCTGTGTTAATCTGTGTAATCTGTGAGAGATTAAAAAGGAAGTATATCACCCGATTCTGCTCCAGTCGAAGTCGCGTTCGAATTGCTGTGTGAAATATTGCTTTGTGGCGTAATGCTCGGGCTTTGACAGCGTCGGGTCGGCATCCAATAGCAGGTTCGCCATCCTTCTCGTATGCCTGATGATAGGCTCATCGTATTGGAAGTCCCCGATTTTCATCTCAATCATTCCCGATTGCCGTGTCCCCTGCGTCTCACCAGGACCTCTCAACTGCAAGTCTGCCTCCGCGATCTCGAATCCGTCGTTGGTCTTCACCATGGTCTCCATGCGTTTCTTGCCCTCGCCGGTGATCTTATGGTCGGTTATCAAGACACAATACGACTGCTCGGCGCCACGGCCCACTCTTCCACGCAGCTGATGCAGCTGTGATAGCCCGAACCTGTTGGCGTTCTCGATAATCATCACCGAGGCGTTCGGCACGTTGACACCCACTTCGATGACCGTCGTCGCTATCATGATATGTGTCTCGCCACGCACGAAACGCTGCATCTCCCAGTCTTTGTCGTCGGCCTTCATCTGTCCGTGCACCACGCTGATGTGATAGTCGGGCTCCGGGAAGTCGCGCATCATCGCCTCGTAGCCCTCCTGCAGGTTTATCAAGTCCATCTTCTCCGACTCCTTGATGAGCGGATAAACGACATATATCTGATGCCCTTCAGCAATCTGTTTCTTCATGAATCCGATTATCGCAAGTCGTTGCTCCTGAAACACATGCACTGTCTTGACAGGCTTTCTTCCTGGCGGCAGCTCGTCGATTTTCGAGACATCGAGGTCTCCATATTGTGTCATCGCCAAGGTGCGCGGAATAGGGGTGGCCGTCATCACCAAAGTATGTGGCGGGAATGCTGTCTTGTCCCAAAACGATGCACGCTGCGCCACGCCGAAACGATGCTGTTCGTCGATGATGCAGAGCCCTAAGTTCTTGAAAACCACGGTGTCTTCAATCAAGGCGTGAGTACCTATTATTATCTGAAGGTCGCCGCTTGCGAGGTCGGCGAGAATCTGTTTGCGTTCGGATTGCTTGGTGCTTCCAGTCAACAAGGCGAAGTGCACGTCCATGCTTTTGAGTTGCGCTCGCAACGTCTCAAGATGTTGAGTGGCAAGGATCTCCGTCGGTGCCATGAGCGCGGCCTGATAGCCGTTGTCGAGGGCGAGAAGCATTATCATCAAAGCCACAATGGTCTTGCCGCTTCCGACGTCGCCTTGCAGCAGTCGGTTCATCTGGTGGCCGCTCTTCAAGTCAGCCCGGATCTCCTTGATGACACGTTTCTGGGCGTTGGTGAGAGGGAAGGGTAGGTGTTCCTTGTAGAAGGTGTTGAAATAATTGCCAACCTGTTGAAACACAACGCTTCTGGTGTTTATCTGACGGTCTTTTTTATGAACTAAAAGTCTAAGTTGGAAGAAGAAATGCTCCTCATATTTCAACCTCGTCGTAGCACGCTGGATATCAGTGCTGTTCGACGGCAGGTGTATCTTGTAATAGGCTTCTTTTCGAGGCAGAAGCTTGTCGTGAAGCACCAGACTCTCGGGCAAAACCTCCGGAATCATGTTCCAGACCTGAAGGACGCAGGTCTTAATGAGTTTCGCAAACTGTTTGGTGCCGAGACCTGCGTTTTTCATCTTCTCGGTGGTGTTGTAAACGCCTTGCAGAGCCTCGCCGACGAGCACGTCGTCGGGGTTATAGTCCTCGACATCCGGATGGGTGAAGTTGAAGCGGTTGTTAAACACGCTCGCCTTGCCGAAGATGAGATATTTCTTGCCCGGCTGGAAGCGGTTTTTTATCCATTTCAGACCTTTGAACCACACCAACTCGATGGAGCCAGTGTCGTCGGTGAAAGTCGCTGTAATCCTCGTAACTCTCGGACTGCCAAAGGCTTGCATGTTGCTCACCGTTCCAACGAGCTGGTAATAGACGGTGTCGTCGCTTATCTGTCTGACCTTATGAATCTGCGAGCGGTCGATATACCTGAAAGGGAAATAATCGAGCAGGTCCTGAAACGTGAAAATGCCCAGCTCCTTATTCAGAAGCTCAGCCCGTTTCGGCCCCACGCCCTTGAGGTATTCTATTTTCGTCTGCAGAAGGTCAACCATCAGAATTGTTTTTGCAAAGATAGTAATATTTTAAAAAGTAAGTATTTTTTTTCATATTTTTGCATCATGATTTATCTCAACGATCATACGGAATTGCTTGATATTGATGCTGCTTTGTCGAAGGTGTCGGAGCAACGTCGTGAGCAGGCGCTGAAGTTCGCGCACGAGAGCGGCCGGCGGCTGTCGCTGGCGGTGTACTTGCTCCTCATGGAAGGCCTCCAAAATGAATACGGCATCACCGAGCCACCGGTGTTCGAATATCTCGAAGGCGGGAAACCCATTATAAAAGGTCATCCGGAAATACATTTCAACTTCAGTCATTCGGGTGACGTTGCTTTATGCGCTATTGATAATCAACCAGTTGGCGCAGATATTGAAATGCCGCGTAAAATCACATCTTCGCTGATAGCTTATACCATGAACGAAGAGGAGCGGGCGATAATAGAATCGGCATCTGATCAAGTGATGACTTTTTTGTCATTTTGGACGAAGAAAGAAGCAGTGCTGAAACTAACGGGAGAAGGAATCCGCAGCGATCTGAAGACGGTGCTTGAAAACCACGAATTATACCATATTGAAACCATCACAACAGACCATTACGTCTATTCTATCGCAAAATTTAAATAAAATCAGTAAATAAAAGTGTACTTACTGAAAAAATGCTTATTTTTGCAAGTTTATTATACATATTTGAAAAATAAAAAATTAATATACATCATGTTAAGCGAACAAGAACAAATTAGGAGAAATTCTTTACAGGAACTTTATAAACTCGGTATTAACCCTTATCCGCAGGCAGCGTTCGAAGTGAACGTGAAAACCACACAGATCAAAGAACAGTTTGACGACAACGACCTCTCAAAGTTTGAGAATATCAGCATCGGCGGCCGTATCATGAGCCGTCGTATCATGGGTGCCGCGTCATTCTGCGAGCTGCAGGACGCCTACGGCCGTATCCAGCTTTATCTTAACCGCGACGAGATCTGCCCAGGCGAAGATAAGACCTTGTACAACGTGGTGTTCAAACGTCTTCTCGACATCGGCGACTTCATCGGAGTGAAAGGCTTCGTGTTCCGTACACAGATGGGCGAGATTTCAATTCACGTCAAGGAACTGACAGTGCTCAGCAAGAGCTTGCGCCCACTGCCTATCGTGAAAGAGAAAGACGGCGTGAAATACGACGAGTTCAACGACCCTGAGCTGCGTTACCGTATGCGTTACGTCGACCTCGTGGTCAACGATAAGGTTAAAGATATCTTTATCAAACGTACACGCATCATCGACAGCATCCGTCGTTTCTTCAACGAGAGCGGCTATCTTGAGGTTGAAACTCCTGTGTTGCAGGCTATCCCTGGCGGCGCAACGGCTCGTCCGTTCATCACACATCACAACGCCTTGGACATCCCGATGTATCTGCGTATCGCCGACGAGCTTTACCTGAAACGTCTTATCGTGGGCGGCTTCGACGGCGTGTATGAGTTCTCACGCAACTTCCGTAACGAAGGCATGGACCGCTCTCATAACCCGGAGTTTACCTGTCTTGAGATATATGTCGCCTATAAAGACTACCTCTGGATGATGGACTTCACCGAAGAGATGATATGCCGCTGCGCTCATGACGTGCTCGGAACAGATGTCTTGCATGTCGGTGACAAGGAAATCAGCCTGAAACGCCCGTTCAAACGCATCTCGATGATCGACTCCATCAAAGAAAACACTGGCATCGACATCAACGGCATGGACGAAGCCCAGCTCCGTGAGGTGTGCAAGAAACTCGAGGTCGAAGTCGACGAGTCGATGGGTAAAGGCAAACTCATCGATGAGATATTCGGAGCGAAATGCGAAGGCAACTACATCCAGCCTACATTCATCACCGACTATCCTGTCGAGATGTCGCCTCTCTGCAAACGCCATCGTGACAACCCAGAACTCACTGAGCGCTTCGAGCTGATGATCAACGGCAAAGAGGTCGCCAACGCCTACACCGAACTCAACGACCCTATCGACCAGCGCGCACGCTTCGAAGAACAGATGAAGCTCGCCGGCCGCGGCGACGACGAGGCTATGGTGATCGACCAGGACTTCCTCCGCGCCCTCGAATATGGTATGCCTCCAACATCAGGCATGGGCATCGGCATCGACCGCTTCGTGATGCTGCTCACAGGCCAGACTCAGATTCAGGAAGTGCTCCTCTTCCCGACAATGCGCCCCGAAGTGCATAAGAAAGTCGCCACAAAAGAAGACTTCATGGCAGTCGGAGTGCCTGAGGTATGGGCAGAAGTGCTTGTGAAACAAAACTATACAACCGTCGAGCAGATGCAGTCGGAGAAGCCTTCGGCACTGCGCGAGAAACTCAACGGTATCCGTAAAAAGACAAAGATGGACGTCCCGGCATTGCAGCTCGAGGAAGTCGAAAAATGGATAAACGCATAATGTAAGGACACACCACGTGTGTCCATCAAATAAAATAAACAACCATGAAAAAACTATTATTGACAACATTGTTTACTCTCATCTTGAGCGCACTCTCATTCGCTCAGACAGTGCAGAAAACTTATTATTTCGGTACACCGATGGTCAGCGAGGTGAATGGCTACGATGTCATCAGCTTCACCGGCACCAGAAACATGGGTGAGACAGGCAAAGCCACTCTGCCATGCCAGCAGGTGTCGCTGCTGCTGCCTCCTAACACTCAGGCACAGAACATCAGCGTTAGCTACGACGACATAGTGGAGCTGGAAGGCACTTACAACCTGTTGCCGAGTCAGCAGGTCCGCCCGCTTTCGTCTACCGAGCCTATAGTGTTCGAAAAGGATGAGGATTTCTACAGATCAGGCGAGACTTATCCTCTGGAGGCCGCCTCTAAGGTCAGCAGCCAGTATCTGAACGGATGCTCTTTCGCCATGGCAACTTTCACTCCTGTGCAATACGTCCCTGCCACAGGCAAGGTGTCGTACGCACGCACAGTGACTGTCACTGTGGAGTATGCTGCCTCAAGAGCCGACAAGGGCAATCTGCTTTGGATGACCCCTGAGGTGAAGGCTAAGGTGGAGCGTATGGCCCAGAACCCTGAGGCTGTTGCCGACTACAAGACCCGCGGCCGTTCTATCAGCGGCTACGAGCTGTTGGTCATCACCCCTGAGGCATGGGTGTCGCATTTCGATGAATATGTGGCATTTTACGAGGCACGCGGCCTCCGCACACATGTCACAGCATTGGAAGACATCCTCGCCAACTTCGACGGACGCGACAACGCCGAGAAGGTGTTCAACTATACCAAACAGGAATACGAGAACAACGGCATTATGCTGATATTGCTGGGCGGTGACGCCGGCCTGGTGCCATGGCGCGCCCTCTACTGCTACGTCTCTGACGAATATGTCGACAACCTGCCGGCCGATATGTACTACGGCTGCTTCGACACCAACTGGGACGAGAATAACAACGGCCTGTGGGGCGAGATAGGCGAGGACGACATGCTTCCTGAAGTGGGAGTGGGTCGTATGCCTTTCAACAACGAGACACAGTTCCGCAATATGATGCACAAAACTCTGGAATATCAGTCAAATCCTGTACTTGGCGAGTTCAATACAGTGATTCTCGGAGCTGAGCATATGGGCGACGGATACTACGGCAGCACCGATCTGGAAAGACTTATCGGAGGCAGCAGCGAGTATGGATATACCACAGTGGGTATTCCTGAGGAATATACTTTCGTGAAGATTTACGAAGGCAGCCCTTCTGGTTGGAGCGGCAACATCTTCAAGAACGCCATCAACGCAAACGGCGGACAGTATGTGTTCCACTGCGGTCACGCCAACACCGACTACGTGGCAGGCTGGTATGTGAATACTACCGACGACAGCTCGTTCGCAAAACTGGACGGTGTTACACATAACTACGGATTATTCAACTCCCACGGCTGCATCTGCGGTGACTTCACCCACACCTGCATGCTGGAGCGTCTGGTCAACATCTCGACAGGATTCGTTGCAACAACAGGCAATTCACGTTATGGATGGTATGCACCTTGGGGCGACGGCATGGCTGCCCACCTCAACCGCGAGTTTGTGGACGCTTACTACAACGACCGCCTGCCTTACATAGGAACAGCTTTCGTGGAGATGAAGATAATGACAGCACCTTACGTCGCAACACCTTGGGGCGATGACGGCGCGATGCGTTGGAACCTTTACGACATCAATATCTTAGGTGACGTGGCTGTTTGCCCATGGCTCGACGAGCCTTTCCGCCCTGAAATAAACTATGCGTCAGCATTGCCAATGGGAGCTACCACAACACCTGTCACCATCACCTATAGAGGCGAGGCACAAAGCAACTTCCGCTGCAGCATCTTCCATAACGGCGAACTGCTCGCTTTCGGCATGACAGATGATAACGGAAACGCCAATATCGACTTTGCAGATGCTCTCGATGTCGCTGATACTCTGCAACTTATCATCACCGGACCTAACGCATGGCCACAGACAATAGATATTATCGGAATCAACGCCAATACAGCATTCGTTTATCCGCAAGATATTGATATTCATGGTGATTTCCTCTTCGGAAGAAATATCTCAATGGATGTCGACTTCAAGAATGTAGGTACAGTCGATGCTAACAACGTGGTTGCAACATTGTCGTCAAGCTCCAACTATGTGACAATGTCGAAGTCAACGGTTAACGTTGGAACCATCAACGCAGGCTCATCAGTGGTGGTCGCTGACGCTTTCGACATCGAAGTCGCCAATAACATCCCTGATGGCACTTACGTCGATTTCGTTATGACATGCACCGATGGCACCAACGTCTGGAACCGTGATGTCTTCTTCCAGGCAGTGGCTCCAGTCATGACAATCAACGAGTTGACATACGAAGAAGTCTCTGGCAACATGAACGGCTTCCTCGATCCGGGTGAGACATTCAGACTTACTGCAACAGGTAAGAATACAGGCCATTATTTAGCCGAAAATCCTTATATCCACGGAAGTTTGAACTCAGAATATCTGACATTTGTCAGCAACGACACTCATTTCGCCAATGTGGCAGCCGGTGCAGGATTTGCGGAAAGCATAGAAATTAGAATCGCAGACGATGCACTTAACGGCACCACTATTAACATCAATGTAAGCGCTATTACAGGTCAGTATTCATCTGAAAAGAACATTGTCTTGACAGTCGGAACAGTGCAGGAAGGCTTTGAGTCTGGCGACTTCTCACATCTCAACTGGATGCTTGAAGGCGATGATAATTGGTTTATCACCGATGCCGAGGCACATACAGGTACCTTCAGCGCTCAGTCACCAGAGCTTTCGAAACATCAGTCAGCTACATTGATGGTCGATATGGAGAACACTACCGACGGCGAGCTCTCATTCTATTATAAAATGCATATCAAACATAATAGAGCAGCGCTCATTATCTATCTTGATAATGTTGTCAAAGATATGCTTTATGGAGATCTCGACTGGACATTGTATAGATTGGATCTGCCTGCCGGACAGCATAACATAAAATGGTGTTATTATACAGCTCAAAGCGGCAACGTTGAAGAATATGTTTGCTGGGTCGACGATATTACTTTCCCGGGCAACACTATGATTCTCGGCGTGGAATCAGTGGAAGACGATAGCAATATGGAAGTCTATCCTAACCCTGCAAACGATATCATCTACGTGAAAGGCGATAACATCCAATATGTTGAGATTTACAATACTGTTGGATCAAGAGTCATCTCAAAGAATGTAATCGACTCAGAATCAATAAATATTGCTGATCTTACAAGCGGAATCTATTTCGTAAGAATCGTCGATAAACAAGGTAATACCACAACGACAAAAATCGTTAAGAGATAATGCTTTTTGCTGACATCATAGGACACGAAGACTTGAAAAAACGCTTGATTCAGAGCGTCAAGGATAGTCGTGTGTCGCATGCTCAGCTGTTTTTAGGTCCGGAAGGTAGCGGCAAGATGCCTCTTGCATTGGCATACGCTCAATATATCAACTGCACAAATCGTTCAGAATCAGATAGTTGTGGCGTATGCCCATCATGCAAGAAGTTTATGTCGCTAACCCATCCCGACCTTCATTTTGTCTTCCCGACAGCCACCAACAAGGATGTCAAAAAAGACCCTGAATCGGATTTGTTTTTAAACGACTGGAGAGAGTATCTCACTGATTGTCAAGGATATGCAGACCTTTCGGATTGGTTTAACAAACTCGATATTGAAAACAAACAGGGTATCATCAATGTGCGCGACGCCGCCACGATAATGCGCAAACTCAGCTTTAAAGCTTATGAAAGTGAGTTTAAAATTGCTATTATCTGGATGGCAGAGAAGCTTAACGTGCAGAGCGCCAATAAGTTACTGAAGCTTATCGAGGAGCCGCCAGAGAAGACACTGTTTATTCTCATTGCAGAACATCAGGAGGAGCTGCTCACCACCATACGCTCGCGTTGTGTGATGGTCAAAGTGCCGAAATTGGGACTTCAAGAGACGCAAAATGCTCTGATTCAACGCTTTGGCTGCACTGAACAAGAGGCTTACGATGCCGCCGCCCTTTCCAATGGCAATTGGATCCTGGCACAGCATTATGCGCAAGATCATGAAGATGAGAAGCTTTACGCCAACATCTTCCAAAAATGGATGCGTTACTGCTTCAAAGGAGCACTGCCCGAGCTTATCGACTTGGTGGCAAACGATATCAAACCTTTAGGCCGCGAGAAACAAAAAGAGTTTTTGGAATATGGCTTGAATATCTTCCATAACTCGTTGTTATTCAATAACAACATGCCCGACGACGTGATGCTCCCGACCGATGAGAAGAACTTCACCAAAAACTTCGCACCTTTTATTAATATAAAGAATGTGGCGCAGATCTGCGAGTTGTTTGAGGAAAGCATCAACCAGATTGAGCGCAACGCCAACGCCTCCATTGTCTTCATGGATGACAGTTGTAAGATGTCTAAACTATTGAGGGTCAAGTGATGAAGACGATTACAAAAGTTGGGTTGGCAGTGCTTAGCGGTCTCTTGATAGCCGCAGCATGGCCGGTTAGAGGTCTTGTGCCCCTCGCTTTTGTGGCTTTCGTACCCTTGCTCTATCTCGAAGACAAAGACTATTCATTTGGAATATCTTCCATCACTTTTCTGATTTGGAACGCTCTCACCACATGGTGGGTCTGGAAGACAACAGCTGTCGGCACTATCGGCATGATTGTGCTTAACACCCTCTTCATGACCACTGTTTTCTGGGCTTATCACTTCGTGAAATCACGTCTTTACGACAATAAAAAAGGCTATTACATATTAATAATCTTTGTGTTAGCCTTTGAATACCTGCATCTCAACTGGCAAATCAACTGGCCCTGGCTCAACCTCGGCAATGTCTTTTCGCACTATCATACTTGGATTCAATGGTACTCAATTACCGGCATCGCCGGAGGCACTCTTTGGGTTCTCGCCGCTAATATATTGATTTACAAATTTTTGCTGGCGTCATTTCGACCGCAGCGAAGCGGAGCGGAGAAATCTCCGTTATTTTATTCGATTATAATAATTTGTGTCTTATTTATTCCATTGATTATCAGCAAAATCCAGTATCATTGTTATACCGAGCAAGGTTCCGATGTCGAAATCATCGTGGTCCAGCCGAACCTCGACCCTTACACCGAAGAGTTCACCTTGAATCCTCGACAAATAATGGACAGAAACCTCTCGGTGGCAGCGTCTCTGATGACCGAAAACACCCGTTTTGTGGTGAGCCCTGAGTCGGCAATACAGGAGAATATCTGGCTTGAGAAGATTGATAAATATTACTCTATCAATGAGTTGAGACGTTTTATCGATAGATATCCGCAGACTTGTTATGTGATTGGCATCAGTGCTTACGGCATTGCTCCAGAAGGCTCGGAAAACGACTTTGCGGCACGCAGGTTTATGGATGTCGACAAGTATTTCTATGCTTACAACACAGCTACTCTCATCACCAAAGACTCAATCCAGCTATATCATAAATCAAAATTGACCCCAGGGGCAGAGGCAATGCCTTCTTGGTGGTTTATGCGGATGCTCAAAGACAGCGCCCTCGACCTTGGCGGCACCGTCGGAACGTTGAAAAAAGACGACGAAGCACGTACATTATCGTTTGATAATCATAAAGTTGGAACCTTGATTTGCTATGAATCGGTGTTCGGCGGGTATGTCACGGAGTTTGTGAAAAAAGGCGCCGACATGCTCTTCGTCATCACCAACGACGGCTGGTGGGGCAACTCACCCGGACATAAACAACATCTCGAGTTCTCGAAGCTGCGTGCCATCGAGACGCGCAGAAGCGTGGCTCGCTCAGCAAACACTGGCATCTCAGGATTCATCAACCAACGTGGAGATATCATCGAACAAAGCAAATACTGGGAACAGACAGCTTTGCGAAACACTATAAAAACCAACGACAAACTGACGTTTTACGTCCGTTACGGCGATTATATCTACAAAATCGCGGTCTTCCTGACAGCCTTGCTCGTCGCAATGACTATTGTTAAACTAATCCTTGGAAAACAATGGAAACACTAAGTCTTGCGCCGTTTCAGGGGATCACAGATGTGGTCTACCGCAATGTTTTTAAGAAACATTTTGGCGGTATCGACAAGTATTATACGCCGTTTTTTACAGGTATTCAGAAAGACAACTCGAAAAGTCTGCGAGGGGAGGAGATAAGTCCTGAGTTCAACGACGTGAACACCGTTGTCCCTCAGATTTTAAGCAATACCGCCGAGGAGATCATCAGGTTTGCAAATCAATGTAAATCAATGGGATATCCTGAGTTTAACCTCAATATGGGATGTCCGTTCCCACGTGTCGCCAACAAAACCCGTGGCTGCGGTCTCATGGCAGACCCCGCCCGCACCATCAAGATGCTGAACGACGTCTTCGAGCAAATCGATGGCATCAAATTCAGCATAAAATGCCGCCTCGGATATTATGACGATGAAGAGATTATGGCATTCGTAGACACCTTTAACACATTGAATTTCAGCGAGATAATAATCCATCCGCGCATCGGGAAACAGATGTACACCGGCGAGGCATCACTTGAAAAGTTTCTGGAATTGGTGCCTTTAATCAACAAACCATTGGTTTACAACGGTGACATTTTTACAACGAATCGTTATAACACCATCTTATCCTCCTTATCCTCTTTATCCTTCTTATCCTCTTCTATTATGCTCGGTCGCGGTCTCTTGACAAATCCTTTCCTTGCTGAAGAGATAAAAAGCATTGATAATCAACAAGATAAAAAACAACGATTGCATAATTTCGTTGTCGATTTATACATCAATCGTCTGCATCATGCTGGCGGAAGCCCGAAAATCATCGGAAGCATGAAGGAATTGTGGAAATACATGATGAACATCTTCGACGACCCGCAGAATGTGTGGCGTAAAGTGAAGAAAGTCAATCATTTAGATGAATACGAAATAGCAGTGGAAGACATTTTTAATCAGCATAATTTATTATGAAAAGATTATTTTATTCATTGATAATCAGTGTATTACTGATTTCTTGCACTTCGAAGCCACAAGAGGTGGTGTTTTTGTCGGTAAACGATATGCACGGCCATATCGAAAATATGCCGAAACTGGCATATATTGCTGACAGTTTACGCAATCTTTATCCGCAGCTGCTGGTTGTGAGCGCTGGCGACAACCGCACCGGTAACGCATATAACGACAAATATCCGGTTCACCCGAACCTTCCGATGATTTCGCTGATGAACGAAATCGGTTTCGAGGCATCGGCACTCGGCAACCATGAATTCGACGGAAACATCCAAGGAATCAAGTATTTCGTGAAGACCGCACATTTCCCGCTGATCTGCGCGAATACGTTCTTCACAGGTTATCCTGATCTCAAACTGCCCGCTTATGCCACCATCACTAAAAAAATCAACGGGAAAGATGTGAAAATAATATTGCTTAGCATGATTGAGACAACTAACTTCGGTCGTCCGAGCGCACATATCAGAAACATGCAAAACGTTGATTTTGTTGACGCTAAAGATAAAATAAAAGAGTATCTTCATCTAAAAGACAGCTGCGATGTGTTTGTGCTTCTGTCACATCTTGGCAAAGATGAAGAACTTGAATTAGCTGCAGAATACCCTCAGTTTGACCTCATCATAGGCGGTCATTCGCATGATTTGTACACCGAACAGCTCGACAATGGCGTGCTTTACACCCAATCTAAGTATTATTTGAAAGACGCAACCGTTACAAAGATAAAACTCGTCGATGGAAAAATCGTTGAGAAAGAGGCGCAAGTCATTGATTTAAGCAAAGTTAACAAAGTTAATGAGAGCATAAAGAAACAGGTTGAAAATTATTATGCCGAACCGGAGTTTCATATTGTCGTCGGACATGCTAAGACGCCGTTTAATGACAAAAATGCCCTCGGTACCTTCATGGCCGACGCTCAACGTTATATCACAAAAGCAGACATTTCAATGCAAAACCCGGGTGGCGTGCGCTTTGATAACATGCATGGCGGCGATATCACAAAAGCCGACATCTATGACCTTGATCCGTTTGATAACTCATTGGTAATCTGTGAAATGACGGGTAAACAGGTGGAAGATTATCTGGTGCTTGCTTCGAATAATGACCACAACTGCACCCATGTCTCGGGTATGACATATCAGATTGAATATCAGAATTCCGAAGAGGGGAGCGGGCTATTTACAACCGCGAAGGCGTTCATCAATGGCAAACGCATCAAATCGGGAAAGGTATATAAAGTGGCAATCAATAGCTATATGGCGCTTTGGGCAAATGGTAATTGCTTGAAAATGTACGAAAGCGGAAAGACCTCCAACGAAGGAGAGATGTTATATCTTAAAGACCATAAAGACGTTGATTATCAAGGCGCTAAAAGCTATGAATTAAAGATTATTGAAGAATAATTTGTAAATATGAAGATATTACTTATCCGTTTCAGTTCAATTGGCGACATCGTCCTGACCACGCCGGTAATCCGTTGCATCAAGCGGATGGACGATGATATTGAGCTTCACGTACTTACGAAAGACAAATTCGCGAGCCTGTCGCATAACAACCCTTATGTTGACAAGACTATTGAATATACAAATTCGATTCGTGAGACTATCAAGGAGTTGAAGAAGGAAGAATACGACTATATCGTTGATTTACAAAAGAATAGACGTTCAAGACGGGTCTGTTGGGCCTTGGGTTGTGAGTATCATTCGTTCCATAAGCTGGATTTCCAGAAAATGCTACTTACCACATTTAAAATCAACAAGTTACCTGATTGCCACATAGTCGACAGATATTTTGAGGCAGTGGAGCCACTTGGCGTGAAAAACGACGGCCGCGGACTTGATTTTTACATCTCTGAGACGAATATGATGCAAGAGCCCGACATCCCTGAGGAGTTCAGAAATGGTTTCTACGCCATCGTGGTCGGTGGCAGCTACAACACCAAGGTGATGCCTGCCGAGAAAGTCATCGAAATCATCGAAAAACTTGATGAACCTGTGATTTTGCTCGGTGGCCCGGGTGACATGCAGCGTGCCAAAGTCATCGCCGACGCGGTAGGGGAGAACGTCTGGAATCCCGTGGGAATGCTGAACCTCGAGCAGTCGGCTTCCATCATCAAGATGTCAAAAGCAGTGCTTACGGGCGACACCGGAATGATGCACATCGCCGCGGCATTGCACAAACCGATGGTATCTGTCTGGGGTAACACCGTCCCTGAGTTCGGAATGTATCAGTATTATCCTGAAAAGCTTGATATTCAATCACATATCATCGAGGTAAAGGACCTGAGATGCCGTCCATGCTCCAAACTCGGCTACAAGAAATGCCCGAAAGGACACTTCAAATGCATGCAGCTGATCGATACCGACGAAGTTGTTTCATTATTAAGACAAAACGTCATTTCGACCGAAGTGGAGAAATCTCCTGCGAATAAAAACTAATAATTATGCTATCAATTAAGACATTCATTTTCAACCAGATACAAGTCAACACCTATATCGTTTACAACGAAAACAAAGAGTGTGTCGTCATCGATGCTGGCAATATGGAGCCCTTTGAAGACGAGCAAATTCTGAATTATATCGACAAAAACGGCTTGAAACCGCTGATGCTCCTCAACACGCACTCGCATATCGACCATGTGATGGGCAACAAGATTATTGCCGACAAATATCATGTCGAACTGGCTGCTCATCCTATCGAGAAGCCGCTTTACGAAAAGGTTTGGGCTTATGCAGCTGCTTTCGGCATCAATTTCACGCAAGACAGGTGTCTGAATCCGACAAAAGACCTTAACGATGGCGATATCATTAAGATTGGCGATGACGAATTGAAGGTTTTATTCACGCCGGGGCACGCTCCAGGGCATATTTGTTTTTATGATGAGAAAGACGGCATCGTCTTTACCGGCGACACTTTATTTTACAGAGGCATCGGGCGTTGCGACCTCCCTGGCGGCAATTATTCTACGATAGAAACCAGCCTTCGTGAGGTGCTTTACAAGCTTCCAGACGACACCATAGCCTACTGCGGTCACGGTCCTCAAACGAGGATAGGGGACGAGAAACGTAACAATCCTTACGTTGTTAGTTTTTAGTCGTACGACTAAAAACAAGAAAAGCACCGAAACTTCGGTGCTTTTTTCGTATCGGGTAAGGGAATCGAACCCTTATTTCGACAGTGAGAGTGTCGTTACCTAACCGTTAGTAGAACCCGACCTCAAATGCGCTGCAAAAATACAATAATTTTTGATACGCACAACAAAAAAATATTTTTTTTCTTTTGTCATTTCGACCGACCGTAGGGAGTGGAGAAATCTCCTCCAAATAATTGTTAATGTTTTTTTGTAGGAGATTTCTCGACTTCGCTTCGCTACGCTCGAAATGACGGGTGGAGAGTGTTATCTTTTCACGATCTTCTTCACCATGCTGTTGCCGTTCTTGTCGCTGATTTTCACGAAATACAAGCCCTCGCTCAAATCCTCAACATTGATTTCGTTTCTGCTTTCAACAAACAGGACCTGCTGACCTACAGCGTTGAAGATGGTAACATTCTGAACGTCACCGTTAATATATAAGGTGTTGTTCATCGGGTTAGGATAAACCTCGAAGCTTGCCACATTGTTCTCGTCAACACTGGTATAAATGCTCTCGTTGATTTTAACAGGAATTGTTTGTGTAGCAATATCAGTAACTATCTCAATAGATGTTTCATAATAACCCTTAGCTACTGGTAAATACGGATAAACAGTGACTTCCCAGCTTTCACCAACAGCAAGTGTTGCAGGAAGTGTGCCTGCATATGAGTAATCAACAACAATAAGATAGTCATCAAGAGCTTCTATGCTGTTGATGGTAAATGGGTTAGCTGTATTGTTTGTGATGGTGAATGTCACATTTGTAATCTCGTCAAAGACAATCTCGTTAACGCTGATTGTGGGCTCGGTTGGAGTATATGCCTCCATTGTGAAATGGTGCGGATCCAACTCTGCAAACACCGGCTGTGTGTAACGGCGTCCTGACTCGTCAGCGCCGAAAACATAATAGTTAATCTCCGATTCGCCCTGATAACCTTTGATATAGCCGACATATTCATCTGGCTCGCCAGTTGCTGTCATGTGTGCTACCTGATATTCACCACCGTCGATGCTATAATAAACAAGGAGTGAATCCTGTTTCAAATCCTGACCGCTGTAGGCGATGAATTTGCTTGTGATTGCTATTGAATCCTGCCATTCCTGCACACCGAACTTGACGTCTCTGTGGTCGACGAAGAGCATGCCGAAGTCCATAACACCACGTGTGCGGCAGTGCAGAGCGTCGGTGTTTTCCCAAGAAATATAGTAGTCGTTATTGGTAACGCCAATGATTTCATAACCTGGCATTGCTTCTTGGTAAACTTGGATGGCCTGATTGTTATATGTGGTGTTGCTGCCCATTGGTACATACACTGTCTTGTTAAGAATCAATGAGTTAGTGTATGGTGCGAGAGTGCTTCCGCCTGGTTCCTGCACGCGGTAAACGTGGTATGGATAGCCCCAGCAGCAATTTGTTGTCTCGAAATACTCAGCAACCTGCTCGTAATACTGGTAACGTGGGTTGCTTTGCGGCAGCTGTGCAATCAAAATCTTGTCAGGTGCGAGGTATTTGCCCCAGCAGTCGACGTGTGCGATGTAGTCGCCCTGTGGGTCGATGGTGACATGATAAGGGTCAATGCCGAGATAGTCACGCATCTTGTTGCGCACGTTGGTCTCGTTGTTGCCGTTTTCGTTGAAAACAAGATCATCGCTAACACCATGGCCGCGGCCGTCTTCCATCATGTTGCCGCCTGTGTGCTGGAGGTTCATGCCATACATCGGGATGTTCCAGAAGTTGGCAAACACGCCCGACATGTTGTCGTCGTTAGGACGCGGACGGTTGTAGATGTTGTCGACGATGGCAGGATGTCTGTCCTCGAAGATGTACCACGGACCGTAGTCGCGAACCCAGTATGAATCAGATGCAGCGTTAACGAAAGTCACATTGTCCATGTTGACGCCTGCACTCTGGAATGAGTTCTGTGCCTGGCTTTGATATGATGTCGAAACAATGCAATAAACATGGCAGTTGTTCGACAACTGTGCTACCAAACTTGTAGGAATTCCAAGAGGGTAACGGATCATCACACCCTGCATGGGCTCGAACTCAGCCACAAAACGTGGTGTGCCTGTAGGCGGGTCGGTCTCAACAAAATTCTCGTTTCTGACAGGCGTATGCATCTCTTCTTCTGAGAGATAATGCCATCTTTTCCAATCCGGAGTCTTCTGCTCCTGAGCGTTGACCTTAATGCTTAATACTAAAGCAAAAGCAACTAAACTAAGTAATATTTTCTTCATTTTTTTAATGATTAATTCCAAATTTTTTTTAGGCTGCAAAGATACTTATTTGTTGAATATATGCGTTATTTTTATTGAAATTTTTTGTAATTTTGCACAGTAAAAAAATTTTGAAAATGAACTGCATATTATTGATTTTTTTGACATTTGCCCAGATTAGCGATACCATTAGCGATACAATTGTTGCTAATCAGCGTATTATGAACGACTCCATCGACATGTCCATCCTTGATGACCCTCTTGAGTTGGACTCTATAAATCCTAATCTTCCTGACAGTATCCAGGAACAGATTCAGAAAATGTTTGATGATGAGAATTCAGGTAAAGGCATTGTCGATGAATCAGTTGATATGTTGGAAATGATTGATACTCTTAAAGTTATCCCATATTTCGACAATAGTTTGGTAAATACTTGCAACTATCCTCCAGGATATATTCCGGTATATCCCGACAGCATTTATGCGCAGCGTATCGAAGAGCTGAACCGAAATACCACCATTGAGCTGGTTTATAATAAACATGTGAAGTCGTTTATCGATGTCTATGCAGTTCAAAAACGTGATAAAACCGAGCGAATTCTGGGATTGGCAGATGTCTATTTCCCGTTGTTTGAAGCCACTCTCGACAAATATAACATGCCTCTTGAGTTGAAATACTTGGCTGTTGTGGAGTCGGCTTTGAATCCGCGCGCTGGCTCATGGGCAGGTGCAAAAGGTCTTTGGCAGTTCATGTATGCCACCGGAAAAGTCTATAAACTCAACGTCACCACCCTCGTGGATGACCGCTATGACCCTCTGAAATCAACGGAAGCGGCATGTCAGCACCTCAACGACCTTTACACCATGTTCGGCGACTGGTTCCTTGCCCTCGCAGCATATAACTCGGGAGCCGGCAACGTGAAAAAAGCTATCAGAAGAGCCGGAGGTATCAAGAATTACTGGGCAATATGGCCATATCTGCCTCGTGAGACTCGTGGTTACGTGCCTGCTTTCATCGCTGTAAACTATGTGATGAACTATCCAGCCGAACATAATATCTGTCCGCTCGACCCGGGTATCATCAAGTCTGGCATCGACACAGTGATGGTGCACGACGCCCTTCATTTTGACCAGCTTAACGAGATGTTGGGCATCCCGATGGAAGATATCAAATTCTTTAACCCACAATATACGAAATCTATAATCCCGGCAACGGATAAGAAGCCTCTCGTGCTCCAGATTCCCGAAAAATATGTCAACGATTATATTGATAAGGAGAAGGAACTTTACACATTTAAGACGAAGAGCGGCATTGATAAGGAGAAACTGCAGGAACAGATGAAACAAATCTCCGACCGCAGCGTCCATATCGTGAAAAAAGGCGAGACGTTGAGCGGTATCGCGAAGAAGTATCACGTTGGCGTTAAACAACTTAGGTCGTGGAATAACCTTAAATCCGACAACCTCAGGATAGGGCAGAAGCTCATAGTGTACAGCTCCGGCGCCCCGATGGCCCAGGCTGGCAACGCCAAACCTGTCGAACGCTCGACGACACAGACTACCCACGTGGTGAAATCTGGCGAGACATTAGGAAAAATCGCAGCGAAATATAAAT
The DNA here is from genome assembly GCA_902774295.1 of uncultured Bacteroidia bacterium. Classification (GTDB taxonomy): domain Bacteria; phylum Bacteroidota; class Bacteroidia; order Bacteroidales; family F082; genus Limimorpha. The sequence goes on along the minus strand of CACYHP010000002.1, from coordinate 293,549 downwards.
GCACTGTCACCGATTTGAAGAAATGGAATAATCTGACGTCCAACACCATCAAAGTCGGACAGAAACTGAAAGTGTATCCGCCTGAGAGCCAGTCGAATACATCAAGTCAGAAGACTTCAGGCGACACCGTATATACAGTGAAGTCAGGCGATAACCTCTCGAAAATTGCCAAGAAATACAACGTCACAGTTGACTACATCAAGAAGAAAAACAACTTGAAGAGCAACGATTTGAAAGTTGGTCAGAAGTTAAAACTTTAAGCTCCAGATGATGGTCTCGAGCTGTCTCAACAAATCGCGTTTCGGCTTGTTGGGAAAGTAAACGTAGCCCTCGACAGTGGTGATTCTGTTGTTTTGCGGATTGACAAAAGTGTAGGCGACGTATGGTCCCGCCATGTATTCGTTTTCCATCTTCCAAAGCCCGCGCATCTCAACGGCATAGGTGGCCGGAAATTCAGGAACGACCTTAAATACTGGCTTTATATACTCCTTGTCAAGTGTCATGTAGCTGCCGTCGGTAGGCCCCGGGATGTATTTTTTAGTGATGGAATCACTTCTTTTCATAAGCGTCTCTTCGCTGAAATCGTCGGTGCTTTTGTATGGTAACTGATAGATTATCAAGCCCAAACTCTTGTCGAGCTCTTCTTTTCTCAGCCAAGTGCAATAGTCGTTGTTTGAAGCGATATAATAACCTTCCGGAATCGTCATGGTGCAGCCGTAGATGTTTTTCAACGTCTCCATAATCTTGGCGTTGTTCATCGGACGGAAGAAATCCATGAAACGTGCACGTTCGTTCTTATCGAAAATCTTTTTGAGCTCATCTTTCTGATTATCAAACACTTTAACCCATGTTTCAGAGTCTTTTGCCTTGATTTTTAAGGCATATTGCGGTGACGACATCCAGTCGGTTTGCGACTCGATGATAGGGTTCGGCAGATCTGGATCAATATCAGCTATGATGAGGTTGCGGTGCTTTTTGAACATATCGTTGAGCGCAGGGGCGTTGATATGTGCCACTCTAAAGTTCTTCTCAGGCTGAGGAAGTCCATATTGTAAGGCCTCGAAAAAGTCGCGAACAGCCTGTCCCATCTGACCATTCCACTGCTCGTCGTTCTGGGTCACAAACAGCACCTCAGAGGTTCCGCCTACCGAACGATCTTTGCGCGGCTCCACGTTTTTATTGATACATGAGGTCAAAATTGCTGCAAACGCAACCATCAAAGTGAAAATATGTAGCTTTTTCATAAGATTTTTTTATTTTTAACGGCACAAAAATAATATTATTTTTGCATCCAACAGATTTATATCAAAAAAATTGTTACCTTTGCACCATAAACAAAGACTTGAGAATATGAATGAAATTTCGACAGTTTTCGCGCAATCTCCTTCAAATATCGCAATAGTGAAATATTGGGGTAAACATGGCAATCAGCTGCCAAACAACCCTTCGATAAGCTTCACTTTGAGTCGTTGTCATACCGATACGAGTATAAAATTCAGAAGAAATGATTCTGATAAATATACGATGCGATTCCTTTTTGAAGGTAAAGAATCACCGAAATTTCAAGAGAAAATAGAGAAGTATCTCATTGATAATCAACAGTATTTTGGTTTTTTAAAAGGTCTTGACCTTGAGGTGGAGAGCAGCAATTCGTTCCCTCATTCGTCGGGCATCGCTTCAAGTGCCGCCTCGATGAGCGCCTTGGTTTTATGCCTGCTTCAAATCGAAAAGGCTGTAAATCAGGATGTTACGCCGCTTGACATGCGAAAGGCTTCGTTCTTGTCAAGATTGGCATCGGGAAGTGCGGCACGTTCAGTGTTTCCGGTGATGTCTCTCTGGGGCGCAACACCTTCAATATCAGATAGTTCCGACGATTATGCAGTGCCGTTGGCTGACATGGTGAACCCTGTCTTCAAAACATATCACGACAGCATTCTGATAGTGTCGAACAAAGAGAAAAGCGTGTCATCACGCGTCGGGCACTCGCTCATGAACGGGCACCCGCTGGCCGAAAAACGTTACCAAACAGCACGCGAAAACACCGAAAAACTGCTGAAAGTGCTGAAAGATGGCGACATTGCGACATTTATCGAGATCGCCGAGGCAGAGGCATTGCAGCTTCATGAGATGATGGCGACATCGACGCCACCGTATAAGCTGATGGAGCCTAACACGTTGAATATCATCGAGGCTGTGCGTAATTTCAGGCAGGAGACGAAGATTCCGGCATGCTTCACCCTCGACGCAGGCCCTAATGTGCATCTTCTTTATCCTGACGCCTACGATAGTCAGGTGAAAAGCTTCATAAAAGATAATTTGTTGCAGTATTGTCATGATAATCAATGCATTGACGATATTGTTAAAAAGGAAAATATTATTTGAGATGGAAATAAGAAAATACTACGGTAAGGTCATCCTTTTTGGCGAATATTCAATGATTTTCGGTTCACCGGCATTGCTGATGCCTCTTTACACCGGCGAGTCGCATTGGGACTATATCTGGCGCAACCACGGCAAGAAAAACTACTCGTCGAACCGCAGCCTGCATGCGTTTGCCAACTATTTGGAAAAAGATGAATATTTTACGGAATACATTGACGTTCAGAAGTTTAGGGCAGAACTGAAGAAAGGCATGTTCCTCGATTCTTGTATTCCTTCAGGCTATGGCGTAGGCAGTTCAGGCGCTCTGACAGCAGCTGTTTACGACCGCTTCAAATCCAAGGAGATTGAAGACCTGATAGTGTTGAAAAAGTTCCTCGGCGACATGGAAAACTGTTTCCACGGCAGCAGCTCAGGCCTCGACCCTCTGCAATGTTATCTCGGCAAGCCTTTCATCCTCACCGAAGATAAAAAAATACAAATTCTGGATAAGGATTTTCTGCCTGAAGGCATACATATCTTCCTGATAGACAGTAAGTTAAAGAGCGAGACGAAGGCTCTTGTGAATTATTTTAAGGAACAGCGCGAAAACCCTCGCTATCTGAAAGCTTTCAACGAGTTATACTATCCTTTCGTCGGCCGCTGCATCGACTCATTGGTCTCCGGTGATGTCGACACATTCTTCGATGACTTGGCACATCTCTCTTATTATCAGACAGTTATGCTGCGCCCGATGATTACTGACAATATGCTGCCACTCTTCTCGTTGAAACGAAAAGATGTGCATTTCCAGATAAAAATATGTGGCTCAGGCGGTGGCGGTTACTTCCTCGGTTTTGCCGATGATGTGGATGCCACAAACGAGTTCATGGAAGAAAATGAATTCCCAATCACTTGGGTTATCTAATTGATAATCTTAGTGATAGATAATATTAAGCTCAGGTCTCTTCTTTCTCAAAGAGTCGATTTCTTTGGTTTTCACCTTCGTGCTGATCGCCTTGATATATCTCAGCGAGCTGAGGTTTGCAACAGGTGACAGCGACTTGATGTTCGTGTTGGCGATATTCAACTCCTCAAGCGATGTGCATTTTGATAACACCTTGATATTCTTGATGCTTGTGTTTGAAATGTTGAGCACTCGCAGATTCTCCATTTTCTCAAGAGGGTTGAGGTCAACGACGTTGGTGTTCTCAATCGACAGGACTTCAAGAGTCGTCAGGTTTGACAAGGCATGGAGGTCGTTGATGGCGTTGCCGTCAATGTAAAGCTCTTTAAGAACTCTCATCTCGCTCAATGGACTTAAATCTGTGATATGATTATCCTTGATACTCAATTTATTAAGGAACATCAGCTTTGTAAGAGGCTCGAGGCTCCAAATGATAGTCTTAGTGTCAATGGTGATATCTTCGATATTGGCGACGGCTTGCAGCTGCTCAGCGGTTGGATTGCTGTTCATCTCAATGATGCCTCTGAAGACCTCTCTCCAGTTATTGTCGAGGGTGCTCCACCAGTTTCTTAACTCCGTCGACTGATAGATAACTGTGGCATTCGGCTGTGCTGACCTGAGTTTAAAGGCACTTTCGGAGTTTACCTTGCTGCCTTCTGCATTGACCATGATGAGATTCTTCATATTGCAAAGTGGCTCCAGATCCGACACATTGGTGTTTTCCATGTTGATTTCCACCAAGTTACTGAGATTTTCAAGTGGTTTTAAATCTTTGACCTTGGTGTTTTTCATATTCAGATATTTCAAGTTATGCAAACCGTGAAGCGGCGTCAAATCAACGATTTTCGTGTTCTCGATATCGAGTCGCTCGAGGTTTGTAAGTCTTTCAATCGGCATCGCATCCATGAAAAATGGATCCAAAGTGAGCGATTTCATGCTGATAATGGTATGAAGCTCCTCCGGACTTGGATTGATGTCGGTGTTGTTTTGCATCGCAAACGCCTTTTTCCATGAGATATGAAGCCCGTCCCACCATTCCTGAAGCGCTTTCGTCTCATAAATGACCATCACTTTATGGTTTTCTTTTGTGAATTCGTTGGCTTTCTCAGAGTCGATCTGGGTGTTGTCACAATAAATTCTGACGAGATGCTCCATGTCTTTCAATGGCATGATATTGTTGACGTTAGTATTTCTGCATTGTAACTCATTGAGTCTGCTTAAATTAGCAACCGGACTCAGGTCTGTCACAAGAGTGTTGTCGATGATGAGCAACTGCAGGTTTTCGAGGTTCGAGATTGGACTCAAATCTGAAATCTCAGTGTTGCTGATGTTGAGATAATGCAGCGATTGCGGCAGTTCGACAGAGTCGAGGCTTGACACCTTCGAGTTGGATATGTTCAGGATGTTAAGCATCTCGCAAGTGCTTAATGCACGGAGGTCTTCGACGTTTGTACCAACCAGCGAGAGGTTTGTCATCTGATGATACAGTCCAATGATCTCGATGTCGCTGAGCTGCACGTTGTCAGCCTTGAAATTCTTGATTTCGTTGGTATATCTCAGGTCAGAAATATCTTTTATTGCGGTGTTGCTGATATCTAACCTGTTGATTTTATTGAGGTTTCTGATGGGGGAGATGTCTTCGATGTCGGTGCCTGAGCAATCGAGGTTCTTAAGGTCAGAAAGCTCATAAAGTGGTTCGAGGGTGTGAATGTTCGGGTCATTACTGACGTCGATGTCAGTGAATTTTGTATATCCGATCAGTTTTTCATATAAAGCCGGCATATCGCAGTTGATGGTGCTTTCAACCAGGCTGTCGTCGACCACGACGATGTTTTCGCGATAGATGTGGATGATATTCATCATCTCGATGGTGTCGTCGATGTACTGGTCATCGCCAAAATAGGCTTTCCATGCTGCCGGCATTCTGTTCCACCACAACCTAAGTTCTTCTGTTTCATTAGGTTTGGTGGTATACATGCTAACTATCTTGAGGTCTTTTTTCGATTTGTCGATGTTGATTTCCATGAAGCGTTTGCAGGTGTTGTTCACCGTGTCGCCCACAATATTGTGTCCTGCGATGGTTCTCATCATCGTCACTTTGAAGTAAGTCTCGCCATTTTCATTGACTTGAGGCTTGATATCATCGATTTTGAAGGTAAAAGTTATGTCTTTGAAGAAGAAATCGATGTCTTTCAGATAAGCCTGGACGTCTTTATTAATGTATGTGCTGCGGCTGTCGTCAAGGTCGTCTTCGATTTGAACCTCATCGTCTTTGAAGATTTTCGCATAGCTTTCCTTGAAGATGATATCCTTCTCTTGGGCTGTGGCTTCAGGGTCTCCGATAAACGAGAATGTCTCTTCGAGATAATTCACCATCATTCGGATTTGTGCCGAATATTCTTCAATTTCACTTTTGCTAAGGTTTGGTTTCTGCGCAAAAACACCTTGGCATGACAATAACAAAATCGCAAAAAAGACTAATTTTTTCATTTGTTTGGTTGATATATCTTTATAAGTGCCTCTTTTTCATTTTCTTTGAGATAAATCAGGTTGGAGATGAGCCATCCTGAGTTGTAGCCGCTGCGGTTAAACCACGACACTTCAAAATACCAGTTTTTAATCTGGAAGACGTGGAATTTGACGCTTTCTACATGGTCGAACTTGAGGTTGCCTTGTTTTATCTCATAGAAAAACAATGTCAAATAATCTGGATGATAGTCTGTAGAAGCATAATACTCAACGGTTTGCGGGTCGTTGAATATCTTGTAAATGTTCATGAAGTCGAGTTCGTGGCTCATCGGATGCAGGAAATGTTTCTCGCGTTCAGCCAGCTCGCCTTGTGGAAAATATTTTTGAAATTCGGAGAAAAAGACGTTGGTAATCACCCACTTAGAGCCCAGTCCGTCTTTTTCGAGCGCCATTATCATGCTGATATCCACCATCTGACCTTTCCATTTGAATTTTGCTGAGATCTCCGAGTACCAGTCGCCTCCGAGAAACTCCATAAACTGGTTGTTGTTTTTGGTGAGGTCTTCGATGAAATAATTGCGGAGCGTGCCTGATGTTCTCGGGTTTTCGAGGTCGAACAGCAGGGCGATGGCGTCCTTACGTTTGGCGGCGTTTCTATAGTCTTTGTCGCCTGGATACAGTCGATTGCCATATTGATCTTCTTCATAGTTAAACCTATGGATAAACTGCCCCATCTGCTTTGTCATGGTATAGAACTCACGTTCGTCCACCTGGACATCGCCGAGGTTGCCTATCACTTGGGCATCGACTTTAAAACATAGTGCCAGCATTAACACTGGCACCATAATTCTCAAAAATTTACTCATTATTTATGTGTAGTTTCTTTCACTCGCATGTCGCCAAGCAACACGTCCCAGAAGCCGATGAGGCGGCCGCCGATCTGTGTCTCTTTGCGTTTCACATAAACTGTAATATCTTTCTTTGTTGTGTCCTGATAAACGAGTCTGCCTTCAGCGTCATAGCCTTTGAATGTCTGGAAAATAGTGATGACACCGACGTATGTTCCGTCAGGTTGACGTTGTAAATCAGAGACGTACTGAATCTTGTACCAGTCTATTTCGACGCGGTCGTAGTTGAGGCGCATCAATCTTTCGAGGTATTTACGCACTTTGTAGTACTCGACTTTTGTCTTTGAGAGTGATGACACACCGATTTCTGCGTCAGGTGCGAAGAGCTCTTCAGCACGGTCGATGACTCTGTTAGCCTCGCTCCAAGGAGTGTTCTTCGAGCCGATCAATTTAACATATTTCGACAAGTCACGAACTTTTTCAAGTGCAAGACTGTCAATGGCTTGCTTGCGTTCTGGACTGAGTTCCGGCTCCTGTGCGAATGCCTGATAGCCTGTTAATGCGAAAAACGCGAATGCTATTGCAAATAATACCTTTTTCATCTTATTTCTTAATTAATTCGAGTTCAGTAATCTTGTTTGCTGCGTTGTATTTGATGTTGTCAACATTCACTGTGACTTTTTTCTGGTCTTTCAGGTAGTTCAGGTAGTTGACAGCTGTCGTCGGGCGGTCGTAGTCGCCGTAGTTGTTGAGGCGGATGAGGACCACTGCGTCAGGTGACTCAAACAATTTGAGGGCTTCCTTGATGTAGTTGTTTGCAGTGTTGACGTCCTTGGCGTTTGCAATCAAGTTGAATAAGTCGGCAATGCCTTTATTTGCTTGATTTTGCTCTGCCAATTCGCGAAGACGCTGCTCTTCCTCGAGACGCTGAATTTCTGCTAATCTGTCTCTTTCCTCCATTTCTCTGGCGATTTTTGCCTCTGCGCGCTCAATCATCTCGACGATTTCAGGGTTCTTTTTCGAGAAATCGACTTGTTTGATTTCGTTAACGCGATCCATTTGTTCTTCCAATGACCAACTTGTCTCATTGTTCAAAATCGCATTTAAATCTTTGGTGGCTTGTTCGACCTTGGCTTTGTATTCCTTCTTGGTCATTTTGCCAGATGACTTGCAACTTGTTGCGCCACTGATAGTTACGAGCGCAATCATTGCAATAATGATGATGCTTTTTAAGTTCTTTACCATATTACAATAATTTTGTTTGTCTTGTTTTTACCTTATTAAATAACTCGCAAATTTAAGAAATATTTTAATAGGATGCTCGATTATTAAAGATTTTTTAGCAATTTTGAAGTCGAAATGAAACATTATAACATACCGGTCTTTCTTCCCGAACTCGCATGTCCTTTCCGATGCGTTTATTGCAATCAGTTTAGTATTACTGGAAAGCAGAATATGCCTGATATTCAAGAAGTTAAAAACACTATTGACAGTTATCTTGAATCGTTCAAGGAAGAAGACAGGTTTGTTGAGGTGGCGTTTTTCGGTGGGAATTTCACTGGACTTCCCGAAAAAATGCAGGATGATTTCCTGAAAATCGTGCAACCTTATCTTGAAAAAGGTGTCGTAAATGGCATCAGATGCTCCACTCGTCCCGATTATATCGACGAAAAACGTGTGAAGACGCTGAAATCTTTGGGGATGCTTAACATTGAACTCGGGGCGCAGACGACAAACGATGAGATTTTGCAGCGATGTGGGCGCGGGCATACTTATAAAGATATCGAGAAAGCATCGCAAATCATTGTCGGTGAAGACATTACACTCGGACTCCAGATGATGCTCGGCCTGCCGTTCGACAGCTTTAACGATGACATGCAGACGGCACGCGACATCGTGCGGCTGGGTGCTAAAGAAACCCGAATTTATCCGTGTATCGTGGTGAAAGACACCGAGTTGGAGCGACTTTACAGAAATGGTGAATACTCCCCGTTGACACTGGACGAGGCTGTTGAACAGTCGGCGACGCTTTATGAATATTTCACCGAAAACGATGTGAAAGTGCTGCGAATCGGACTTCACACCTCCGACGATTTGAACGGCGATGCCTTGGTGGCAGGACCTTACCATAAAAACTTCGCCGAGATGGTTTTCAGTCGCCTCTGGGGTAGAAAACTCGATAAAATCGATGAAAAATCCGATAAAATCGTCATCGAAGTGCCTGAAAATCAACTGAATCACGCCATCGGCTACAAAGGTGAGAACAAAAAGAAACTGGAAGAACGATATAAAAAGGTCGTCATTAGAAGTGGTCCGTCATTTCGAGTGCAGCGAAGCGGAATCGAGAAATCTCCAGCAAATATGATGGAGATTTCTCCACTACGCTACTCTTCGATACGCTTCGGTCGAAATGACATGTGTGTCATCGCCAGCGCCACAATGCCAGCTGAGGCTCGTGAGAATCTCTCAAAACTTGGCTCCGTCACCTGGCTCGAGCCTTCCGACCTCGCTTATCCTTCCATCTCGTCGCATCCCGACATTTTCTTCTTTTGCCATAATGAAAGGCACTGTGAATCAGTGATTTACGCAGAAAATGTCCACATTATTTTACCTCCAAACATTATGGCGGTAAGAGGTGGTGAACCAGTCGGCCACAAATATCCTGATACTTGTCATTACAATGCTGTTGGAATAGGTAATACATTGATACACAATTTGTTACATACCGATTTGTCCATATTGGATTTGTATGGAAAAATGTGGACAAAATCCGTGCAACTCAATGTTAATCAAGGATATACGCGATGCAATTTGTTGGCTTTGAATGAGAACAACTATATCACCTCTGATATTGGCATCAAAAAGGTGCTCGAGGAGAATGGTTTCAATGTTTTTTATGTCGACCCGCATCAGATTGCGCTTCCCGGTCATGACCACGGCTTCTTCCCAGGCTGCTGCGGACTCGTCGACGATTACGTCGTGGTATGTGGCTCATTGAAACATCTTAAGGAATGTAAGGAACTGAAAAAGTTCATCCGTCGCAACGGCTTGAGAATCATTGAGTTATACGATGGTGAACTAATTGATGTCGGAAGCATTTTCTTTGTGCGACCGAAAGCATAATTTCTTATATTTGCAAAAATTATTCACGTGAAAAAAATAGAACTTCTTTCTCCTGCGAAAAACCTCGAGGTTGGGCTTGCTGCCATCAACCATGGCGCTGATGCGGTGTATATTGGCGGTCCGAGCTTCGGCGCACGTGAGAAGGTGGGCAATAGCATTGAGGACATCGAAAGACTGTGCAATCACGCTGCGATTTTTGGCGCGAAGGTATATGTCACTCTCAACACTTTGTTGTTTGACAATGAGTTGGAGCAGGCTCGCAAGCTCGCCCGGGACTGCTACAACGCCGGCGTCGACGCTCTTATAGTGCAGGACATGGCGCTTCTGATGATGGACATGCCTCCGATTGCACTGCATGCCTCGACACAATGCAACAACACCACCGCTGAGAAAGTGAAGTTCCTTGAAGATGTCGGTTTTAAGCAGGTGGTTCTGGCAAGAGAACTGAGTATCAATGAGATAAAGGAGATTCGCTCGAAGACGACGGTGCCGTTGGAGTTTTTCGTCCATGGCGCTTTGTGCGTCTCATACAGCGGACAGTGCTATCTGAGTCACGTCATCGGACATCGTTCAGCGAACCGTGGAGCGTGCGCACAGCCATGCCGTTTGAAATGGAATCTCGAAGACGAAAACGGTAACGTGTTGATAGCCAACCGACATCTGCTTTCATTGCGCGACATGAACAACTCCAAGAATCTCGAAGAGTTGATCGATGCCGGCATCACCTCGTTCAAAATCGAGGGTCGCTTGAAAGACGCTGACTATGTGAAGAATACGACAGCTTATTACCGTCGAGCCATCGATGAAATCATCGAACGCCGTCCGGATTTGGAACGTGCCTCACGCGGAGTGTCAGCACCATCGTTCGAACCTAACCTTGAAAAGTCGTTTTCACGTGGTTTCACTGACTATTTCGCACACGGCCGTCAAAAGAATATCGATGCTCCGTTTACCCCGAAATCGATGGGAGAACACATCGGCGAAATCATAAAAATAGACGGCAAACGCTTGACTGTCAAGCTTAAAGACGGCATTACCCTCCATAACGGCGACGGCCTCTGCTTTTTGGACGACAACAATGAATTGCAAGGCTTTAATGTCAATGGGGTAGAAGGGAACGTTATCTTGTGTTCAAAGGAGATTTCTCCGCTCCCTTCGGTCGGTCGAAATGACATAAAGAAGATCGTCATTTCGAGCGAAGCGAAGCGTAGTCGAGAAATCTCATTGTATAGAAACTTCGACATTATCTGGCAAAAATCCGTTGAGAACTCTACTGGCAACCGCAAACTCCCAATCAAATTGGAACTTTCCGAGACATCTGACGGGCTCAGATTAACGTCAGTTGATGAAAACGTCAGCATTTGCCTGCAATGCCCCAAAGACGTCGCAAAGAATCCTGAGAAGGCTCTCGAGACAATCCGCACAAAGCTCTCACAGTGGGGTGATACGAAATTTGTTGTTGAAAATATTGATATTCAATTAGATACAGTCTATTTTATCCCAGCATCGGTTCTTGGGGAGATGAAACGTCAGCTGGTGACGGAATTGGAGTTGTCATTTCGACTGAAGCGTAACGAAGTGAAGCGGAATGGAGAAATCCTCTTTGATACGATGCATCCGAATACTAAGGATTTCTCGACTACGCTCGAAATGACAAGACTGTCATATCTCGCCAACGTCACCAATACCTTGGCTCGTCAATTCTATGAGAATCATGGCGTTGCGCATATCGATGATGGTCTCGAAAAAACCATGCCTGAAGGCGAAATCGTGGTGATGACGACCAAACATTGCATCCGTTATGCCAACGGCATGTGCTCAAAAGAGATAGGAAAACCTGCCACTCCGTTGTTCATCAGCAACGTTCATGGTCGTTTCCGCCTTGACTTCGACTGCAAAAAATGTTGCATGAAAGTGGTCAACATTTAAAATTTTTGTAAATTTGCAACCTTATTGAAAATAATAGTTAAACGATATGTTTAGAACTCATACATGTGGTGAACTTCGCATGACCAACGTGGGTCAGGAAGTCACTTTGAGCGGCTGGGTGCAGCGCGTTCGCGACAAAGGCGCCCTGCTTTGGATTGATTTACGTGATAGATATGGTATTACGCAACTCTTTATGCAAGAAGGAGTTAGCTCGGATGAGACGATGAAGACCGCCCGCGAGATCGGACGTGAATACGTCATCCAGGCAAAAGGCGTCGTGGTGGAACGCGAGTCTAAGAACCCGAAAAACCCGACAGGCGACATCGAGCTGAAAGTCGGAAGCCTTAAGATTTTGACCACCTCGAAGGTGCCTCCGTTCACTATCGAAGACGTCAGCGACGGCGGTGACGACATCCGCATGAAGTACCGTTACCTCGACTTGCGTCGTAACCCAATCAAGAACAACATCATCTTGCGCCATAAAATGGCTCAGGAAGTGCGTAAATACTTGTCAGGCAATGACTTCCTCGAGATCGAGACTCCTTGCTTGATCAAGTCGACTCCTGAAGGTGCCCGCGACTTCGTGGTGCCGTCACGTATGAACCCGGGCGAGTTCTACGCTCTTCCACAGTCACCACAGCAGTTCAAGCAGCTCCTCATGGTTGCTGGCTTCGACCGTTACTTCCAGATCGTACGCTGCTTCCGCGATGAGGACCTCCGCGCTGACCGTCAGCCTGAGTTCACACAGATCGACTGCGAGATGTCGTTCGTGGAACAGGAAGACGTCATCAATATGTTTGAGGGCTTGGCAAAACATCTGTTTAAGACCATCAAAGGCATCGAATTTGGCGATTTCCCAAGAATTACTTGGCATGACGCAATGAAATATTACGGTTCCGACAAGCCGGATATCCGTTTTGGAATGAAGTTTGTCGAACTCAATGACGTGGCTAAAGGTCACGGCTTCTCGGTGTTCGATGAGGCTGAACTCGTGGTCGCCATAAACGCTGAAGGCTGCGCCAACTACACCCGCAAACAGACCGACGCACTCACCGACTTCGTGAAACGTCCGCAAGTTGGAGCTAAAGGCCTCGTTTACGTGAAATACAACGAAGACGGCACTATCAAGTCGTCAGTCGATAAGTTCTATACACCTGAGATTTTGAAGACATGGCTCGACAAATGCAATGCCAAACCAGGTGATATGCTGTTGATACTCAGCGGCAAAGCCATGCCTACAAGAGTGCAGATGAACGCTCTCCGTCTCGAGATGGGTAACCAGCTCGGCTTGCGCGATCCTAACGTGTATAAACCATTGTGGGTCATTGACTTCCCGCTTCTCGAATGGGACGAAGAGACACAGCGTTTCTATGCCATGCACCATCCGTTTACAGCACCTAAGCCAGAGGATGAATACCTCCTCGAGCAGCCTGACAAATGGGGTGAGATCCGTGCAAACGCTTACGATATTGTGCTCAACGGCACAGAAGTCGGTGGCGGTTCAGTCCGTATCCACGACAAGAACCTCCAGAAGAAGATGTTCCACACCCTCGGCTTTACCGATGAGAAGGCTCAGGAGCAGTTCGGCTTCCTGATGAACGCTTTCGAATACGGAGCACCACCTCACGCAGGATTGGCATTCGGCTTCGACCGCCTCTGCTCACTCTTCGGAGGTCAGGACTCAATCCGCGACTTCATCGCATTCCCGAAGAACAACCAGGGACGCGATGTCATGGCAGAGAGCCCGTCAGCGATTGCTCAGGAGCAGCTCGATGAACTTCAGATTGCATTGAATTTGAAACAATAACGTCATTTCGACCGAAGTGGAGAAATCCTTTGTTAACGTAAATATAAATGATTTCGTAAATAAAGGATTTCTCGATTCCGCTTCGCTGCACTCGAAATGACAACAAATAATATGTTATGAAACGAGTTCTTATAACTACCGGTGGCGGCGACTGCCCAGGCCTTAATGCGGTGATTCGCGCTATTGTGAAGCGTGCGTCGCAGGAGAAAGACTGGGAGGTCCTCGGCAGCATCCAGGCCTTCAACGGAGTGCTTTGGGAGCCGCAGGAGATAGTGCGCCTCACACCTGAAGTCGTGCGCGGAATACATTTTCGTGGCGGCACCATAATCGAGACAACCAACAAAGGCGGCCCGTTTAGCTGGCCAGTGAAGAAAAACGACGGCACATGGGAGACTGTCGACCGTTCCGACGAGATGATTCACCGCCTGGAATATATGGGCGTCGACTGCGTCATCAATATCGGTGGCGACGGCTCGCAGAGGATATCTCAGAAGCTTTATGAAAAGGGCTTGAACATCATCGGAGTGCCGAAAACCATCGACAACGACCTCTCGATGACCGACTGCACCTTCGGTTTCCAGACAGCAGTGCAGATTGCCACTGAAGCCGTCGACAAGCTCGTGACGACAGCTGCTTCTCACAACCGTGTCTTCGTGCTCGAAGTCATGGGACGTGACGCTGGCTGGATCGCGCTGAACGCAGCAATAGCTGGCGGCGCCGAGGTCTGTCTGTTGCCGGAGTTCCCTTACGACATCAACATCGTGAAGGAACGTCTTGAAGAGCGTTTCCATAACGACCGTGGTCATGCCATCGTGGTCATCAGCGAAGGCGCTAAGCCGAAAGACGGACAGCAGATCTTCACCAAGAGCAGCGAAGTCGGATACGAGAACGTGAAGCTCGGCGGCATCGGCGTGAAGTTTATCGATCAGATGAAAGCCGCTGGCTTTGAACACGATATGCGTGAGACTACACTCGGTCACCTGCAGCGCGGCGGCGTGCCGATAGCTTACGACAGAGTGCTCGCGGCACAGTTCGGCGTGAAGGCATTCGAGATGGTGCTCAACAAGGAATACGGTCACATGGTGGCTTACCATCATCCTAACGTCATCAGCGTGCCTATCAAAGACGCTGTGGCGAAGATGAACTTCGTGGATCCGGATTGCGACCTCATCCGCACCGCAAAAGGACTGAATATTTCGTTAGGAATCTAAAGGATGTTCATACGATTCGCGTCCTGTTTCAGGAAGACGAACAGCATCATAGAAAACATCAAGAGGCTTGAGCCTCCGTAACTTAGGAATGGCAATGGGATACCGATGACAGGCACTAATCCGATTGTCATTCCTATATTTATGGCAAAATGGAAGAAGAAAATACACGCTATTCCATATCCATAAATACGACTGAAAGCGGATCGTTGTCGCTCAGCTAAGTGAATGATTCTCAACACTAAAGCAAGGTAAAGCGCTATCAGGAAGAAACTCCCCATAAATCCTAACTCCTCACCGACAGTGCAGAAAATGAAGTCGGTGTGCTGCTCTGGCACGAAGTTGTATTTCGTCATGGTGCCGTTGAGGTATCCCTTGCCGGAAAAACCGCCGGAACCTATAGCAATCATTGACTGATTGAGGTTATAACCAACTCCTTTGATATCGTGTTCTTTACCTAAAATGATGTTGATACGAGTCCGTTGATGCTGCTTCAGGACGTGATTGAAGGCAAAGTCGACGGAGAAGACGAAGGCACATGCTGCAATGAGTATGCCAATCAGTATTAATATATTTTTCTTTGTGCGATTTATTATCAATAGTAACAAGGCAAAAATGATGACAAGACTAATCATGATGTACCACTTTGATACACAAAGAGATACGATGAAAAGTGTCGCTGCCGACAGCCCGATTATCAGAAGTTTGCCTCCCATGCCTTCACGGTAGATGACAAGCAGGAATATGATGAAAACAGATGCCGAGCCGGCGTCGCCCTGCGCTAAGATGAGCAGCATCGGCAAAAGAACGATGCCGAAAGTCGTGAGTTTCGTCCTTAGTTTGGTGATGTCTGTGTCGAGTTTGCCAAGATAGTGGGCTAGAGCCAAAGCAGTGCCGAATTTTGCCAATTCTGAAGGCTGGAACGATATTGGACCGAACTGAATCCAAGAGGTCGAACCTGAGATTTTGGAGCCGACGACCAGAACCAATAGCAGAGATAATATCGACAAGCCATAAATGACGTATGCGAAAGCGTTGAAAAACTTAGCATCTATCAGCAAGATAGCGAATCCAAAGACGAGGCTTACCCCGATGAAAAGAAGCTGTTTGCCATAGTTTTGCGACAGGTCGTAGATATGCGGATGCGCCTCGTTGTAAGCTGCCGCATAAATGCTCAAGAGCCCTATTGTCGCTAAGGCTAAGTATATGATTAACAACCATATATCTATTCTTCCAACTATGTTTTTGCTTCTCATTCTTCAGTTTGGTTAAGTGTTAGAACTCGTTTTTCAATATTCGGGCGCATCACTTCGCCTTTGATGTATTTTTCAATCATCAGGGATGCGATAGGAGCGGCCCATGTCGAGCCAAAGCCTGCGTTTTCAACCACAACGGCGATGGCGATCTGCGGGTTATCTACAGGTGCAAACCCCATGAAGATAGAGTGGTCGGGACCGTGCGGGTTTTCTGCAGTGCCAGTCTTGCCTCCAACAGTGATGTCGGGAATTTTTGACATCCTCGCGGTTCCGTGCTCGCCCTCGAAGACGTTCTGCATGCCTTTTTTCACATCTTGGAAATGCTTTTTCTTAATGTCGATGACATGTTTCTCAAAAGAGACGCTGTCGTTGGGGTCACCGAAGCTTTTGATATAATGCGGCTCGTAGAAATAGCCTTCGTTGCCTATGGCGGCCGCCACGTTGGCAAGCTGCAGCGGCGTCACCAAAATCTCACCCTGACCGATGCTGAGCGAGCGGACCGTCATGGCATTCCATACTCCGCGATACACCTTGTCATAGTATTCCATCTTCGGGATGTTGCCTGACACCGTGAACGGGATGTCGGAGTTGAACGCCCTGCCCAAACCGAAGCTGGTGACGTTGTCGTACCAGAATTTGAACCCTTCGCGTGGACTACCGAAATGTCTTGAGTTCAACATATCTTGAAAAGCCTGCCAGAAATAGGGGTTGCACGAGTTTTCAATGGCATCGTACAGCCTCACTGGCGAGCTGTGGTAGTGCGTGCATTTGATAGGGACGCTGTTCGGACCGCTACAAGGATATGCTGTGTTGACAGTTATTACACCGCTTTGTAGAGATATCAAGCCGTTTATCATCTTGAAGGTCGAACCAGGAGGGTATGTGCCACTTATCGCCCTGTTAATCAACGGTTTATCCGGATCGTTGAGCAGTTCGCTGTACCGTAATCCACGGGTGCGTCCCACAAGTTCGTTAGGGTCATAGGTAGGACTCGACACCATCGCAAGAATCTGGCCTGTGGTAGGCTCGATGGCGACGATGGAGCCTGTTTTTCCTGCCATGAGATACTCGCCGTATGCCTGAAGGTCAGCGTCGAGACCGAGGATGATGTCTTTTCCCGGCACAGGCAAGGTGTCGTACTCACCGTTCATGAAACGCTCTTTCTCGCGGTTGTGCACGTCGACGACAGTGATTTTTATGCCTTTCTTACCGCGAAGATCTTTCTCGTAATATTTCTCAATGCCTGATTTTCCTATATAATCACCGAGGTTGTAATATGAATCGCGCTCCATCTCAGGCTTTGTAACCTCACCGATGCTGCCTAAGGTGTGAGCCGCAATAGGCTTCGGATACTGGCGAATAGCGCGGGTCTGGAAATAAAAACCAGGATAATGGTACAAAACCTCAGCAATATGCCCATATTCCTCCTTTGTGATTTGTGAAATGAAAATCGAAGGAGTGATACTTGAATACCTTTTTGCTTTTTTGAGGTTGTTATTATAAGTTTCATTACTGATATTCAATAACTTACAAAAAGCAGCGGTATCAATATTTCTCGCCTGCGAAGGGATGATCATAAGGTCGTAAACGGCTTCATTATACACAAGCAGCTTGCCGTTGCGGTCGTAAATCTTACCTCTTGATGGATATTGAGTGATATATCGTAAAGTGTTGTTGTCCGACGACTGCTTGTACGAGTCATCGACAATCTGAATCATGAAAAGCTTTATTAAAAGGATGACAGCGACCAATATGAATATCGAGCCGATGACATATTTGCGATGCGAATAGTTTATCTTGTTCTTAATCATATGGTTACGTTTTTTTTAGTTGAAAAATTCCCATTTACAAATATATTAAAAGTTTGTGAAAGTTATGCCTTTTTAAAAGAAAATATTGTATCTTTGTAAACAGAAAAATTTTAATGAAAATTGCATGATGAAAATAAGATCAAACTTTTTTATATCATTGATAATCATAGTGTTAACTTTTGCGTCTTGCGGCAAGAAGCAGGAAAGCACTGTGATTTCGAGGAATTTTGAAGGCGAGACCTGGGGCCGGTTCGATTATTTGGAGGCAGATTTTAATGTGGTGAAAGCTCCAATGACCGCCGATTTGGTTATGGATATTGATATTTCTGAGGTGTTTCCGAATATCTATCCGTATCATGATGCCGATGACGGGCTTTTTGTCATCACATTGATTATCAAATCACCTGATGGCGGACGACGTGCCCGTGAGTTCAAATTCAGATTGAAAGACAGCTACGGGAATTTTAAATCAGAAAGAATCGACGGATATTATCATTATGAATTGCCTCTGATAAATGAGATGAGTTTCAATGAAAACGGGGTGTATAAATTCAAAATTGAGAATAAATATACAAAAGATCCTTTGTACGGAATTAAATGTCTGAATATAAATTGTCTACAAATCAAAAGCAAATAGAGCAAAAGTGGTATGCCGTATATGTGAAGTCCCGATATGAGAAGAAGACGTGTAAGTTATTGGAAGACAGACATATAGAGACATATTTGCCACTTGTCGGCAGGCTTAAACAATGGAGTGACCGGAAAAAGATGGTCGAGGAGCCCTTGTTTAAGTCGTATCTTTTTGTGCGCACTGATTTGAAGAATTATTTTGACATACTCAACACTCCCGGAATTGTACGTTTCGTTTGTTTTGAAGGAAAACCTGTGCCGGTGCCTGATAATCAATTAGTTGCAGTAAAGTCGTTTATTGGTGATTTTGATGGGGAAGAGGATGTGGCACCTATGGCGGAGTTGCATGAGGGACAAATGGTTGAAATTGCACACGGGCCTATGCAGGGTCTTGTCGGAAGACTCGTCGAGATAAGAGGCAAACAACGGTTGATAGTGAATATCGAAGCGGTGGGGCAGAGTCTGCCAATCAGCGTCTCACGCTTTCAGATTGAAGCACTGTCTTGAGAATCTCAGTGGAATTCATGTCGTTAAACCCGCTCACATGTAGTTTGTAATAAGTGATGACGGCTTCAAGCAGCTGTCGCCGTTCCGCGTTTGTGAAATTCAGGCAGACGTCGTCGAAAATATTGGTTCCTGCGAGTCTGAAATACAATGCACTTGATTGATTGTCAATGAAATAGATGATGCTGCCGGCATCGTGGCGGAAGCATCCTTCCTCCAGATCGAAGACGAACCCCGGCTGGTAGCTGCTGATATTGGGCGAAAAACCAAGAAATCGGCTTAACTCCATAGCAAATTTCAAAGGAAAGTCAGCGATATTGCCATCCATCTCGTCGAGATGTGTGAGCGCTTGATGTATAAAACCGAAGAGTTCGAGGTCGGTCTCCGTCTCCTGTATCGTTTTAGAAAGCAGTTCGCAGACAAACAGGATGATGGCGTTTTTGTTGATATTATTAGGTATGTCCTGATAAGCGTATTCGATGCCTGCTTCCCTCAGATATCCGAGGTCTCCGCGTGATTTTGCGCTTACGATGTCAAGAAGGGTGAGGGGCTGGAATAATGCCGCGCGTATCTTGGCATTTTTGTTGAAAGCTCCTTTTATCATAAACGACCGCATCCCGTTTTGCTCGGTTAAAAGTTTGACAATCAGACTGTTATCTCCATATCTGATTGCTTTGAGGACTATGGCGCGTGTCTTGTCGGAGCTGTCCATATTATTTCATGATAAGGACTTTGGTGGCGTATGTCTCTTTACCTGTCTCGTCGCTCACGAAAATGAGGTAGATGCCCGGCTGCACTTTACTTCCGTTGATGTCGGTGCAGTCCCAGATGGCTTGTCCGCCTTCAGCCTGCAGATGTGTGACGAAGGCTCCGCTGGTGGTGGTGATCTTCACCAAGGCGTCGGTCACCAAGCCTTTAATGCCGACAATGTCGCTGTTTTCCGGTCTGACAGGATTCGGGTACACGATCACGTTGGAGTTCGTTTCGCCGCCTGTGGTGGCAGTGCCTTTGTAGGAAATGATGCCTTTATCGGTGGCGAAATACACGTTGCCGTCGTCATCTATCGCTATGTCAGTCACTGTGTTAGACAGCAGAGGGCTGTTTTCCATGGTGAAATGATGGTATGTCGTCTTGCCGTCGTTGGATGTGTGTATCACGCCGTCGTTGGTCCCGAACCAGAGGTTGTTGGCGCCGTCCACCGCGATGGAAATCACCGATTGTCCCGAAAGCAGGTAATCGGCCTGACCCGAGCCGTCGTTGCGAGGTATAAGGATGCGCGAGCAGGCGTAGTTGTTATTGTTGAAGATTTTCTTGGAGTCGTAGAAAAGTCCTACGCCATCGGTGGTTCCTACCCACACCGTGCCTTTGTTGTCGGTGACGAAGCAGTTGGCATCGCCTGGCAATGCGCCTGTGTTAGCTCCTTTGTTGACGGTTTTTCTGGTGTTCCCGTTAAACAAGGTGATCTCGCCGCCACGTAACGCTATCCACTTGATGTCGTTGTCGTCGACCATGATACGTCCGATATCGTTGTTTCCAATGTTGTATGCCTGCCAGGTGCCGTCTCTTCTCCATACCGAAAGCATCTTTTCAGCGCCGGCGTTGGCAATCCACATGTTGTTGTTGCTGTCAAAGTCGAAGCCTGTCACGAAAGTGTAATCTGTAAAATAGAAATAATGCTTGCCCAGACTGCTGTTATACTGGCTGTAAACGGTTTTGATATCGTTTCCTTCAAACACGACAAGTCCTTTGGAATATGATGCCGCATAGAAGATGTTGCTGTTCACCGGGTCGCTTTTTACCCAGGTAATATCGGTGATGGTGTCCCATGCATGATAGTTTTTCTGGTTGAATTGCGACCAGTTGTCACCGTCATATCTTGAAAAGCCGATATGGCTCCAGGTAGGACCCCAAGTGCTGGTGTAACCTCCCGCGGCTACCCAAATAATATTGCCAGAAGCGTTGAGACTGAAGGCTCTATCAGAATATGGACCGTTGAACTGAATTGCTTCGTAATTGCCGTCAGTATGTACTTTTACCAGAGAATTTATGTTGGAGCCAGTCCAATAGCAGCTTCTTTTCTTGTCAAAAACTGTTGAAAGAGGCTCGTTGTCGCTTGAGGTGAAAATAAGGTTCTTTTCTGTATCGTAAACCCTGAATTTCTTGGCTTTTTCAGTAAGAATGATTCTGTCGTCGCACACGCGCACTTCGCTGAGAAGTCTTTGAGCTCCATCAAGGAAATATCCAACCGAGGTGGTGTCGGCGATGGCATAAAGAACATCGTTATTATGCTCATTGTCAGAGTTATTTGCCACTACATAACCGTTAAAAGTCTCAATCTGTGAGAAATTGGTTATCTCAGGAGTCAACGCTGTGATGCGTTTCCATTGCGAGAAATCGGCAAGGAAAGGGTTGTCGGCAGTGGCGTAATAAACGCCGTTTGTCGTGGCAGCGTAAAAAATATTGTTGCAGATAGTTAAGTCATTGACACCCAAGTAACTACCGTTAGGACCAATGATATATGTGTCCTTCACTTCGTAACGCCTCAAATCGATGACGACGATGCCAAAACCGCAGCAAACGTACGCAAAATTGCTGTTGAAAAACACATTGTTGATGGTCTTGTCGCCCAAGATATATTTGTTGTAAATATCAGGGATATTTATCACATCTCCTTGATTATCAATGATATCGATATTCGTGTTGGTATAGCCGACAAACATAACTCCGGCAGATTCACTGTATCTTATGACGCTGATTCCAATATCTGACAGTCCGTTGACTTTTGATAAATGATTGATACTGTTGTCGTTAGTGTTGTAATAATAAATGTCGTAAGGTGTCGCGGCAAACACGTTGTTGCCCATCAAATCGACGCTGATGACTTTAAAACATGGAGTATGCGTAGTCCATTCGCCGATTTTTTGCGCATTGACGATGATAGTTGATGATAATATAGCTAAAAACAGTAAAATCCTTTTCATAAAGACTATTTTTCTCGTTAAAAGAACGCAATTAAGTTAAAAATATTATAAAAAAAGTACCCCGGCTGGGAATCGAACCCAAATCTCAGGTTTAGGAAACCTCCGTTCTATCCGTTGAACTACCAGGGCATTTCTGCGTGCAAAATTACGAATTTTTTAAATTATTTGCACATTATATTTCCGAATTGTTTAATTTTGCATGATTTTTAAAATTAAAATTGAAGTTATGATTCAAGTTTTTAATTATATCACTGATCTTCAATCGTATTTGAAGGCAAAACGTGACTCTGGCATGTCTGTGGGTCTCGTTCCAACAATGGGTGCATTGCATGAAGGACATCTCTCATTGATGCGTCGTGCTAAAAAAGAAAATGACATTGCTGTGGCAAGCGTTTTCGTGAACCCGGTGCAGTTTAACAACCCTACTGATTTGGAGAAATATCCGCGTACTCCTGAGAGAGATGTGGCATTGCTTGAAAGCGCAGGCTGCGACGCGGTGTTCATGCCGTCGGTGGAGGAGATGTATCCTACAAAAGTTGAAGATCACTACGATTTCGGTGCCATCGAGCATGTGATGGAAGGCGCCTGCCGCCCCGGACACTTCAACGGAGTGGCTATCGTGGTGCGCAAACTGTTCGAAATCGTGGAGCCAAACAGAGCTTATTTCGGCGAGAAAGACTTCCAGCAGCTGGCTATCATCAGCAAGCTGGTGAAAGATTATAATATAAACCTCGAAGTAGTGCCTTGCGACATCGTGCGTGAGAAAGACGGACTCGCCATGAGCTCGCGCAATATGCGCCTCAACGACGAGGAACGCGCCATCTCACCTATGATTTACAAGGTTTTGAAAGAGACTGTCGCAAATTATGACACCATGAGTCCTGCCGAGATGAAGGCTCTGGCATTAAAAAAATACTCCGAGATAAAACAATTTGACGTCGAATACGTTGAAATAGCTGACGAGACCACATTGCAGACCGTCACTGACTGGAAAGACAGCGAACATGCCAGAATTTTCGTAGCTCTGCAGCTTGGACCAGTACGTTTGATTGATAACTTGAGAATCTATTAAGATGAATATTGAAGTCCTGAAATCGAAAATACATCGTGCCACAGTGACGCAGGCCGACCTTGACTACATCGGCAGCATCACCATCGACGAAGATCTGATGGATGCCGTCAATCTCATTGAGAATGAAAAAGTTGACATCTACGACGTTACCAATGGCAACCGCCTGCATACCTACGTCATCAAAGGAAAACGTGGCAGCGGCGTCATCGGAATCAACGGCGCAGCGGCACATCTCGTGAAAAAAGGCGACCTCGTGATCATCGCTTCTTATTGCTCAATGGACTTTGAAGAGGCGAAGAAACACAAGCCGATGATTGTTTTCCCAGACAAAAACAACAAAATTTGAATAAAAAAACGTCCAAAACACTGTGGTATGTAGTCTTCCTCGCTTTGGGAGTGGCTTTGTTATGGTTCAGCTTCCGTAACATCGACCTGTCGCAGCTTTGGACGGATATCAAATCAGCGAAATATTCGTGGATGCTTCTGAGTTTGGCATGTCTTGCCATCTCATTGTTTTTCAGAGCTTTACGATGGAATATACAGATTGAGGCGCTCGGCTACAAAACGAGAGCCTCATCGACTTATGGCGCCGTTTTAATCGCTTATCTCGCAAACTGTATCTTCCCGCGACTCGGCGAGGTGGCGCGCTGCAGCGTGCTGAAACGCAAAGAAAACATACCGTTCGACAAGACCCTGGGCTCAGTGATTTCTGAGAGAATCATCGACTTGACGGTGCTGTTCGGACTGGCATTTCTTGTCATAGTGTTCCAATGGAAACTCCTCGGAAGCTTGGTGACATCGTGGATGATGCCGCTTCTTAACAAGCTGATAAACAATGTGTTGCTTGGAATCATTGTGATTCTGGCAGGCATTGCTTTTATCGTTTTTCTGATAAAGATAATTAGAAAAAACAAGAAAATCGCTTCACTTTGGCATGGCTTCGTCGACGGAATAAAATCGGTCGTCACCATGAAGAAGAAATGGCGTTTTGTGCTGTATACACTGGCAGTCTGGGTGTTTTACGTTTTTATGACATGGCTGCCGTTTTACATGCTTGCCGAGACGAGTCATTTGGGTCTGGTTGAGGCTATCACCTTGCTTGGAATTGCGACTTTAGGCGTGGTGGCACCGGTCCCGGGCGGCATAGGCACATATCATTTCATCGCCATCACCTTGCTGAGCGGCTTCTACGGCATCTCGGAACAAGTCGCAGGCTCATTCGCAGCAATCAACCACGGCTCACAAATGATATTTTATCTCATCACAGGCATTTTGGCGTATGTGGTGATGTTCTTTTTTGACAAGAGAAAACCAATAAACCAATAACTAATTCATATAGTTATATGAGTATTTGGTAGTTGATGTGGACCTCCATTGATATTGTTGACCTTCATTCCCGGTGTATTCGTACACATAAATCTGTTGCATTGGATAATTGTCGTAATAGTTATAAGAATACTCTACGATAATACCGTCATCAGCAATAACTTTTATGCAGTTGTTTCGTGAAATAGTGCAAAGATCATCAATCATCAAGCCAAATAACTGATGGACATCATAATATGGATTGTTGTAGCTGTCATACAAGTAAGTTTCATAATCGATGTCATTGTCCTCGTGGTAAGTTATCTTTCTCACATTATCTCCACTCCATTCTAACTCTATATATTCATCTCCTTCTTTTGTATTGCCATGTTTCCGAGTCAACAGTTTTGACAAACCAGTTTCTTGGGGTAGGACATCTTTCATCGGCCAATAGTCAAGCGTCATCCTGTATAATTTTCCACTTGCATTGTATATTAATGACCAAATCGGACCTTGGATACCATTGTTTGTACAATTTATTTTAACAATTCTATTGGCTGAATATATCAAATCAACTATTGTGAATGTTTCATCAGATTCTTCAATGAATCTTGTTATCTGATTGTTGTTATATTCAAATCTTATTGTACGACGAACGTTATTGTTTTCATTATATTTTGTGATTTGCATCAGTTTGTTATTGTCCCATGTCCAATCAGAATCCTTGTATGATTCGTGATAATTGTTTGAAACCTCCCACGTTTGTCCATAATCAGATGATAGTTCACCATAATAAGTATAATCGTAATATATGGAACTTATTTTTTTACCTGTGACATTGCCGCCACCACCATTGCCGCTTGATCCTGAATCTTGTGAACATGATGCGAATAAGGTCATGAAGATCGCAAATGTGATATATAGAAGCTTTTTCATAATGAGAGATTTTAGTGAATAATGTGTTAATAATCGCCACAAAATTAGTAATTAAATCGAATTATTGATTATTTTTGCAAAAAATATTTCCGGAAGAATGAATTATTTTGAAAAAATAAACAATAAAATTTTAGATAAAGAAGGTCTCGCAAAATGGCTGGAAGATTGCCGCAAAAACGGCAAGAAAATCGTTTTTTCGAATGGCTGTTTCGATATTTTGCATCGCGGTCATGTGGAATATCTTGCCAAGGCTGCTGCTTTCGGCGATGTGATGGTGATAGGCTTGAACACCGACGCTTCCGTCAAGCGGTTGAAAGGTCCTTCACGCCCTGTGAATGACGAGAAATCGCGTGCTTTTGTGCTTTCGGGCCTCGAATTTGTGAGCGCAGTGGTTCTTTTTGATGAAGACACTCCTTATAATCTGATAAAGACCGTTCAGCCTGATGTTTTAGTGAAAGGCAGCGACTACAAGCCTGAAAATATTGTCGGATATGACATTGTCACTGCAAAAGGTGGCAAAGTTGTCACTGTTGACTTGGTTGATGGGTTTTCAACAACAAAGACCATTGAAAAGATGTCTGCGGTCCAGCATTAATGGCCTTAGGGGCTTTAATGGCATTAATGCCTTTAAGGTGGGACCGCCATAGCTCTAGTCAATTTCCAGCACTAACCCCTTCAGATAAGCTCCCTCCGGGTGGTAAATATTTATCGGATGGTCCTCGGGCTGCGAGAGCTGATACAAAATCTTCGCTTTGCGGCCTGTCTCGATGGCTGCAGCCATCACGATGCTTTGGAACTGTGCCTTGTCGACGGCCTGTGAGCAGCTGAAAGTGAACAGCAGACCACCTTTTTGAATCTTCTTGATAGCTTCTTTATTGATGAATTTGTAGCCTTGCAAGCCACGGTGCAGCGACTTATGGTTTTTCGCGAACGCCGGCGGGTCGAGGATTATCATATCATGTTGGTTTTCAGGCATGTTTTGGAGGTAAAGTTTGGCATCTTCAACCAAACTTGGGTTGTTTTCCTTTGAGAAACCGTTCAACTCGATGTTGTTTTCGCAAATCGTTATCGCTTTCTTTGAACAATCTACCGAAACCACTTGTTTTGCGCCGCCTTGCAAGGCTGTGACGGAGAATCCTCCGGTGTAGCAGAAGGTGTTCAACACGGTGCGGTCTTTGGCGAGTTGGCGCACTAAGTCACGGTTGAAACGCTGGTCGAGGAAGAAGCCTGTTTTTTGCCCTTCTTCCCAGTCAATCAGGAACTTGGAGTCGTTTTCGAGCACGAAGTCTTCGCATTTTCCGCCGAGGAGATAGCCGTCGTCGACGGCGTCTTTGCCCATGCGTTGCATCGCCTCGGAGCTCTTGTTGTAGATGGCTTCGATTTTGAGCTCTGGTATGGCTTCGATGGCCTTTGCTATCGCATTGACATTCAATGCCATGCCTTCCGTCTGTGCTTGTATGACGGCGGTCTTCCCATAAACATCCACTATCAGTCCCGGGAGGTTGTCGCCTTCGGAGTGGACCAATCTGAAGCAGTTGGTATGCGGGTTGCCGATAAAACCGAGGGCTTTACGGGTCTCGAAGGCAGCGTTGAGGCGTTCCTGCCAAAACATGGCGCCTATTTTGGTGTTCTCGAATGAGAGCAGCTTCACGGCGATGTTGCCGGCCTCACAGAAGCCAGTGCCGAGGATTTCATCATGAGAGTTTGTAACTGTCACAATATCACCGGCTTGCAGTCCGGGAGCCGCTTTGGCGATGGCACCCGAGAAAATCCACGGATGGAAACGTTTTACGGCGTCGTCTTTGCCTTCACGAAGCTTGATAACAGGATATAATGGATTCATTTTCAATTAGTTTTCAATTACCCAAGGCTCGTCCATGTCGATGTCCCAGTTGGCGCGCACTTCGAGTGTGCCTTTGTAGAACACTATCTTCTCGGGCTGTAGTTTCTTGTTGAAGTTACCGGGACTCCATTCGCCGTTGGCGTCGAGGTCGAGGGTGGCTTTGAGTTTGTATTTTCCAGGATCGAGATAGAGGAAGACAATCTCTTCTGTTTGCTTAATTATCTGTTTTTCAATGACTTTACCTTGCTCTGTCGTCAACTCAATAATCACTTGAGGCACGTTGTCAGGCATGGTCGCGGTGAAAAAGATGTTTCCAAACGCCGACTCTTCCTGCACCGAAAAACTCAGTTTGATGACGTCGTGGGTATATCCTCTGAAGCCAAAGAAAATGGAGTCGGGGAGGATGAGCTGATATTTCGTTTCAGGCTCAAATGTCTTGTCGAGCTGGTAACGGAAACCGTATTCGTCGGCTTGTGAGAAATGCACGTCATTGATTATGGTGTCTTGATCTACGATAAACAAGATGGTGTCGTGCATGTCGACGCGTGTCACCGGCTCATTGAAGATGAGTGTCAGAGGCTGTTCGGGCTTGAGTTTGTTTGCTTTCAGGTTGTTTTTAACGGCCAGTCTTTTGATGGTTTTTTCTTCTTGTACGCGACGTCTTCTTGATACTGACTGGCGTGGCTTGAGGCTGTAATGTGTTGTGTCACTGATGTTTACACCGTCGTTGATGCTGATCCAGAGGCTGTCTTTGGAAGGAGTGCAATACCAAAGTAATGTGTCTTTTCGTGGAGAATACACGGGCATGATGTTGAACGTGTCGGGCAGTTCCTCCAGGGCGGTGACAGCAACATTGGGGGCTGGGTAACGAAACACGAAGCGTAGCAGACCCTCCTCGACGAGCTCTTTCTTGAAAATCTTCTGAACAGAGTCTTCCTGAACGAAAGAAAACAGCTCAAATATTGGATAATCAGGCTTTGCAGGTTCAATGATACTGTCTTTTTTCACATTTAAATCAATGACAAGTGAATCTACACTTAAAGAATCGATGACAATAGAGTCATTGACAATTGCATTCTTAATTGCTTTATAATCAATGAAATACGGTCTGACTATATCAGAATTAAAAGCGATTTCCTCGTTTGGAAGGTCGTAAATGAAGTTGGAATTATTGTCTTTGAATGCAAAAAGCAGATATTCTTTGTCGGCGAGTCCTGAAAACTCGAAGCTGCCGTCTTTGTTGGTCATGGTGACATAATTCGGCTTGATGCGATAAGGCATGGAATCGAGCGTAAGTGTGTCATTATCATTGGAATACAGACCCACGACGAAGCCATCCATTGGAGTCAGCGTTGATGCTGATGTCACCTTTCCTTTCAATGAGAGCGAGTCGATTCTGTCGCCTGTTGAGAAATTGTAGTTATAGCCAGTAAACAAGTTTCCTTCATGTAAATCCTTGATGGCGTCGCCGAAGCTGATGGAATATGTGGTGTTTTCTTTTAAAGGCTCTTCGAACTTGATAATCAATGCCTTACCACTCGTTCTGAACGTCGGTTTTTTGTTCATCGGAGGCGAAATAAGCACATTGTTTGACGGGTTGTTGAGCGTGACAAACTCATCAAAGGTGAGGTGGATAGTCTTGCCCGTGAAGCCTGTTGAGTTGTTTGCAGGCGAGGCATTCAGCACGACTGGCGGCTTTTCGTCTTTCGGACCACCGGTTGGCGTCACGATATTGGCACAGCGGCATAGCACCAACAGCGTTACTATTATCGCAATATTTCTGACAATATTTTTCATGATGCAAAAATAATAAAAATTCATAATCAATCATATCTGAAAAATTAGTATCTTTGACACCTATTAAAAAATCATTAAAAGTTAGAAAATCATGAAAAACATCCTATTGTCATTATTATTGTTTTGTTCTTTATGCTTGACAGCTCAAACGACGCAAGTATCTGGTAATCAGTCGGGTACGTGGGAAGGAGAGATACATCTCGTTGATGATGTCGTTGTTCCCAGTGGCCAGACTTTGACCATCAACGCCGGCACTAATGTCATTTCTGACGGATATTTTGGTATAACAGTGCGAGGAAATTTGTATGCATTAGGTGCGGAAGATGCCGAAATCACATTCACTGTGGCTGATACCACCGGTTATTCAAACTATGAAGATCCTGAAGCCGGTGCATGGAAGGGCTTTTTCATTGCAAAGCCTGGAGAGGTTAAGTTTAGTTATTGCGATTTCTCTTATGGAAAGACAGAGCTGAATGGCGACGGCGGTATGCTGTGGATTTTTATGGCAAATGATATGGAAATCAGCAATTGCCGTTTTCATCATAACGTAACACGAAAAAGAGGCGGTGCCATTTATGCTGAAAATTCGACCCTGAACATCCGCGACTGCGAGGTTTATAACAACATTGGCACGGGATTTGAAGGAAGTTACTGCTGGGGCGTCGGTTTCCAGTTCCTTAAATGCGATATCGAGATGCACGACATGTCGTTCCACGACAACTACAGTGATGTGGCATACGGCGGCGGCATGAATATCGACAGCTGCAATATGGATCTGTATAATGCGGTGTTTTATAATAACATAGCAGTAAATGCTGGCGGTTTGGGCATCCAACGTTGCAAAGATTATTCTGTGAGAGTGTCGAATATGCTGGCTTACAACAATTATGTGGTGCATTATGGCGGCGGTTTGGCTATGGCTACCTCCGATCCGGAACTGAACAATCTCACTATCGTAAATAATTATTGTGGTGGCGGCGGTGGCGCCGGTATGCAGACCGCTTTTGCGGCGAATCCTACGCTTAACAACTGTATTTTCTGGGGGAACCACGCCGTTTATACCTTAAACGAGATAGATACTGTAGAGTATTATTACGGCTCACAAATATGGCTCTGGGGTTCCGACTGCGAGCCTGTATTTAATAATGGCGACATACAATACGGATTGGATTCCATCTATGGCCATGAATATATGAACCCCGACCAATACAATGACATGATTAATGCCGATCCTTTGTTTGTTGATGCAGAAAACCGTGATTATCAATTACTTGAAAACAGTCCATGCGTGAATACAGGTGTGGCTGATGTGAGCGGACTTTACATACCGTATGTCGATTTGGCAGGCAATCCGAGGATTTGCGGAGGCAGAATCGATATGGGATGCTATGAATTCGGATATGAGGGCTTAGATGATGTCGCCGAAAGTGAAAAAACAATATCTGTATATCCTAATCCATTGAATGACAACGCTTTCTGTGTTGTCAATTTAAGTAAAAAATGTGATGTGGTGCTGAGAATCATCTCGCTTGATGGTAAAGAAATCTATCGTGAAGCTTGCGGGACGTTTGATGCCGGACAACATCGCATCCCGCTTGACGGCATGATGAAGAATCTTGAAAAAGCAAATAAAGTTTATTTGTTAAATATTGATAATCAATATGTTAAAGTAATATACTAACAAAATATGAATCAGTTTTTTAAAAATAAGAATGTCATTTGGATTGCGCTTTGCATCGTTGTTTTCGCGCTAATTACGCTCGTTTATTTTTCGCCTGTGATGCAGGGCAAACGCTTGAAGCAGCACGACATCGAGATGTACAAGGGTATGTCGCAGGAAATCGTTGATTATAAAGCGCAAACGGGAGAGCAGAGCCTTTGGACAAACTCGATGTTTGGTGGAATGCCGGCGTGGAACATCGGCGTGCCGCAAAGCAGCAACATGATGACGTATGTGGGACGAGTGTTGTCGGTGGGTTTCCCGCATCCTATCGGGGCTGTCTTTATTAGCATGCTGGGCTTTTTCATACTGCTTTTGGTGCTCGACTGCAAGATTTGGATTAGTTTCATTGGCGCGTTGGCATACGGATTCACTTCATATCTCTTCATAGTGATTGGCGCAGGACATAACTCCAAAGCCGTCGCCATGGCATATATGGCCCCAGTAATAGCGGGTATCTTGTTGACATACAAGGGAAAATACCTTTGGGGTACAGTGCTTACCGCCATCGCCCTCGCATTGGAAATAAGGGCGGGACATCTTCAGATAACGTATTATCTGCTTCTCATCGTGATATGTATCGTAATCGGCGAGTTCGTCGAGGCAGTGAGGGAAAAGAAATACATGCATTTCCTCAAAGCAAGTGGAATCCTTGCAGCTGTCGCAATAATCGCCATTTTGACTTGTACCACAACGCTTTACGCGAATTATGAGTTCGGAAAAGAGACGATGCGCGGCAAACCTGTGTTGTCGAAAGGCGTTGACAATCAGACAAAAGGACTCGACAAAGATTATATCACGCAGTGGAGTTATGGAATAGGCGAGACCTGGAGCCTGATGATTCCGAATGCTAAAGGCGGCGCGTCGGCATATATCGGCAACGACAACCCTGCCTTGGAAAAATGCGACCCGCGTTTCCGCTCGACTATAGCTCAGCAGAACTCATACTGGGGCGACCAGCCTATCACCAGCGGACCTGTTTATGTGGGTGCAATAGTCTGTTTCCTCTTTGTTTTGGGACTTTTCGTCGTTAAAGGCAAATACAAATGGGTACTTCTTGCTGCAACATTGCTGTCGATACTACTCAGCTGGGGCAAGAACTTTATGGGATTCACCGATTTCTTCATCGATTATTTCCCAGGTTACAACAAATTCCGCGCCGTCTCGATGACGCTGGTGATTGCGGAGGTCTGCATGCCGTTGCTGGCATTCCTCGCCTTGGCGGAAATCTTCAAAAACCCCGATGTGATTAAGCAAAACAAGCAATATCTGTATATCTCACTCGGAATAACTGGCGGTCTTTGCCTCTTGTTTTATGCGCTGCCGCAGACGTTTTTCAATTTCTTGAGTGTCGACGAAGCCATGCAGTTCAAGCAGTTGCAGGCTGGGCAGGACGGCGCGATTTATACAACTTTTGCCAACGAACTTGAAAAGGTGCGCGTGGCTATTTTCCGTGCCGACGCTATTCGCAGTTTCTTGTATATCTACATTGCAGGAATAGTTATCTTGTTGACTGTCAGCGGTAAAATGAATAAGAAATATATGTTCCCAATTCTGGCCCTGCTGGTTTTGGTTGATATGTACACCATCGACAGACGTTATCTTAACAACAACAATTTCATCGACAAACGCAAAGCCGACAAACCTTTCGTGATGAGCGAGGCCGACAAACAGATTCTGCAGGACAAAGACCTTGATTATCGTGTGATTAACCTCACGGTGAGCACTTTCAACGATGCGAGCACGTCATATTTCCATAAATCGGTAGGTGGCTATCACGGTGCAAAACTCCGCCGTTATCAGGATATCATCAATCAGTATCTGAGCAAACGTGATTTGAACTATTGGAAAGTTCTTAACATGTTGAATACCAAATACATAATCTATCCTAAGGATAGCCAGAAGATAGCTTCAAAGAACTATGAGGCCTTCGGAAACGCTTGGATTACCTCGGATATCAAGTGGGTGGGCACTCCAAATGAAGAGATTGACGCCATCGCTGACACCGACGTGCAAAACGTGGCGATAGTCAACGAGGAGTTTAGAAATATTGTCGGTGATTTCCATGCCTCACCTTCTGAAGGAACGATCCAACTCGTTGATTATAAGCCAAATCAGTTGAAATATAGCTTCGATTCATCGAAAGATGAGCTGGTTGTCTTCTCTGAAATTTGGACAAGCAAAGGCTGGACGATGTGGATCGATGGTGTTGAGAATCCGTTGTTCCGTGCCGATTACATACTGCGTTCGGCAATAATACCTGCTGGTCAACATGAGATTGTAATGCGTTATGAACCAAGGATTTGGCGCGTAGGCAACACCATTCAGCTGATTACTTCATTACTGATTTTGATAGGTTTCGCAGTGGCTTGCTATTACACATTCAAAAAGCGTGAAGTGACGTTATGAGACGTGTTCTGATAATCACATATTACTGGCCGCCGTCGGGAGGTTCGGGCGTTCAGCGTTGGCTGAAGATGTCGAAATATCTGCCCGAAAACGGCTGGCAGCCGGTGATTTACACTGCCAAAGACGCAGAATATCCTGTCGAAGACCCGTCGTTGGATCAGGATGTGGCACCGGAGGCAGAGGTTATCAGACGACCTATAGTGGAACCTTACAACTTCTATAAGAAGTTCCTCGGCATGAAGAAAGGGGAGAAGGTGAAAGCAGGTTTTATCAACGAAGGCGAGAAAAAAAACGGCTGGAAAGAGAACCTGAGTGTATGGCTGCGAGGCAACCTGTTCATCCCTGATGCACGTTGCTGGTGGGTGAAACCTTCAGTGCGCTTTTTGAAAAGATATCTGAAGGAACATCCTGTCGATGCTATGATTTCGACAGGTCCACCACACTCTATGCATCTGATTGCCAAGGCTTTACATAAGAAATTCAACATCCCGTGGGTCGCCGATTTCCGTGATCCATGGACAGATATCGACTTTTACAAAGACCTGAAGCTTACACGATGCGCCGACAAGAAACATCATCGTCTTGAGTATCAAGTACTTACAGAAGCAACGAAGGTCGTGACGGTAGGTTGGGATTGCGCAAAAGGTCTTGAGTCGCATGGTGCGAAGGATGTTGAAGTGATTACTAACGGCTATGATGATTTGGGAAAGATATGTGTAAAGACAGATGAAAATCCGTCTCTGCGCGACCACCAATCATTGCCGTTCACAATGTCCCACATCGGAATCATCGGTGAAAACCGTAATCCGGAGACATTATGGCAGGCGATTTCTGAATTGGCTGATAAAGATTTAAAAATCAGGTTGATCGGTCAAGTTGATAATTCTGTCATCGAGTCGATAAAGCGCAACAATATTGAAAAACTTGTGGAGATTGTTCCGTATATCCCTCATAATCAAGTGATTGAGGAGCAGGCAAAATCGGATGTGCTGCTTTTGTTTGTGAACAACACGCCGAATGCCAAAGGTATTTTGACAGGAAAAATCTTCGAGTATATGGCTTCGGGTCGGCCGATTTTGTGCATCGGACCTGAAGACGGCGACTCAGCACGCATTTTGAGCGAGACACAAACCGGCATAACCGTTGATTTCAACGATAAGGAAAAGATGAAATCGGTAATCTTGGATTATATTTCAAAATTCCAAGAAAATCAATTAATTACGGAGCGTAAAGAGGCTGTTGAGAAATACTCCAGACGCAATCTGACAAAGGAATTTGTGAAAATTTTGAACGGGATAATATGAAAGTGTTCGTGATATCAAAAGGAATGCCGACGGAGAAATATCCGCTCAATGGCATTTTCGAGTTCGACCAGGCGAAAGCTCTCGCAAAGGTCGGTAATGATGTCACGATGCTTGTAATCGATTTCAGGTCAAGGAGTTACAAAAGAAATTACGGATGGTTTGCATACGAAAAAGAGGGTGTGAAGGTCTTCGAACTCTCACTGCCGCTTGGGGTTTACCGCCGTGCTTTGCCGTTTTTGCATTGTTTGATGGTGCGCCTTTACAAAAAAGCAGTAAAGTCGGCAGGGCAACCTGACGTCATCCATGCTCATTTCTATTCTATCGCTGCGATTGCCTCTGTCTTGAAACAAAAGTTTGATGTGCCGTTTGTTGTTACTGAACATAGCAGCAAGCTTAATAGAAACATCAAGGAAATCAGCAAGTTAGACGTGAAACTGGCTAAAAAAGCATATAAAAATGCCGATAAAGTCATTACAGTCTCCAATGCGCTTGCGAAAAACCTTAAAGAAAACTTTGGTGTTGACGCCGTAGTGATTAACAACATAGTGGATGTCGCTAAGTTTCAATATGTTAAGCGCGAGCCAAAGGACGTTTTTACCTTTATTTCGGTTGGAAATCTTATCCAAATTAAAGGTTTTGACCTTCTGATTGAGGCATTTGCTGATGCTTTTAATGATGACAAATCTGTTTCTTTGAAAATTGTCGGTGCCGGCCCTGAAAGAGAAAGATTGCAAGCTATTGTTAATCAATATGATATGAGTGATAGAATCATTCTTTTGAACGAGGTCGGTCGTGATAAACTGAAGGATATCTATCAGGATGGTGACGCTTTTGTGCTTGCATCGAGGAGCGAGACATTTGGAGTCGTGTTTATTGAGGCTATGGCGACGGGATTGCCAGTGATTGCTACCGATTGCGGCGGTCCGAGTGACTTCGTGAACGAGAAAAACGGCTACCTCATTCCTGTTGATAACAAAAAATCTCTTGTTGATACATTAGTTAAGATGCGTAACAATGCATATAGCTTTAACACATTGGAAGTCAGCGAATTAACAGTGAAACAATTCTCGCCCGAGAATATTGGAAACGCGTTGACGAACCTTTTCAGAGGGATTATTCGTTGAAATAGATGAATTTCGAGTGAATCCAGCGGTCTTCCTCCTTCGGAAGCTTCATGTAATCTTTGTAATAACTCTTCAAAACAGCATCGTAATCGTTTGGCGCTGAGAACTTTATGCCTTCAAACTCAATCTCAGAGAGTGGGAAGATCTTATCTTTCGCAATGAATGAATTATAAGGGTTATGCTCAAGTCTAAAACCGAGATTATCTGATTTTCTGAGCTTTAAAACTCCCCATATCATATTGATAAACAATCTGATAACAGGGAAAGTGATGCCTGCAATGATGTTTTTGAAGTTGATATATTGCGGCACGTTGAAGAACTGGTCGGTCTTCTTTGCCCATTTCGAAAGGCGTTTTACAGTCTTTCTTGACACTTTCGGATAGTCGATGACCTCGAAAATATCAATGAAAATACCTTTTTTATATGGTGAAGTGAAGTCCTCGTGACGTTCGATGAACAGCGAATTCAGGTCACGGACTTTGCAGATTGTGCGTCGGTAAGATGGTTCAGTCTGTTTGTTTTGCAGGAAAAGCCAATCAGGAAGTTCTTGTGGTGCGACTTCCATAAACTTCTGATAGTCAGAGCTTAACATGGAGATATCGAGGTCGTCATCCCATGGTATGAAGCCTCCATGGCGGACGGCGCCGAGCAAAGTGCCGAAGTCAATCCAGTATTTGATGTCGTGTTTGCGGCAAATCTTATCGACTTCCTGCAAAATCGCGACTTCGCGCATCTGCGCTTTCCTCAGGACAGTGCCTTCGCCGTTAAACTTTGAGAAATCGTCCATTATTTTCTTGCAATTACCCTGATATATGTCTCATTTTGACCGTTGAAAGGCGCAAAATCCTTTTCCTCGGCTGCAAAATCCAGTGAAAAACCTAATTTTTTCAACTCTTCGCAGAGATTGTCGAAATTCAGAAAACGACGGTAATGGTTGTCATAGATGTAAGCATCCGGTTCATTTTCAACGGCTTCGCCCATCTTATAAATCTCGTTTTTCTGACCACGAACCTCGATGCAGAGCAAACCGTCTTTTTTCAAGTTGCGGTAAGCCCATTCCAAGGTGCGAGTTTCCTGCTCTTTAGAAACAGAATGCAAAGTGAATCTCGAATACACCACATCATAAGGCTCGTCGTCAACCAGATCGGTGAAGTCATCGCATCTAAAATCAAGATTATCAATATATTGGTATTGATTTATCAGAAATACTATTTCGTTGTAGCACTGATCGATGGCGTCGACGGAATGGCCCTGTTTGGCGAAAAAGATGGAGTCTCTGCCATTGCCGCAGCCCAGCTCGACAATCTCCGACTGCTTGTCTTTAAGCAAATCGGCGACATAATGGGCAAACAGCGACGGCATCAGCTCGGCGTTCTGTTTCAGATAATATTGCTCCCAATAATTGAAATCCATTTTTTAACTTTATAATGCGTTGGCACCGCTAACAATATCAATGAGTTCGTTAGTGATAGAGTTCTGGCGGGCTTTGTTATATGATAGATTAAGGTCTTTCAGCAACTCGCTGGCGTTGTCGGTGGCTTTCGTCATTGCGACCATGCGCGCGCCGTGTTCAGAGGTGAAGCTGTCAAGCAAAATCTTATAAACCTGAAGCTTCAACGATTTGGGTATCAACGAGTTAAGAATCTCTTCCTTAGAAGGCTGGAAGATGTATTCAATCTCTTCGGCAGGATTTTTCTCATTCTCAACCTGTTCTTCGCTTGCTATTGGCAGGAACTGTTCTTTTGTCAGAATCTGACTGCCTGCGCTCTTAAACTGATTGTAAATGAATACGATACGGTCATATTTCTCGTCAGCGAAGTCTTGCATCAGCCTTTCGGCAAACGAGATAGTGTTCTCGTATGAGAGGTTGTCGAGCAGAGCGTTTTCGTTGCCTGCAATTTTGAATTTCTTGAATAGCAGTGTCTCTTCGATCTTTTTGCTGATGCATAAGATGTCGACGTTGCCTTTCTCGTATTGAACCTTGAAATCCTCATTTAAGACCACAAATGTCTCACGTAACACGTTGACGTTGAACACTCCGCACAGTCCTTTGTTTGATGCCACCGGGATGAGGAGAATCTTCTCGTCTTCCGGATTTTCTTTGTGAATCTTGGAATAGATACCTTCTGTCGAGGTCTGTAGCGAAGATGAAAGACGTTGCATTATCTCTTGAAGTTTGGAAGCATACGGGCGCAGTGCCACAATGGTCGATTGCGACTTGCGGAGCTTCGATGCCGACACCATCTTCATTGCAGCGGTGATCTGCATCGTCGAGTTTATCGAGTTGATCTGTGTTCTTACTTCCTTGAGATTTGCCATGATTTATCAGTCTTTCTTGGTCATCGCAATGATTATATCTTCAGCTGTCTTGTTCAGGATAGCTTTCTCCTCGTCGCCGTAGTTACCTGTGCGCAGTGCCTCCATCGTAGCTTTTTCTGTGCTGTTGAGTCTGTCGAGGAAGCGTTTTTCGAACTCTGCCACTTGGTTTGGCTGGATCTTTCTCAGAAGGTTGTTGACGCCGCAGTATATGATTGCCACCTCTTCTTCGACGCGCAATGGCGACGACTGAGGCTGTATCAGTATCTGCACGTTACGACGGCCTTTGTCGAGCACTGCCTGTGTGGCGGAGTCGAGGTCTGAGCCGAACTTCGAGAACGCCTCGAGCTCGCGGAACTGTGCCTGGTCGAGCTTCAAGGTGCCAGCGACCTTCTTCATGGACTTGATCTGAGCCTTGCCGCCGACACGCGACACGGAGATACCCACGTTGATAGCCGGACGGATACCTGAGTTGAATAGGTTCGTCTCGAGGAATATCTGGCCGTCGGTGATGGAGATGACGTTGGTCGGGATGTATGCCGACACGTCGCCAGCCTGTGTCTCGATGATAGGCAGTGCTGTCAATGATCCGCCGCCCTTGACTTTGCCTTTGAGGCACTCAGGGAGGTCGTTCATCTTAGCGGCGATCTCGTCGTTATTGATGATTTTCGCAGCTCTTTCGAGGAGTCTTGAATGCAGGTAGAACACATCACCTGGATATGCTTCACGTCCTGGTGGGCGGCGGAGAAGCAACGAGACTTCGCGGTATGCCACAGCTTGTTTCGAGAGGTCATCGTAGATGATGAGTGCTGCGCGACCCGTGTCACGGAAATACTCGCCGATGGCAGCGCCTGCAAACGGTGCATAATACTGCATTGCGGCTGAGTTGGATGCTGTAGCAGCCACCACAATGGTATATGCCATAGCTCCGTGATCTTCAAGGGTTTGCACTATATTGGCGACGGTTGAGCCTTTCTGTCCTATTGCCACATAGATACAATAGACAGGCTCTCCCTTGTCGTAAAACTCTTTCTGGTTGATGATGGTATCGATAGCAATTGCTGTCTTTCCCGTCTGACGGTCGCCGATGATGAGCTCACGCTGACCGCGTCCGATAGGAATCATGGCGTCGATAGCCTTGATGCCGGTCTGCAGAGGCTCGTCGACAGGCTTACGGTAGATGACGCCCGGTGCCTTACGTTCGATAGGCATCTCCACTGTCTCTCCTTTGATCTCGCCCTTGCCGTCGATAGGCTCTCCCAAGGTGTTGATGACGCGTCCGAGCAGGCCTTCGCCTACTTTTACGGAGGCGATGCGACGTGTGCACACCACAGTGTCGCCTTCGTTGATATCGCTTGCCTCGTCAAGAAGCACCACGCCGACATTGTCTTCCTCGAGGTTGAGCGCTATGCCCATGGCGCCGTTTTTCTCGAACTCCACGAGCTCGCCGGCTTCCACGTCACGCATGCCGTAGACACGCGCCACGCCGTCACCGATATTGAGCACAGTGCCTTTAACGTCGAGCGTAGCCCTGTTATCAAAGTTCGTCAACTCATCAAGCAAGATTGCTGATACCTCAGCGGGTTTTATTGTTGCCATAATTTATGTTTTAATATCCTTTAACGTATAGATTATCAGTAAACAGAGCCTCCAGATTCCTCAACTTGGTGTATATGCTCGCATCATATTGATAATCGAGATGGTTGATGATGAATCCTCCGATGATACTCTTGTCTATCTTATTGATAACCTTGATGTTACCATTAACTTTATGTTTGATGAAACGGAGCAGATTCTGCTGTGTCTGCTCGTCGATTTTCACTACCGTCGTTATCGTCACTATGGCGATGTTTTTGTATCTGTTGTACATATCGCGGTAGATGACGATGATATCGGGAAGTATCTCGGCATGGTTTTTCTCGAGTATCAAGTCGATGAATGTCAATGTCTTGTCGGAAATGATTCCCTGAAAAACCCTCTTTATGATATTTTCCTTTCTCGATTTCGTGACGAACGGCTGTGATAGTATGATACGCAGCTCGCGATGCTCGTTGAGCGTCTCGGTCAGCAGCTCGAGGTCGGCAAGACCCTGATCCACCATGTCGTTTTCGATGGTGTAATCGAGAAATGCCTTGGCATAGCGTCGTATCAATAAAACGTTTTTCATGCTATCTTACTTTTTCATCACCCATTTTTTCTTCAGTCTCTTTGATGATCTTGTCGATATATTCCATCTGAGCCTCGTCTTTTGAGAGCTCTTTTTCGAGTATCTTCTCCGCGACTTTTATCGAGATGTTGGCGATCTGGTTTTTGATGTCGGTCATCGCAGCCTTATATTCGTTCCCGATGGATTCCTTTGCCGACTCCATTATTCTGTTAGCCTCTTGTTTGGCTTTTTCCTTAGCCTCTTCGATGATCTGGTCGCTTGATATCTTGGCTTCATTGAGCATCTCTTCACGTTCTTCTTTGGCTTTTTTGAGAAGTTCCTCGTTCTTAGCCTGAAGATTCTTCATCTCCTCATGTGTGCGCTCAGCTTGTTCGAGTGCCTCTGTGATCTTCTGCTCACGGTTTTTCAATGCCTTTCCAATAACCGGGAAGGCGAACTTTGCGATGAAGAAGAACACTATGGCAAACGCCAGCGTCATCCAAAAGATATACCCAAAATCAGGACTTATTAATTCCATACTTTAAAAATTTAAAATTCAAAATTTCAGATTGCGACCAATCGTCGCAATCTGAAATACTTTCTCAACCAACAGCGACGAGCAAGCAGACGACCACCGCGAAAAGTGAAACACCTTCCACGAATGCTGCTGCCAAAATCATGCTTGTCTGAATGTTACCAGCTGCTTCAGGCTGACGAGCCATTGACTCCAATGCGCTGCTGCCGATCTTGCTGATACCCATTGCTGCACCGATAGTTGCGATACTTGCTGCGAGAGCTGCGCCTAACTTGGCCAATGGTGCCAGGTCTGTTGCCGCTCTTGCCACTTCTTGTAACATGACTAATAATGACATAATTTTAAATATTTAAAATTGTTATTTTTCCTCTTTACTTGCCATTCCGAAATACAAGGCTGACAACAAGGTGAACACATACGCCTGGATGTACGCCACCAACAGCTCGATGCAGTCGACGAAGATGGCGAGAATCAGCGAGAACACTGACATTCCGACGCCTCCCGCCACGCTGATCTGCGCCACGATGAAGATGCTGCTGATGAAGCCAAGCACCACGATGTGTCCCGCCGTGATGTTGGCAAACAGACGCACTGCCAGCACAAAAGGCTTGGTGAAACAGCCCACGGTTTCGATGATTGGCATGAGAGGCAGTGGAAACTTCAAAAACCACGGCACTCCCGGCGTGTTGAAGATGTCCTTGTAATATTCCTTGTTTCCGAAAAGATTCGTAATGAAAAAGGTAAACAATGCCAAAGTGGCAGTTGTCGCTATGTTTCCCGTGATATTAGCTCCGAATGGGAAAATCGGAATCAACCCCAACAGGTTGTTGATGAAGATGAAGAAAAACACTGTGATGAGGTAGGGCAGGTATTTGTCGACGCTCTTCTCGTTGATGGCTTTGCGTGCGATGTCGTCGCGCACATAGACAATGAGCATCTCAAACAGAGACTGCAGTCCTTTCGGTGCTTTCTCGCCTCGTTTCTGATAGGCTTTAGTGACAAGATAAAACAGTATGATGATGAGCGCGCATGAGATGAACAGCGCCAGCACATTCTTTGTGATTGAGATGTCAAACGGACGTTTTTGTGTGCCGTCAGCGTTGACAATCACTATCTTACCTTTGTAGTCGCCTTCGTGAGGAATCGTGAAAACAAGTTCTTCAGAATTGGTTTTGTTTACCGTTTTATAAAACTCATTTTCACGGAAATTCCTTGATGAAAAAGTGTAACATTTGCCCTCGTTGAAGACAATGCATGGAAGGTATATGCTCACCTCATGACCTTTCCAAGTGAAAATATGCCACTCGTACGAGTCGAGGATGTGTTCGAGAATCACCTCGCCTGCGTTAAACTTCTCTTTCTGCTCGTTTTCAGCCTTAGCAAAATTCGGTAAAGTGAAAATCAAACATATTAAGAATGAAAGACTTACGATATATTTCCAATTTCTCATCAAAATAATTCTTCCAAAAATTCAAATTGCAATTATACGAAATAATTTTGATATGAAGAATGTTTTTTTGGAGAAAAAAAGTTGCTTTTCATCCTTTCGGTTTTGGCAAGGGAATCTATTACTTTAAAATGATGTCGTTGAATTTGATAATGGTGTTTAGTCCCTTATTCTGGAAATAATTTTTCACATCTATTTCCGAAAGCTCAGTCGCTGCCAGGAAAAAATCTCCACCCCATGCGCCGAGCGATTTTATAACACCTTGGAAATCAGGATAATACGATTTTAATGATGGCTGCCCCAAAACTCGGCTCATGATGGCTTCGTGGCGAGTCAGGAGATTGCAGAAATCGTTGAAAGAAGTGGTGCCAACCAGTTTGTCGGAAATCTCAGAAATCTCTGAAACTTCAGATGAGAAATCCATTGTTTTTGCCCTCTCTTTGAACGATTTCACCTCCTTTCCGGAGCTCTGCTTATGCCCTTGATAGACGAAATAAAGCTTATCGGCAAACGCCGGCTTGAAATCGACTTTTTCAACTAATGGAGAGCTGTTTTTGAGATGGTAAACTATTGGTTGTGAGGCTGTTGCGCAGGCGATGTCATAGCCAGAGCCGCCCATCGTCATCTTCAGAAGCTCATAAGGGTTGACGTTTGCCCATTGTGCGAGGAGCGATATCAAAGTGGAGCTGCTGCCGAGACCCCAGTCTTTGTCGAATTCGAGACGAGTGGTGAAGAAATAATCGTTCTCCTCTTGTAAGATGTTGGGATTCAGCGTTTTAATAGCTTTGAATATTCGGCTGAGGTTGTCGGCTTTATCCATGTCGTCGGAGGCGTGGACGGTGAAGTCGTGCTTGCTGAAGATGGAGGCGAACCAGAAGCCTTTAGGGGTGTAGGCGTCCCAATGAATCATGCCGTTGCGGTCGTTGATGGTGGTGACCTCGAGCGACTGCCCCAGATTCAACGGCAATGCCAGCGCACGAGCGCCCTGCAGGACGAGGTATTCGCCTGAAAGAAGAAATTTGCCGTTAGAATGATATTTATTCATGACGGAGGAAGTCTTCAACAGCTGCATACGTCACCGTGACATCTTTAAAATGAATCAGTGCTGCCGCTTTCTGCTCGTCGGTGGCGCCGAGCTGGTTGAGAATGTTGGCAAGGTGCATCTTCATGTGACCTTGCTGTATTCC
Organism: uncultured Bacteroidia bacterium; assembly: GCA_902774295.1. Classification (GTDB taxonomy): domain Bacteria; phylum Bacteroidota; class Bacteroidia; order Bacteroidales; family F082; genus Limimorpha. The sequence goes on along the minus strand of CACYHP010000002.1, from coordinate 250,517 downwards.
TTTGGTAGTCAACGACTTGACGGCAGCGTAGTTGTTGGCGAGTCCCATGGTGGCGGCTATCGTCATCAATTCAGGTGCTGATGGATGTCCTAACAACTCCAATGATTCTTTTGCGAGAGGGTGGAGGCTTGTCAGTCCGCCGATGGTGCCGAGAGCTATCGGGACCTCAAGCCAGAACTTGAAAATGCCGTCTTTGATCTCGCATGAGCTGAGCGACTCATAATGTCCGTTGCGTGAGGCGTAGGCGTGACCTGCTGCCTCTGTTGCGCGGAAGTCGTTGCCGGTGGCGATGACCACTGCGTCGATGCCGTTGTATATACCTTTATTATGTGTGGTGGCGCGATATTCGTCGATGTGCGCGATGTCGACCGCCTTCTTGAATTTCTCCGCAAAGCCTTGACCGTCAAGGTGTTCGTCGACGCCGTCGAGGTCGTAGACAGGGCACTCGACCCACACTTTGACACGGCAGTCAGGGGTGTAGTTCGACAAAATCGCCATCACTATCTCAACATTTTCGCCACGACGGAGGAAATAGTCCTGCAGTGTGTGGCCGAACGTCTCGAGGCACGAGTTGATGAAGTTGGCGCCCATCGAGTCGCAGGTGTTGAATGTGACACGCAGCTGATAGTAGTTTTCGAGTTTGTCGGTGAAGTCAACTAATTGAATGTCAAGGATTCCGCCGCCGCGTTTCTCCATCTTGGCGGTGATGTCTTTGGTTGAGTTACGCAGCTCAATTTCTATCTCAGGCATGAGGTTTTTGAGTGTCTCTTTTTCGCCTTTATAGCAGAAATGCAGTTGTCCAACCTTCTGAACGTCAATCACTTCGGCATGGAATCCGCCACGGTCGCCCCAGAATTTAGCCGCCGCTGACGCTGCTGCCACCACGCTGCTCTCCTCGATGACCATCGGCACCATGTAAATCTTGCCGTTGATAACCACATTAGGCGACACGCCGTACGGGATGTGGAAGTTGGAGATGGTGTTCTCGCTGAACTCGTCGAACTGCTTCTGCTTCTCGGAATCCGAATACCAGAAACCTTTCAAAAGGGCAATAAACTCCCCGGGATTCTCAATATATTCTGAAACAGCCTTTAACTTATCCTCTTTCAGAAGCTTAGAAAATCCTTTGATAATACGGTCGCGCTTTCTCGGTCTTTCCTCTTCCATAACAAAATGCAAAATTATAAAAAAACTAAAGACTAACACTAAAGTCTCAAAACTTTTTGTATCTTTGCTCCGAAATCAAATTTAAAATTATCAATTATGAAAAAATTATTTACTCTTGTTTTTGCTATGTTATTGAGCGTTAATGTGTTTGCTCAATGTCCTTACACTACGGCATTCGATTTCCAAGCTACAGATTGCCATGGCACACAGGTTAATTTATTTGAAATTCTTGACGGTGGACAGTATGTCTTGATTGACTTCTTCTTCACCACTTGTGGCCCTTGCCAGCAGGCGACTCCGAAAATTGTCGAGTCGTATTATGCTTTCGGCTGCAATATGCATGATGTTTATTACATGGAGATTTCAGTTTCTGACGGTAATGCGGCTTGTCAAAACTGGGTTAACAATTATGGCGTGGAGTATCCTACCATCGGCACTGACGGTGGTGGCGCTACAATATGCAGCACCTACGGAATTCAACAATATCCGACGGTTATTCTCATCGCTCCCGACCATTCTATCGTGATTCAAGACCTCTGGCCAATCGGCAGTGCACAGGCTGTTATCAATGCATTGACACCTTACGGAATTGAAGAGCATGACTGCACAGCACCTGTAAACGATCCTGAGGTGACAATCTTTGTTGACCAAGTCCTGGAAACCGAAGTCACAGCTACGTTTACACCAAATGAAGAGTGCGCCTCATATTATTATATGATGGCAACAGAAGAGGAGTTTAACCAGTGGACGGCTGCTGCAGGTCTCAACCTTGCAGAGTATCTGCATACATACGGCTTCCCTGCTGATTCAGAGATTTCACATACTTTCACCGACCTTATTGCTGACACCGAATATCTGATTTGTGCTGTCCCAGCTGATGCTGACGGTAACCTCTACGAAGTGGCTCAAGAGGATGTCATTACCATACCAGGTGGCAGTGATATCATGCCCGATTTCACTGGTACCGATTTGGAAGGCAATGAAATTCATCTTTATAGCATTCTGGACGCAGGACAATATGTGCTCATCAATTTCTTCCTAACCGGAGACTCATATAGCGAAAATGTTATGAACGATATGATTTCAGCTTATCATTTGTATGGCTGCAATCAGCATGATGTTTTCTTCATGGAGATCAGCGGTAACGGAACCAGCGACGCTTGCCAGACTTGGGTTGAGACTTTCGGCGTGGAATATCCTACAATCAGTAAAGAAAACGGTGGTCAAGCTATCGTTCAAAACATTCCAGTAGCTCTTTATCCGACCATCATGCTTATCCGTCCTGACCACACATTCGCACAGCGTGACATCTATCCTCCAACACTTGAATACATGATTCAATATATGGAGTATGAGGGCATTCAGCAATATGAATGTGATGATTCAGTTGATGAAGACATTGCGAAAAAAGTGTCAGTGTATCCTAATCCAGCAAATGATTTTGTGAAGATTGAGGGAAATAATCTCGATAATGTCCAGATTTTCAATATCTTAGGTCAGAAAGTTGAAGAATTTGAAATGCAAGGTAACGAATTGAATATCGCTACGTCAAATTATGAAAACGGCGTTTATTTCGTGAAGATTGGCGGTAAGACACAGAGATTTGTGGTGACACATTAATGTAGAGACGCCACCTTGTGACGTCTTTACAACAAACATTTTAAAATGAAGATTCTAGTATTAAGATCGTCATTCCAATCCGACGATTTTGTCCGTGCGGAATACGCGGAATTGTTGGGTTTGTTGAAAGATAAATGTAATGCCGAAATCACAATAATCGGTGATGAAAATGCAGAGACGTTTCATGAAACGTCTCTGCAAAATGTTGATTATGTGATGGTTGCTACCGGTGGCGTGGAGAACCTTTTCAAAAGAATATTTGATAGGGAGACGTTTTGGGAAACGTCTCTACAAAAGACAATCACCCTCATTGCCGACGGGCGCAACAATTCATTGGCAGCATCGCTGGAAATCCTGACATATTTGACCGAAAACGGCAAGGAAGGACGGATTCTGCACGGAACAAATCATGAAATTATCAATGATATTGTAGAGACGCGCCGTAGCACGTCGCTGCTGTCAGGCGTTCGCATAGGTGTTTTCGGACAGCCTTCCGACTGGCTGATTGCCTCTGGCGTCGACTACGATTATATCAAGGAACGCTACGGAATAGAGCCTGTTTTCATTGATTTGCAACGTTTGGTTGACGAAGTGGGCTCATCAGAAAAATCAGACATGTTGGCAGCAGATAAAACGTATTCAGCCATCAAAAAGATTTGTCAGGATGAGCGTCTGGATGCCATGACGATACGTTGCTTCGATATCGTTAAGGCTTGTAATACAACGAGTTGTCTGGCTTTGGCGAAGCTTAACGACGAAGGCATAGTGGCGGGCTGCGAAGGTGACATGCAGACCTTGATGACCATGCTTCTTGCCAAGAAACTGTGCAACGAGCCTGCTTTCATGGCGAATCCCTCTATTTTGACCGAGAAAACCACCATGTTCGCGCATTGCACCGTACCATTGTCGATGTGCTACAGAACAACCATGCGCACTCATTTCGAGTCGGGGATAGGGGTGGCAGTGCAAGGTGACATGCCACTGACAGACTACACCATCATGAAATGGGGTGGGAGGAGACTTGACAAGTTCTTTGTGACTGAGGCTAAAGCCATTGAAAACCAATATAGTGAACATTTCTGTCGCACGCAGATAATGCTTGATGTCAACTTGAAGCCATATCTGTTGCACCGCACCATCGGGAACCATCACGTCATCATCCGAGGGCGGCATGCTGCGGAGATCAGAAGATTTATGAAAGAGAACGGTATTAAATAGTTTAGAGTTTAAAGTGTAGAGTTTAGAGTAGTTTAGAGTGGAAAGTTGAAAGTATAAAGAGCGCGAAGCGACAAATCAGCCGCTTCGCGCTACTATTTTAACTTTAAACTTTAGAACAACTCTAAACTTTAAATTCTAAACTTTAAACTAGAATTACATCATTCCTGGCATTCCGCCGCCCATAGGTGGCATCTGTGGTGCCGGGTTCTCCTCTTTGTGGTTGGAGATGACGCATTCTGTTGTGAGGAGCATGCCTGCGATTGATGCTGCGTTCTCGAGTGCCACTCTTGAAACCTTAACTGGGTCGATGACACCTGTCTTGAGCATGTTTTCGTAAGTCTCGGTGCGTGCGTTGAAGCCGTAGTCACCTTTGCCCATAGCAACTTTGTTGACGACCACTGAGCCTTCGAGGCCGGCGTTCTCGACGATCTGACGGAGAGGCTCTTCCAGAGCGCGTTTGATGATGCAGATACCTGTTGTCTCATCGTCGTTGTCGCCTTTCATCTTCTCCAAAGCCTTGATAGCTCTGATGAATCCAACGCCACCGCCTGGGATGATACCTTCTTCGATAGCTGCACGTGTTGCGTTCAAAGCGTCTTCAACACGGTCTTTCTTCTCTTTCATCTCGACTTCTGATGCTGCGCCGACGTGGATGACTGCTACGCCACCAGCGATCTTTGCCAGTCTCTCCTGGAGTTTCTCGCGGTCATAGTCAGATGTTGTGGTAGCGATCTGTGATCTGATCTGTGCTGCACGACCCTGGATGTTTTCTTTCTCACCGTGACCGTTGACGATTGTGGTGTTGTCTTTTGTGACAGTGATCTTGTCGCATGAGCCGAGTTCTGCCAATGTGGCATCTTCAAGACGGTAGCCTTTTTCTTCGCTGATGACTGTGCCGCCTGTGAGGATAGCGATGTCTTCGAGCATCTCTTTACGTCTGTCACCGAAGCCAGGAGCTTTCACTGCCACGACTTTCAATGAGCCACGTAATCTGTTGACAACCAATGTTGCAAGAGCTTCGCTGTCGATATCTTCAGCGATGATCAACAATGCGCGACCTGTCTGTAATGTCTTTTCCAAAACTGGGAGGAGGTCTTTCATCACGCTGACTTTCTTGTCATAGATGAGGATATATGGGTTGTCATAGACAGCTTCCATCTTTTCTGTGTCAGTGACGAAGTAAGGTGAGATGTAGCCGCGGTCGAACTGCATACCTTCGACGACGTCGACGTATGTCTCGATACCTTTTGAGTCTTCCACTGTGATGACGCCTTCTTTCTTCACTTTGCCCATTGCCTCGGCGATGAGTGAGCCGATTGCTGAGTCGTTGTTAGCTGAGATAGTAGCGACCTGCTGGATCTTCTCGTTGTTGTCGCCAATGATTTCTGACTGTTCTTTCAATGAAGCGACGACTTTAGCGACTGCCTTGTCGATACCGCGTTTGAGGTCCATCGGGTTTGCGCCAGCGATGACGTTTTTGAGACCTGTTGCCACGATTGACTGTGCCAACACTGTAGCTGTTGTGGTACCGTCACCGGCGAGGTCGTTGGTCTTCGAAGCGACTTCTTTCACGAGCTGAGCACCCATGTTTTCAATCGGGTCGGCGAGTTCGATTTCCTTTGCCACTGTCACGCCGTCCTTTGTGATATGAGGAGCGCCGTAAGATTTCTCGATAATGACGTTGCGACCTTTAGGTCCGAGGGTCACTTTCACTGCGTTTGCCAATGCGTCGACGCCTTTTTTAAGACCGTCGCGTGCATCAAGATTGAACATTATATCTTTTGCCATGTCTTTGATTTTTAATTATTTACAAATTAGATGATTGCTATAATATCGTTTTCACGCATAATCATGTAGTCTTTTCCGTCGAGGTGGAACTCAGTGCCTGCGTATTTGCCGTAGATGACGGTGTCGCCGACTTTCACTGTGACAGGATTGTCTTTTGTGCCAGGGCCGACAGCCACTACTGTGCCTTGCTGAGGTTTTTCTTTTGCTGTGTCAGGGATGATGATTCCGCTTGCTGTTTTCTGTTCTGCGACAGCCGGCTCAATAACGACGCGGTCTGCCAACGGTTTGATATTCAATTTTGCCATGATATTATATTTTTATTAATTGTATTTTCTTGTGAAATTTATTCATCAAAAATCATTCCAAGGTGGTTATGACTGCCAAAAAACAAAAAAAATGTCAGAACGGGTGACATTCTGACATTCTTTTGTCTTGCTTATCTGATTATTCAGCAGCTTCTGTATCCTGAATCGGAAGAGGATTCTGGACTGGAACCTCAATCTGAGTGCTTCTTCCAGCGCCGTTAGCGCTTCTGTGAGAAACAGCAACACTTGAAGCGAGGCATAAAACAACCAAAAGGACTGCGAGGGTCCATGTTGTCTTTTCCAGGAAGTCGGTAGTCTTGCGAACGCCAAGAATCTGATTGTGTGACGAGAAATTTGATGCCAATCCGCCACCTTTTGAATTCTGAACCAACACGACCAACATCATCAAGAAACTGACGATAAGGATTAATACTGAAATTGTTACGTACATCGTCTTAAATATTAATTGTTTAACTTATCTTTTAACGTTTTAATTTGACCTGCAAAAATAATACTTTTTTCTGGATATTTTAATTTTAATTTTTCATAAATCGAAATTGCTTTTTCGTAATATCCTTGTTTTTCGTAAATCATTGCTAATGTTTCACTTACGATGTTTTCTTGGTCAATGACAGATTCCTGAGCAGCGGAAATAGGGTTGAAAAATTCCTGTTTCGGACGTGAAATCGACGGGTTTTCGGCGATGAATTTGTCGATAATTTCCGCTTTTGACAGTTTTTTTTCTGTTTTTTTTGTCGTTTTTTTCTGTTTCTCGAGTTCCGCTATTTTATTTTCGATGATAGCCTTCAGTTCGTCGAGAGATTTCTTTTTCTCTTCGAGCAGTGCCATCTCTCTGTTGAGGTCTTCCGGCGTGCCGCCGAGGTCGATTTCAGGGATGAGGATGGTCTTCTCCGGAATCACTTCATTTTCAACAGGTTGCGGCACATATTCGTCAGGGAGCTGGGTGCAAAGCTTGCGGAGGACGTTTCTATTGGGTGCCATGGCGGCTGCTTTCTGCAGCTGTTGCTGGGCTTTCTCGTGGTTCTCACGTTTCATGCCTACGGCAAGCAACACCTGAGCCACCGAGAAGTACGGATACTCCTTCACAAGCGTCTCGAGCATGCTAACATCCTGAATGTCAATTGATTCCGGATGCTCCAATAACCGTGTCAGTGTGTTTGCGTCCAATGTTTACCAGTTTACTACAGCTTTGTTGAAAATATCTTGGCATAGTTTGTCGCAGATATTCGCCACGAGTGTCTCCTGAACCATGTTTAAGTCCTGGGTGCTCGGGTAATCATCGTATTGTGTAAACTTCTGTTCGAAGTTTTTCGACTCGTCGTATCTGTTGTAAAACCTGACGTTCACAGTGATTGAGAGTCGGTTCAAGGCAGCGACCTGGTCGCCGGTGATGGCAGTAGGAGCCGTCTTGTAGTCAATGATCTCACCTTCAATGGCGAGGTCGCCGTTGTCGGATACCTCATCGAGTGTCGTCTGGTTCATGAAATAGTCACGCAAAGTGTTGGTAATCATATCGCTAAGCAACGGATTGACCAAGTTGGCGTTGTTCGGGAAATGCTGAATCGACACGGTTTTTGCCTCCGCAGGGATGCTCGCTCCGGTGAAAGAGTAGATTCCGCAGCCTGTCAGCACGAAAACCGCGACTAATATTAATAAGGTATTAACTTTCTTCAGCATATTTTTCACATTTTAACAAATTTTGCTTTGCAACACATCCCGCGTCAGCGGCACATTGCGTGGCATCACATTTTAATATCGTATTCTTTAATCTTTCTGTACAACGTCCGTTCGCTGATGCCGAGTTCCTTGGCAGCGTCTTTTCTCTTGCCGTTATATTTGCGTAAAGCCTTGATAATCACTTCGTTTTCCTTATCTTGCAGCGATAGGTTGTCGGAGGTCTGTTTCTCTTGAAGATATTCGACTTCAGCATCCTGGGTGTTATCATAGTCGATGACGGTTGTCGCCTTGATAGGGGTGATGTGCTGCTGTGTGGCAGGTGTCGCCATCGGAATCTGTCCTGACGTAAGCTCGTCAACGGTCTTGCGCAACTCGGTGATGTCTTTCTTCATGTCGAACAGCACCTTGTAAAGGATGTCGCGTTCTGATATGGTGTCGGCTTTGCTTTCATCTTTGATGATGACAGGCAATGCTGTCTGCGTCGGCAGGTAGTTTCTCAATATCTCCGGAGTGATAACTCGTTCAGTCTCAATGATAGAGATCTGTTCGGTGACGTTTTTCAGCTGTCGAATGTTGCCGTCCCAGCGGTAGTTTTCGAGCATCGTGAGGGCTTCAGGTGTGAGCTGCACGGCCGGGATGTGATATTTCTCAGCGAAATCCGAAGCGAATTTACGGAACAACAGTCTGATGTCTTCTTTTCTCTCGCGCAATGCCGGGATATGAATCGGGACGGTGTTGAGGCGGTAATACAAATCCTCGCGGAAGCGTCCTTTTTCTATGGCTGTAGGGATGTCGACATTAGTGGCTGCCACCACGCGCACGTTGGTTTTCTGGATCTTCGATGATCCGACCTTGATAAACTCGCCGTTTTCGAGCACTCTCAGCAGTCGAGCCTGTGTAGCGAGAGGCAATTCCGCGACTTCATCGAGGAACAGTGTGCCGCCGTCGGCCACCTCGAAGTAGCCTTTGCGGGTGTCGTAAGCGCCTGTGAATGAGCCTTTTTCGTGACCGAACAGCTCCGAGTCGATGGTGCCTTCCGGAATGGCGCCGCAGTTGATGGCGAAGTAAGGACCATGTTTGCGGGCGCTATTCTGGTGTATTATCTGCGGAAACACGTCCTTGCCGGTGCCGCTCTCTCCGTTGATGAACACGGTGAGGTCAGTCGCCGCCACCTGTACCGCCACCTCGATGGCACGGTTCAGGTTCGGGTCGTTGCCGATAATGCCGAATCGTTGCTTAATCGATTGAATGTCAATCATCTCAATGTTGCGTTAAGTTGTTGCTCGATAGCCTGCTGAATCCTTGCCATGGTCTTCTCGATGACCTTGTCGGTCAAAGTCTTCTGCTTATCTTGGATCGTGAAGCTGACAGCATACTGTTTCTTGCCTGCAGGAATCTTGTCACCTTCATAGATATCAAACAAATTCACTGATTTCAAGATGTTTCTCTCTGTCGCGAATGCCACATTTTTGATTTGCTCGAATGTCACGTTCTTATCCAGAACGAGGGCAAGGTCGCGGCGCACGCTCGGGAACTTCGGCAGTGCCTCGAAGCTGATGGTCTTCAAGCCTTTGATGACTTTCAAGACGGCATCCCAGTCGAATGTGGCGTGGAAGACTTCTTTCTTCACGTCGAACATCTTCAAGGTCTTGGCGTTGATCTTGCCGATGGTTGCCAACTCGTTGTTATTCAATGAATAAACTATTGAATAATCGTAATGTGACACTGTGCCTTCGTTCATCTGGAGCTCGTCGACGTTGATGCCGATTTTGTGGAAGATGCCGAGGACGTATTTCTTCAAATCGTAGAATGAGAGGCTCATCGGCTTGCCATTCCATGACTCTTCTCTGTCGTTGCCGGTGATGAGCAAATCGAGGCGGAAGTTCTCGTTATAAGGGTTGAGAGGCTTCTGCTCGGTTGCTTTGTTGGCGGCGTTGAAGCTATAGACGTTGCCGAACTCAAAGAATTTCATGTCGAAATTCTTGAAGCTCTGGTTGCGAGCGATGCTCTCGAGTCCGCCGAACAGAAGCGACTGGCGCATCACGTCGAGGTCGGAGCTCAACGGGTTGAGGATCTTCACGTTGTTAGCCTCGTCGAAGCTGTCGAGGTCTCTTGTATATGCCGATTTCGTGAGAGAGTTGTTCATTATCTCATAGAAACCGTTGGATGCCAGCATGATAGAGACTTCTTTCTGGATCTTCTCTTTGTCAGGTTTGTTGTTGACGTTGATGCTGGCGTTGATTTTTGTAGGGATGGCGATGTTGTCGTAGCCGTAGATGCGGAGGATTTCCTCTACGAGGTCGGCTGGACGGTAGACATCGACTTTGCATGTAGGGATGTCGATGGTGACGTAGGCATCTGTGAGTTCAACCACTTGACAGTCAAGGTCTTTAAGGATATTGACTGCTATTTCTTTTTCAATTTCCTGGCCTGCTATCTTGTTGAGATAGTCGAACTTGAACTGTACGCGGACAGGGGTGAAGTCGCCGTTTTTCACGTCTTTCACTTCTGATGACACTGTGCCGCCTGCGAGTTCTTTCACCAGCAATGCTGCGCGTTTCAGGGCGTAGATGGTGATGTTAGGGTCGCAGCCGCGTTCGAAGCGGAAGCTGGCGTCGGTCTGCAGTCCGTGGAAGCGGGCTGTCTTACGGATGGAAGTGGGGTTGAAGTAGGCGCTCTCGATGAAGACGTTCTTTGTCTCTTCTGTCACGCCAGAGTCGAGGCCGCCGAACACGCCGGCGATGCACATAGGCTCTTCGGCGTTGCAAATCATGAGGTTGGTGTTGCTGAGTTTGCGCTGCACGCCGTCAAGAGTGGTGAACGGGGTGTCTTTTGCCAAGCATTTGACAATCACCTTCTTACCTTTTATCTTATCTGCGTCGAAGATGTGAAGAGGCTGTCCGACCTCCATTAAGACGTAGTTGGAAATATCTACGATGTTGTTGATTGAGCGCAGTCCGACTGCTTCGAGGCGGTTTTTGAGCCATGCAGGTGAAGGGCCTACTTTCACGCCGCTGACGGTGACGCCGCTATAGCGTGGGCATGCCTTGGTGTCTTCCACTATGACTTCGATGTCGTTGCTGGTGTTTTCCACCTTGAAAGCGTCGACAGAAGGACGTTCAATCTTATATTGACGAGTGTTGTTTTTATGGTTGAGGGCAGCCACGAGGTCGCGGTCGCATCCGATGTGCGATGTGGCGTCGGAACGGTTGGCGGTGAGGCCTATCTCGTAGGTGTAGTCTTCTTCCACAGGGAAGTAGAACGAGGCAGGCTTGCCCACTTCGTAGTTGTCGGGAAGCACCATGATGCCTTCGTGAGAAGTGCCGAGTTGAAGCTCGTCTTCAGCGCATATCATGCCTTCCGACACTTCGCCGCGGATCTTGCCTTTCTTGATGGTGAAGCTCTCGTCGCCGCTCCACAGCTCGCAACCTATCGTTGCCACTAAAACTTTCTGTCCGGCAGCCACGTTAGGAGCGCCGCACACGATATGCAGAGGCTCAGCCTGACCGACGTCGACGGTGGTGATGTGAAGATGGTCGGAGTTAGGATGGTCGATGCATGTCAAAACTTTTCCGACGACGACGCCTTTCAAGCCGCCTTTCACCGACTCATAACGAGTCATGTCTTCAACTTCGAGACCTGTTCCGGTCAATGTTTTTCCCAATTCCTCCGCCGGGAGGTCGCATTTGATGTACTGCTTAAGCCAATTATATGATATTTTCATTTTATAAATGTTTATTATTCTTTTCTATTGAGATTTATTAACCTGCGGTTAATGCTTTCGCTTCGCTCAGGTCTCGACTTCACTTCGTTTCGCCCGAAATGACGGTTGTGTGTTCGTCATTTCGACTGGAGCGGAGCGGAATGGAGAAATCTCATTCTAAAACTGCAAAAATACAAAATTCTGACAAAATGTCAGTTTATTATTTAAAAATTTTTTAGAAAAAATTAATCCTTTGCTTTCGATTTCCATTTGGTCAATCTTGGTTTTTAAGAATTGTTTAAAATGTGTATAGACTTGTTGGCCAAAGACATGGTGAGACTGTAAACTTCCCCTTTTTGTAAACTTCCCCTTTTTAGGACAATCGCCAATTAGACTGCAAAAATAATAATTTAGTTTTAATAATTTCCATTTACAATAATTTTACGATGTTGACACCTGTGTTGCTGGCATGTAAATAATAATTGAAAAGTAAGTTCTTGACAATCAAAAAACTGATGTATTTTTGCAGCGTGAAAGTCGGTTCCGTACGTGACCTTTAATTAGAGTTGCTTGGTACGGCCGGCTTTTTTTCTTTTACCTCGATTTTATTTTGAATGATAAAAACATCTACGCCTAGATAATTATTATAAATACTGTTATTATGCCCCTCTCTTTGTAAGCGTTTCCAAAGATCGGCATAATACGTTGCAATGAGACTTCTTCTTTCTCTACTTCTGTTTTTAGCTGTCGGAATACCTTTTCTATTATAGAAATTCTATAAAAATATAGAGACGCACGACCGTGCGTCTCTATTCTTTTAACTTTCCTCTTTTAACCTTTAACTAAAAAACTCCTGGGATGCGGATTCCGCCGTTGTCTTCGGCGCAGCATCTTTCCACGTCTTCCACGGTCTTCGGGATTGGTTTGCCCAAAATCCTATTTCCTGTCTCGGTGATGAGGAGGTCGTCTTCGATGCGGATGCCGCCGAAGTCTTTGAACGACTCGAGTTTGTCGTAGTTGATGAAGTCTTTATGTTTGCCTTCTGCTTTCCAGATGTCGATGAGGGTAGGGATGAAGTAGCATCCAGGCTCGTCGGTGACCACGAAGCCTGGTTTCAGCACCTTGCCGCAGCGGAGGCAGCTGAAGCCCTGCTGTGTCGAGCGTGGGGTCTCTTTGTCGTAGCCCACGTTAATCTCGCCGAGGCCTTCCATGTCGTGCACGTCCATGCCGAGCATGTGGCCGAGGCCGTGAGGCATGAAGAGGTAGTGCGCTCCTACTGCGAGTGCGTCGTCGACGTTGCCTTTCATCAAGCCGATGCCCTGCAAGCCTTCGATGAGAGTGCGTACAGCAAGTTTGTGCATCTCCATATAACGGATGCCTGGCTTGGTGTTCTTTGCCACTTCCATGTTAGCCTTCAAAACAATCTCGTACACGTCTTTTTGACGAGAGTTGAACTTGCCGCCGACAGGTGTGGTACGTGTGAAGTCGCTGACGAGGTAGTTCTCGGTCTCTGCACCGCAGTCGCATACCATCATACGGCCTTCTTTCAGAATGTTGCCGTGATAGTGGTTGTGCAGTGTCTGTCCGTCCTGGCTTACGATGTTAGGAAATGACACTATGCCGCCTCTTGCTATGGCGATACCCTCGATGGCACCGCTGATCCTCTGCTCGATGACGCCCGGCTTACACATCTTCATGGCAGTGGTCTGCATGAAATAAGCAGTGTCGGCTGCCTTGTCCATCTCTTTGACCTCGATGTCGCTCTTGATTTCGCGCAAACTCACGATGGCTTCGATGAGCAGCTGGCTGACGTAGTTTTCCACCTCATGAATGTTGATGTCCATGTAGTTGGCGATTTTTATTGCCATTCCGCCACGATATTGTGGAGTAATGTGAATAATACGGCCTTTCTCCATCTGCTCACGTATATATTCAGGGAAGCGGTTGATGTCACGGCAGTCTTTGATGCCAATCATATCGCCTTGCTCCTGCAACGACGGCAGCGGGCCGCACCAGATGATGTCGTCGATGGTCACCTCCTGACCGAACAGGATTTCCTCACCGCTCTCAAAGTCGACAACGCCAACCAAATCAGGGTGGTTCAATCCAAAGAAATAGGCAAAGTTGCTGTCCTGACGGTAGTGATAGGTGTTGTCGGGGTAGTTTTGAGGTGCCTCATCATTTGATACGAATATAGCTAAGCCCTTATTCATCAGTTTTTTCAGGGCTGCTCTGTTTCTTACATAAAATTCTTTTGTAAACATAATCGTATGTTTTTAATTGTTTAGTATTCGATTTTGTCGGTCTTTTCTTTCCAGAGACGGAATGTTTCCTGGGCTTCGTCGTGCAGCAACGGGATGATAGGCACGTGGCGTTTCACCATCGGGCGTTTGATTTCCTCGTAGATGAAGTTGTCGGCGAAGTCGATATCTTGCGCGTCTTTGCGGTTGTTGCCGTAATAAATCTTGTCGATATGTGCCCAATAGTTGGCTCCGAGGCACATCGGACAAGGCTCGCATGAGGTGTAAAGCGTGCATCCGCTGAGGTCGAAGGTGCCGAGTTTCTTGCAGGCTTGGCGGATGGCGTTCATCTCAGCGTGTGCCGTCGGGTCGTTGTCGATGGTCACTGAGTTGGATGCGCCCGCAATGATCTCACCGTCTTTCACGATGACAGCACCGAAAGGACCTCCTCCATGCTTGACACTCTCATCAGCCAGACGGATCGCCTCGCGCATGAATTCTTTATCTTTCTCTGTGATTTCCATAGTTTAGAAAACCCATTTGAGACCGAGGCAAGGCGACACGTTGAAACCTTTGTTGTCAACGTATTCTTTACGCCATGCGCCTGCGAAGTTGTATGCCAACTCCACCTCACCGCCGATATGCAAGTTAGGACATTTGAAGAATTGGCCGATTTGGTACCAGAGCTGAGGCTCACTGATGAAGACACAGGTGGTTGTTTCGAACATAGGATTGCCGTTGGCATCCATCTGCTGGATTCCGTTGGCATCGAGGAGGGCGCCCCACTCCAAGGTCTCCCACCAGAAATCGGCGAAGCCGCTGAACATGAGGCCTTTCACGCCGAACAAATCGTCGATGCCCCATATCATTGTGAACTGCAACGGCACATCCTGATCTGCCTTGGCAATGGTCTTGTATAACACCTCAAGTGTCAATCTGTACTTGAAATCTTTTGAATGCAAGAACCACTCGGCACCGAAGAGCCAGGCGTTGTTGGCAAACTGACCGCCGTTCCACTCGACGTGGGCGCTGAAAGGACTCATCTTGGTGTTCTGCCAGAAGTTCAAGCCACGGGCGATTTCGGTGTAATAACCTGTAGGGCCGTTGGTGTTGTTCGGGTGATAGATATCTGTGAAGAAGAATGTGCTTCCCCAGTTGTCAGGCTGGAACATCTCCAAAGTTGTGGTTAAATGCTCACGATTAAAATCGTACTGTTCCTGAATGTTTGTCTGCGCCTGAGCGCTGAAGGCCATTACGATGATGGCCGCGAATGTGATAAATAACTTTTTCATGATTATAATTTTTTTTGAATTTGTTTACTTTTTTGTTTGAGATTTCTCCGTTTCGCTACGCTTCAGTCGAAATGACGTCGGGTTCTATTGCTAAATCTCCGAAAAGGTTAACAGGTTCACCGTCGGTAATCAGGATGTCGTCTTCAAGCCTGATGCCGATGCCTTCCTCGCGGATGTAAAGCCCCGGCTCGCACGTGAGGACCATGCCTGGTGCGAAAGGATCATACTTGTCGAGGTTGTCGTGGCAGTCGAGGCCGACGTGATGTGCCACGCCGTGCATCAGATATTTTCTGTACAGCGGTTTCTCAGGGTCTTGATTGTCAACATCTTGCTGGGTGAAGAGGCCGAGTTTTATCATCTCTTTCTCCATCAGCTGATATGTCGTCTGGTTGATTTTGTCGATGGTGCCACCAACTTTATATAGTTTTGTTATCTCTTTTTTCACTCTCAAAACGGCTTCGTAGCATTCTTTCTGACGAGGTGTGAACTTGCCGTTAATAGGGATGGTCCTGCTCAGATCAGAGGCGTAGTTTTGGTATTCGCAGCCCATGTCGAAGAGCAGTAACTCATTGTCGTTCAATATGCTGTCGTTCTTTGAATAATGCAGACAGCAGGCGTTTTTGCCTCCTGCGATGATAGGGTGGAAGGCATGTCCCGAGGCGTTGTTCATCTTGAAGATGTATTCCATCTCAGCTTGCATCTCGTATTCGTAACGCCCGGGTTTCACCGTCTTCATGCAATGCAGAAATGCCTTTCCGGTGATGTCGCAGGCGTGTTTTATAACCTCAATCTCCTCAGGAGATTTGATTTTGCGGAGCTTATTCAAAATCGGTGCCGAGCGGTCGAAGGTATGGAGCGGATATTGCTCTTTTATCTCCTTCACGAAACGGTCTTGGATTGTGACCACTTTAGTCTCAAAACGCGCGTATTCGTAGAGGTTGAGATAAACCTTTACGCTACTGAGTATCAGTTCTTTAAGCACGTCGTCGAAGCTGTCGGCGTACATCACGTTGGCACATCCCGAAATCTCTTTGGCTTGTTTTGCGTCGAGCATCTCGCCACGCCAGATGGCTTTTGTCTCGCTGTAAGGCTCGATGAAAAGAATCTCGCGCATCTCAGGTTTCGGATGGTCGGGATATAGTATAAGGTAAGCCCCTTCACGGTCGATTCCGGTGAGATAGAAGAAGTCGGAATTCTGACGGAAAGGGTAGCACTGGTCGCCATTGCGAGGCATCTCCTCGTTGGCAGTGAATAAAGCAAGAGCGCCTTTTGTCATCATCGAAGCGAAATTCTTGCGATTTCTTACAAAAAGCGCACTTGGCAATTTGTTAACTGGCATCTTATAACAGTTTGAGACCTAATGTGATGGTAAACACGTTCTGTTTTGTCTTGTCAAGATGGATGGTGCCACTCGATTGACCGAAGCTCCAGTTTACGTCGTCTGATTTAAAGAAACTTGAGAGACCGAAGCTGTAGTTGACATCGAGAGTGAGTTTCCAAACATCAAGACCGACGTTGAGTGCTGCGCCCCATGTCATGCCTTTTGCGTCAAGATTGTCGAAATTAACACTTTGAGTGTTGCCTTCATTATCAACTTCCTGTTTCTGGCTCAGAGTGAAATACATCACAGGACCAACATTGGCTCTCAGTTTGAGAAGACCACCGTCAATCTGGTAACCCAAGAAAATTGGGAGTGCCAGGTTCTGCTGGGTCATGGTGAGTGATGGGTTAAGGTCAACATTGATATTCTGGTTTACATTGACCGATGGATCGATGTTGAAATTAAACACTTGGCCGCTCTTGAACCACATCAATTCAGGCTGAATGATGAAATTGTGGATAGTGATTCTTCCGAAAACACCAGCTGTGAAGTGCTCTGAAAAACCTTTCTTGATTTCAGCTTTTTCCAAAGAAAGTTTTGTTGTCTGATAACCGATCTTCGGTCCGATGCAGAAACCGAAACCTTCTGCTCTCGCTACGTTAGCGAAAAGAACGACTGCTAAAACGAGTAATAATTTCTTCATAAATGTAATTTTTTTTGTTTGTTCAAGATTTTTATTTATTTTTGCAAAGATATTT
Source organism: uncultured Bacteroidia bacterium (assembly GCA_902774295.1). Taxonomy (GTDB): domain Bacteria; phylum Bacteroidota; class Bacteroidia; order Bacteroidales; family F082; genus Limimorpha. Next base: position 233,407 of record CACYHP010000002.1, on the reverse strand, counting down.
AAAAATTTTAAATCAGCAACAAAAATATGAAAAAGAAATTTTACCTATTGCTTTTCGCAATGCTTTTTTCGTTTGTCGCATCGGCGCAACGCTTTGAGTATCAACTGGGTTTGAAAGGTGGTCTTGGGTTTGACTGGGTTGGTAACGTTGGCGAAAATGTGTACAGCACAGAAAAGGGTTTCTGCTATAAATACGGCTTCACGGGTATTTATTATTTCGGTGAAAACTACGGTTTGACATCCGGATTCAACATTGTAGGCACACAGTTTGCATACAAATACAACGCTGAAATGCCTGCTGCCACTCGTGAAATGGTTGAATATAAAGCTGATTATAAGACAACATATTGCCAGATTCCTGTACTGCTGAAGATGCGTACCGATGCTTTCGCCGATAAATTCAGATTCTTGGGCGAGATAGGCTATGGCTTGAATATCCTCGCAAGCGGAGAATATAAAATCGATGGCGAAAAGCAGCCAAGCCCTTATCGCGACGTGTGCAGCTCGTTCATCGTGCATCTCGGCGTCGACATGGAGGTGATGAGCCGTAGCACCTTGCAGTTTATCATCGCTTACGACACGTTTTTCTCAAGCATACAGTCGAAGAGAAACGATAAGCTTACAATGAGCAATTTGTGTTTTGAACTTGGATTTTTGTTCTGATGAAGATAACTTTAGCACAGATAAAATGTGTTGACGGCGATGTTGACGGCAACGTGAAAAAGATAGTAGAGGCGGCTCATAAGGCAAAAGCCTCTACTTTAGTAATATTTCCTGAGCTTTCCGTGAGCGGTCGCGACTGCGGTGATATGTTCGGAGACGCCGTTTTCATTAAGAAATGTGAAGACGCCCTCGACACAATAGCTGCCGAATGCGAAAACATAGGAGTGCTGGTGGGCTGCCCCGTCGGGAAGTTCAACGCGGCGGTGTATATGTTCCAAGGACAACGTAAGGTGTTCAAAAAGAAATACTTGGAAGATTTTGAGAAACGCTTTTTCGAGCCCTCCGACTCAGACGAGTTGCTTCAAATAGGATGCCATAAATATGCAGTCACCATCGGCAAAGACCTTGCAAACACTAATGATGACGAGTTTCTGCTGATAAATCGTGTGGATGAGCTCATGCCGCTCGCTCCAGATGTCATTATCAATATTGGTGCCGACAAATGTGGCGTAAACCGCTCAAAAACGCGTCGCAACGAGCTTCGCCAGAATGTGCTGAAAACCGAGCGCCCGCTGGTGTTTGTGAATAATGTGGCATCAAAAAAAGAAGCCACCTACGACGGCGGCTCCATGATTTTCGGCTACGAAAGCTATGTGGTGGCATCGGCCCCATTCTTCGAAGAGGCAGTGGTCGACGTCAACCTCGAATGCCTCATCTCGATGAAACATGAAGACGAGCAGCAAGACTACGTCTTATAACCTGTCGAGAGTCGTTTTTATCAGTTCCTCAACGTATTGATGATAGTCGGAGACGAACTTCTCCGTGACGCGGTTTGCTAATACCACGCAAATCGTTAAACAGTTGTGTCCCAACATCTTACCGAGGCTGAACAGCATCGATGACTCCATCTCGAAGTTGCAAACTTTCCATCCTTGATAATCAAATTTCTCGATGTCGTGAATGATTTGCGGATACGCCAGCTCCAAGCGAAGTGAGCGCCCCTGAGGTCCGTAGAAACCTGGAGACGTGGCAGTGATACCCTGATGATATCCTGCGGTGAGACGGTCGAAAAGCTCTTTGGAACTCTCAATAATATATGGCTTCGGGAGATCCACCGGATATTTCATGTCACGGATGAAAGCGTCTGTCATATCATTGTCAATCCATTTCTCATGCTCTTTATAAAAATATACAAGGCCGTCGAGGCCGATGGCATAACGTGATGCGACACAGCTTCCGGCGTCGATTTCCGCCTGCAACGAGCCGCAAGTGCCGATACGCACCATGTTGAGCGTGCGATGCTCGGTTCTCGGAGTGCGTGTCTTGAAATCGATGTTCGCCACAGCGTCAATCTCGTTGACGACGATATCGATGTTGTCAACACCCATGCCCGTGGAGATAGCACTGACGCGTTTGCCTTTGTAAGTGCCAGTGTGCGTTACAAGTTCGCGGTTCTGACGCTTGTATTCAATGGTGTCAAAAAACTGCGAAACCATAGACACACGGTTAGGGTCACCGACCAAAATGACATTGTCGGCAAGCATCTCTGGAAAGAGATTCAGATGATATATGGCCCCTTCGTTGTTGAAGAGCAGCTGTGAACCAGGGATAGGTTTGGTATTCATTTCATCGAATTGTTTAAAAATTTTTACAAAATTAGTCAAAATTTCGCAAGTTATGTTAAAAATTGTTAAAAATGAAAAACATAAAATATTAATGTTTAATTTTGTGACGTTAAAATACAAAAAATGAAGAGAGACAACGATTTTGTAAAAGCGAAAATCATCTCAATAGGCGATGAGTTGCTGATAGGACAGGTGGTGAACACCAATGCCTCTTGGCTTGGTAATATATTGACAACCAACGGTATAGAAGTCATTTCAACATTGACGATAGGCGATGGCGAGCGTGACATTGTAGAGGCTTTGGACGCCTGCTCCGACGTTGAAATCATAGTGATGACCGGAGGCTTGGGACCTACTGCCGACGATATCACCAAACCGACGCTGTGCAAATACTTTGGAACGGAACTTGAGTTTTGCCAGGATGCTTTTGATAACGTTATGAGTATCTTTAAGTTACGCGGCTATCAGATGACCGAGCGCAACCGCGGACAGGCTTATATCCCGAAATCGTGCAAATATATCCCAAACCGTTATGGCACAGCACCTTGCATGTGGTTCGAGAAGGGTAAATCGGTGTATATCTCGATGCCGGGTGTGCCTTTCGAGATGAAAAACGTGTTCGAACAGGAGATCCTGCCGAAGCTGTTGGAGCATTTCAAGGTGACACCATACATTAATAAGGTGGTGATGACGACGGGAGTGGGCGAGTCGTTCCTTGCCGACAAAATCAAGGATTGGGAAGATGCCCTGCCTGATTTCTTGTCGCTGGCATATCTGCCTCAGTATGGCATGGTGCGTCTGCGTCTTGAAGGCCGTCATCCTGACCGTGAGTTCTTGCAGAAAACTATTGATAATGAGATAGATAAGTTGAATAAACTCATCGGCGAGTATGTCTTTGGATACGACGACACGCCTATTGCTGTGGCTGTCTTGGATAAACTCGGGGCGGCAGGCATGACATTGGCGAGTGCCGAGAGTTGTACAGGCGGGACGATAGCGAAGATGATAACAGCCATCCCGGGCAGCTCGGAGGTGTTCAAAGGCACTGTGGTGTCGTACGCCACATCAGTGAAAGAAGAGGTTCTTGGTGTGAGACATGAGGATGTGGAGAAGTATACCGTGGTAAGCCAGCAGGTTGCAGAGCAGATGGCCACAGGCGTGAGGGCATTGCTGAAGACTGATTATGCAGTAGCGACAACAGGCGTGGCAGGACCTGGCGGAGGCACCGATGAAAACCCCGTCGGCACAGTGTGGATTGCGGTGGCGGGACCTAACGGCGTAGTATCGAAAAGATGTAATTTTGGTAATGATAGAGGAAATAACATCGAACGTGCTTCAATAACAGCACTTGAAATGGTAAGAAAATACTGATGGTCCCAGTCATTTCGACTGAAGCGTGGCGGAATGGAGGAATCCTTTAAGTGTAGAGTTGAAAGTGTAGAGTTTAGAGTAGTTTAAAAAGTTTAAAAGTTTAAAGTTTATATTTTAAAGAATAGATGAGAAAGATGACAAATTGGGTAAATAGAATTGTGGTATTGATGTTGTTGGTTTTGTTTGTATCTTGTTCAAAAACAGCAGGTTACAAAAAGAATCTGAACGTCGACTGCAGGAATCTGGAGCCGCAGAAGGTGGAGGTTCTTGAGTACAACAAGGCACTTTTTGCTATCGACACCGCTGATTTTGAGGCTGGTATTCGGGCTATACAACCGCAATTTCAGGTTCTTTTGGGCGACACCCTCGAATCATATGAGATGGTGTACCTAAAAGAGTTTGTCACTGATACTTTTATAATGAGAATCAATGAGTTAGTGGAAGAGTCTTTCCCTAATTCCGATGCCATTTCCGACAAGGTGAAAGGCGTTTATCAGCATTTCAAATACTATTATCCCGAAATGACAATGCCCCCGACTTACATCTATGTCTCAGGTATCAATTTTGATAACGGTCCAGTGATGATTTCACCCGAAGCAGTCATGATAAGTCTTGATTTCTATTTGAGTAACAAGGACTTAGTGTATGACAAAGTCGGTATGCCACGTTATGTCTCGCGTCGTTGCCAGCCTGCTTCTTTGACCAAAGACCTGGCTGAAGCGATGTATTATTCCTACGTTTTCATGGATGTCAAGGCGAAAAATGTGCTGAAAGAAATGATTGACAGAGGTAAGAAATATTATTTCATCGAGGCTATGGACCCGACCTTGAACGACTCGGTTTTATTGGGATATTCGTCGCAGCAGATGGAATGGGCGCAGGATAACGAAGGTCAGATCTGGGCGACTATCGTTGGTAATAACATGTTGTATGCCAATGGCTTCGAGCAGTATCGCGTGCTGTTTAACGATGGCCCGTTCACCGCGGCTTTCTCTGAGAATGCACCGGCTCGCTTGGGAGATTTCGTCGGCTTGCAGATAGTCCGCGCATTCATGTCAAACAACGACGAATCGCTTCAATCTCTGCTGCAAATGACTGATTATCAGGATATTCTGCAGCGTTCGCAGTACAAACCGCGAAAATAACCTTTAGGGAGCAACGCTAGCGTTGCTCCCTAAAGGAACATTAACAATTATTATTAACTAAAAACCAAAATTATGTTAGTCAAAACATTTGGTAGTGCCTTAAATGGCATTGATGCAATTACAGTTACTATTGAGGTCAACATTGACCGTGGCGTGCAGTTTTTCCTTGTCGGACTGCCCGACAGCGCCGTGAAGGAAAGTCAGCAGAGAATAGAATCTGCGTTGAATAACAATGGGTTAAAGTATCCGAAACGGAAAATCACAATCAACATGGCGCCTGCCGACATCCGGAAGGAAGGCTCAAGCTATGACCTGCCACTCGCGATAGCGATTCTCGCTGCATCGGAACAGGTGAGCCTCGATTTGCTCGATAAATATGTCATCATGGGCGAGCTCTCTCTTGATGGCAGCATCAACCCTATAAAAGGAGCGTTGCCCATTGCTATTAAAGCTTCGGAAGAGGGTTTCAAAGGCGTGATAGTGCCCAAAGCCAACGCCAACGAGGCGGCAGTGGTGGAGGACATCGACGTGTATGGCGTCGAGACCATCATGGATGTCATCAATTTTTTCAATGGCTTCCATCATATTGAACCAACAAAACTGAATCTTGAAGATGAGGAAAATATTGATGTTTACGACTTCGATTTCTCTGATGTCAAAGGTCAGGAAAACATAAAACGTGCCCTTGAAGTGGCGGCGGCTGGCTCGCATAATGTCATCCTCATCGGCCCTCCAGGCAGCGGTAAGACCATGTTAGCCAAGCGTTTGCCGACGATTCTGCCTCCGATGACGCTGAAAGAGGCACTTGAGACGACGAAGATACATTCGGTGGTCGGCATGCTGGGACATGGCGTCTCGCTCATGCACGCGCGTCCTTTTAGAAGTCCGCATCACACAACGTCGTACGTCGGCTTGGTGGGCGGCGGCACATATCCTCAGCCAGGAGAGATATCGCTGGCTCATAATGGAGTGCTGTTCCTGGACGAGCTGCCGGAGTTCAAACGTCAGGTGCTTGAGGTGCTTCGACAGCCGATGGAAGACCGTATGGTGACTATCGCCAGAGCCAAGCAGACAGTGGAGTTTCCGGCGAATTTCATGCTGGTGGCGGCGATGAACCCGTGCCCATGTGGCTACTACAACCACCCGACGAAAGAATGTACCTGCAAGCCTGGGCAGGTGGAGACATATCTTTCACGCATCTCAGGCCCGCTGCTTGACCGCATAGACTTGCACATCGAGACGTTTCCGTTGTCGTACGAGGAGCTTGCTGCAAAGAAACCAGGCGAGAAGAGCGCCGTTGTGCGCGAACGTGTCGTCAAAGCTCGCTTGATACAGGTGCAACGCTTCGCCGATGTGCCGGGCATACATTGCAACGCACAGATGACAGCCAAGATGATTCAGAAATACTGCGAGCTCGACGAGCAATGCGGACTGCTTCTGAAAAACGCCATGGAACGCCTCGGACTATCCGCCCGCGCCCGCGACAGAATACTCAAAGTGTCAAGAACCATCGCCGATCTGGCTGACTCCGAAAAAATACAACCCGACCATCTCGCCGAAGCGATACAATATCGAAGCTTGGATAGAGATAACTGGGGGAAATAATGCTAAAACTCAAGAATCAATTTTAGGTTTAACTGTCTGCCAGTCAGATAGTTAGGTACGGCGTATTGTACATTGTACACATCAGTGACCCACATGTAGGAACTCACGTTGTTTACACCGAGAAGGTTGAAAATCTCAAGGCTGAGCCAGCAGTTCCTGATGTAATTCAAAGGATTTCTTGGGTTTCTGAATGATGTGGCTTCGCCAATGAGCTGCTTGCTGAATCCTATATCCACACGGCGATATGGCGGCATCCTGTATTTCTGCTGATAACGCTCGCCATCCGACGGCCCGAAAGGCAACCCTGTTCCGAAAATGAGTTTCAGGTTGACCTTAAACGACGGGATAATCGGCAGATAATCTTGGAAGAAAATAGCAAGGTTGATGCGCTGGTCGGAAGGGCGGGGGATACCTGAAATTAAAGTGTCACTAACGTATTCCGCGCCGTTGTTGACATCGGTCTGTGAGATGATATTGCCGTTGGCATCGATGAAATACTGAATGTTTTCAGTGGTTTTCATAAACGATAACGAAGCCCAGCTGTCGATGCCTTTCACAAACTCTCCGTTGATTTTCAGGTCCAAACCGGTGGCATAACCCGTCGCCTTCTGGTCGGCGTAATACCTTATTCTAATATTATCGACCTCGTAAGGGATGATGTCTTTCAGATATTTGTAATACAACTCGGTGGTGAGCACAAACGGGCGGTCCCAGGCTTTGAAACGGTATTCATGTCCCAAAACCACCTGATACGATTTCTGCACCGAAGCTTTGTCTTTGTCAACCAGACTCCCGTCAAACATTCGCAACTCCCTGTAAAATGGCGGCTGCACATACACTCCGCCCGAGAGCCTGAACGTCATGTTGGTGAGGTTATGTGGCTGCACGGCGATGCCTGCACGCGGACTCACGTTGAAGGAACCGTTGTAACCCCAGTAGTTGGCACGTAATCCCGCCGTCAACACCCAGATGTCGCCTTTCTCGCTCTCCAACTGCCATGAGTTCTGCAGATAACCGTCTAAACAATTGACCTGCAACTCATTATGTCCGTGAGCCACGTTTTTAAGCTCAAGCGGCGTCTGCATCGGGTTGTTAGGGTTGATAATCGAATCGACGACGTGAGGCTGTGTGTAGCCTGCCGAATCGGTCATCTCCCACTCGTTGATGATGTCGTCAAAATACTGATGCTGATAGCGCAGACCCCATTTCAAGATGTTGTCACGATATTTGTAAGCACCTTTGTGATCAAGGTTGAAGACTCTTGAATAAAACGAGTTTCTCGCATGCTCGATATATGTTCCAACTCCTTGATTGGAGATGACATCGCCCTGTTCCTCACTGCCCGGATTTGTCTCCAAAAGCCCAATCCAATACTGTCCCTGAATGTCGTAAGTCTCAGATTCTACAGTGGAAAACGCAGAGCCGATGAGTTTGAGGTTCAAATCTTCATTTGGACTGAAATTAAATGTGACAGCGCCTAAGCCGGTGGTGTATTTACTGAGTTCCTGGCCGTCGAAATATATCTTCAAACGATATGATGCCTGCAGGTTGCCGAAGTCGGTCTGACGTGTCGTCGGGGTCATGAGATAGCTGTTGCGGGAATAATATCCGAGAGCTGAAATCTCTAAACGAGGCGAGACGTTATATGTTATAAGTCCTTGAACATCAGCGAAGTTTGGCTTGTAGTCACCTTGGGTGTCCATATTGCCAAGCAGATACTTGGTGTTTTTGTAGCGTGCTCCGATGATGTAGCTGACTTTGTTTTTAAATGCCATACCTTCGGCATGTGCCTCGGCACCTAACAGACTGAGTGTCAACGAGCCAGCTGGCAAGAGAGGCTTTTTGTAAGTGATGTCGAGCACTGACGAGAGCTTGTCGCCATATTCCGATGAGAATCCGCCTGCCGAGAAGTCGATGTTCGACACAAGGCGTGAGTTGATGAAGCTGAGACCTTCCTGTTGGCCTGAGCCCACCAAAAACGGTCTGTAAATCTCTATTCCGTTGACGTAAATGAGGTTCTCGTCGAAGTTACCGCCACGCACATTGTACTGCGAGCTGAGCTCATTGGTCGAGCTGACGCCCGGGAGGGTCTTCACCATGTCTTCCACGCCGCCGGCTCCCGCTGATGGCAGTAGCACCGTCTCGCGTGCGTCAAGCCTTGTGATGGATGACGATTTGATGGACTGGTCATGCACCGTCATCTCCGGCAGCATGGTCGAGCCGACCCTCATCTTCACGTCGTGCTTGCGTCGCTCATCCGCCTTGAGCCTGACCTCCATCTTGATCTCCTCGTATCCGACAAACGAAAACACCACGTTTATCAAGGTGTCGGCGGGCAGTTTCAGGCTGTAGTTGCCTCGCGAGTCAGAGACCACGCCGTACGGTGTGTTTTGCACCGCCACGTTGACCAGCTCCACGGCTTTTCCGTCCTCATCGGTGATTCTTCCATACAAAACACCCTCAACCTTCTGCGCAAAAGCAAAAGTCGGAAGGAGGAGCAATATGAAAAGAATCAACTTTTTATACATGAGATTTCTCCGCTACGGTCGAAATGACGACTAATAAAACTAGAAATGACGACTTATATAACGCTGATTTTGCTTTTTTATTACATAAAAAAAGCCGCCTTGATGCAGACGGCTTCTTTTTAAATAGTCATATCTTACCAGCGGTTGAGGTTACCATCCTTTGCTGCGTCAACCATTGCCTGATAAACGCCCTTCTTGTCGATGGTACGCAGACCTGCTGCAGAAACTTTCAAAACTACCCATTCATCCCATTCTGGAACATAGAATCTCTTGATCTTCAAGTTAGGTTTGAATGTTCTCTTGGTCTTTCTGTTTGAGTGTGAAACGTTGTTTCCACTGATGACCTTCTTACCTGTAATCTGACAAACTCTTGACATTTTTCTAATATTTTATTGTTCTTATTTCCTTTTACAAAACGGAGTGCAAAAATACAACTTTTTTTGAAACGAAAAACATTTTTTTTGAAAAATTATTTTTTTATGGTCGCCTTCGGCTCAAAATCTTATAAAAATCTAATAAAAAATCCAACAAAAATTTTTAAAGAGAATTTTTAAAGATTTTTATAAGGATTTTTTTAGATTTTGAGCCGAAGGCGACCAACTAAGTAAAAAAAATATGTATTGATTTGTGATTTCTTTTATAGATTTTTTTAATTTTGCGCTTTAAAAATTTAAAACCATGAAAATTCCAATGGTTGACCTCGTAGGTCAATACAACAAAATCAAGCCTGAGGTGGATGCAGCCATCCAGCAGATTTTATCGACGGGCGGCTTTATCGGCGGTCCTTTTGTCCAGAAATTTCAAGAAGATTTACAGGAATACCTCAATGTGAAACACGTGATTCCTTGCGCCAACGGCACCGACGCTTTGCAGGTTGCCATGATGGGTCTCGGCCTGAAGCCTGGCGACGAGGTCATCACCACTTCGTTCACTTTCATCGCTACAGCTGAGGTGGTCGCTTTGCTGCGTCTCACTCCAGTGGTGGTGGATGTCGACATGGAGACATATTGCATTGATCCTGAAGCTGTTGAGCGTGCTATCACACCTCGCACAAAGGCTATCGTGCCGGTGCATCTGTTCGGCCAATGCGCCAACATGGATGCCATCATGGACATCGCAAAACGTCATAACCTCTATGTCGTTGAAGACAACGCACAGGCTATCGGTGCTCATTACACCTTCAAAGACGGCACCGTGAAGAAGTCAGGAACAATCGGCAACATCGGTTGCACCTCATTCTTCCCATCAAAGAACCTCGGCTGCTACGGCGACGGTGGTGCTATCTTCACCAACGACGACGCTCTCGCCGACATGATGCGCGTGGTCGTCAACCATGGTATGAAAGTGCGCTATTATCACGACTATGTGGGCGTTAACTCACGTCTCGACGCTATCCAGGCAGCAGTGCTCGACATCAAGTTGAAACATCTCGATGAATATATCAAGGCTCGCCAGTATGCTGCTGCATATTACGAGAAGGCATTTGCCCAGACCGACAAGATCGTTACACCTAAGACGGCTCCGTTTACCGACCACGTCTATCATCAGTATGTGGTGGTGTTGAAGGACCTCGACCGTGCCAAGGTGATGGAGCATCTGCAGTCGAAAGGCATCGCATGCGCCATCTACTATCCAGTGGCATTGCACATGCAGAAAGCCTACGCCGACCCACGCTACAAGAAAGGCGACTTCCCGGTCTGCGAATACCTCTGCGACCACGTGATGGCTCTCCCAATCCACACTGAATTCACCGACGAACAGCTGAAGTACGTCACTGATTCAGTATTGGAGATGTGCTAAAACTCATATTTGAACAAAACAAAATGCGAAGTGGTTTATGACTGCTTCGCATTTTTTATGGTCACTGAAAAAATATAGAGACGCCACACTGTGACGTCTCTACAAATCCTGTTAATCTTGTTAATCCTGTCTAAAAACAGAATCCTGTCTTAGAAGAACAAAATTCCGTTGTTCTCCACCTTGGCATTCTCAAACAATGCGTTGTAAGCACCGTTGACGATGCTGTTGGTGAACTGTGACTTCTTCTCACGCTGGAGTGATGCGTAGTCTGTCTCACCGGCTGGAGTGGTCTTTGTAGCCTTCACGATTGCAAATGCATTGCCACCCTCGATAGGTGCTGAATAAACGCCTTCCTTGATGCCGAGTGTTGTACCACCGATCTTCTCTTCAACGCCTAAGCTACCGAAACCACGGCCGTCGTATGAGATGTTGTCAACGGTGAGGAACTCGCCGCCGAGATCGTCAATCATCTTTTGGTAGTCTGTGCCGTATGCCTTAGCTCTCTCAGCAATCATCTTGCCTTTCTTCTCCTTCATGATCTGTGTTGCATGGCTGCTGACAAGCTCATCGTATGGAGCATAACCCTCAGGAACGCTCTTTGTCAAAACTGCAACCACGTACATGTTCTCGTATGCGAACACCTTTGACATGTCACCGACTTTTACGCCGTCTGTGAATGTCCAGCGGACGAGGTCACGTGCACTGCCGATACCAGGGATGGTGTTTGTGGTCTTTCTGATTGATTGGTTGGTGCGTTTGTTGAGACCTAATGTCTCGATAGCGCTGTTGAACTGTTCCTCTGTCTTGTTCTCAGTGACGAATTTGTTCACCTCTGCGAAGACTGCTCTGTCGGTGTCGGTGCTGGCTGTGATTTCACGTTTCACAACTGCTACCTGTGCCCACAATGTGTCGTTACGTGTCTCTTTACCGAGGATTCTTGCAGCGTTGTATGCGCCTTCATATTCGTATGGTCCGTAAACAAAACCTACATTGTTCTTTGCAACTGCTTCTTCAAGTTCTACAGGAAGATCTGAAGCTTTCATCCATGTGTCGTCAAATGGAGCGTCTGTGTCTGAGTTATAGTTGACAAAACCTGCAACGTTATCTGTTGTTTTGAACTCAGCTGTGAGGTCCTCGATGAACTTCTTGGCTGCCTGTTTGTCGGCTGCTGATGGCTTCACCTCGAAAATCACATAGTCGATACCGCGTGTTGCGTCGGTTGGATATTTCTTGTAATAAGTGTCATAATACTCTCTCTTGTCGCTTTCTGTAACAACCACTGTTGAATCAGGGATAGAGACGTAACGCACTGCGTAAACATCTGCTGATCTCTTGAGGTTCTTGTTGTCGTTGTAACGGTCAGCCAACTTCTTTGGAAGATAGAAACCGTGCTTCAGAAGGCTCTGATATTTATCGCTGATTCTGTCTTCAATGATGAAGTTCTCAAAGTTGAGCCACATATCCTGAGCCTCAGGAGTCATGTCGTTGAAACTTGCAATAGTCTGGGCGACTTCGTCTTTGTGGAAGTTACCTTCGGCATCGCTGAAGTTCTGAATAACATACTGGCTTGGGTTTTCACCAAGGAAAAGGTCTGTCAACTCGTCTTTTGCAACTGTGAGGCCGAGGTTTTTATACTCTTCCTCCATGATGATTTTTCTAATCATATCATCAAGAACCTGTTTGCGGATGCTGAATTCCTCGTCACGTGTGAGACCGCCGCGCATGTTCTTCTGATAAGTGATGACCTGCTGTGCTCTGTTTTCAAAGTCCTTGTAGGTGATTTTATCACCGTTAACAACTGCCACCTCATTGCTCCTGTTTCTGGTTGGTGTCTTCATCAAATCACCTAAAACAAATGCCAAAAGAGCTAAACCAATGATAATCACTAAGATACCATAGTGCTGTCTGATTTTTCCAATTGCTGCCATAGTTTTATTTTATTTTTATTTATTTTTCTGTATTAATTTTAAGCCTGCAAATTTACGAAAAAAGTCAATACAATGAACATTTTTGTTAAAATAATGCTAACTCATTGATTGCTTTTGATTTCCACTTCTTCCAACTTGGTTTCTGATGCTTTGATAATCTTGAAAAGATAGTCCCCGATAGCGATTTCTTCGCCTGTTTGTGGAATACTTTCGTGATAATGAATGATATAACCCGCCAAAGTCTCGTAATCGTCCGACTCCGGGAAGTTGTATTTGTAAGTCTTGTTGAGATAGTCGATTTCAAGTCGTGCCGAGAAGATTCTGTCGTTCTCGTCGATGGTCTTTTCGATGTCGTCTTCCTCGTCGTATTCGTCTTCAATCTCTCCGAAAATCTCCTCCACAAGGTCTTCCGTCGTGATGATACCCGCTGTGCCACCGAATTCGTCAACGACAACAGCTATGCTCTGGCGTTTCTTCGACAGTCGTTGCAGCAAGTCCTGCGCTCCGTAAGTCTCAGGATAGAACTCAATCTGACGCACTTTTTTCTTGATGCTTCCGCCAACGTGCAACAGGTCGTTGATATGGATATATCCTACAATATTGTCGATATTGTCTTCATACACAATGATTTTCGAGTGTTTGGTCTCTTCAAAAACCCTCTTCACCTCGTCCATGCTGTCGTTGATCTCCACTGCTTGGATCTCGTTTCTCGGCTGCATGCATTCGCGAAGCTTAACTGTCTGAAAATCAATGGCATTTTGAACCAATTCAATACCTTGCTGGATATCGTCGTTCTCCTCGTTAGGGTCGGCGTATTCTTTAAGATAATCGTTCAAATCGACGGTGCTCAACTTGTAATCCTCAGGCGCGATTTCCATCCTGAAGACATATTTTATAATGAGCTCTGATATTCCTATGTATATGAAAATCAATGGGTAAAGGATGACGTAAAGTATCATCATCGGGATTGCCATGGCTCTCATCAGACCATTCGGGTTGATGCGGCAAAGCGTCTTCGGGATGAATTCCGCCGCGAAAAGCACCAATAAAGTCGAAATCACTGTCTGGCAAATCAAAATGGTGAACTCGTTGGTGATGGCGTCAGGTAAAACCCTGATAATCAATGGCTCAAGAAGCCTTGCCATCGCAATGCCATAAACCACGTTGGCGATGTTGTTGCCAAGCAAAATGCAGCCCATAAACTGTGACTGATGCTTCACAAAATGGTTGATGAGCTTGGCGGAGAACCTCTTTTTCTTAAGGTCGAGCTCAAGTTTCAGCCTGTTGGAGCTGATAAAAGAGATCTCGACACCCGAAAAGAGCGCCGACGCAAAAAGTGATATTATGACAATAATCCAATTACTCATCTTCGTTTATCTCAAGGGTAGCTCTGATGCCGAAGATCTCGCGTTTACTGAAGTTCTCGTTGGCAGTCAGACTGTCGCCGAAAATCAACTTGTCGGGGCCGGAGATCTTCACTAAGCCACCTGTATAAATCTTCTTTTTCTTCTGGTTCCAAAACAGTGTCTCTGTTTCCAAAACCTCTTCCGTCCTTACGTTTTTCACCACTACATTATGTTTCGCGATAATGAGTTCCTTTTTCTGGTAATTCACGCCATAGTCACCTCGTATCATTGATGATGGTGCTGTATCGCCTTCATACATGTAAGCGACGAATCCCTTGGGAAATTCAAGCATTGCGCTGTCGGGGTCGTCGATGGTGCGCATGACAGGAGCGATAAGCTTCGCCACCATCATTCCCGAATCGCTTCTCTCGATAACGACATCATAAGCCATAAGCCCGACAATAGTGTCGTTGTCGATGAACTGCTTTACCTTTTCCATCGAGTTTTCACAAGAAAACAACATCATAACAAGATGTGCTATGATGTTGATTTCCAATAATATATAGGCTAATTTTTTCAATTATTCGAAAATCTTGCCTTTGTGGTTTCGTTAATCCAGCAGCCCACTTCATAGGTGTCGCCTTCAAACACATTGTAGAAGAATGCGTCTTCACTTGTTGGGAACATCTTTGAGTAGTCTCTGATCATTTCGTTAGCCTTTGCTGCCATTGAAGGGTCGACTTCCTTAGCTTTCTGGAACTTGTCGACTGCTGCCCACAACACTGCTTTTGCATGCAATGGGTTCTCGTTGCATTCCTTGCCTGCTGAGGCGTAGAGGTAGCCGATAATCATGTAAGGCTCGCCGTCGGTCTTGTCGAGTTCGATAGCTTTTCTTGCATAAGCGCGGCCCTGTTCGCCTTTGCCTTCCTTAAGCATAATCTGAGCGAGATATTTGTAAGCCTGCTCAGCTGACTTGGTGTCTGATGATTTTGTAGCTTCGAGGAGGTAGCTGACAGCCTTGCTGTATTCCTGGTCGACGAGATATCTCTTGCCGATGAAGTACGCTGACTCAGGTGATGGGTTGAGTTTGTGCAACTTGATAGCCACAGCGAGATAGAGGTCGCTCTTGTCGCAGTTTCTTCCAGCGAGCACTGTTGCGATCTTGTTGAGAAGCTCCACATTGTCAGGTTCTGCGTCAAACTTCTTCTGATAGATGCGGACGAGGTCTTCGCAGTTTGCATATGGCTGCACCATGCCTTCGAGGTTGGCTTTTGTCTGGGTGTAGTTGTTCAAAGCTTTCTCGTTGCCTTCCTCTGTGTATTTCTTGATATTGAATTCGGCGATGTCCATAAGATGGCTGTATTCGTCGAGAATCACTGACTCATCAAGTTTGTCGGCTTTAACCATATTGATAATGGTTGTGAAATAAGCGTCGATGAATGCGTAGTTGCTATTGTTGCCGTCAATCAAAATGGCTTCTTTTAATGCATTGTAAGCCTGTTCCATACGTGATGGGAATGCCATGAGGTCGACACCCATACGTCCTTTGATGTTACCTACCTGGTCGCCGGCTTTTGTCTTTGGGAAATACTGGATACGTGTCTCGTAAACCATCACGAGAGTGTCGATGTATTTCTCTTTAAGAGCTTCGTCTTTAGTGCCTCTGATGAGAGCGTTGTTCACGATTTTCGTTCCGTCAGTGAGTGTTCTCTCTTTGTAGCTTGGGCAGTTGAGGAAAACTCTTCTCCATGCTGAAATCATTACTGGATTGGCGCTTGATGCCTTTCCGTCCCATTGTTTGAATGCCTCTCTATAGACAGAGATGTCGGCATCGCATTCTGAGTTTTGTGCAAAAGCGATTGATGACATGCATAAAACTGCTCCGAGGAATAAAATCTTTCTAAATTTCATCTTTTTAAATTATTTAAATTACTTATATCTTCGTTTTACAAACCATCGGTCGTGCAATGACAATCCCAACGAAATGTTGAAATACGACTCTTCGACGAGATTGTTTTTTGTGGTGCCCATCTTACCGAATTCAAGTGCTACATTGACCATTGTCATGGCTCTTGGAACCGGCAATCCAACGCCCAATGTAAAACCATATTTATTGATTGAAGTTCCGTAAATGTTGAAATATGTCTGGTCATAATGGAATCCGGCGCGGTATGTCAGCTTTGTGAAATAGCTGGAAACGCTGGTGCTATAAGGTGTATAGCTGCCTCCAATCGCGATGTTCCATGAGTCCTGAAGCGAGTCGCTCACATGGTTGATGCGGAATGCCGACCAGTTGCTCCAGTTGAAGTCGATACCTACAAGCCAGCGCTCGCCTTTCTGCAAAGTGATACCTGTGCCAAAGCCTTGCGGATATTTCACAGGAGTGCTTGCGTTTGTCTTGTATAAAATGGTGTCGACAGGATTCTCTGTAGAAGTGCCATAGCCTTTGAACATTGTGCGGATATACACGTCGCGATGCGCCGTCATGTCGGTCGGCAATGAATAAACCGCACCGAAAGTAAGTTTATAGTCGCCTTTAAACTCATGCTTTAAGATAAGACCCAAGTCAAAGGTTAAACTGCTGAATCTCAAGTTGTTAGTGCGTCTCTCGTTAAAGAAATAAGTGTGATTTGGGAAATACAAAGTCGTTTTATCGATGATATTTCCAAAGATATAATTCATCTTGAAACCGAGAGAGATGCTTTTGCTGATCTTGAAACCGTTAGCCCAATAAATCTTGTTAAGACCTCCAGCGCCCTCATAGTCAATGCTATAAGGATAATCCCAATCGTAATCGGCTCTTGAGGTGTAGGCGCGGCTGCTGTATGGCGCAACACCGAGACCCATCTTCAACCATTTTGTCACACCAAAGCCGATGTCAAAGTAGTCGAACGATCCGTTAGAACCTTTTTCTGAGGCGTCGTCGGTTCGGTATGTCACGTATTTCATGAAGAAACCGGCGTCGAAGAGGAAGGTCAGAGAGTCGATTTCGGCATACGATGCCGGGTTGGAGTTGTTCAGTAAGTGCTTGCCCTCCATTGCGTTACAAATGCCGCCCATGCCTTGCATGATGGTGTTGTTCTTGGTCTGGTCGATCGTGCCCAAGCCGAATCTCGAATAAGGTGAGTAGATGTCGGATTGCGCAAAAACACCACAAGTTGTCATGAAAACCATGACAACTAAAAACAGCATTTTTTGTAACTTATTGATTTTCATTATATTCCAAAATCAATCTCAAGCCGTTAAACATAAAGTTTGAACTTGCAAAACTACAAAAATCTAACTTATTTTGCAAGAAAATATTGTCACCTCCCGTGATAAAAACGTTTAAGTCATTGAATTTCAACGAATAAAGCTTGATAAATTCTTTTATTTCATATAAAACTCCGAGTTGCACGCCACTTTGGAGGCATTCGACGGTGTCGTCGCAAACGATTTTCAGTTCGTCGTGAGTCGGTTTGCAGAGGGGTAGTAGGGCGGTATGCTCGTGCATCGTTTTGAAACGCAGCTGCATGCCAGGGCTTATCGGTCCGCCGAGATGACGGTCGTCAGCGGTCAGGATGTCGTAAGTGATGCACGTCCCGATGTCTATGACGAGGCTGTTTTGATGTGGTTTTTCGGCATAGGCTGCTGCCACCAGCGCCAACCGGTCGGCTCCTATCTGCGTTTTCTCCCTGTAAGTCAATGCGAAAGGCAGTTTGGTCTTGCTCGAGAGCACTATCATCTCGATGTTTTTAAGCTGAGCGAGGCATTCGTCAACTTTTCCGCCGACGGATGAGATGATACCTTTATTAATATAAGGATGCTGCTTTAACAATTTCTCCAAATCGTCAGATAATGGGTCAAAAACATTGGTTTCGACGATTTTTTTGTCGTTAAAGACGGCATATTTTGCCTTGGTGTTGCCGATATCGATGGTTAAAAATTCGTTCATTTCTTACAAAATGGGATGCAAAAATATTGAAAATGAGCGAATTATTTGATATTTTTTAAAAAAAATCAAAAAAAATATTTTTTCTTGTTGTGGTAATGAAAAATGTTGTATCTTTGCAGCGCAAAAAAGGGGTACCATAGCTCAGTTGGTAGAGCAACGGACTGAAAATCCGTGTGTCGCTGGTTCAACTCCCGCTGGTACCACGGAGCAAGAAAGTCAACTAATTGAATATCAATCGGTTGACTTTTTATTTTTGTCCCCGTAAATTATTTACATCTATAACCTTTTACGTCTTTCGTGATAACGCCTTCGTCCAGCATGTCAGAAAGCATGCGGCTGAGTGAAGGCCTTGTGGCACCTAATTGTTGGGCGACATCGGCGACGAAGGTGATGCTGCCGTGGACTTCGAGGTATTCGAGAATGCGGTTGCGGAGGCCGTTGACAGCGAAAGTGCGCATCTTACCGCTCAGAAAATGGCCGCGCTCGGAAAGCACTTCAAGGAAGGCGCGAAGAACGGTCGGCTCCTGCTGGAGGAACTCGAAAAACGCCTCGCGGTTGATGTGCCACACCACGCAATCTGTCAGAGCTGTAACCTCAACTGGAACGATGTTGGGTGTGGCAAAAAGAAACGCTGGTGCCAGCAGCATTGGGGCTTTCAGACGGTCCACAAGCACCTCGCGACCTTCATCGCCCATCATGCGCGCCTCGGCCTGACCATCGACAAGCACCATCAGAGCACGACAAGGGTCGCCAACGTTGAGCATCCGTCTGTCCGCAGGATATTCCTGTCGACGGCAAGGTTGGTTTAGAAGCCTCTCTAAAGCCTCGTCGCTACATCCAGCAAAGAGTTTTATCTTTTTGAGTTCTTCCATATCATTTTTTTTGCAAAAATATAAAAAAAATTTATTGTTGTAACATTTGTTACGCTTTACCTCGTTCAGCGGCTGTAGTTTTGCAGCCAGATTTCATTTCATTATTAACTCAAAATACAACGAACTATGAACGAGAAAATGTTTTGTTTCCAGTGTCAGGAAACTGCCGGATGCGTCGGCTGCAAGATTTCAGGAGTGTGCGGAAAGACCCCACAAGTGGCTCACGCCCAAGACCTTCTGATTTATGTCCTTAAGGGACTTGGTGTTATTGCTAACCATCACCTACATGGCTGTGGGCAGGATTATTGCGATTTCCGCAAGAGCATCCACGCTTTTGTGAATGATGCACTATTCTGTACCATCACCAATGCCAACTTCGACATGGAGAGCATCTATGCCCGCATCGACAAGGGCTTGGAATTGCGCGAGATGTTCAAAGACCGCGTGACCAACAAGAAAGGCATTGAACTGCCGAAACTTGATGTTTTGGATTGGAATTGCCCCCGCGAACAATACGACGAGAAAGCTCAAACCGTTGGCGTGTTAGTCGAGAGCAACGAGGACATCCGATCATTAAAAGAACTCACCACCTACGGACTGAAGGGCATGGCCGCCTACTTGGAGCACGCTGCCCGCCTCGGTCAGGTCGATAGCGACATCAACGAGGCTTTGCTGCAAACCCTTGGCCAATTAGTCACCTGCAACGATGCCAACGAACTCACCGCCTTGGTGCTGAAAACCGGCGAATGGGGCGTGAAGGCCATGGCCTTGCTAGACAAAGCCAACACGACCGCCTACGGTAATCCAGAAATCACCGAAGTGAACATCGGCGTGGGCAGCCGTCCTGGTATACTTATTAGCGGTCACGATCTCAACGACATCGAGCAACTGCTTGAACAAAGCAAGGACACGGGCATCGATATCTACACCCATAGCGAGATGCTTCCTGCGCATTATTATCCGAAACTCAAGAAATACAGCCACTTGAAAGGTAACTATGGCAACGCTTGGTGGAAACAGCGCGAAGAGTTTGAAGCCTTCAACGGCCCGATTCTGTTCACCACCAACTGCATCGTGCCGCCGACCGCCAACGCGACTTACAAAGACCGCATTTTTACCACCAACAGCACGGGTTTCCCGGGTTGGAAGCACATCCACGCTGATGCCAACGGCAAGAAGGACTTCAGCGAAATCATCGCTTTGGCCAAGACCTGCCCAGCCCCGAAGGAGATTGAAACGGGCAAGATTGTGGGCGGTTTCGCTCACGAGCAGGTGTTTGCCCTTGCCGACAAGGTGGTGGAAGCCGTGAAGAGCGGTGCTATCCGCAAGTTCGTGGTGATGGCAGGCTGCGATGGTCGCATGAAGAGTCGCGAATATTACACTGAGTTTGCCAAGACCTTGCCCAAGGATTGCGTCATCCTCACGGCAGGCTGCGCCAAATACAAGTACAACAAACTCGCCTTGGGCGACATCGGCGGCATCCCTCGCGTTTTGGACGCTGGCCAGTGCAACGACAGTTATTCCTTGGCACTCATTGCCTTGAAACTCAAGGAAGTGTTTGGCTTGGACGACGTGAACCAACTGCCTATCGCCTATAACATCGCGTGGTATGAGCAGAAGGCCGTCATCGTGCTGCTGGCTTTACTGAGCCTCGGCGTGAAGAACATCCACCTTGGCCCAACCTTGCCCGCTTTCCTCTCCCCCAATGTGGCCAAAGTGCTCGTCGAGAACTTCGGCATTGGCGGCATCACGACTGTGGAAGAGGACATGAAGATGTTTGGAATTTAGGTTTCTGTAACCTTTCTCATAAAAACCGCCGCAAGGGTTTTAGTGCTTTTTGCGGCGGTATTTGTAAACTAACAACTGAAGATGAGAATGATCTTTGAGTTTTATTACACGGTAGACAAAAATTTTCGTTTTTGTCTACCAAAATGAGTAATATTGACTAAAGTTGACTAAAGATGACTAAGTGGCAAAAAGCTAAGATATTCAAAAAGCACTGATTTTCAGTGGTTTACTTATTCAAATTTAGTCAACGCTAGTCATCCTTATTCAAATCATTAAGTACTGTTGGTACCACGAAAAACGCTGACTCTCAATGAGTCGGCGTTTTTTTTGTTTGTTATTTGCAAAGATATGAAAAAACAAGTAAATTTGCATCAAAAAAACATACAATATGGCACATCCTTGCGAAAACTGTAAAATCCGTGCTCATTATGACGCTAAACCCAAATCACTGATGGGGCGTTTCTGGCGGTGGCACATCAATTTCTGTCCCGGATGGAAATCATACTTCAAATCATTGCCACCAGAGAAAAAGGCTGAATTGAGAGAAAAATATCAATTTAAAAAGTATCAGTAAGGATAACCCTTGATACCCCTTTTTATCTGAAAAAGAAAGACAAGTCGTGAGTAAGAAGAGGCTGATCTGGAAAATACCATGCATCGTCGTGGGTGTCATCATAGGAATAGTGCTGTTACTGCTGGTTGCAGTGACGGTCATTCTGGTGACTCCCGGAGCACGCACGGCTGTTTTGCAAAAATGCGTGGCGGAAATCAACGAGCGAACCGACTTTGATGTGAATCTGGGACGGCTGTATCTTTCTCCTTTCCACCATTCTCCTATGGTTCTCTATCGCGCCTACAAAGGCAAGGAAGATCTGCCAATACACATAGAAATAGACAGTCTTTATATCGGTCATCACGGTCAAGACACATTGTTATATGTACATGGCTTGCGTCTGCAAGGTTGTATGGATTATTTGGCCCGTACTATGGTGGTGGACCAACTGCTGCTGGAACAAGCGACAGTTCACTCCGACACGCTGATAGACGGAGTAGGCATCGACGCCATATTGGGGCATCTGGATGTAAAGAGTCCAGGACTCAACATAACGGAAGGACAGTACCCGCTGCACGGCTTGAAGTTGACGGATGCGTTTGTGAGTGTTGAGCTGCGCGACACCGGGACCGACATCGAGGACACAATCTCCACGTCTGCCCCAATGGTCATCGAGGTGCCGGACGGTGAAATGAAAAATATACGGTTTGTGCTTGACCCGATGGGACTGGATTTACGTTTCGGCTCCCTGTCCACGAATGTGTTGGCAGACCTAGAGAACGACCTTTATGATGCACGGCACCTGAATATCGGCAATGCCTCGCTTACGCTTGAATCGCTGTACTTGCCATTTGACACGATCTATGGAGATGCGATGGTGGAATTGAGTAACAATTTGATTAATTCTAACGGATTACACGTGCGCTCCGACTCATTAGGGGCAAAAGCGGATCTGATGGCCACGACGCTAAATATGGAGACGATGCGAGTGGACTTGGCAGGCAATGCGGAATATCGCGGTAGTAAAACAAGCTTGAGAGGATTCTATGATATTGATGATGAGGTGTATGACATGCTGGTGGATGTTGAGCAAGTTGACATAAGTCCATACCTCAAAGACCGTCACCACGTGGAATTGGCAGGCAAAATACATGCGCAAGGCAAAGGGATAGACCCTTATTCCCCTGCGATGAAGTGCAAACTGGCCATGAATCTGACCGATTGTATCTATGACAGCATCAATGTATCCGGCCTTATTCTTGATGCTGAAATGGCCAATAATACAGTGGTCGGCGCCCTGTATCTGCCAGTTACGATGACAGACAGCGTCATGCGGATTAAGGCGGAGACGGAGCATCATTTCCTGGTATCTGATTTCTTTACACCGGAACAGATGAACGTGGACTACCATACGCAGATGAAGAATATGGTTGCACACGTGGCAGGCGAGGATTTTGATGTTGACTATCTGAACCTTGACTTCACCACAGATACCGCCACATCATTGAATGTTGTCACCCAAGGACTTACCATAGAGACACGAAGTCCGATGCATCTGCTCAGGCTGGTGGACGATGTGCAACCTCTGTTGGGTGTCGTCACAGACTCGACCTTTGTGCGGTCCATCGTCTCGTTACAAGATTTGACAATGCTAGACACGCTCCGACAGCTTATACCAGCCATACAAGCGAAAATAGATCTGGCGAAAGGCAGCCCCGTCCAGAATATCATAGAGCGAATAGGGATGGATATCGAAGATGTTAGGCTGTTGCTGAAGTCCGATTCCATCCAATCCGACCTGGCCTTGGATGTCTCCATTCCGTATATTGACCATTTTGACGAAGACAGTACGGGACTGCACCTGCCAGCGGTTACGGCGACGTTGCAGATAAATATGACGGAAGGCAGGACCGCCGTCTCGCTCACGACCAACACCAGCATTAACGATGGCGTGATGGATGTTTATAGCCTCAGCACTGATGCCGCACTGCAGCTTGACCTGGAACGGAACGGGCGCGAGCTGAGCGGCACCGGACATCTTGTGTTGGACAGCCTCGTGTACGATGGAATGCAACTCGGAAATCGAACGGCAGACATCCTGGTTTCACCATCGAAGCAGTATGAGAATGCCTTCCAGGCAGATGTGCGGTTGAACGACATCCCACTTGATCTGATAAGCAGCATTATTCAGATGGATGACATCGACTTAGATGGTTTCGTTCAAGCTAAGGCTGCCGTAGATGGCATGCCTGCACAGTTTGACATCTCCGCCGAAGTGCTGCCTATAAATGTAAGTGCCACATACAAACCATACAATGTGAAATTGAATTTGGGGGAAACGCCTATCGTAATGGAACATAATAATGTGATCTTAAACGATGTGCGCATCTATAGTGTTGATAGTTCCTATCTGGCTATGAATGGTGGAATGGACCTCAATTCAATGCGTCTGGATGTCGATTTGGCTGCCGATGATTTCTCTCCGATAAAACTGGAGCAAAATAGCACTTTCCCTATTTATGGTGACTTGGCAACCGATATCCGCGGACGGGTGACCGGACCGCTGGATAGTATCCATGCCGCTGTGGATGTTATAATACTACCCACCACCGATTTGACCTATCCGATAGATGCGAAGAATATGGCGGAAGTCAAACCACAGGGCACGGTCAACATACAATATAACACCGCCGATGGGGAACTGAACTTAGGCGGAAGGATAGATGTGGACGAAGGATTGGTTCGCTATTCGCCCAAGTTATATCCCATGATACCTTTCAAAGTGGATACGGGAAGCTATGTTGCCTTCAACGGTCCAATAGACCAGACATTTATTAAACTCTCTGCTTCGCAACAGGTGAAAGCGGATGTGCAATCGGAGGGCGAAGAAATGCGCCGTGTGGTCTTCAACACAGGCGTGCGTGTGGAGGGTGTGCTCGATTCGATAGGCATTGGCACCGTAGGTTTTTATATCGAAGCACCAAATGACGAGACCATAACACGCGAACTCGCCTCTATGGATGAAGACACCCGCGAAGGTATAGCGGCAGCATTGCTGGCTACCGGTATGTATGTTGGCGAAAGCAATGTGGCTGCACAAAAAGATGGATATGCACTGTCCAGCATCTTCAACAGCCGTATCAATGCAGCTATGGCAAATTCCAAGATAGGGAATATCGTAGATGTGGATATCAGTAGCGGAGAAACAGTGCATGAGTCCGGCAAAACCAGTGACATGAACATCACCATCAGCAAAGCTCTGTTCAGTGAAAAACTGACCGTCACTGTCGGCTCCACCATCACCGACAACCCCGAGGTTAACAAAGCCAACGGTTTGCTCAGCCTTATATCCGCTGACTATAAACTGACCGAATCGGGGAATGTCTTTTTACGTGCGTTCTCAATGCGCGATTATGAAAACATCTTAGAAGGCGAACTAAACAAGTCAGGCATCGGTGTGGGGTCTAAAAAACAATGGAAGCGTAAAAAATACATGCCTTCCTTGGGTGATACCATCACGCGTACATACAAATTACTGGCGGATGCGGACATCACCTATCGTTCCAATCACAGTCTCGGCCCGAACCTCACCCTCGGCCATTTGACAAATAATCTCTTGGGACACGGAGAGACATTCTCTATCAAAGGCTATGGAGCATACTATTGGGCGCTGCGCGACCGTCAGCCGGGAGACCCGAGAATAACCGACACCTATAAATTCGGTATTGATGCCGCACTTATTTTCCCATATCTGCACTTTGGGAGTGGCAAAAACCTTGAAGGTGACACCCGTTACCGAATAGGATACAAGTACGAGAACATCGCTGGAGGATATGGCGTTAACAAGTTCTATGGATCTTTCTCGTATTTTATCCGCACGTCTCCTTATTTTACACATATAATAACACCTTTCTCGCTTTCTGTGATCAGAGTGAAAGCCGAATCGCAAAAGTTGATCGAAGCTGTGACTGACCATCCTGAAATCCTAAAAGTGCTTGCCGGAAACGAGTTTGTACCTTCTATAGGCTACGGAATCACCTATAGCGACTACCGCTTCAAACGGGCGGTCAACACCATGATTGAATTTGATATTAAGGAAGCGGGCAATCTGATAGACGCCACCTATTGCCTCTTCGGATATTCGTGGGATGAGTTGGACAAACCACTCGTCGGTGTCCCTTTCAACCAGTTTGTCAGGTTGTCGGTCGAACTGTGGAATAAGTTCAACTTTACGGAACGGACATGTATCGCAACGCGACTTTTTGCAGGCTCCAACATACCGTTGGGCAACTCCGAGTATGCACCGCTTTCCGAATCCTTCTATACTGGTGGTCCCAACAGCCTGCGAGCAGCCGAACCATACGCCTACGGACCTGGAAATTTCCATAGCCTCAAATTCAACCAGAATTTCTTCCATGCCGGTGATATCAAACTCGAAGCCAACTTGGAAGTGCGTTTCCCTCTCGTTTGGAAACTCAATGGTGCAGTTTTCCTCGATGCCGGCAACGTATGGAACTGGCGTAACACTTCCGATTATCTCAGTAGCGAAGATTATGAGGCATATTGCGAGATTATGGAGTTCACTGAGGATATATATGACGGAATTATTGATAATCAGTATATCGCTAAGCAGATAGCCTTAGGTACTGGTTTCGGACTCCGTCTCGACATCGACGGACTCGTTGTCCGCCTGGACTTAGGTGTTGCTATTCACGCACCTTACCAAACATACAAATACACCAAGGAATATACGCCTGATATCACACGACCGATCACCACTTATTACAATATACCTTCTGTCCTTGATGGCCTGCGTCTCAACTTCAGCATAGGCTATCCGTTCTAACTAACTGGCTTGATCCACACGTCACACTGCGGGAACGGAATCTCGATATTGTTCTCGTTGAGCGTGTTGTAGACGAGTTCTTGAGCACGTGCGATATACGGGGCACGTTCTTCCACCAAGACATATTGCTTGAGGCAGATGTTGACGCTGCTGTCGCCAAAGCTCTCGAAGAACACATTGATGCCGCGTTTCGGGTCGACTATCGGACGGTTGTATTTGTCTTTCGTCATAAGCTTTTTCGTGGCTTCATTAAGCAGGCCGCGTACCATCTCGACATCGGTGCCGTATTTTACACCTACCACAATCTTCAAGAACTCGTAGTCGCCGTTACGGGTGAGATTTTTGAAGTTCTTGTTAAACAAAGTAGTGTTGGTGAACGCGATGACGGTGTCTTCCAGCGTCTGAATCTGTGTGGTCTGATAGCTGATGGCCGTCACTTTGCCGCGGACGCCGTCACACTCGATGTAGTCGCCCACACGCAGACGCCCGCCCATGAGCTGGATGCCGTAAATGAAGTTGTTGAGGATATCTTTCATAGCCAAACCGAGACCGGTAGCCAGACCAGCTGCCACGATGGATAACGCCCCAACAGGTATCTTCAGCACCACCACTGTGATTATGATGAAACTGCCCCACACCATGATGCCTATAACATTGTCGGCTAAGGTGAAGTTGATTTCGTTGGCCTGGAAATGTGTCTTGCCTTGCTTGTGCGCCAGATTGTCAAACTTGATTTTGCGGTACAAAGCTTTCGTAATATAGCTGAGATAACGGAAAAAGAACACCATGACAGACACAAGCGTTATGTTGTACAGCGAGAAATTCAAGATGGCATTTCCTTCGTCGTCGGCAAGGTTGAAGAACGATCTTGTGAAAATATCCTTGCTGATTTCTCCCAAATCAAACACATCGCCGGCGTAGAACAAGCAAATCGGGATGGTGATTATAGCGAGCACCGGCAGCGCCACCTGTTTGATGAAATCGAAGCACCAGGTGACAGCGATGTAGGCGTCTTTGCGTTCCGGCTCGTAGATGGTGTGGTCTTTCTGGTATTCCAACTTGTATTGTTTCATCTTCTTCTCGTCATAACGGTCGAGCATGACGTACAATGCCGTTATCGTCTCGATGGCGGCGAGCTGGAAAAGCCACCAGATGAATATCTGAATGCCGAGCAACACATAGCCCGACCAGATGATTATCGTACCGACAACCATGATGCCGAGTGTTATCCAGCTGTATGTCATGTCGTGTCGCGCCTCCTTGATACGGCTGACCTTTCGGCATAACAAGAGCTGCCAGATGGTGCATATCAGAACGATTGGCGGAAATATCAGGTTGACGAGCTTGTTAGGGATGAAGATGATGCGGAAGGTGATTACTATCAAGCTTAGCACAATCATCGGGAGGTAGAGCTGCCACACCTTTCTGAGTGTCGTCGAAGGTATTCGTATGAGCAACGACAACAGTATGGAAGCCACCAGCCATGCGTATGTCAACAGCAGCCCTGACGCGACGTTGAAGAAGTTCGACGAATAGAAAGCCGATGCCATCATCACTGACAATATGAAGATGATAACGCCGCCGAACAGGCTGACAAGATGGTTGCGTTCCTGCGATGCGACGGTCTTGAACAGAGACACCCTCTTCTTCAGAATACGCATTATGATACTGCTCAACAAAGTTGCAATGCCAATATAAACCAATATTATCACTATGAATCCAGATACCTTGGCACCACGCCAGTCGCTATACCGTAAGGCTTTCGAGTCGGTGGTGGTATCGCCTATGCCGTATTTCATGGCTGCATCGTAGACGGCTCTCTTCTTATAGCGATTGAACGACTTCAAAACCTTGAAATAGTTGTCCTGACCGTCGATGAAGATGTGTTTCTGTATGAGACGATAACGTTTCACGGCGTAGTCGT
The DNA here is from genome assembly GCA_902774295.1 of uncultured Bacteroidia bacterium. Lineage (GTDB taxonomy): Bacteria > Bacteroidota > Bacteroidia > Bacteroidales > F082 > Limimorpha. The sequence continues at coordinate 205,480 of CACYHP010000002.1, read as the reverse complement.
AGCTCTCGTCAAGACGTATGCTCATCAGTTTGTAGTGCTCGCCGTCTTGTGTCACATTTTCACGCGCGTCTTTGTACATGTCAAGAAGCGTAAGGGTGTAGTAAAGACATGAGTCACGGTCTATCTGTCCCTGTTCGTCGAGGAAGAAAGGGGAGTCCTCGTCGTAATGCAAGATGTTTCCGCTCAACAACAGAGCGTCCATCACCGACGACAGACTGTCGGGAAGGCCTTCGATCTTGTCGAGGATAGGCGGCAGTCGGCGGAGAGACTCTGCCAAATGCTCACAGCGTTCAATCTCCATGTTGAGATTCGCCAAAATCTCGTCGAACGGACGACGTTGGTTGTGGTAGTTGTCGTACTCGCGCGTCACTTCGTCGAGGGCGTAGGTCATGTCGAAAGTGTAGTCCTGGCTTTGCGAATATAGCATCAAAGCGAGCTCGTTGCAGCGTTTCGTCATGTCGACAAGCTCCCGGTGCTGCATCTCGTTGCGCTGTTTTATCCAGTTCTGCCTGCTCTCCAGCTTGACATATTCCTGATGCAGCTCCGAACGGAGGATAGTCAGCGTCTTCGCGATATCACTTTCGTTGAACACAGCCCATGCCGGGATAGCCAAAGCTACGACCAGCATGAAAGACATAAACTGTCTTATAATCTTTTTCATAAAAATTATTTTTGATGAATCTCACCGTAAGTTGCCTCAAATTATTTTAAAAAGCTTAGAATCCTGTCCAGAATCTCTCCCAGAAGGTGTGTTCCATCTCTTTCCAAGTCTCGGCTGTCGCAGCCTCGAAGTCGGCGGTGTAACGGTTAAGCATCTTGGTAGCTTCTTCTTTCTCGCCTTTCTTGAGGAGTTTCTCAACTTTCTTTTCCAGTTCAGGCATCTCTTCCATTGCTTTATCTTCGTAACGGAGGATGTTGGCGTACATCACGTCTTTGCATAATCCCCAGTTGACTTGGGCGAGTTTGTTGGCTTTTCTGTAGCGCCACAGTGCTGTCTGCTCGTCGAAATGACTGTGGCCGCATCTGTCGAAGCATGATGGCATTCTTGTGCAGCCGCTGTACACTGGGATTCTCGGGCTCTGACCAGGGTTCTCGACGCCGATCCAGCAGATGCCGCCGATCTCGTCAGGCATCCAGTCGCGGAGCTGAGCCACGAATGAATATGAGCACCATGACATTGCCACGCCGCGTTTGAACTCGATGGTTCCTGGCTTCAGCATGTTGTAGACCTTCTGCTCGTTGCCGCCCATCCATGGGTTGGCGGTAGGGGAGACGATGGTGTCGCCGTCGCGTGTCACTATCTTGAGGTTGCGTGTGATGTCCATGTCGGTGCCTTCGTAATAGCTGCGGAGCAAGCGCATCACGTCGCGCACGTCGACTTTCTTTTCAGGTTTCACCGAGAATGGGATGTCCTCAGCGTTTCTGTCGAGATTCAATGATGGTGCTAACTCGTTGAAGATGAACCACTCACGTTCGCGGAAGTTCTTGCCGTTGGAGTAGCTGCTGCTAAAGGCCTTATACCAGATGAGCTCGCCTTCACCGTCCCAGAGGCCGTATTTCTTTGCAACCTCTTCGACGTTGTCGGAACACATGAAGTTCTTCTCGTCTTTTCTGTTTAAGTATTTGATTCTTGGGATGTTAGCCGACACGCTGACTTCGCCGTCAGGCACGCGCTGTGCTGCCCAGATGCCTCCGATTTTGTCGGGACCTTCGCCCATGATTTCCATGAGCCACACCTCTTTGGTGTCAGCGATGGTGATAGCTTCGCCGCCGTCACCGTAGCCGTATTCTTTGATGAACTCAGCGATGGTTTTGATGGCATCGCGTGCGTTGTCGCAACGTTGCAGTGCGATGCGCTCGAGTTCCTCAATCTGGAATGCGCCTTTGCTGTTTACCAAGGTGTCGGGACCTGAGAATGTGGTCTCGCCTATGGCGAGCTGTTTCTCGTTGAAACATGGATATGCCGTGTTGAGGTAGGCGTATGTGTGGCTCGCCTGCGGAATCTCAGCGGCGACAGGAAGACCTTGGGTCTCGCTTGGACTCATGGTGTGCATGGTGCCTTTGTAAACCTTAGTCGTTGCGCCGTCTTTGTAATCGGCTGCTTTTTCCCAGCGCATCCAGGTGCGATACCAGCTGTCGCAGGTGTGCGACGTCATCACTGAGCCGTCAGCGGAGGCTTTCTTGCCAACCATGATACTGGTGCAGTTGGCACCGTCAAATTCGTATTCGTCAACGTTGACCTGAGCGCTAATGCTCATCGTCATTGCGATTATCACTAAAGTGATTAAAGTTTTAATGGTTGCTTTCATATCTATAATTTTAAACTTGTAAACTTATAAACTATTAAACTTTTTAAACTACTCTCAACTCTCAACTCTCAACTCTTTTTTGAGGCGCAGCCGAAAAAAACGTAAAGTTCACTTTTCCGTATTTCCTATGGTCGTAACAATGCGGATGCTCCGAGAAATCTATTGTCCTGTCGTGTTCGAGGACGAAGATGCCGTCTTCTTTTAATAATTCATTTTGGAATATCAAATCGACGAGGAGCTCGTAATGTTTGCAGTCGTACGGTGGGTCGGCAAAAATCAGATCGTATTTTGCCTTATGCATGGGCAAGAATCTGAAGACATCCGATTTTACCACCGATAACTCGTTCATATTCAGCTTGTTGGCTGTCTCTCTAATAAACCTGACGCAGTTTTGGTTCTCATCGACGGCAGTCACGTGTGGGCAGCCTCTTGAAACGAGCTCGTAAGAGATGTTGCCTGTGCCGGCGAAAAGGTCGAGTGCCGTCGTCTCCTCCAGATCTATCTGATTTTCAAGGATGTTGAACAGGCTCTCCTTCGCCATGTCGGTAGTGGGGCGCGTTGGAAGGTTGTCGGGCGCCACGATCTGTCGTCTCTGATGTCTTCCTCTTATTATTCGCATGTCGTTGATTTATTTAAATCTTTGTTCTTGAAACGTATGTCGCGGAAATATCTTGACACGATTTCCGTGATAGCTGATTTGTCTTCAATCATGCCAAGGAAATACACTGGGATGGAACCAGCGTCGAGATGCAGCTGCTCAACGGAGAAGAGCAGGAAATACAGGAAATCTTCTTTTGTCTTAAAACGGAAGTAGTTGTAAAACAACAGCTTAGCTTCTTTTAAGACAATCATCTCGAAGCATTGGTTTTTGACGTTAAGATAGATTCTGGCGTCGTCGGTGCGCTCGAGGTTGTCTTTGATAAGAGATTCCAGGAGCACGCTTGTCGGATGGCGGAAATCTTTGTCTACTGGTTTTGGCATGCAATAAACGTTGTATGCGTCAGCCAGTTCGATATAGTCGACGCAAACAACGCTGTTTTCCTCTTTAATTCCTAGGAAATCGAGATATTTCTCTTTGTTTTTCTCCTGATATAATGCTGCTGGCACTAAAACATACGAAAAACCATCCGTTAAATGCCGGATGGTTAATTCGTTATTGTTCAGATTGTCGGTAGGAGGGACCATGATTATAATGATTCCCAGTTACCGCTTGTTGAAGGCTCGTCCATTGAACCGACTTTCAGACCTGCATATTTGTCCAAATCTTCTTGTTCAGCTCTCAAGTTGTTGACTCTTTGAGGATCGAGGTCCCAAAGATATGAGCTGTAAGGGGTTTTTGCCTCGAACACAGCCACTCTCAAACCACCGCGGCGGATTGAGCCGGCCTGCATCTCGAACTGTGCGCCCTGTGAGAAAGGAACGATGCGAAGTGTGTTGATGTCGAAGTTCTCTCTTCTTCCGAACAATGAATCGATAACCTTGATGTAACCAACGGTATCGTTGATTGTCTTGGTGAATGTGGTATCGTTCGGGTCAGCAACGATGTTCACAACAGGAAGCTCGCCAGTCTTGATGTATTCGATGAGTGAATCGAAATTGGCAGTGTATCTGTTGTATGTCTGCTTGAACAAAACCTGTGTGCTTCTGATGTCTTTCAGGCTCTGAACGACTTGGATTTCTCTTTCTCTACGAGTGTTTTCGAAGACAACAGGTTGTCTGATGCTGTCGTATACTAAGTAAGCCAAAAACAAAGCAACAATTGCTAATCCGATGTTGATAAATGTTAGATTCTTATTCTTCATGATTTTAAATTTTGTATGCTTTTTTTGCGTTGCAAATTTACTGATTTTTTTTAATAAGGACGAAAAATTTTAAAAAATTTTAAGAATAATATTCCACGTTGAGACCCAATGCTTTAACTTTATCAGCGATTTTTGACATCTCCTCCGATGAAAGCTTTTCAAGATTTTTTTCCGGTGTCTCTCTATCGATGACGTAAATCATTGTCTTTCTTGGTTTTATCTTCTTCAGATGCTCAAGCCAGAGGTTGATTTCATCCTCGGTAGTGTTGTCGATATTATCGTTATGATGCTTGCCGCGAAGGAATAAAGTCTGTATAATCACTTGACCCTCAAAGCGTTGCAGGCATTGGATGTATTTCTCGATGTCGATTTTTACGTTCGGCAGATTTATCTTATTAATGACATCTAAAGTGCCTCCGTCGAGCTTGCAGATGTTGTTGTCGACTTTCAGCAAAGCCTTGAAAATCCTGTCGTCATGGATCCTGGTGCCGTTGGTGAGCACGCTGATGACAGCTTTCGGGACATATTTGTCTCTTAGTTTTATAGTGATGTCAATGATTTCCGGGAAGTCAGGATGCAGCGTCGGCTCGCCGTTACCCGAGAACGTGATGCTATTGGGCTCTTTCGGCGTTCCAACCAGTTCTTTCAACGCATTCTCCAGTGTTTGCTCGTATTCCTGAGGTGTTACGAAACGTGCTTTCTCGTCGCAAATCTCCGGATTCCATCCGCATTCACAATAAACGCAGTTGAAGGTACAAATCTTTCTGAATTTTGGCAACAAATTGACTCCCAATGAGTTGCCAAGTCTTCTGCTTTTTATCGGTCCGAAAACCAAATCTTCAGTTAAAAATGCCATTTTCAAAATTTTTGCAAAAATACAAAAAATTTTAATGTGATACGCTTCGCGTAATATGATGCACGAAGCGCGCACATTCTGCGAAGCAGCTCATTTCGACCGAAGGGAGAACAAATTGCGACAGAAAGGAGCATCACATTTTACTATTTTTTTCAAAAAACAACAGAAATATTTGTTTTTTTATTACTTTTGCAAAAAATAGAAAAACATGAAAACTAAACAGGAAATCACGGAAAACTGGCTGCCGCGCTACACCGGACAGGAACTTGACAAGTTCGGGAAATACATCCTTCTGACGAATTTCTCGCATTATCTTGAGCTGTTTGCTTTCTGGAACCATGTCTCGATAGTGAGCCGCGACCGTTCCATGCCTTGCGCCACCGCCGGTGACATCACGATGATTAACTTCGGGATGGGAAGTGCCAACGCCGCCACCATCATGGACCTGCTGAGCGCCATCCATCCGAAAGCCGTGCTTTTCCTGGGCAAATGCGGAGGAGTGAAGAAGAAAAACCAGGTTGGTGACTTCATCCTTCCTATCGCTGCAATCCGTGGCGAAGGAACGTCGAATAACTATATCTTGCCTGAAGTGCCGGCTTTACCTGCATTCTCAATGCAGAAAGCTATCTCGACAACCATCCGCGACCACGGCCACGACTACTGGACCGGTACCGTCTACACCACCAACCGCCGCGTGTGGGAATACGACGAGGATTTCAAGGAATATCTGCATAAGACACGTTGCATGGCGGTTGATATGGAGACTGCTACCATCTTCGCCGCTGGCTTCGCCAATGAGATACCGACAGGTGCTCTGTTGCTCGTTTCCGACCAGCCGATGATTCCGGATGGAGTGAAGACGGCTGAAAGTGACAAAAAAGTGAGCAATATGTTCGTCGATGAGCATATTAAAATCGGCATCGACGCTTTGCATCAGATTATTGATAACAGACTGACCGTCAAACACTTGCGCTTCTGATGACATACGAGCAGATTCTATCGGAAATCAAAAATAAGATTTACCATCCGGTGTATTTCCTGATGGGCGAGGAGCCGTATTTTATCGATTCCATCAGCGACGCCATCGAGAGCACCGTGCTGGATGAGGCCGACAAGGCTTTCAACCAGACTATCCTTTACGGAAAGGACGTCAACGTGCGCGACATCGTGACGCAGGCTCGTAACTTCCCGATGATGGGTAACTACTTGGTAATCATCGTGAAAGAAGCCCAAGACGTGAAGAATATCGAGTCGATGGAGCCATTCCTGGAAATGATTCCTGAGACCACGATTTTGGTTTTAAACTACAAATACAAGAAACTCGACAAACGTCTGAAGTTCACTAAAACTCTCGACAAAGACTATGTTCTGTTCGAGTCGAAGAAGCTTTACGACAGAGATATCCCGAAATGGATTGTCAATTTCCTTGGAAATAATAAATACAAGATTTCGCAGAAAGCCTGTCAGATGCTCGCCGATTATCTTGGCACAGATTTGCTGAAAGTGCGCAATGAGCTTGAAAAGCTTATGGTGGCTGTGCCTAACAATAAGGAAATCAGCGATTTCGACGTGGAATATAACATCGGAATCTCCAAGGATTTCAATATTTTTGAATTACAAAAAGCCATCAGCTACGGCGACTTCCCGAAGGCGGTGCAAATCATCAATTATTTCGGCGACAACACCAAAGATAACCCGCTAATCGCTACAGTGATAATGCTTTACGCCTATTATTGCAAGCTCTTGAAGCTGCATTACGCAACAGACAAATCGAAAAACAACATTGCCGCTGTTCTCGGTGTGAGCCCGTTCTTCGTCGAAGACTACTTCGAGGCAGCCCGACGCTACAACATCAAAAAATGCGTCGACAACATCGCTGTCTTACGTGATTTTGACCTAAAATCAAAGGGTTACAATATAGGTGATGTTGATCAAAAAGATTTGTATCGGGAGATGATTTACAAACTCATGAAATAAAAAAAAGTGGTCAACTGACCACCTTTTTCGTTATTTACTTCTTATTTTTCTTAATCCATTCTTTTGCATTCACGAACGCCTCGATCCATGGTGCGATCTCGTCGTCTTTGCGGTTCTGCGGATAGAATGCCCATTGCCATGGCAAGAAGGCTCTTTCGAGGTGCGGCATCATCGCGAGATGACGGCCGTCGGCGGAGCAGATGCCGGCCACAGACCATGGCGAACCGTTAGGATTTGCTGGATATCCGTCGTAGCTGTATGTCAATGCGATGTTGTATTTTTCCTTGCCGTAAGGGAAGTTGAACTTGCCCTCGCCGTGAGCGATCCACACACCGAGACGGCGTCCTTTCAATGTCGAAAGCATGATGCTGTTGGTGTCCTCGATGTTCACGTTCACGAAGCCTGACTCGAACTTATGCGAGTCGTTATGAATCATGCGCGGATGTTTGTCGTGGTCAGGGTAGATGAGGTCGAGCTCTGTCATGAGCTGGCAGCCGTTGCACACGCCGAGACTCATAGTATCTGGACGTTTGTAGAAGTTCTCAAGAGCGGTGCGTGCCTTCTCGTTGAAGAGGAATGCTCCAGCCCAGCCTTTCGCCGAACCGAGAACGTCGGAGTTGCTGAAGCCGCCAACAAACACTATCATATTCACGTCGCTGAGGTCTTCACGCCCGCTTACGAGGTCGGTCATGTGTACATCTTTGACATCGAATCCGGCAGTGTATAGCGCGTAAGCCATTTCGCGGTCACATTGGCATCCTTTCTCACGGATTATGGCTGCCTTCACTCCTGAAGGTGTGCGACGATGCATGTCGATGCCCAAATCCTTAGCCTTGCCGGTGAATGAGCCGAAATCGAACTTAAGTGCTTGATTCTTATAGTTTTCGAAACGTTCTTTAGCTTTTGTTTCGCCACTTTGTTTTCTGTCGAGGAGATATGAGCTCTTGTACCAGAGGTCGCGCAATGCGTTGATATCCAATTCGTAAGCTTCCTGACCTTTCTTAAGGTTGATGCTGCGCTTGCCGTTTGGCTTGCCGATAACGTTATATTTAATGCCTTCTTTGTCGAGTAACTCATTTACTTTCTTATCTTTAACTTGGATAACGACTGCTGGCTGCTCGCTGAATGCCACGCTGATGAGGTCGTTGCCGAGTGCGCTGAGGTCGATGTCCATGCCGCCTTCGTTGTTCGCAAATGTCATCTCAAGCAAGGTGGTGATTAAGCCGCCTGCCGACACGTCGTGACCTGCGAGGACGAGTTTCTGCTCGATGAGTTTCTGCAAAGTGTTGAAGCACTTCTTAAAGTATTCAGTATCAACGATATCCGGTGTATTATCACCGACTCTGTTGATGATTTGTGCGAAGCTGCTGCCTCCGAGTTTGAAGGCGTCTTTCGAGAAGTCGATGTACAGAATCTCAGTGTCTTTGTCGTTGACAACCACTGGCTTAACGGCTTTTCTGATGTCTGTGACTTCGCCTGCTGCTGTCACGATGACGGTGCCAGGTGCCAGCACCTTCTGTCCGTTTTTGTATTTCTGGGTCATCGACAGTGAGTCTTTACCTGTAGGGACGTTGATGCCGAGTGCTAACACGAAGTCGCTCAACGCTTTGACGGCGCGGTAGAGTCGTGCGTTCTCGCCTGGGTTCTTGGCAGGCCACATCCAGTTGGCGCTCAATGACACGCCTTTGAGGTTTTCCTCGATAGGAGCCCAAACCAAGTTGGTAAGTGACTCTGCGACAGACAGTCTCGAGCCTGCCTCAGGGCTTACCAATGCCGCTGCCGGAGCGTGACCGAGGGCTGTCCCGATGCCTCTGACACCTTGATAGTCAAGAGCCATGATGCCGAGGTCGGTGAGTGGGAGCTGCACCTCGCCGGCACACTGCTGCAAGGCGACACGACCTGTCACAGAGCGGTCAACCTTGTTGGTGAGCCAGTCTTTACATGCCACGCCTTCGAGCTGAAGCACTTTCTTAAGGTAATCTTCGAATTTATTATTCTGATATTCTACTTTCTTGAAGTTATAATCGACGTCGTTGTCGGTCAAGACGGTCTTTGGGGCGCTTCCGAAGAAGTCGGAGAGGCTCAAATCTATCGGGTTCACGCCGTTTTTACGGACGAAGCGCAGACGCTGGTCGTCGGTCGACTCGCCAACCATATAATAAGGTGCGCGTTCGCGTTCGGCTGTCTGGCGGATAATCTCAGTATCTTGTTTGTTGACAAGGAGTCCCATACGTTCCTGCGACTCGTTTCCGATGATTTCCTTGTCGGAAAGGGTAGGGTCGCCGACTGGGAGGTTGTCGACATACACTGTGCCGCCGCTCTTGTCGATGAGCTCGCTGAGGCAGTTGAGGTGACCGCCGGCGCCGTGGTCGTGGATGGAACGCACAGGGTTGCTGTCGTTTTCCACCATGGCGCGGATGACGTTGGCGACACGTTTCTGCATCTCAGGGTTGGCGCGCTGTACGGCGTTGAGCTCGATGGCGTTGGAATACTGGCCTGTACCGACGCTTGAGACCGCGGCGCCGCCCATGCCGATGCGGTAGTTGTCGCCGCCGAGCACTATGATGAGGTCGCCCGGCTCCGGATCTTCCTTCATGCTGTCGTCAGCAGGAGCAAATCCGATGCCGCCTGCGAGCATGATGACCTTGTCGTAGCCGTAGTCGTTGGTTTTATTGTCGTTTTCGCTATGTTCGAATGTCAGGAGCGAGCCGTTGATGAGCGGCTGTCCGAACTTGTTTCCGAAGTCTGAGGCGCCGTTCGATGCCTTGATGAGCAGCTCTTCAGGGGTCTGATAGAGCCACGGACGTGCCTTGAAGTTGTCTTCCCACTCGCGGTTCTCGTCGTTACGAGGGTAGCAAGTCATGTAGACTGCAGTTCCTGCCAACGGGATAGAGCCTCTACCGCCAGCAAGACGGTCACGGATCTCACCGCCGGTGCCTGTTGCAGCACCGTTGAACGGCTCGACAGTAGTCGGGAAGTTATGTGTCTCTGCCTTGACAGAGATGACAGTGTCTATGTCTTTGATTTTGAAGAAGTCAGCCTTGTGCTGTGTCGCCGGCGCGAACTGTTCGACCTTCGGTCCGAGGATGAAGGCGACGTTGTCTTTGTAAGCCGACACGAGGCGGTTGGTGTTGGTCTTCGAGGTCTTCTTGATGAGAGCGAAGAGTGTGTCAGGCATCTCCTTGCCATTAATAATAAAGGTGCCGTTGAAGATTTTATGGCGGCAGTGCTCCGAGTTGACCTGTGCGAAGCCGTAGACCTCCGAGTCGGTGAGGGCGCGGCCTATCTTCTTGCTTATACCTTTAAGATAATCAATCTCTTCCTGGCTGAGCGCGAGACCTTCTTCGTTGTTGTAGGCGTCGATGTCGGTGATATATTTCAGCGGCTCAGGCTTACGGTCGACGAAAAACACGTTCTGGTCGAGGTCGTGATATTTGTTTTGCAGCATCGGGTCGAAGCTGTTGTCGTTTTCCTCGACGGGATGGAACTCCTCGATACGTGAGACGCCGCGGATGCCCATGTTTTGGGTTATCTCGACGGCGTTGGTGCTCCAAGGTGTTATCATCTCGCGGCGTGGGCCGAAGAAGAATCCTTTCACGGTATTTTCTTCAATTTTTGTGGCGTCGCCGAAGAGCCAGTTAAACTTCTTAATGTCGTTATCTGAATGATTCTCAACGCTTTCTACAGCGATGACGGTGTTCTGACGGGTTTTGAAAAAGATTATCATGGTATGAAATTTTCAAGTCGCAAAATTAATAAATTCTCTCGCAGATTAAACAGATTTTCACAGATTTTTTCTTTCGCATTATATTTTCTCGCTAAAGCGAGGGATTTCGCAGATTTTATTTGAAAAAATCCCTATCTTTGTCCAAAATTTTCATCATGAGTAAACATCGCGTACTTTTCATCTGCCATGGCAATATCTGTCGAAGCCCGATGGCGGAGTATATTTTGAAGGATATGGTCGAGAAGGCTGGGATGGCCGAGGATTTCGAGATAGCGTCGGCGGCTACATCGACTGAGGAGATCGGTAACGACCTCTATCCTCCAGCGAGACGTATATTATTTAATAAAGGTATAAAATACGGTTATCGTAAGGCGCGACAGATCACGAAAAAAGACTACGAATATTACGATTTCGTCATCGCAATGGATGAAAACAACCTGCGAAATCTGAAACGCCTTCTTGGCGAAGACACCGAGCATAAAACCTCCCTCATGATGGACTACGCCGGCAAGCACCGCGACGTCGCAGACCCTTGGTATACAGGCGATTTCGAGACGACATACAACGATATCACCGAAGGCTGCAAAGGTTTTTTGGCATCAAAAATTAATTTTTAAGAAAAATGTTGCACGTATTAATAAAAGTTGTATTTTTGCAGTCCGAAAAATTTTAAAAAGTATAATTATAAATTAATGTACGCAATCGTAGAAATAGCAGGGCAGCAGTTCAAAGTGAGCAAGGGAGATGAAATCTTCTGCAACCGTTTGAATGGCGATGTCGACAGCGCTATCAGCTTCGACAAGGTGTTGTTGATCGACAATGACGGCAACACAAGGGTAGGCACCCCCGTCCTCGAAGGTGCTAAGGTAGATGCCAAGATTATCAAGCATCTCAGAGCAGACAAGGTTCTGGTTTTCAAAAAGAAAAGAAGAAAAGGTTATCAGACCCTCAACGGCCACCGTCAGGATTTAAGCAAGGTGCGCATTGAAAACATCACTGAATAATAAACCGAAAAAATTAAAGAATTATGGCACACAAGAAAGGCGTTGGTAGTTCCGAAAACGGTCGTGAATCACATAGCAAACGACTCGGAGTGAAAGTTTTCGGTGGACAGGCAGTCATCGCAGGCAACATCATCGTTCGTCAGCGTGGTACACAACATTATCCTGGTGACAATGTCGGAATGGGCAAAGACCATACTTTGTTCGCTTTGACAGACGGCATCGTGGAATTCCAGAGAAAAAGAGAAGATCGTTCATACGTGAATGTCATCCCTGTTAAAGGCGAAGTGACAGAATAATCGTAGAGGCGAATCACATTCGCCCATTGGAAACGAACAGAAAATAATGTAGAGACGTCATATTATGGCGTCTCTATATTTTTTTTTGTATTTTTGCATTCGTAAAATATACTTTTTTATGAAAAAATTCTCTGTATTATTGATAATCTCTATCTTTGCTAACGTCGCATTTGCACAGATGAAACAGAGAGATGTGGAGGCGATAAAAAACGACACCACACTGTTTTACGGATTGAGCAACGTGTGCAACTCATCAGACGAGGCATCAGAAGCGGCCATGACGGAACTGTATGAGAATATCGCCAAAAACTGCAACTCCAGCGCTATCTATATCCCGGGAAACGGCGACAAACAACTCGAGAACATCATCAAGACGTTTAAAGAACAAATCGACGAGAAAGCCACGGAGAAAGCAGTGGTGGAGGACGACGATGACGAAGAGTATCAATATATTATATGTTTAAAACGCAGCGATTTCAGGGCGATGTGCGATGAGCGCCGCAACGACATACAGCGTTATATCTCGAAAGGCATCAAAATGGAAAACAACGCCTGCCTCGAAGATGCTCTCAAGTCGTATTATTGGGCTCTGATGCTTACCTACGCACATCCTCAAGGTAAAAAACTGCGCTTCCATAGCGATGATGGAACTGTTGATTATGAATGGATTATAGACAGAATAAGCGGTAATGACGGCATCTTGAAATCGTTTAATTTCATCGTTCCGAAAGAGAACGGCATTGAAGAGAAAGATGACGGACTGCTTGTTAAACTGAGGGTGAAAACGTCGAGTGGCGACGATGTGGTGAACCTTCGCTGTGAGTGCCACGACGGACGAAAATTCATGCCTAACACCGTGCGCGACGGCAAACTCATAGTGCAGCTGCACGACAAGAATATCAAGAGCTTCAAAATCAAGGTGAATTATGATTTTAAAGACGATGCCAAGAAGATGAACTCCGCCGTGTCGAACGCCATCGAACTCATCAAAGTGCCACGTTTTTCTAATAATATCTACACTGTCGACCTTGAGAAAACCATGAATGTGAAGAAAGACGAGGAGGCGAAGGACTGGAACAAGGTGGAGCAAAACCGTGCAGTGGCAGAAGATGCATATCTAAGCAAGATGACATTGATAGAGAATGCGTTACGTCATGGAAACATCGCCGAGGCACGCGGATGCTTCTCGACAGAAGGCTACAACATGCTCGACACTCTCTCGCATTACGGCAAGATGACGGTTGTCGGCAAGCCGGAATATAGGTTCCTCAAATATAAAGACGAGGTTCTTTGCCGCAGTATCATGCTGCAGTTCGATTTCCGCAACACGCCTGGCTTCTCGCAAGAGGTGGTGTTCCGTTTCGACACTATTAACAAGGTGGTGACATCGCTGGCATTCCGTCTTTCCGATCAGGCGGAATTCGATATCATTTCGAAGACGAAATGGCCGGAGGAGTCAAGGCTTATTTTGATAAATTTCCTTGAGGATTACCAGACGGCATACGCCCTGAAACGCCACAGATATCTCGAGAGCATCTATTCCGACGACGCCCTCATCATCGTGGGTCGCGTTGTGAAAAAGACCGAGATCCCTGACCGTCTTACGTTAAAGTTGACAGCAGAGGAGGCGGAACTTAAGAAATACGACAAGGACACTTACATGAAAAACCTCTCGATGTGTTTCAACAACAACGAGTATATCAGGCTTCGTTTCACAGAGACGGAGTTCACGAGAGCCAACAACACCAAGGATGTCTACGGCGTGCGAGTGCGTCAGGAGTATTTCTCGTCATCGTACGGCGATGTCGGCTATCTGTTCCTGCTCGTCGACCTTCGCGGCGCACAGCCGCTGATTCATGTGAGAGCGTGGCAGCCGGACAAAGTCGACCTTGAAAAATTAATGAACATGAGCGATGTGAGGTTTAATTAATTTATTATCTTTGCAAGTTAAATTTTTTAGATATGTTAACGATTCCTTATATTAGAGAACATAAAGAAGAATGTATCAACCGTCTGAGTATCAAGAACTTCACTCGGTTTGAACTTCTTGATGAGATTTTAGCGCTCGACGATGAACGCCGTAAGACACAACAGGAAAACGACGAGGCTCTGGCTGAAGCCAACAATATAGCACGTCAGGTGGGCGACCTCTGCAAGCAGGGAAAGGCAGCCGAGGCAGCACCTCTGAAGGCTCGCGTCGCTGAGCTGAAAGAGTTTACCAAGGTGAAGAGTGAACGTCTTGAAGAGCTTAAAGACCTGATTCAGAAGAAGTTAGTGGAGATTCCTAATACTCCTCATCCGATGGTGCCGAGAGGCAAGACAGCCGCCGACAACCTCGTGGTGAGCGAGGAAGGCACTATGCCTAACCTCCCGAAGAACGCACTGCCACATTGGGAGCTTCTCAACAAATATAAACTCGCCGACTTCGAACTCGGTAACAAGGTGACAGGTGCAGGATTCCCATTCTACACTGGCAAAGGCGCAAGATTACAGCGCGCCCTCATCAACTTCTTCCTCGATGAGGCTGTGAAAGACGGCTACTACGAGGTGCAGCCACCTATCGTGGTCAACGAAGCTTCGGCATACGCAACAGGTCAGCTGCCTGACAAAGAAGCTCAGATGTATGCAGTGCCGCTCGATAAGATGTATATGATTCCGACCGCCGAGGTGCCTGTGACCAACATCTTCCGCGATGTCATCGTTCAGGAAAACGAGCTCCCTATCAAGCGCGTGGCTTACTCCAACTGCTTCCGTCGTGAGGCTGGCTCATGGGGCAAGAACGTGCGCGGACTGAACCGTCTGCACCAGTTCGATAAGGTGGAAATCGTTGAGATAGCACATCCTGACAACTCATACGAACGCCTTGAGGCAATGAAGGAACATGTGGCCGGTCTGCTCCGTAAGCTCGAGCTGCCATTCCATGTGTTGCGTCTCTGCGGCGGCGACATGAGCTGGACATCAGCAATGACTTACGATTACGAGGTGTGGTCAGCAGCACAGCAGCTGTGGCTCGAGGTGAGCTCGGTGTCATGCTTCGAGACATTCCAATCGAACCGTATGAAGCTGAGATTCAAAGATAAAGACGGTAACATCAAGCTGGCTCATACTTTGAACGGCAGCGCCCTCGCACTCCCGAGAATCGTGGCAGCTTTGCTCGAAAACAACCAGACAGAAGACGGTATTTTGATTCCAAAGGCATTACAACCATATACAGGCTTTGAAATTATTAAGTAAAATATTGATAATCAGTGGTTTGATCCTGATGGTGGCTTGCAAAAACGAGTCACCGTCAGGACAAATCGACGCCATGCAAAAACGTGTGGATGCGGTGGAGCGTGACGTGGATGTGCTTTATGATCAAGACTTTACATATCTTGTGAATGAATATAGAGCACTCGACACCACTGTGGCGATGACCAAAGACATACAATATGAAATGGAACTTTTGCAGGCTTATCTGCAACAGTTTGAAGGTCAAAGAGTTGTGATAAAAGAATCGGCTGGATATTCCAGAAAACAGCTCTCCGACCTGAAAGATGACGTGAAAAAACATCTTTATGATGAGGAAACCACGGCAAAATACATTCAAGACGAGGAAGCAGAGCTTCGCATGATGGAGGCTCAAATCAAGTATTTCAAGGAAAAATTCGACGAGCAGAAAGAAGTCGTGACAAAACTGAGAAAGGAGTGACGCCATGAAGTCGCCGCGTTTTTCCCGTTTTTTCGCAATGATTCTCATGTGCTTTGTCATATCTTTGCAAAGCATTGACGCTCAAAATGTTGGCAACCAACGTCAGATTGACGAGAAGCTGGCACGCGAGTTTTATTACAAAAAAGACTACGAGAAGGCTCGCGATATCTACAAAAACCTTTACGACAACTACGGTCAGGTGCAGTATTTTAACCAATACGCTGACTGTCTTATACTTACAGGCGATTACGACGGCGCCGAAAAAGCCTTTAAGTCGTTTTTGAAGAAAAATCCCCAAAACTGGAAATCGCATATCGATCTGGCTTACGTTTATTCGCAACAAGGCGAAAACGACAAGGCGAGAAAATATCTGAACAAAGTTTTAAAAGACGTCCCTGAGACAAAAAATGCCATTTTTGAAGTTGCTAATCTATTGAGAAACAAGAACTTCAACGAGCAGGCGCTGGATTTATTCAACAAAGGGGCGAAAAATCCGAATATCAACTACAGCTTTAACCTCGAGAAGGCTTATACCTACAACTCGATGCTCGACTTTGAGAACGCCACCGAGTGCTATCTCCTTTATTTAAAGGAACAACCGGAGCAATACGAGATGGTGAAAAACCGTTTTCGGGTGATGATGATGTACGACATCAACGGCAATGTCGACGATGTGATTCGCATGGCGTTGCTGAGAAAAACACAGGAAGACCCTGAAAATGAGGAGTTTTCATCGCTTCTGATGTGGTATTCGCTGCAGCAACAGGATTACGAGTTGGCTCTGATGCAGCTCAAGGCTCTCGACCGACGCGGCGATGGCGACTATGAGCGTGATTTGATTTACATTGCGCAGATTGCCAGCGATAACAGGCAATACGACATAGCTGTAGATGCTTACGACTATATCTTGAAAAAGTCGGATGAGGGCGTTTATTATGTGCAAGCAACCGTCGGATTTATCAAGAATAGCTATGAGAAAGCGGTGATGGAAGGCAATCACGACAAGAAGTTTTATGAAAATCTTTCGAAGAAAATCGACAACGCTTTCGATAAAATCGGTTTTTCGAGCGATATGATACCGCTGGTGTTGGTGCAAGCCGATATTCTGTCGTTTGAGATGCAACGTTATGATGATGCTAAGGCATTGCTTAACAATGTGTTAGAGATGAATCTGTCGCCAAAGACCAAGGCTGAAGTGAAGATGAAACTCGCTGACATCTATCTGTTGACCGACGAGGTGTGGGAGGCGACGCTGCTGTATTCGCAGATTGAGAAATCGCTGAAAAACGAGCCGATAGCGCACGAGGCGAGGTTCAAAAACGCACAACTGCGTTATTTTATTGGCGAATTCGAATGGGCTAATGCAGCGTTGAACATATTAAAATCTGCCACCTCGAAACTTGTCGCAAACGACGCGATGACGCTTTCGCTTACGATAAGCGACAATTTGGAATACGACACTGTGGCTCTGAAACGCATCGCGAAAGCGGATTATTACATCTATCAGCATCGCTATGAGCTTGCTAATCAGATGCTTGACTCGGTGGTGGCGTACAATCCCAATGAGGTGAGTCTTCCGAGCGCGTTTTACCGCAAGGCGAAAATAGCATTTAATGCGGGCGATTACGAGTTCGCCGACAGTCTCTACAGGCGTGTTTACAAAGGCTATGCCGACAGCTACATCGCCGACGAGGCTTTGATTGAAGATGCGTTATTGCTTGAAAATCAATTAAATAGAAAAGAAGACGCGATGGAGTGTTATTCGCGGCTCTTCGATTATTACACTGCCAGCGTTTATGTGGCGCAGGCTCGAAAGAGCTACCGCCGCTTACGTGACGAATTAAAATGACAGATTATGGGAAACTATAACATTATCGATTTGGTGAGGCCGAAAAAAGCCCTCGGACAGCATTTCTTGGTCGATTTGAACATCGCCCGAAACATAGTGAATGCCTTGGGTACCGACCATGACGTGGTGATTGAGGTTGGAGCAGGTATGGGTGTGCTTACGCAGTATCTCATTGAAAATCAGCTTGATAAGCTTCAGGTGGTGGAAATCGACAAGGAATCAGTGGAGTTTCTGAAGAAAAAGTTCCCGGAGCTGGAAGGGCATTTGGTGTTAGGTGACTTTTTAAAATATGATTTAGCACAGGAACCGTCATTTCGACCGGAGCGTAATGAAATGGAGCGTAGTGGAGAAATCCTTTTTAGTAAAAAGCAATCGGGGAAAGAGGATTTCTCGATTCCGCTTCGCTGCACTCGAAATGACGTGGGGGTGATCGGCAACTTCCCTTACAATATCAGTTCCCAGATCTTTTTCCAAATCTTAAAATACCGCAACAACGTTTCAGAGTGCGTCGGCATGATTCAGAAAGAGGTTGCTGAGCGTATTGCAGCGGGTCCGGGAAGCAAGACCTACGGCATTCTGAGCGTGCTTCTGCAGGCTTGGTACGACATCGAATATCTGTTCACAGTGCATGAAAACGTTTTCAATCCGCCACCAAAGGTGAAGTCGGCAGTGATAAGGCTTAAACGCAACAATGTCAAAGAGTTGGGCTGCGATGAGAAGCTGTTTGTGACCGTTGTGAAGCAGGCCTTCAACCAGCGCCGGAAGACTTTAAGAAACTCTTTGCGCCCGATGATTCCGGCAGAGATTATTGACAATGAGATTTTTAACAAGAGACCGGAACAGTTGTCGGTAGCGGAATTTGTAGAATTAACGAAGATTCTTCATTGAAACTCTTACCGTCGTAAACGCTGCAATGCCACCGATAACCGTTATAGTGGCGAGGACGATGAGGACGTCCTGCAGCTGGAGCGCAACCGGATAATAATCAACGATATAGCTGCCAGAGCCGTCACCGAGGCGGATGATGCCGACATACTGCTGGAGAAGCACCGCAACGATGCCCAAAATCAGTCCGATGATGCCGCCCACGACAGCAATAATCGTTCCTTCGTTAAGAAAGATGCTGCGAATCAATGAGTTGTCACCACCCATGGCACGCAATGTGGCAGTGTCTTTCTTCTTCTCGATGATGAGCATGCTGAGCGACCCGATGACGTTGAACGTCGCCATCACCAAGATGAACACAAGTATCAGATACACAGCGAGTTTCTCCGATTTCATCATCTTATACAAAGTCGACTGCTGCTCGTATTGGTCGTGGACGTTGTAGTCGGGACCGAGTATTTTCTTGATTTCCTTTTTAATCTTATTGACATTGGACGATTGGTTGACGAAAATCTCCACATCCGATGCAAGACCCTCATATTCAATCAGTTCCGACAGCCATTCGTAAGGTGCGAGGATGGTGGTCTCGTCAATGTCTTGGTTTGTTGCAAACGATTGGTTTACAAACAGTTGTCCTGTATTGAAGCTGTTTTCGAGGCTGAACGAAGATGCATTGCCGCGTCTCGGGACATACACCTGAATCATGGTGAAAGGGTTATTCGGGTTGATGCCCAGATAATATGCCATGCCGACGCCCGGAATCGCGAAATCGACATCGGCGTCAGTGCCGAAACGTCCTGATTTTACTATAGATTTGTCGATTCTCTCGACAGTGTAATACTCGGCTGGCACCCCTTTGATTTGCCCAATCTGCTGCTTGTCCTGGTTCCTGAACAGCGCGTCCTCGGTAATGGTTGGCAAAACAAGCTCCACATTTTTGATTTCTTTGATTTTGTCGAAAGGAAAATCATTGATATTCAATGTTTTACCTTTGACAGATGTGATTTGTAGATCAGCTGACATCTTATGGATGTTGTCGCTGATTACCACGTTGAAGCCGTTGAAAATCGACAAAACGAAAATCATGGCGAACGCCGCCACCGCCACGCTGACGATGGAAATCCACGTCACGATATTGATGAGGTTGTGGCTTTTCTTCGCGAGAAGATAACGTTGCGCTATGAATAACGGCAGCTTCAAGATTTGAGCAGATTGTCGATGTTTTCAATATAATCGAGCGAGTCATCCTCGAAAAACTGCAGCTCCGGAATCACCCTGATTTGTAGATGGATGCGGTCGCCGAGCATACGACGGATGTTCTTCGTCATAGCGTTCACTTCCTTCACCACGGCGGTTTTCGCCTCACGGTCAGGACCGAACACGCTGAGGTAGACGCGGGCATACGACAGATCGCTCGTCACGTTGACCTTAGTCACGGTTATCATGATGTTCCCTTGGGTTTTGATCTCCCTTTGGAATATTTCGCTGAGTTCCTTCTGAATCAGCTTCGAAATCTTCTGTTGTCTTTTTGTTTCCATAGTGGCGCAAAATTACATATTTTTTTGATGCGAATATGCTTGATTTTCAAATTTAATTTCGTAATTTTGCACATTGTAGAGACGTAATAATATGACGCCTCATTTGTCCGTTAAAGTTTATTGATAAAAGTTAAAAGATAAGAGTTGAGAGTTGAGAGTTAAGAGTTGAGAGTTAAAAGATAAAAGTTAAGAGATAAAAGAGAGATTTTAGGATTATTGAGGAAGAACATTTTGAAAGATTTTTAATTAGATTTTGAAAGATTTTGAGCCGTCAGGCGACCAAATAATAGTAAGAAAATGAGAATAGTTGCACAAAGAGTCAGTCGAGCTTCAGTTACCATCGATGGCGTTTTAAAATCGCAGATAGGGCTGGGGATGATGGTGCTTCTTGGCATCGAAGACGCTGATAATGAGGAAGATGTGGAATATCTTTGCCAGAAGCTGGCGAAGCTGAGGATTTTCGCCGATGACAATAATGCGATGAACCTCGACGTTAATCAGGTGGAAGGAGATTTCCTCGTGGTGAGTCAGTTTACGCTTCACGCGATGACGAAGAAAGGCAACCGTCCGAGCTTCATCAAGGCAGCGAGACCCGAAAAGGCGATACCGCTCTATGAGCTGTTTCTCAAGAGGTTGGCGGAGGTCTCGGGACGCAAAGTCGAATGTGGAGAGTTCGGCGCTGACATGAAGGTCGAGCTCATCAACGATGGACCGGTAACGATAATTATTGACACGAAAGAAAAGTAGGAAGTTTAGAGTTAAAAGTTAAGAGTGGAGAGTTAAGAGTTAAAAGATAAGAGTTAAAAGAGAGGTTTTAGGATTATTGGGGAAGAAAATTTTGAATGATTTTTAAAAAGATTTTGAAAGATTTTGAGCCGTAAGGCGACCAAAAAAATTAAAAATATGAAAAACTGCAAATTTGAAGCTTTCCTGGTGATGGTCGGATTGATCGTCATGGGAGTTTGTGTGATGCTCGGTTTGGGCAAAGTAAACCAAAGTGTTAGAACCGTCAACGTGAGAGGTCTTGCGGAGATGAATGTCGAAGCCAACAAGGTGACATGGCCTATTGCCGTCAAGGAAGTAGGTAACGACCTCAGCGCTGTTTATGCTCAGGTGAGCAAAAACGCCGATGCTGTTGTCAAGTTTTTGAAAGCAAACGGATTAAACGATGATGAAATCAGCGTGACAGCACCTAATGTTGTCGACCGCGCAGCAAATTATTACGACAACAGCTGGAAACAGCGCTACAACGTCACTTCGAACATCGTGGTGACATCCAACAAAGTGAAACTCGTGATGGAACTCATTTCCCGTCAGGGTGAGCTTATTGAGAAAGGCGTGGCGATTAACTCGAGCGAATACGGCAACTACACCATCTACGAGTACACTGAGCTTAACAGCATCAAGCCGCAGATGATTGAAGAGGCGACAAAGAACGCCCGCGCCGCCGCTGAGAAGTTCGCGAAAGACTCAGATAGCAAGCTCGGTAAAATCAAGACAGCCAACCAGGGCCTGTTCACTATCGAGAATGTCGATGAATACACTCCAAACGTCAAACACGTGAGAGTGGTTACCAACGTTACGTATTTCCTTGAAGACTAATGCTGCTCTTTTATAGAAAATACGGCAACCCGAAGAACAAGCCCATCGTGGTTCTGCACGGTGTGCTTGGTCTTTCCGACAACTGGGATTATTTCGGCAAACGCTTTGCGGAGCTGGGTTTCTATGTGATTGTGCCCGACATGCGCAACCATGGGCAGTCACCACATTATGAGGCGTTTAACTACAAGGTGATGGCCCGCGATGTGAAGAAAGTGCTTGAATATGAACGTATTAAGAAATGTTACGTCATAGGGCACAGCATGGGTGGCAAGATCGCGATGATGCTCGCTTTTGAAAACCCGCAACTCGTTGAGCGTCTGGAGGTTCTGGATATCAGCCCAAGGCGTTTCGAGCATCCGCTGGAGCATGTGGGCTTCATCGATGCCATGGGAAAAGTCGATATGAAACATGTGAAACGCCGTGTCGACGTGGAGGAACAGCTCGCAAAATACAACTTCGAGAAGCGGGTGCTGCTCTTCCTGATGAAAAACCTGTCGTACAGCCACGAGCACGGATTCAGATGGAAGCCATATCTCAAAGCGATTTACAAAAACATCACTGAGATAGGCAAAGGCCTTGAAAACCAAGGAGTTTACAATGGTCCGACCTTGTTCATAAGAGGCGGTCAGTCGGATTATATCTTGGAGAAAGATATAGAACAGATAAAGAAGCAATTTACTAATTATCAATTAGTTACATTGGAAAATTCGGGGCATTGGATTCATGTGGATGACCCTAAGAGGTTCATGCAAGAAACAGAAAAGTTTTTACTTGGTAATTAAAAAATTTGTATTTTTGTAGTCTTATTTATAAATAAATTTTTTTTGAAATGATTCCGTCGAAACAGAAGGTTTTGGAAATTTTGAAGGACGTTGTTTATTTCCCCAAGGGAAGTAACATCGTTGACGCTGAGATGGTTAAGGACGTCGAAGTGGGAGAGAATTTGGTTCGTTTTAAGCTCGTTCTTGACGATGTCGATGACGAGAAAAACAACTTCGTTATTGAGAATGCGAAGAAGGTTTTGAACGATAATTTTGGAGATATTGATGTCGACATCATCCCGACGGCGCCGGTGACGATGCTCTCGAAGGTGAAACATATCATCGCGGTGGCATCAGGCAAAGGCGGCGTGGGCAAGTCGACAGTGGCTGTGAACCTCGCGGTGGCATTGGCAGTGCAGGGTTTCAAGGTCGGCATGCTCGATGCTGACATCTACGGTCCGTCGGTGCCGATTATGTTCGGAACAGAAGGCGAGCAGCCGGAGTGCTACGACAAAGACGGCAAGACATATATGGTGCCATTGCAGAAATACGGCATCAAGCTGATGAGTATCGGCATGATGGTCGACCCGAACACGCCGTTGATCTGGCGTGGACCTATGGCGACAAGCGCTTTGACACAGCTCATGACAGAGACCGACTGGGGCGAGATCGACTTTTTGGTCGTCGATATGCCTCCGGGAACTGGCGACATCCAGCTCTGCCTGGCTCAGAACTTCAAGGTTGCAGGCTCTATCATAGTGACGACACCTCAGAAAGTGGCATTCGCCGATGTGCGTCGTGCAGCAAACATGTTCAAGCATAAAGGCGTGAGCATCCCGATCCTCGGTTTGGTCGAGAATATGGCTTATTTCACGCCAAGTGACATGCCTGAGAAGAAATATTACATCTTCGGCCAGGGTCATGGTAAGGAATTCGCTGAAGAGCTCGGCATCCCGTTCTTAGGCGCCATCCCGATGGATGAAAACATCGCAAGCGCAGGCGACAAAGGCACACCTTACACCTTCGGCAACTTCGGTCCGGTGACAGCAGCATTCGAGAAAGTGGCAAGAAAAGTTATTGAATTGGTTTAAGATGGAAAAAGAAGCTATAGAAAAGAAAGTCAGGAATATTTTGACGCAGATTGAGCCTTATCTGAAGGCTGACGGCGGCGGCGTGGAGTTTGTGCGTTTGGACGACGACATGACAGTGTGGGTGCAGCTCACCGGTCATTGCGCCAACTGCCCGCACAGCACGCAGACGTTGAAAAACGGCATCGAAAAGACGATGAAAAGCGTGGTACCTGAAATCAAGGCGGTGGAGAAAGTGTAGGGACAAGGCATGCTTTGTCCGTACCGGATGAGAAATTTTAAAATATTATGTCATATTAAAATTTAAAAAACATGAAAAAAGTTTTACTATTCTTAGCAGTAGTGCTAATCAGTCTAAGTGCGATGGCTCAGACCACCACTTATACAAGAGTTACATCAGCTTCACAGTTGAGCGCTGGTGACAAAGTCATCCTCGTTGGTATCAGAGAAGACGGTACAGGTCTCGTGATGTCATATCAGAAGTCAAACAACCGTCACGCTGTCGAAATCGGCGTTGTCGGTAATGAGATCACCCTTACCCCAGCTTTTGATCCGAATAGCCAGGAAGACGCCTTTGAGATGACAATGGGTCAGAGCAATGGCGCTTGGACATTCTTCGATGAGTTGAAGAACGGTTACCTCTATGCACCAGGTGGTGGTAACTACCTCAAGACCCAGACCAACCTCGATGTTAAAGGTGAGTGGACACTCAGCATGGACGGCGAAGGCTTTGTTCCTACATCAAACGGTGGTGTCGAGCAGAACATCATGCGTTACAACAACACAAGCACCTTGTTCGGTTGCTACAAAGAGTCATCAAACATCAACGGTTTGATTTACATCTACAAAGGCGGTGAGGCTGTGATCGACCCAGAGCCGAGCAACTATCCTACAAACTTTTATGCAACATTGGACATCACAAAGGTGACACTCGCATGGACAGCTTCAACAGGCGCACAGCTCCCAAGAGGCTATGTGATTATCGGTTCAACAGGCGAAATCACTGTTCCTGTCGACGGCACACCAGTTGAGAATGACATCGACCCTTCAAACGGTCACGTGGCTTACAATGTGACAGACACTGACGTTTATTTTGAAGGTCTCACAGCAAACACAACATGGCATTTCGCTATCTTCCCTTACACCAACAGCGGTGACAATATCGATTACAAGACCGATGGTTCATACCCGACAACAAGTGTGACAACACAGGATGTAACATGCCTCTTCTCATCAGACTTCGGTAACGGTCTCGCTCCATTCTCAGCTGTCAATATTGAAGGTGAGCAGGAGTGGGGCACAGGCTCATACAATGGCATCCCATACGCAAAGATGACAGGTCATGTCGGCGGTCAGACCAATGCTAATTTTGATAACGAAGACTGGCTCATCACACCAAATATCTTGACTGGCGCAACATACGAAACATATACTATCTGCTTCATGAACGCTTACAAGTATGATGGTGACCCTCTTAAGATTTACTATTCAGAGGATTATGACGGCATGAGCGATCCTAACGAATTCGATTGGGTTGACATCACATCACACTTCACATGGTCAGCAGGTGACTATGAGTGGGCTACAACAGACTACACCTTGACCAACATGCAAGATGTTCACAATCTGTATGTCGCATTCAAATACACCAGCACAGAAACAGCAGCTGCAACATGGGAAGTCGCTGATTTCCATATCTACACAGGCTATGACGCAGTCAACGAGAACGAGGCTGTTAAGTTCGACCTCTATCCAAATCCTGCAACAAGTGTTGTTATGATTAACGCTGAGCAGGCTGCTGAGGCACAGATTATGGACATGGCAGGCCGCATGGTTATGGTTGTCAACGTTAACGAGGGTGAGAATGCCGTCAACGTGGCTGAACTCTCAAACGGTGTTTATTTCGTAAAGATGAACGGCACAGTGGTGAAATTCATAAAGAGATAAATTTGTAGAGACGGACGAAAATTCGTCTCATATAATACGTAGAGACGTCACATTGTGGCGTCTCTACAATTTAATCAATGATTATCAGTTATTTGAAATATCGAAGGAAGGCCCAAGGGAAATATCATCTGCATTCGCCGTTGGTTTTCGACCTTTATGAAAAGGTCCTCGAACCCTCCATGTCATTTCGAGCGAAACGAAACGGAGTGAAGTGTAGTCGAGAAATCCTCCACGAACGAAAACAACAGGTTAATGACGAGTTTTACGATGATTTGAATAACAGGATAAAGGATTTTGTTAACGATAATCCATTGATTTTTAAAGACGATGATGTCGTGATGATAGTGAAGGACATTCATCGTAACAAGCAGAACGAGGCGGACTGGGAGAGGCTGAAAGACGATGAGAAGGTGCGCTTGAGCATCGATTGTTGGCGTTTCGGCATGGTTTTCATGATGGATAGAATAAAAAAAGAACATTATATATTAAAGGTATGAAAGTTTACACGAAGACAGGCGACAAAGGCACGACATCGTTGGTCAACGGCACACGTGTCGGCAAAGACGACGTGCGTTTGGAGGCTTACGGCACCCTCGACGAGTTGAGCGCGTTCATCGCGGTTCTGATGGACTCAACCGACAAATATAACGACGTTTTCAAACGTATCCAGGAGCGTTTGCTGGTGGCTGAATGTCTGCTTGCCACCGACGAGACCAGCGAGCTGAGGAAACAGCTTCCGCAGATGGAGGAGAGCGATGTGGAAGGCATAGAGAGATTCATCGATGAAATGAACGAAGGCTTGAAACCTCTCAACAGCCTCATCATTCCCGGCGGAAATCTGCTCGCATCGAAATGTCATGTGTGCAGGACTGTGTGCAGAAGAGCCGAACGAGCCGTGGTGCGCATGAGCAGACAGCATGATGTTAACCCTGTGATAATGAGATATTTAAACCGTTTATCGGACATGTTTTTCGTGATGTCGCGAGTGTTTTCCGAAGGCGATACCAAGTGGCAGCCGAGATAGCCATTAGCCATTAGCATTAATTTGAATGGATTGTTTTAATGGCTAAAAAAATTATAAAATTTTTCTTGACAAAATAAAAATTTGTAGTATTTTTGCACCCCAAAATAAAAAGGATAAAATATGTATTGGACATTAGAATTAGCGTCGAAGATGGAGGACGCTCCATGGCCGGCAACGAGAGACGAGCTTCTTGAGTGGGCAATGCGTACAGGTGCACCGCAGGAAGTCATAGAGAATCTTCAGGAGATTGAGGACGAGGGTGATGTTTACGAGCGTATTGAGGACCTTTGGCCAGATTATCCTACGAAGGACGATTTCTTCTTCCACGAAGACGAATATTAATCAGTTAATTACTGATTATCAATAGATTAAAAAGGCTGTTAGGTTGACCTAATAGCCCTTTTTGTGTTCAAATATGTAGTTATTTGATCTAATTTACTCTTCTCAAAACGATGCGGAAGCCTACGGTGGCGTCGCGGCCGTTGTGTTCTTTCTCGCGGCCGTGGTAGGCAGATGTGCAAGTGTAAGGCTCGCTGTCGTAGCATCCGCCGCAACCTACAATCTTTTCGCCTGTCTCAGGACCTGTATAGTCGGTGCCCTGTTCGGCAGGGATGTCGGCCAGATCTGCATACCAGTCGTTGCAGTATTCCCAGACGTTACCGCTTAGGTCGTAGATGCCGAGCTCGTTAGGCTGCTTGGAGGCCACGAATTGAGAGGCTTGTTCGGCGTTGTCGGCATACCAGGCCACATCGTTTATTGTGTTTGAACCAGCGTAGATGTAGCCATGTGACTTACGTCCGCCGTTGGCTGCATAGTGCCATTCGGCCTCAGTAGCGAGGGCAAACTGCATGCCTGCAGGCAACTGGTCGGCGCACATCGTGTTCAACCTGTCGAGGAAGCCGCCGCTCATGGTGATGTCATCGTAGTTAACCATCGTAACAGGATAGAGACCTTCGCTCTCGGTTTGGCCTTCGGGTTTCGAACCCATGACGGTTTCCCAGATGTAGTTCATCGTTTCGGTTTGGCAGATATAGAAATCGGAAAGCGTTCCTCTGAAGGTTTTCTGTTCGCCGACACGTTCGTAGACCAGCTCGTAGTCGCCGCCCTTCACTTCAACCATCGGGAGGTAGTAGCCGACTGAATCGTTGCTCACAGCGATGGAAAGGAGGTTGTCTGGCTGGATAGGTTCCACGAGTGTTTCCTCGTTGAAGTTATCCACGAGGACGAGTCGCAGGCCACGGCTTTGATATGACAGGTACATCCCCAGCCATGTGTGATATGAGGTTTCGAGACCCATCTGTATTGTGCCGTAGCTGCCGCCACGGTTGACGCGGTAGTTGTTGTGGGCGTTGCAGACGTAGTTGAGACCCTGGTTGTGCGGGAGTTTGTCAAAGTAGACAAAGTTGTCGCGGGTCCATTCCCAGACGTTGCCAGTCATGTCGTAGAGGCCGAGCTCATTGGCTTTCTTCAGGCCGACGGGATGTGTGGTGCCGTTAGAGTTGCCACCGTACCATGCCACTTCGTCTAAAGCGTTGGATCCTGAATATATGTAACCCATCGACTTTTGTCCACCTCGGGCTGCATACTCCCACTGGGCTTCGGTTGGCAGCGCGAAACGCTTGCCAGATGGAAGCTGGTCGGAACATATAGTGTTCAGCATGTTGATGAAGCCGCCTTCCTTGACGATGTCGTAGTAGTTAGTATTGCTGACGGGGTATGAGTCGCCATTGTTTGGCTGTCCTCCGGGTCTCCATCCCATGACATCTTCCCAAATCTTGTTGGTCACCTCGACTGGACAGATGTAAAAGTCGGAGAGCGTTCCTGTGACGGTAGTCACTTGGTGTTCGTACATATATTCCATCGTGTAATCTCCACCTTCCACTTTCTTCATGGTAATGACGTCAGAGGAATTTCCCACCTTGAAAGTGAGTGTCTCTGCGCCCCACTGGTTATTGCTTGGATTGTTGTTGACTGACTTTTCTTTCTTGCAGCCTGTGATGGTCGCGGCGCTGAAGATGATGGTGGCAGCAAGCGTCCATGATAATAGAGTTTTCATAGTTATAAATATTTGTAAGAAAGTAGTTCTTAAATTATGCTTTTGCGTTCATCGCCTTGGCGCGTTTCTTCGACTCTTCGAGTACCTCGACGGCTTGCTGGTTGAGCCATTTTTCCTCTTCAGTCTCAGGTGTTATGACCACGCCATGCGGCTTTGAATGATGATTCTCATCAAGATATGAGAATGTGGCGAAGCCGTCGGCGGCGACTTTTTCAGGCTCGCGGCTGCGGTACATCTTGGTGTAAACGGTTAAGGTGGAGCGTCCTGCAGCGATGACTTTGCTCTCGTAGGTGACGATGTCGCCAGCGAAGATAGGGAACTTGAAGTCGATGCCGTGAAGCACGAGAAGCACCGTGTCTTTAGTGTCAACATATTGAGCTACAGCGAAATACGAGCTTTCCAAGAAGTATTCCGAACAGCGACCTGCAAAAAATGTCTGATGATGGTTTAGGTCGGCGAGTTTGATAAGACGTTGTGAATAAGTTGCTTTCATATCATTAAAATTTAAATTCTTTTCTTGAATTTATAACCTATTTGTTCCCAGACAGGCATCTCTTTTGTTACGATGATGCTATAAAACCTGTTGAAATCGCCGGGTGAGGTGGTGTTCCAGGCTCTTTCGGCGACGCCAAGTGCCTTCGGAAGCATCTGGAAGGTGACGTTGTCGAAGTTACGCAGCTGTTCCGACCACAGATGTGCCGACATTCCCACGATGTCGCCGGCGTATTCGGTCGGGTTCATCGCGAAGGTCATGCGTTCGTCGACGTAGCCGGCCCAGAAGAGTCCCAGCTCTTCGGGATCAGCGCTGTAGGCAAGGTCAACGTAGTTGTTGGTGGCAGGTGAGAGCACACAAGGCCATCCTTCCATGCCTTTGCCGGTCCAGATATTGACGAAATAAAGCGATTGCTTAAGACGCTCAAGCGTTTCCGGCTCGATGCCCTTGGCGATGTCTTCCCATCCGGCCAGACGTATGCCGCGTTGCTCGGCGAGCTGCAGCATGTTATTGGTGAACAGGTCTTTCATCGCCTTGCGATCCTGATTAGCCCATGCGCCACCAGGCACCTCGTCGCCTCCGATATGGATGGCAAGAAGCGGCACTTCGGCTTCCTGATGAAGTTTTATCACTTCATCAAATACTTTGCCGTAGAAGGTGTAAACACTTGGGAGATAAACACTTAGCACGTTATCTGTAAAATCCTGTGCTGACCAGTAATGTGAGGTGTCGGCGGGGTCTTGCAGACGATAAGAAGCATCGCCGGTGCGCCGTTCGTAAGCTTGCATCGCCTTGATGGACGCCCTTGAATGACCTGGCGCGTCGAACTCTGGAATCACTGCGATGTGGCGCTCCCACGCATATTTTAAAATCTGCTTGTATTCTTCGCCAGTGAAGTATGTCTTGTTTCCAACGCTACCGTTGGCTGTCGGCTTCAGAGCCTCGGTCTCATTAAGGTTCCAATCGGGCAATGCATGATGCCCGCCGAAGTCGGTTAAGTCTGGTAAGTCTTTGATTTCCAAGCACCATGATTCGTCATCACCGATATGAAAATGGAATACGTTGAATTTATATTGCGCCATAATGTCGATGACATTCAGCACTTCGTCGATATTGCGGAAGTCGCGTGCCACGTCGAGCATGAAGCCTCGGTATTGGTT
This sequence comes from uncultured Bacteroidia bacterium, assembly GCA_902774295.1. Taxonomy (GTDB): domain Bacteria; phylum Bacteroidota; class Bacteroidia; order Bacteroidales; family F082; genus Limimorpha. The sequence continues at coordinate 175,415 of CACYHP010000002.1, read as the reverse complement.
GTCGGGCCAGTCTTCGATGGTCATCGGCTGCAGTGGCCTTGGCAGCTTGTTGAGGGTTATCTGAGCATAAAAAGCGCCTTCCTCGTCGTCGGAATCAACTGTAGGAGTGCCGTTTTCATCGATGGTGATACGATACCAGCCGGTGGGGAGGTTCTCGGAAGGCTCGAGAGGCTCGGTGCCATATTTTATGCGTTTCACCTGCGGGATGATGTCGCCGGGCTGCACCTCGTAACGGCAGATAAAATCGTCGTCGGCAGTGTTTTTAGGGTGTTGGATGAAATGATAATTCACCTGCATCGGCATATCTGCCATGCCTTTAAGTTGCATCACGAAGCCTTCGGGAGCCCACGATTGTTTCGGCAGCGGGCGGCCGTAGTATTTCAGCGTGACGGTGCCGTTTGACGGGATGTCGATATACCACGAAGTGCCCTGATAATGGTTGATAGCAGGTCCTTCGACTATGGTTTTCGAGTCGAAAAGCTCCTGAAACCACACGCGCGAGCCTTTTGTAACATCATGAAGCACAAGGGTGTTGAGCGCTCTGCCATCGGCCTCGGCCTGACCTTCGGTCCATTCAGCCACGGGATTTTTGGCGCACGCCGTCAACAGCAATATTAATAAGATGTAAAGGGATATTTTTCGCATAATTTTTTCTGCAAAATTAGAAAAAAGCGCTGAGAATTGAAAATTATTTTTATTTTTGCAAAGAAATTAACTTTATTATTATGATGATGAAACGATTAACTACTACAATTTTAACAGCGATTTTATTGTTGTTTTCGGTCAATAACGCTTTAGCGCAATGCGATTTCACTGTCACCGACAGCCAGCCTTTTATCGAAGATTTTGAAGGGACGACCTTCGAATGCTGGACTGTAGAGACTGTGGGCGCCGGCAACTGGACCACGATGGCGGGCTCAGGTACGACCTTGGCGGCGTTCTCGTTTACCAACGTGGGTGATGAGGCGCGACTTATCTCGCCGGTTTTGGACATCTCGGGTGTCGCAGGAGCCACTTTCAGTTTCTCGTATGCCATGATGGGCTTATACGACATGGACGAGCTCGTGGTGAGCTACCGTTCATCGGAGACCGACAGCTGGCATACTTTGGGCACATACAGCATCAGCGACTATCAGAATTTCTATGAGGAGACGTTCACTTTGACCGACCTTTCGGCGACATATCAGGTGTCGTTTTTAGGCCGTGGCTTGGGTGGATACATGATTTTTGTCGATAATATCGAGATAGCAGGCGAGGGCGGCTGTGCTCGTCCGGTAAGCCTTAACGCCACTGATATTTCAGCGTCTTCAGCCCTTCTCGGATGGTCGACGACAGGCAACGAGGAGAGCTGGGTCATCGATTTGGACGGTCAGATGATAAATGCTGACACTCAGCCATTTGCGGTGAGTAACCTCGAGCCTCAGACCGACCACACCTTCTCGGTGAAGGCGGTATGCGGTGGCGGCGATGAGTCGGGATGGGCCACGCCAGTGACATTCAAGACCTTGTGCGATGTCATCGTCGTGACTGACGACGAGCCGTATTTTGATGATTTTGAGGCGTCTGACAATTTCGTTTGCTGGCAGACGGAGATCGTTTCGGGTATCGACAACTGGGTGATTGACCCGGGATATCTTATCGTGAATAACACCGCGTTTTTCATCTGGCTGGGCGGCGAGGCAATGCTCTTCTCGACCCCAATGGATATCACGGCGGTCACCAACCCTGTCTTGAGGTTCAACCACAAGCAGCAGCTGGGTCTGAACTATGGCACTGTCGACCAGCTTATTGTAGGCTATCGCACTGATAAAAACGACAGCTGGCACACCCTCGTGAATTTCACAGATGCCACCACCGACTGGGAGACCGTGACGATTCCGCTTCCGAACCCATCGGAGGCCTATCAGATTGTCTTTAACGGCATTGGACACGATGCTGAAGGCGTTTACGTCGACGACGTGTGGGTTGGCAACAGTAATGATGCCGTTGTCGAGAAACAGGATATAGAAGCGGTTGTGATGCCAAATCCTACAAGTGGCAAAATCACTGTAAGTGCTAATGTTTCAGAAGGTAACGTCGCTGTTTTCGATATGTTGGGCAAACAAGTCATGACAGATAAAATCGTTGACGGAATTGCCGAATTTGACCTTAGTGAGCTCACGCAAGGCGTGTATTTCATCAAGATTTCTGATGAAAGCAGCGTTAAAACGGTGAAAATCGTGAAGAACTAACGTTCTCTGCGTTCAATCACATTGTTTAGTTTGTATCGGTCGCCGGTGGCGGGTCCGATGGCGTCGATGAACTGCTGGTCGTAGCCTGGTGTCTCGTGACCCCAACGTTGGAAGTTGCCGTTCTCGTCGACACGGCGTTTGATCTGGTCGTTGTATCTGACAATCAGGTATTTGGCTAATTTATCCCAGCGTTGCATCATGCGGTCGGCGTAGGCTATGCTTTTCTTGTTGAGATAGTCGCGTCGGTCGGCTGTTGTCATCGTCTCGATGGCTTTCAGCACTTCTTCTTGGTCGGCGAAATAATAATCTTCGAGCTCGTTTTGGGCTATGCGGAGGTCGCCGATCATCATCGAATAGCGAGGATATATCATGTTTGCCACCCAGTTGTTCATCCAGAATGCCGATTCAAAGCTGAACTCGTTGCGGGGGTTGTTTTCCGGTCGGAAGCAGTCGGGCACCTGTGTGATGCAGCAGTAGAGCGGCACGTATGCCACCATGTCGGCATCGTCGCAGTTGAACCATGTGACGCCGCCCACGTCGTCGGGCAGCCATGAGCGCATCTGGCATGTCATGGTGAAGCCGCTTTGTTGTGTGGCTATTGGGCGTTCGCGGTAGTAGTCGATGCTGTCGGTCGAGCGGAAATGCATCGGCAGCGGACGTATCGGCATTCCCCATGGACCGGCAGTCATGTCGGCAGTCATGTCGAGAGGTGTGCCTTCGAAGTGGTCGCGCATGTCGTGTTGCAGGTCGCGTAAAGAGAGCGGGGCGTCGGGTTTCACCCACAGAGGCATGCCGTCGCAGACGTCGAACTCACCGTTGATATATGGCAGATACTGGTCCATATCCGAGCAGTGATGGCGGAAGAAGCTCCACACGCGGGCGTCGGCGTAGCGCACATTCTCGAAGTCGATGGGGCAGTAGGCGTCGCGGAAAGAGAAGTCTTTGTCGCTGCCTTCATAAAACCCTTTTTCACGGGCAAAACTGATGACATCGTGGGCGTAGACGCATTCGACTTCGGGTTTGTTGATCTTGTTAAGTTGTTTGCTATTGATGCTTTTCTTCTTATCTTGCGGGAACTGTCTTATTCTGCTGAGGTTGGCGTGTGCCGAGATGCAGTCGTCGGGGATACGTAACGCCACCCACACGGCACCTTTGCGGCCTTCGCCTTTGCCTATTATCTCCATGATCCAGGCCTCGTTGGGGTCGCACACGGTGATGCTCTCGCCGCTGCTGTTGTAGCCGTATTCTTCGACGAGTTCCGCCATGCAGCGGATGGCTTCGCGGGCTGTTGCCGAGCGTTGCAGGGCGAGGCGCATGAGGCTGAAATAGTCGAGGAGTCCGTCGTTGTTTACGAGTTCCAGTCTGCCGTCGAAGGTGGTCTCGACGATGGTGACCTGGTGTTCGTTCATCAGTCCGACGACGTTGTAGGTGTATTCCACTTGTTTGACGTATTGTCCTTCGTGAGTTGGTCCCCATCCGTGGATGGCGATGAGTTCGTCTTTGTCGTGTCGTCCTGCGGGGCTGTAGAACAGCGATCCTGAGAAACCGAATCCGTCGCAGTTATAGGTGCACATCACGCTTCCGTCGGTGGATGCTTTTTTGCCGACGATGAGGTTGGTGCAGGCGAGGGCGCCGTATGTGAAGGCGAGAAGTAGGGTGAGAAATATTTGTCTTTTCATACAGTAATTAAATGTTTTTGCAAAAATAGTATTATTTTTTGAAATTTAATAAAAATACTTTATCTTTGCATTGTCAAATTTTTTAATTTTACTAACATGGAAAAACGTAATTTTGTGATCGCAATAAACCGCGAGTTCGGATCAGGCGGTAGAGAGATAGCCTGCAAATTGGGCAACCTGCTCGGCGTCAACGTGTATGATAAGGATATCCTCGACAGACTGACAAAACAATTTAACCTCACCGTGGAGGAGATAGAGAGTATCAAGGCGAAAAAGACAGGCTGGTGGGGCGACTTCTGCCAGTATTACAGACAGTTCAGCCTGAGCCGCGAGATGTGCAACACCGTCACCGAAGACCGTGAAGTCACCTCGAAACAGATATATTATGCCGAAGCTCAGATACTCCGCGAACTCGCCGAAAAAGAGTCTTGCGTCATCATCGGACGCTCGGGCTTCCATGTGTTTAAAGACAACCCGTCAGCATTGAAGATCTTCTTCATCGCCGACATCAACACACGCGTGCGCCACATCATGGACCAGTTCGCCCTCGATGAAGATGCCGCACGCAAACGCATCGAAATGGTCGACAAAGCCCGCGAAAACTACACCAAGACCTTCGCAGGAGTGTCGCGCTACGACGCACGTAACTACGACTTGGTCATCAACGTGTCGCACCTCACAACAGACAGCGTCGCCGCCTTCCTTGCCGAAAACATCAGAAAACGTTATCCACATTTATAATAGCCATTAGCCATTAGTCATTAGCCATTAGTAAAAAAATTCTAAAAACTAAAGACTAATGGCTAAAAACTAGTATATTTGCAGCGCAAAACACAGGGGTACTTGAAAACCCCCTTTAACAAAACAAGGACATGATAAAGAACACAGAACCGACAAAAGATTCGGTCATTATTTATTCCGGCGGACTCGACTCGACCACGCTTCTGTATGAGGAGCGCGAGCGTGTTGCTATGGCCGTCACCTTCGACTACGGCAGCAACCACGCTGCGCGTGAGATAGCCTGCGCCCGCTGGCATTGCGAGCATCTGGGCATAGAACATATCGTCATCGACCTCGCCTTCATAGGGAAATACTTCGACTCCTCGCTGACAGCGGGCGCCGACGCCATCCCCGAAGGCAACTACGACGACGAGAACATGCGCTCCACCGTGGTGCCCTTCCGCAACGGCATCATGCTCTCTGTGGCGTGCGGACTTGCCGAGAGCCGCGGACTGAAACGCGTGCTCATCGCCAACCACGGCGGCGACCACGCCATCTACCCCGACTGCCGCCCCGAATTCGTCAAAGCAATGGACTCGGCAATGACGGCAGGCACCTACGAAGGCGTGAAGCTCGCAGCACCGTACACCAACATCACCAAGGGCGACATCGTGAAAAAAGGCGTCGCGTTAGGCATCGACTACGGCAAGACTTATTCGTGCTACCGCGGGAAAGAACGCCATTGCGGACGCTGCGGCACATGCCAGGAAAGAAAAGAGGCTTTCAAAGAAGCCGGAATCATTGACCCAACAAACTACGAGGACTGAAAAATGTATTACATCAAGAAAACGATAGAAGTGGCAGGCGCTCATCAGCTGACGCTCGATTACCCAAGCAAATGCTGCTCACTGCACGGACATAACTGGATCATCACCATCTACTGCAAAGCCAAAGAACTCGACAAAAACGGCATGGTGGTCGATTTCTCGGAGATAAAAAACCGCATCGTAGAGTCTCTTGACCATAAAGTCGTCAACGAGGTGCTGAAATGCAACCCGACAGCGGAAAACATAGCACGCTGGTGCTGCGACCAGATAACTAACTGCTACCGCGTCGACGTGCAGGAAACCACAGGCAACATCGCCACTTACGAAAAAGACTGATGATGCGAGTCAACGAGATATTCTATTCGCTGCAGGGCGAGGGCTTCAACACCGGGATGCCTGCCGTGTTCATCCGTTTCAGCGGATGCAACCTCCAGTGCCCTTTCTGCGACACCAACCACGCCGACGGCAAGGAGATGACCGAAGGCGACATCATAGAAGAGGTGTCGAGATATAAGGCTAATCTGGTGGTCGTGACAGGTGGCGAGCCCGCGCTTCAGCTCACCGAGTCACTGGTGGAGATGCTTCATCTCCTGGGTAAGACAGTGGCTGTCGAGACCAACGGCACCATAGAGCTGCCTGAAAACGTCGACTGGATCACACTTTCGCCGAAAGACGCGTTTTTAGGCGAGAAAGCGACGCCGGTTTTGCGCGAAGCCGATGAATTGAAGGTGGTTTTTGATGGTGAGAATGAACCGAAATTTTATGGAAATATAAATGTAAAACACCGTTTCTTGCAGCCTTGCGACACCGGCGACGCTGAAAAAAACAAAGAAATAATCAAGAAAACAATTGAATTTTGCAAAGAAAACCCTGAGTGGAGATTGTCTTTGCAGACACATAAAATATTAAATATCAGATAGTTATGAATAGAGAGAAAGATAATCTGCAGTCATTGGGCCACAAGGCCGAAATACCTGAGACATACGCACCGGAGGTCCTCGAGGCCTTCGAAAACCGTCATCCTGAGCGCGACTACTGGGTGCAGTTCAACTGCCCTGAGTTCACCACGCTTTGCCCAATCACCAGCCAGCCCGACTTCGGTGAAATCAAGATTTTGTATATCCCGGATGAGAAAATGGTGGAGAGCAAGAGCTTGAAGCTGTATCTCTTCTCCTTCAGAAATCACGGTGATTTCCATGAAGATGTGGTCAATATCATCCTCAACGACCTTGTTAAGCTGATGAATCCCCGTTACATCGAGGTAGTCGGACTGTTCGTCCCGCGTGGCGGCATCAGCATCCATCCGTACGTGAATTATGGCCGCAAAGGCACGAAATACGAGGCGATGGCGGAGGACAGAATGCGAAATTATCAGATACGATAAAATCTGTCTAAGATGAAAATATGAACAGGACCCAAGAGATATTCAAAGTCACCATCGTCGGCAGCGTGGTCAACGTGCTGCTGCTCGTGATGAAGTTCGTGGCGGGTGTGCTGGGTCACAGCTCTGCCATGATAGCCGACGCAGTGCATTCGTCGTCTGATTTTCTGACGGATATCGTGGTCCTCGTTTTTGTGAAAATCAGCGGTAGGCCGAAGGACAAGTCGCATGAGTATGGTCATGGGAAGTATGAGACTGTAGCGTTGACTATCATTGGGTTAATGCTCGTTGTGGTGGCTCTCGGCATCATCTGCGACGGTGTCCTGAAGATTGACGATTTCTTGGAAGGCAAGCCTCTGGAGGCACCGGGAATGCTCGCATTGTGGGCGGCGATTATTTCGATATTGCTGAAAGAAGCCGTTTACAGATATTCGATAATTAAAGCACGTAAGCTGCAGTCGCAGGCTCTGGAGGCCAACGCGTGGCACCATCGAAGCGACGCACTCTCGTCAATAGGCACTCTGATAGGCATCGGAGGCGCCATATTACTCGGTCATAAATGGGTCATCCTCGACCCGATAGCCTCAGTGGTGGTGGGCGTTTTCATCGGCAAGGTGGCATTCGATCTGCTTAAAGACGGCTTCGGCGACCTCACCGACAAGGCACTGCCCGAGAGTGTGGAACAGGAGATACTTCAGATTGTCTCGGAAGTGGATAATGTCGGCAACCCGCACAACCTCAAGACTCGACGCATCGGAAACCACTACGCCATCGAACTGCACATCAAGATGGACGGCGACATCACATTGCGCGAAGCACACGACAAAGCAACGGAAATAGAAAACCTTTTAAGAAGCAAATACGGCAAAGAGACGCACGTGGGAGTGCATGTCGAACCGTTTGAACAGATATGAACATCAAAATCACAGCCATACGAAAAGCAAACTATACGGATTTGCAAGAAAAATATGAGAATCCGATTGAGCACACTTGCGACGTGCACGAAGGCCAGACCTGGATTTCTGTCGACGGAGCCAAGCCTGAGGGGATGTGCGAGAGTGCATGGGAGTCGATGCGCTGGTTTGTGCAGGAACTCGCTGCAGGTCGCGGTAATTTCTACGACGGCTGGATGAAAAACCCTAATTCTGCGATGATAAGCTGCAACGACGGATTCCGCCCGGTAAGTTTTTACATAGAAACAATGTAAAAAAAATTGTTTTTTTAAAAAAAGTATCCTACCTTTGCGGTCAGATTTAAATCTAAAAAGATATGAAGACAAGAACATTTAATTTTATGCTGGCAGTGGCGATGCTGCTTATGATGTGCTCCGGCTGCAAGAAAAACGATGGTGGCGACCACGGTCATGGTTTGAGCAGTATGACATTCAAAAAGATGGATCTTACCCATGCGCAAATGCTCGCTCTTGCTGACACTCCCGCGAAAGATGACCCACAATACTCACCGTTATATATCGTGAATGACCAAGGCATACTTGAGTCGGTGGAATACACCATCGAGGTGGAGGGCGACGAAGGCATTGCAAATCTCGTGAAAGCCAATCTGCAGCTGAAAATTCATTACATCTATCAGATTGGCGAAGACTGGCTGTGGCTTTTCGACTGCCGTCATTATTATCCTGATATTGAACAACTTAGCGAAGATGAACGTAATGCCATCAATGGGTTGATAAGTATGTATGATGGAATCCATTATCTCGTGAGAAAGAGCGATGGAGCCATCTTCAAATGGTCTTTGGAAGACGGCCGTCCGTGGAACGAAGTGAATTATGGTTTAGAACGCCCATCGGATTATTACGGTCTTGTTGAGCAATATGGTGGCGATATTGTTAACGTGAAGCATGATTTCGATGGAAGTCAGATTTATTATCTGAAAGATAATGGCAACAGTATTCAGGTAAGCACAATGATTCCGGATGGCATTCAGCCGCAGAGCGTTTATCCGGCGAAAAACGACGGCGTTGTTGGCGCTACGATAGCCTATAACATAAGTCAAGGTTATTTTAACTACCTGCCGTTTGTGATTTTCCCTGGATCATTGAAGATTGCGCAGGTGATAGTGCCTAATTTCAACAATGCGCTGGAGACAATCAGCAAGCTGTTTTCGGTAGACGAGCGCCTGTATGTCATGGTGACAAACATCTATGAGCAGTATACGGTAACAGATTTCCGTAAGGTTGAAGTCGATTTGAACAATGAGACAGTCAGCGTGAGTGCCGCGATAGCAGATGTGGATTATTGGGTCAAACTTGAACCGAGCAGCATAGGCTATTATAATCCAGTGTTCCGTGACGATCACATGTTTTGGCTGCAAAACGGCAATATCAACACTTTGTATCCTGAGACGGGATATTTTACAACTCAGGCGTTGCCGACATATTATCCGAACGACGCTACGGAATATGTCGATGGCGTGGCTTATGTCCTTGATAACCAAATGAATCCTACGTTATTCAGAGTTTGTGACATGTCTGCCATGATGGCTGTAGATCATGAGATTGTCTGGGATGACATCAGTCAATATGAGGGACAGATTGTGGTTGGCTCTAATGCAGAATGGGAGTTTAACCATAACTCATTGGCTTTCACGAGCTATTGCATGCTTCTTGACGGTCGCAGGCTGAATTTCTTCTTCAGTGTCATTGGCGATGATGCCGGTCAGGTTCATGTCATAACTGAAGGCGAGGGCGGTGGCGCAGGTCGTGTGATATCGACGCTCATCAGGTTAAATGGAGGAAATTAATACTATCATGCATATCTACAAGCACGAAATAAGATATTACGAGTGTGACCGCATGGGAATCACTCATCATTCCAACTATATCAGAATCATGGAGGAGGCTCGCATCGACTATCTCGACAAGCTGGGCTGGGGTTTTGACAAGATTGAGGCTGACGGCGTGGTGTCGCCGGTGGTTTCCGTAGAATGCAAATACAAGAGCCCGACGACGTTCAAGGATATCGTTGAGGTGGAGGTGAAGATAGGAAGCATGAGCGAGCTGAAGTTCGAGTTTTTCTATACCATGCGAAAAGAAGGCAAGCTCGTCGCCGAAGGTCACAGCGTACACTGCTTCACTGAGAACGGACGCCCGGTGATTATAGAAAGAAGGCTGCCGGAACTCTATGAAAGGATAAAGAAATCAATGTAACCCGTCATTTCGAGCGTAACGAAGTGAAGTCGAAATGACGTTTTCTTTAGTCGTTTCTTACAATTCTATAGTGCGGGTTGTAATTATTCCGAAATTCATCGCTGTGGCGGACAGCATATTTGTTTGCAGCGGCCTCCATCAGCTCGGCTTGTAATTCAGCGTCGGCCCAGCCGGGGTTGACTTTCAACGCAATTTTCTCAATTTGTTGCCATTCCGATGCCCAGTCATCGCTGAAGGCGTTATCTTTGCCGGCGGCGCCGATAAACATCATAACGAGCTGTTCCTCAGTGATATCGCCATCCACGATATTTGAAAAATTGATTCTCACGAAACGATGACGGAATCCCGTAGGCTCACGTCTCGGCATGAGGCTGAGGTCGGTGTCTTTACACTGCTCGAGCTCATAGTTGATGTAATATCTCGCTGCGGCGGTGTCATTCATCAGATGTTCGGCACCGAAGAAATCCTGATAGCATGTCTTGTAGATGTCTTGCAATGTCGCCAAAGGATATTGATTATGAATGTATTGGCACATCTGACGGATGGCACAGTCGTTAGAATCTTCGCATGAGAGCATAAATATCGAGATAATGCAGATTGATAATGCTTGGAATAGTTTTTTCATATCGACAGTTTTTTCTTGATTTCCGACATGTTGCTTCTCGAGACAGGGATGGCGTCGTCGCAGTGTTTGATGACGAGGAGCATGCCGCCAGGTTTTGACACGATGCGCTCGACCTGCTGCATGTTGACGAGGAAGGCACGGTGGCAGCGTACTATCATAGGGTAGGCGCTGAGGTCGTCCTCGAGCTGTTTGGAGGTGGCGCGGAGCATGTCGGAACGCACCTTACCGTCGTGCAGCTGATATATTTTCACGTAGTTGCCGACGGTCTCGATGTATAACAAATCCTGAATATTCAATGAAACAGTCTCGCTGGTGGTGCCGGTGAGTGTGATGTCGTCGGAGACCGGCGCTTCAGCTTTTAAAACCTCTGACTGCTGCGATTTCTGCAGCTTTTCGTTCATCTGACGGGTCTCGTTGAGCTCGGCGGTGAGGTAGCGGCTGCGAAACTGAAATCTCCAATAAATTCCAATGATAAATGAGCAAAACGCAATGATGACGAGCGTTTCGAAGAAGTTACCCCACGAGAGGCTGTTGCCCGCCACGCTGACACTCATCACAAAATGACGGTATAGGCATAAAATCAGCGCCACCAGCGGCGTGTTGATGAGCTGGAAGCGCATGTTGCGTTTGATGATGTAGTCGACGCCGTTGTCGAGCGATGTCGGCATCTTAAAGATATATCGAAGGATGCATTCCGTCACAAGACAGGCAACAAAACCAATCACGAACATCGCGAGAAGATGCATATAGGCCTGCCATTGAGTCAAATCTAGGCCGAAAGGCTTGAATATGGCTATTGCCAGCACCGTGAAGCCTGAGCTGATGATCCTAATGCGTATCGTTTCTTTCTGTTCGTTTGTCATTGCGAATGCAAAAATAAGTATTTTTTTTGCCATTCGTCCCAAAATTTTACATTTCATCACAAAAACGTGCAGAATATCCCAAAAACTTGCGCCGTATTGAATGTCGCAATACTTTTGCAGAAAAATTCAAACGAAATAATAGGATTTAAAATTTATAGCATCATGACAAAAAAAACATTTTGGGGAATCATTCTGATTGCAGCCGGTTTGCTGAAGCTGGCTGACATGTGGAACATCCTGCATTGGGAATGGCTGTGGAGCCAGCCATTGACAGAGTACATCGCGCCGGCGCTCCTTATATATCTCGGCGGTGACATTATCATTAATGGCTTCAAACGCAACCGCGACCAGTGGCTCGACCGTCCGGTGCCGGTGGGAGAGGATGGCAAACGCATCTGCTGTAACACGAAATACGGCGGCGACCAGTACATCTATCATGGCGAGACCTTCCACGGCGCCAAGCTCGACGCTTCATTTGGAGGCATCAAACTGGACCTTCGCGAGGCTGTGATAACAGAGGACGAGGAGATCGACATCCACACCTTCTTCGGCGGCGTTGAGATTTACGTTCCTACCAACGTCAACGTGGTGGTCCAGAGCCGTAGCTTCATCGGAGGCGTGGGCGACGAGACCTACAAAGGCATGAAGCCTGAAGCGAAGACGCTGCACGTGGTGGCAAGCAATTTCTTCGGAGGAGTTCATATTCTTAATTAACCCCCTCGGATCGTCATTTCGACCGACCGAAGGGAGCGGAGAAATCTCCGGCTATTAAATGGTATGGATTTCTCGACTCCATTTTATTTCGCTAAAAATGACAAAAAATAAATTGAAAAAGATAACATTAAAGTTTAAAAAAATGAAAAGAATATTAGTAGTATTATTGGCGGTGTTCGCCATTGGGATGTTTACAGAGACATCATTGAATGCACAGGATTTAAAGCATTACAAAAAGATCGTGAAGGAACTGAGTTCCAAGAAATACCAGGGCAGGGGATATGCCAAAAACGGCGCCAATATGGCGGGAGATTATCTCGTGGAAGAGTTCAAGAAAGTAGGAGCCGACGAGGTGGTGCGCCAGCCTTTCAAAATCGATATCAACACATTCTGCGGAAAGATGGATATGTGGGCTGACGGCAAGAAACTCACTCCGGGCGTGGATTTCTCTATGAGAGAATATTCTCCGGGCGTACACGGCGAATTTCCTGTGTATCATGTGGATACGCTGAATTTCGACGCGGAGAAGATGTATGCCGATCTGGCAAAGCCTGAATATGCCAACTGCATGGTGGTTTGCGACTTCTGGTTTATGTATACTCACGAGGCATTCAAGCCATTGCATAAAAAGGATTCTTCTGTAGGAGGTTTTATCCAGACATGGACATCGCCTATCAAATTTTATAAGGCATACGGCAGCCGTGTGATGGGCAAGCCTGTCGTTTGGGTGACACCGGAAGCTATCGAAGGTGTGAAAAACGTGAAGTTTGATATCGACAACGAATGGCTGCAGGATTATGAGCTCTTCAACGTCATCGCGAAGGTGAACGGCAAGAGACACGACAGCTGCTATGTGTTTACTGCACATTACGACCACCTCGGAAACCTTGGTGAAAAGGTGTATTACGCCGGTGCCAACGACAACGCTTCAGGTACTGCCACCATCGTCACCTTGGCGGAATATTATGCAAAGAACAAACCTGAATTCGACATGTATTTCATAGCATTTTCAGGTGAAGACTCAGGTTTGAACGGCTCGGAGTTTTATGTCAAGAACCCGACGGTGTCGCTCAAGGAGATTAAATATCTGTTTAACATCGATATGATTGGCGACAACAACCCTGTGCAGTACTGTGAGATCAGCGACGAGGGTGTCCGCGGATTTGCTTTGCTCGAGAAAATCAACGGTGAGAAGCATTATTTCGAGGCCTTGCATCGTGGCGAGTTGGCTGCCAACAGTGACCACTATCCGTTTGCTGAGCAGAAGGTGCCATGCATCCTGTTTGAGAACGAGAATGGCGACGCGTTCAAGTATTATCACACTATTTACGACACATACAAGAACGCTATCTTCGTGACTTACGAGCCTATTTTCAAGATCATCACTGATTTTGTTGAGAAATATTAATTTTTAAAAATGAGAAGACATTGGATTGATAACTTACGTTGGGTGACGGTGCTTCTGGTGCTGCTTTACCACGTAGTTTATTTCTATAACAACAAAGGCGTTTTCGGCGGCGTGGGCGGCTTCGGCGACGGCCCGCAGTATCAGGACGTGCTGATGTATATCTTGTATCCTTGGTTCATGCCGCTGCTTTTCTTGCTGGCGGGAATAGGCTCGAGATATTCGTTGGAGAAAGTCCCGGCTGGACAATGGTTTAAGTCGAGAACGCGCAAGTTGTTGGTGCCTGCTACCATCGGATTGTTTGTGTTCCAGTGGATGGTGGGGTATTTCAACACCCATGTCGGTGGCACCGATGTATTGGCAGCAGTGCCGCAGCCAGTAAAATATCTCATCTGGTCGGTGAACGGCATCGGACCGCTGTGGTTCGTACAGGATTTATGGCTGTTTTCGCTGCTTTTGCTCATCATAACTGCCATAGATAAAAACGGCCGCTTTCACAGCTGGTGCGGCAAAATGGCATCAGGCAAGTTGGGAATGGCTTGGATGGTCCTCCTTGTGTTCCTCTTCTGGCTTGGCGAGAAGACCCTCATCATGAATCCGCGCGCAGAGAGTGCCGACGGTCTCTACAACCTCTACAAGCCGGTGTTTTACTTCATCGTCTTCATGATGGGATATCTTGTGTTTTCACACGATAAGGTGCAGGAGACTTTAGGAAGGTTCTGGGCTCCTATGATGCTGTTCGCCGCTGTCACAGGCACGGTTTTGGTTGTCACCACTTTCGGACTCAACAACACCACGCCTCAATATATGGGAAGTCCGCTCAACTGTCTCTACGGCTGGCTGATGTGCCTCGCGATGATGGGCTGGTTCAAGGCAAAATTCGATTACACCGGTAAGTTCGCCGGCTACATGACAAAGTCGAGTTTCGGCATCTATGTCGTTCATTATCTGGTGATTGCGGGCGTCGGCTCATATATGTATTTCAACATGAGAGAGCAGCTGCCTCCGTTTGCGATGTATCTGATTCTGACGGTGGCGGTATTTGCGATTTCACCTTTGCTTTATGAGGGATTACACAGAGTCCCGTTTGTGAGATGGTGTGTTTTTGGAGAGAAGAAAGTAAAAAATGTAGACAGATAGAAAATGAAATCAATAATCGTTTACGGCAGCGAATATGGCGCGACGAAGCGCTATGCGGAGCATCTTTCGGAGATGACAGGCATTGAATGTGTGAATTATAAAGACGCGAAAGACGTTGAAAAATATGATAAAGTCGTCTATTTGGGCGCTTTGTATGCCGGCGGTGTCACTGGAATAAAGAAAACTGTCGCAAAGATGACTGAAAATCAAGTATTGATAGTGGCCACTGTCGGTCTGGCTGACCCAACCGATGCCGAGAACGTCCAAAACATTAGGAACTCTTTGAAAAATCAGATTCCTGCAGCATTTTATAATGAAAACAAAATCTTCCATCTTCGCGGTGCCATCGACTATAACAAATTGGGTTTAAAACACAAACTGATGATGTCGCTGCTGCATTCGAAAGTCTCGAAGCAGCCTGAATCGGAGCAAAACGCCGAGACCAGAGCGATGCTTGAAACATACGGAAAGATTGTCGATTTTGTTGATTTCAATTCATTAGAAGCTATAAAAAATGTAATTTTGTCGAATAATTGATTTAAATAATTCTATGGAACAAGAAATGAAATTTTGTCAGAGCTGCGGAATGCCTCTGAGTGATGAGAATCGCGGCACTAACGCCGACGGAAGCAAGAACGATGATTACTGCATGTACTGCTATCAGAACGGTAAGTTCACCAACGACTGCACCATGGACGAAATGATTGAGTTCTGCGCCCAATTTGTTGACGAGGTGAACAAAAATATGCCGAAGCCGATGACCAAGGAGGAATACAAGGACATGATGCGGCAGTATTTCCCGATGCTTAAACGCTGGAAAAAATAATGGAAACGAAAAGGATTTTACTTCGCCCTTGGCGGGAAAGTGATGCCGAGGCTTTATTTAAATACGCCAGTGACCCCGATGTGGGACCTCGCGCCGGTTGGCCGCCACATAAAAGCGTGGAGGAGAGCAGGGAGATTATTAAAAACTTTTTCAGCAATGACGATACATGGGCAATTGAGTTAAGAGAGACCTCTGAGATAATCGGATGTATCGGAGTACTTAGAGCTTCTGTTTCAAACTTGATAATAGCTGAAAACGAATGTGAAATCGGCTATTGGGTCGCCAAGCCTTACTGGGGCAAAGGAATCTGCACTGAGGCATTGCGTTTGGTCATTGATTATTGTTTTAATGTAAATAAATTCAATGCAATTTGGGGCGATTATTTCCCTGAAAATCCAGCATCTGGCAAGGTTATGGAGAAGTGTGGCTTTAAAGATACAGGTGAGGTGACTTACTGCCCGAATCTGGTTGTCGGGGCCGACAGACCGGTTAAAGTGATGAAACTAGATAGAATGAAAATTAATGAATAATTAATGATAATTCGTGTTAAAAAATAATATAAAATGAATGATATGATAGCCTTTTGTGGCTTGAACTGCGAGAAATGTGACGCTTTTATTGCCACACAGAACAACGACAACGCTTTGCGTGAAAAAACAGCAAAGCTATGGTCGGAATTGAATAATGTTTTAATTTTGCCTGAGCATATCAACTGTGACGGCTGTCGTGTTAATGGCAGGAAGACCGTTTTCTGCGATAAGCTTTGCCCAATTCGCCAATGCGCGATGCAAAAGGGCGTTGAGACCTGCGGCAAATGCCCGGAAATGGAACAATGTCCTAAAATCGCCATGGTTCATGCAAATAATACAGAGGCTAAGAATAATTTAAAAGTTTGAATATTATAATTATGAAACGTGTATTATTAATATTGTTGACAGCTTGCTTGATGGCATCATGCGGCAATTCGAACACCAATTATGTCAAAAAAGCCGTTAAAATCATGGATAAGTATGGCATTTATGCCCAAGGTGACGAATGGGAAAATGCCAAAAATGAAGCTTTGTCAGCGAATCCTGAAACTATTGAAGAGGCTCAGGAAATCGTTATTAAAACGGGCAAAGTGGCGGGTGGCAAGCACACATTTTTGATCACTGCCGACGGGATAAAGGAAAATAACAACGCTGAATGGGAAATGCCGACAGTTGAGATTATGGAAGATAGCATCGCATTCATCAAACTGCCGCATTTTATGGGTAATCATGAAGATGGTGTCAAATACGCTAATACCGTTTTAAACGCTATTCCAGATGACTTGCAAGGTGTTGTCATAGACCTCCGAGGCAACCTTGGAGGCAACATGCATCCGATGATTGCCGCGGTGCATCGTTTTCTGCCTGATGACATTATTTTGAAATTCCAGACTCGCAATCATTGTAGTAAAGTCAATGTGGAATTTGTGGTGAAAGCGGTTGGTGTGACGCGACAATCGCCAATCGAATGCCCTGTGGCGATTCTCACCGACGACAAGACTGCAAGTTCTGGCGAAGCGGTTCTTATTTGTTTCCGTGGCATGGAAAACGCGCGCACTTTCGGTGCGCCTACAGCAGGTTATGCCTCGTGCAACCAGCCGTTTAGCCTTCCTGACGGCTCGCAACTCGTGCTCACCACAGGCACCGATGTCGCCCGCACCGATGAGGTGTTTTGCGACGACCCTATTCAGCCAGATGTGATGACCGAAACGCCGGTAGAGTCAGCGTTGGAATGGATTAAAGATTTTAATAAAATAGATGCTGCCGGACACTATTATTACCAGCATGGATGGAATTATGACATAGCTGAAGGTCATGTCGATGTGCACGAGACTGGCACCATGGATTTTTATCCCGACGGCAGCGCTCTCGACTCGGCAAATCAGGTTTATCGGGTGACTTTGAACAAAGGCGGCACTGTGACTTGGATCTTTAACTATGTCAGTCCGGGTTGGTGGCGCATTGAAGGCAACGATTTCTATTCATCGGGTGATGCCGAAAGTTTCCGCATGGAACTGCTTGAGGCTAAAGGAGATGGCTGCGGCGAAGAACGCGAGCTTGCTGCCTATATCGTTAAGAAAGTGAGCGCCGGCATCGGGCGTGAGACCAAGTTTAACTTGGCGAAACTGACAAAAGACGAGCTCGTTTGGAGCTACACCTACAAAGACGGTCACACCGACACTTGGGAGTTTTACCGTGAAAACAATGTGAAGTGATGAATCCTATTGCCATACGCCTTCTCAACCAGCAGCTTGTGGCGCCTCAGTTCAGCGACCCTGCCGAGGTGGTGAGCCATCTCGGTGCCGTGCAGGCGCAGGAATACCGCCTGATGCGGTGGGCTGTGGAGATGCGCACCAAGAAGCCGTCGGCGAAGGCTTTTGAAAAAGCCTTCGCCGACGGAGACATTATCCGTCTGCATCTCATGCGAGGCACCTGGCAGCTCGTCTCTGCCAACGACTACTGGTGGATGCTCGAACTCTGCGCACCGAAAGCGATAGCCGTCACCAAAGGCTGGATGCACAGCAACAAAATCGACATTCCCGAAGAGGAATACTTGAAAATAAGAAAGATTCTGGTGCAGACCGCCGCCGAAAAAAGAAGCGTGACGAAAGAGGATTTCGTGCAGACGTTGGCTGAAAAAGACATCACCATGGACGACCACCGCCTCTCATATCACATCAGAATGGGCGAATTTACCGGCACACTGTGCAGTGGCGACTTACAGCCGATGAAGGCGACATACGCGCTTGCCGAGAACAAAGTCGGACCTCGCAAGACCATCGACCGCGACGAGGCTTTGATGCGCCTCGCAAAGAAATATTTCCAAAGCCGTCAGCCTGCTACGTTGGAGGATTTCGTGTGGTGGTCGGGACTCGGTATCAACGACTGCCGGAAAGGCATCGCATTATTGGGCGATTACCTGCATCTCGAAAAATGGAAACGTCGCGCATTCTATCTCACCGACGACTGCCGCACGCGAGGCGCCTTACGACGAGTATCTTATCGGCTACAAAAGCCGCGACATAGTGCTGCGGCCGGAACTCAGTCACAAGGCGCATAACAACAGCGGCATCTTTCAGCCGATTATAGCAAAAGACGGCGTCATCTGCGGCAACTGGAAGCCTTTCTCCGACAAATTTGAAACAGACTTTTTCCTCGACGAGCACGACGAGGTGGAGGTGCAAAAAGCATGGCAGGAATATATGAAATTCAAAAAGGCTGTTTTATAAAGACTCAAAAAGACGTTGAGCGTCCTTCATAATCTCTTCATGATCAAAAGCTAACTTCGGCAAACCGGAAATCGGGAACCACTGTGCCTTGGCGGCATCGTCGCCACCTTTTACGGCTTCAGCCTTGTCAATTACTACGAGATATGCCACCGTTACCGTCCTTCCGCGAGGGTCGCGGTCGACCTTCGAATATGCTCCAATTTGCTTGATTTCAGTAACTTTCAATCCTGTTTCTTCTTCGAGTTCCCGCACCGCACATTGCTCGGTGGTTTCGTCCATGTTCATGAAGCCGCCCGGGAATGCCCACTGACCTTTAAACGGCTCGTTGCCACGCTGAATGAGCAGCACTTTCGGCTCATTTTCCTTCGCAATCACCACGCAGTCGGCAGTGACAGCAGGACGGGGATATTCGTATACAAATGCCATATTACTTTCTTATGTATGCTTTAGGGAAATACTCCAAAAGTTTTGCTTTGTCCTCCTTGGTAACATCGCCTTTAATACTCAGATTGTCGATGCTCATATTATAGAACCACTCGGGAATGACGACCTTATCTGTGAACTCAAGTCTCAAGTTTCTGATGTGCTCTATGCGTGAAAGCACTTCTGGCACCTCTTGGACGCGAAGCTCGATGGCCCATCTATCTTTGAGTTCCTTCAGTAGTTCGTCGTTGTTTTGAGAAATGCTACACACAAGCCAGCCGATTTTTGGAGTTAGCATGTTATTGATGGTGTCATCTTCGGCTCCGATGAATCCTGCCCAAAGCTCCATCGGAGTCTCGTTTGTTATCACGCCTTGTCCAGAGTCAATGACACAATACTTGAAACCAACTTTCACATACTCCGTTGGCATATTTTTGGTGTGATAAATGCTTGAAAGGGTGTTCCCGTTTTCATCTGGGAACAATTTCAACATCCATCCGTCGAGTTTTGTGGGCTCTTCCGAACTGCAACCGCCGCCTTTCAGCCTGTCGACGCGTTGTTTCTTGACCATTTGACGCCAGAAGTTGTGGTTGGGCTGTCCCTCGGAGGCGAATATAAACTCGTTGAGTATCGGCTCCAAATCTTGGGTCCATTTACCAAGTTTACCATAGCTGCCGAGTTTCCTAGTCTTTTCAAGTACTTGCTGCCAATCGTTGGGAGTACCTTCAAGCGTGATGTATGGTATGCCGCATGACATATAAGTGACGATGAATTCGAAGTACGACTTTACGCTTTCCATCAACGTAATTTGCGATGCGATGCGCTCCACCGATGTAGTTGTCGAAAAATCGGCAGTGATGGTTTTTGCTATGTCGTTTTTTGTGTATTTGTCAATTTGCGAAGCGAAATTATCGATAAGAGATGGCCAGTCGGCATCTTCAGAAAGCACATCAACTTCCGAATTGATTACCAAATCCATTTTTTCTGAATGGTCAACCAGTTGCTCTCTCAGTTTTTCTGCATGCGCATTCACGTAGCGTGCAAATCCTTGGCTTATAAGCATCCAAATCATATCAGGAGAAATTGTGACGGATCTGTGATTGGCATAAGCATATACGAGGCATTGATAGAATGAGTCTTCGCCCTCAAATCTTATATTTTGCTCGTTGGCGAAACTGGTGGCAATGATATTGTAGTTTTTTGCTCCAGACATTGCTTCTTTATCAAGTATATATCTGGCAAGCTTATTGCCATCATATGGGTAGAAATATTCCTTTACTCTTGGCAAGTCACCGTCGACGACAAATGTAATGCTGCCTTCTGATTTCGTGACAGCTGGTTTCTGTTGTGCACAACCGGTCATCACGATAAGGGCGATAAATATCGGAATGATAATTCTTTTCATAAGATTATGTTTCGTTTGCGATTGCAAATATAAACATTATTTTTATTTGAAAAAATTGTGTTCAAAATAAACATAAAATTGTTGAAAAAAAGTGGTAGCGTGAAACTCAAAAAATTATATTTTTGCCTTTTCAAAATAATATGGAAACAAGATACATTTTCATCACGGGAGGTGTGGCGTCTTCGTTAGGGAAGGGCATCATCTCCGCCTCGCTGGGCAAACTTCTTCAGGCCCGCGGTTACAAGATAACAATCCAGAAATTCGACCCTTACATCAACGTTGACCCGGGCACGCTGAACCCTTACGAGCACGGCGAATGCTACGTCACAGCCGACGGCTTCGAGACAGACCTCGACCTCGGTCATTATGAGCGTTTCACTGGCATCGAGACGACACGTGACAACAGCGTGACGACTGGTAGGATATACCTCAGCGTCATCGAACGTGAGCGCCGTGGCGACTATCTCGGCAAGACGATACAGGTGGTGCCTCATATCACCGACGAGATAAAACGTCGTATCCTGCTCAACGCCACCAAGGAACACTTCGATTTCGTCATCACTGAGATCGGTGGCACCATCGGCGACATCGAGGGACAGCCGTTCCTCGAGGCTATACGTCAGCTTCGTTGGGAGCTCGGACCGCAACGCGCTCTAAATGTACATTTGACATACGTTCCTTACCTCGCTGCAGCAGGCGAGCTCAAGACCAAGCCTACACAGACCAGCGTGAAACAGCTGCAAGGACTGGGAATCCAGCCGGAGGTGCTGGTGCTGAGAACTGAACACGAACTCAGCGAGGATCTTCGTTTGAAGGTCGCTCATTTCTGCAACGTCGACGTGGATGCCGTCATACAAAGCCAAGACCTGCCAAGCATCTACGAGGTGCCGGTCAACATGCAGCGCCAGGGCCTGGATGCCATCATCTTAAAGAAAATGGGCATGGAAGTCGGACCGACACCGGAACTCGGCGCGTGGCATGACTTCTTGGAACGCCGCAAAAACGCCACAAAAACCGTCGACATCGCCCTCGTCGGCAAATACGACCTTCAGGATGCCTACAAAAGCATCCGCGAGAGCCTCGCACACGCCGGAACATACAACGATTACAAGGTCAAGATACATTTCGTCAACAGCGAACATATCACAAAAGACAACGTCGCCGAGATGCTGAAAGGCATGGCAGGCATCGTCATCTGTCCGGGCTTCGGCCAGCGTGGCATCGAAGGCAAAATCATCGCTGCGGAATACACGAGAACCCACGATATTCCTACCTTTGGCATCTGTCTCGGCATGCAGATGATGGTCATCGAGTTTGCACGCAACGTGCTCGGTTACGCCGACGCCAACAGCAGCGAGATGGACCCTGTGACGCCGCACAACGTCATCGACATGATGGAAGAACAGAAGAACATCACCCAGATGGGCGGCACCATGCGTCTCGGCGCGTACGACTGCGAGCTCGTCAACGGCAGCCGCACATGGGAAGCCTACGGCGAGAAACCGATGGTGCGCGAACGTCACCGCCACCGTTATGAGTTTAACGACAAATATCGCGAAGAATACGAGAAAAACGGCATGCACTGCGTCGGGTTCAACCCTGAGTCAAAACTTGTGGAAATCGTTGAGATTCCTGAGCTTCGCTGGTATATCGGAACGCAGTTCCACCCAGAGTATTCGTCGACGGTGCTGCATCCGCATCCGCTGTTTATGAATTTCGTGAAGGCCTGCATCACAAAATAAATCGCATTTTATTTGGTAATTTGAAATTTAGTTGTTACCTTTGTGGCCTGATTTCTAACCAGTTAAGTCGATTATTAACCTAAAAAACATTAATCATGAAAAAGCTATTAGGTGTTTTTATCATTCTGGCGCTCGTTTTGGGCGGCGTTTCGTGTAAGAATAAAAAGGGTGGAGACTCCTCATTTAAGATGAGTAGGGTGAACCTCAACGGTGCCCGTTATCTCGCTTTGGGCGCCAAAGACGGTGCCAAAGACGGCGAGAATGGCGGATTCCTGTACAGCGTCGATGAGAACGGTAATCTGCAGATTATGGCTTATGAATACGACTGCGACGACAGCGGTATCGCTTCGGAATTGAGCCGCAATCTCACAATCCAAATCACACAGATGATACCTGTGGGTGACGTTTACATCTGGCTCATGGGATGCCGTTATATGTGCGATGACTATAGCGGTTTCAGCGATGATATGGCTGATCGTATCCGCGGTACAGTGGAGCACAGCTGGTGGTCTGACTGGGGGGAGAACTTCCTTCTCCGCCGTAGCGATGGTAAGATTTACGACCTTAACGAGGTCGCTCCCAGATTCCCGATGGGAAACCTTAAATATTGGGGAGGCCCGAATATCCCTTGGATTTTCGACAATGGAATGCCTCTCGATGGCGAATTGAGCGGTGAAAGACTGCGTAAGCTGGGACTTATTGCTCAGGTGGGCAACGACATATATCTCGCCTCGGGCTCATATTATGGTGGATTGAGTAAGCTTCGCATAAATGGCGATAATGTCAATGTTATCAATGTGATGCCTGGTACTGAGACACAGCCCATCAACATCGCATACGCCGTCACAGACAACGCCGGACATCTCGGCACATGTATCAGCTATGGCAGCAATACACCGCATGTGGCAGCTATCATGGCTTCTGACGGCACTCTGCCGGCAATTCAAGGTATTCCAAGTTTATTAGATTATAATTACGGACCTACAATGCGTTGCATAAACGGTAAATATTTCGTGTCGATACACGGCGACTGGACTCCAACAATTTATCGTGTCGATATCAACGGCGATGTGGCTACCGGAACGTATGTGACCGATGGTTATTTCACCGAAGATTCAGGGTATGCAACAGTTTATATCAGCGATGAAGAGAATTATTCATGGATTGATGGTCAGACAAAATGGACCTTTAATTCAACTACTTATCAGCTGACATCGAACACTCTTCCTTCGGATTGGCCGTTTTATTCGGAATTCGACGCCGAAGGTCACTGCTACAAGCCTGTTATGGCTAATGGCTTGACGCGTTTCACGATTTACGACCTTGCTACAATGACCATCGAGGATGTGTCTGTCGACCGTTCGCAGGTGCCATTATATAACATCTGCACCGAGTGTAACTACGACGGTGACGTCATGGCGTTCATCGAGAGTGTGATCAAGGCTGACGGCTCAACTGTGACCCTTGTCACCGATGTGACCGGTCTGGAGCGCGGCGTGACACGCGTACAGAGCCAGACGGGCGCAAACAACAACGTGGTTGTCAGTACGCTGATACCGCTCTAATCATATTTTATTTAACAGTATTTATCATGATCAACGACTTCGTTTATTACATCCCTACAAAGGTATATTTTGGCAAGGACCAAATGAATAATCTCGGCGCGGAGCTGAAGAAATACGGCAAGCGCGTGCTCATGACCTACGGCGGCGGCTCCATCAAGAAGATCGGGCTTTACGACCGTGTGGTGAAAGAGATCCATGACGCCGGCCTCGAGCTCTTCGAGCTCTCGGGTATCGAGCCTAACCCACGCATCGACTCGGTGCGCAAGGGTGCCCAGATGTGCAAGGAACACCATATCGACGTGCTTCTTGCTGTCGGCGGCGGCTCCACCATCGACGCCACCAAGTTCATGGCGGCAGGTGCCTGCGTCGACCACGACCCGTGGGATTTCCTCGACCTCAGCAAACGCTCGCCAATAGAGAAGGCATTGCCTATAGTGACGATCCTCACCCTTTCAGCAACAGGCTCGGAGATGGACATGGGTGGCGTCATCAGCAACCCGGAGACGAAAGACAAGATAGGTCGCCTCGCCCCGGCCATGCTGCCGAAGGCATCGTTCCTCGACCCAACGAACACCTTCACGGTGAGCCCTTATCAGACAGCTTGCGGTGCCGCCGACATGCTCTCACATATCTTCGAGGTGTATTTCAACAACAACCTCGACCTTTACATGCTTGACTGCTTCATGGAAGGCATGATGAAGACCATCATCAAATACGCACCGATAGCCATGCGCGAGCCCGACAACTACGAGGCACGCGCCAACCTGATGTGGACCTCGTCGTGGGCAATCAACGGATTCATCGACGGCGGCAAACGCCAGCCTTGGAGCTGCCACCCGATAGAACATGAGGTGTCGGCAATTTACGACATCACCCACGGATTAGGCCTCGCCATCATCACGCCACGTTGGATGGAATACTGCCTCGACGAGATAACCGTCGACAAATATGTGCAGTTCGGCGTCAACGTGTTCGGCATAGATGCAAAACTGCCTAAAATGGAGATCGCAAAGAAAGCTATCGCGGCACTCAGCGACTTCCTCTTCAACACCTTACAGCTGAAACGCACCTTCCCGGAGGTGGGCATCGACGAAACCAACTTCGCTATCATGGCAAAGAAAGCGGTCAACGGAGGAACGTTGAAAGGCTTCAAACACCTTCAGCAGAAGGATGTCGAAAAGATTTTTGAGATGTGCATGAGATAATTTTTTAGTTATGATTTTCTACTATTCCGGCTGCGGAAACAGCAAATTTATCGCGACAAGCATAGCCGAAGAATTGAACGACAACCTCGTCTTCATCCCTGAGGCTCAACGTAATAACCAATATGAATATAACCTCTCGGAAGGTGAGATGCTCGGCTTCGTATTCCCTATTTATTCGTGGCGTCCGCCTCATCTCGTGGAGGAATTTGTCGAGAAATTGATTGTCAATGGCAAACCATCATACGTCTGGACAGCCGTGACATGCGGTGACAACGTTGGCGAGACCGAGAAGATTTTCCGTAAGGAGTTGAATGACAGAGGCTTAGAGCTTAACGCGGCTTATTGCTTCAAGATGCCTAACACCTACGTCAACATGATGGGGATGACAGTCGACAGGGAAGAGGTGGCTAACGAAAAAATCGCGAAAGCCAAGGAAAAACTGCCTAAGGTGATTGAGATGATTAAATCTAAGACGGTGTTTTCCGACATGATAAAAGGCGCTTTCCCGCGCTTCAAGAGCAACGTCATCGGCAGCGGTTTCTACAAATGGGCGAGCGACGAGCCGTTTTTCAGCACCGACGCATGTATCTCATGTGGCATGTGCACCCTGGTGTGCCCGATGCAGAACATCACGCTGGAGGAAGGTCGTCCGAAGTGGCACGGCAACTGCAACACCTGCGACGCCTGCTACCATCATTGCCCGAAACATGCTATTCAGTACGGGAAAAAGACAAAAGGGAAGGGACAATACTACTTTAAATGATATAGTTTTCTGTATTTATTTTGCGAAAAAAAAGTCATGTCATCTTTGTAGACGACATGACTTTTGACATATGGGGGGAATAATTGTTATTGCAAATCGCGGACAAGACGGACGGAGAAGCCGTTGCTGCTGAACGGCATGTTGATGCCCACGCTGTTGTATTGGATGTCTATCTCCCAAGCTTTACCGGAAGTGCCCCATCTTGAAGTCCAATAATAACCATTAGACCCGACTTCGCTGATGTAAATGCCATCACGGAAACGATATCCTGCTGTAGGGAGGAAAATGGCACCTGCGTCTTCCATGGCAGTCCAGTCGGCTGCGTCGACAGCAGCCCAATCGGTCATATCGTTGCAGGTGTAGCCTGTCAAATCAAATGAGAATATGTCTGGGAATATGATAAGTCCGTTATGGTTGCTGCCGCCAGCGTTTATGGTTGCCAACAACCATCTGTTGGTGACGTTGCGGCAGTTGGTGCCAGGAACGGGTTCTCCCACGTTGACACCCAACAGCCACTCAAATTCAGCTTTAGAAGGGGTGCGCCATGAGTAACCCTCACCATTGGTGATGTCGGCAGAGTTTCTTACGCCCCAGTCGAATACGGTGTTGGTGAGGTCTTCATATTCGGAACAGTAGTTTTCGATATCGGTACGGTTTGGTTTTAACTCACCATGTTGGCTGTCGGTGGCACCGCTTTGACCCCATCCAAACAAACCGATAGCGGTCTGGCTGGCATAGTCAGTGCTAACGGCTCCGTTGTTCTCCACGATGTCATACTGGTTTGTCATGAAGCTCCATGTGCCGGTGCTCCAGTCGGCATCAGTGCTTGTGCGGGTGTACTGAAGGTTGCCTTTGGAGAATGCGACTTTGGTTGCCGCTGATGTTGAGAAGAAGATTTTGTTGGCAGGGGTGACGGTCATTGGCATGACATGTCCGGCTTCGACGGTCCCATAGTATTTGCCTGCTTGTATGCCTGTGCCGAATCTGAGTGAGCCAATGCGGCTTTCGCTTTCGAAGTTGATGGTCGTGGCTGATGATACTGAAGGAATCATAACCACAAATTTGTCGGTGCTGGCATTGCCGATAAGGATTTTACCTTTCTCGTTGCCTGTGACTTTACCCTGTTTGTAATCGATTGTGACGTTTTTGTAGACATCCTCGCCGCTGATGCTGACACCCTCAGCCAGGTTTGCCGGGCTTGTGAATCCGCTCACATTGAAACGTGCGATGGCAATCTTGATTTCAAGTGTGACGTTGAAAGAGGTCTGTCCTGAATATGGCACAGCATTGCTGATGGCGATAAGATGATTTGTAATATTTGCTGCATCTGCAGATTGATTGGAGAGGCTCAACTCTGTTGCCGCCGCATGGTCGCCGTTGCCGAGATAGAAGAAATAAATGTCTTCGCCGACCTCCGGCTCTGTTATGCTTCCAGAGAAGCTGCCTTCATCGTTGTTGCAGCTCAGTTGTCCGAGGTATCCGCTTTCGCTGCCGCTCACGTTGATGTATTCTGTTGCAGCACTGCCTGTCCAGACGAATGTTCCCGGTCCAGGTAAGAATGTGCTTCTTTCGCTGCCGCAGCTGGCGTTAAGTGTAATGGCGAGTGTTTTGCCGTCGATAGGTGCGGCACTTTCTTTTTTGCATTGTGTTAATCCTAAAAACAATGCGAAGAGTAATGATAATGTAATGATTCTTCTCATGATTAGTCCTCCTTTTTCTTGAAAATCAAATAGCCTGCTCCTGCGCCGAGCATAATTAGTAATCCGCTACCGACAGGTGCTGTGGGGTCTTCAGTGGTGGTCAGGCCGAATCCGAAAGAATATGCCGGATTCCAATCCCTGTTTTCAGTCTGATAATCATTGAAGAAACCGTCGTTTCTTTGGGCGTTTGATGCCAATGGCAGCATCATCGCAGCCATCGCCCCTGAAAGCATGAGAGCTCTCATTTTTTTTGCTTTTTTCATAGTTCTAATATTTGTGTCAATTTTACGATGCAAAATTATAGTCAATAATAAAGCCCGTC
Organism: uncultured Bacteroidia bacterium; assembly: GCA_902774295.1. Classification (GTDB taxonomy): domain Bacteria; phylum Bacteroidota; class Bacteroidia; order Bacteroidales; family F082; genus Limimorpha. Next base: position 147,454 of record CACYHP010000002.1, on the reverse strand, counting down.
AACTACCCAAAACTCGCATTTTTTTTTAGTTTTTTTAAAAGATTTTTGTTTTAATTTTGCGAGTTTTAGGTACTTGACAATTTAAAATTACTATTGTAATTTTGCGACATGAAAAATTTATACATATTAATATTATTGGTTTTCTCGGTTTCTGTCGCCAATGCGCAGTCCGATGATTTCATTCATCTTGTCGACAGTGCCTATGCTGAAGCTATGAGTGGCCGAATTCCAGAGGCGATTCGAATCAACGAGAACGGCCTTGCCCGAGTGCCTGCCGACTCCCTCGAGCTGCAGTGTGAGTTTTATTCATGCCTGCTTTACTGCTATCATCGTCTCGGCGACTATGAAAAAGCCCTTTATTATGGTGAATTGTGTCTTAGTTACGATGAGATGCAGGGCGATCCCGCAAACATCTCGGTGTCGTTAGGTAACCTTGCCGGGATTTACTCTTCGGCAGGCAAACATGACGTGGCGATACGTTATCTCAATCGTGCTATTGACATCGAGGAGGATCTTGTAAGGAACGACGTTGGGCACACCGAGAAGTCACTTGCTGTGCGTAAGGCTATGCTCGGAGAGGTGCTTGTGGCTCAAGCCATGACGCTTCCTGGTGACGAACGCAAAGCGGCACTGCTGCAGGCTCTTGATCTTACCACCGAGGCTTACCTCATTGACGACAAGCTGGATAGAAAACCGCAGGTGGGCATGCGTCTCTCTCAGCTGGGCAACATATATCAAAAGCTTGGCGACGAGGAGAATGCCCGCCAGTGCAACGAGGAAGCTCTTGAGACAGCACGGGAGACCAACAACCGCGCCACCGAAGTCATCACACTGCTTCAGCTGGGACGTTACCGTGAAGCCGCCGACATTGCCAAGACTCTCGGGATGAAACGCCAGGAGATGCAGGCATGCAGCAGCCTCGCACAAGAGGCGAAAAACCAAGGCGATTACGAGGAGGCGGCACGTTGCCTCGAACGTTACAGCGAGTTGCGCGACATCATACAGACCGAGGAGTCGGAACGCCAACTCACACTGTGGCAGGTGCGCTACGACACACAACGCAAGGAACAGCAGCTGCTACTGCAGGCACAAACAATCCAAACACAACGGCAACGTCTGATCTGGCTCATCGCCATCATCATCCTGACAGTGGTGGCAATAGCATTGCTGGTGATGTTTATACGCATCCAGATTAGTCTTTTTAAGACTAAAAACCGTAATTACACCATCCTCACACACGACCTCAAAAATCCTATGGTGGCACAACAGCAGATGCTGCGGCTGTTTTACAATAACTACGAGAATTACAGCCGCGATGAGATTTACGCTAATATCGGACGGCTTCTCTCGAGTAGCGACGAGCAGCTCGATTTGCTTTATAACCTTCAGCAAATGGCACTTCTCGAAAACGGCAAGAAAAAAATCAGCCCTGTACGCATCGACCTCAACAGTATCGTTGGTGATGTGGTTGCCAACATACGCAGCTATGCCGACCTGAAACATATCGTTTTGGTGTTGAACACCCGTCGCTGTCTTGTCATGGCTGACCGTGACACTGTGCGCACAGTGATACGTAACATCCTCAGCAATGCTGTCAAATTCTCGCATGACGGAGGCACCGTTGAAATTGGCATCACCGACTCGAACGACGGCATATATATCCGCGACCATGGCGTGGGCATGAGCCGTGAGCGTGTTCACGAGCTGATGACTGCCAATCATGCTGTGGCGTCGCAGACCGGCACCAAAGGCGAAGGAGGCACAGGCATAGGCATGCTCTTATGCCGCGAGCTCATCCATCGCAACAAAGGTGTCATGAAAGTGGAAAGCGAACCTTGTAAAGGCTCCACATTTGTTGTTATCTTACCTAAATCTGAATAAAGTAAATATAATCAGAACATGAACATAGCAATATTAGATGATCACGAACTAATCCGTCTGGGTCTCCGAAGCAGCCTTCAAGGCACCACCCACAAGGTCACCATCGATGCGGCTACCGCCGACTATCTCTTCGAGAAACTCCTCGAAGGCGTGCCTTGCGACCTCATTCTTCTTGACGTGCTCATGCCCGGCACCAGCGGCATTGAGGTGGCGCAACGTCTCCGTGCAGAATACCCCGACATAAAAATCATCATAGTGTCAGCCGACACCAAGGAATATATCATAAATCAGCTCATGCAGATAGGCATTGACGGGTTCATCAGCAAAAACGGACCTCTTGAAGAGGTGCGCGATGCCGTGGCATCGGTAAATGAAGGAGTGCCATACTATGGCCGTGACCTCGCCGTGCTAGTGCGCGATATCGTCGACGCCCGCCTTGACAAGAAATCTTCATCGCTGCTGACCAAACGCGAACTTGAAATAATAGAGGCGTGCTGTGACGGCTTGATGGGGAAGGAGATAGCCGATAAATTCAATATCAGCCTGCGTGCTGTCAACTCTCATAAGACTAACATCTTCAATAAGTTAGGGCTTTCCTCATCCGTCGAGATGGTGCGATTTGCCCTTGAACACGGTATAATTTAATTTTTTAGAAAAAATATCGTCAGTTCGAAAATTTTCCGTATCTTTGCATCCCGTATTGATAAATTTTTAGCATCATGAAATACGGGTTCGATAGCGAAAAATACCTTAAAATCCAGTCTGAACATATTAAAGAACGCATCGCTAAATTCGGTGATAAGCTTTATTTGGAATTTGGCGGGAAGCTGTTTGACGACTATCATGCAAGTCGTGTCTTGCCAGGTTTCCAGCCTGACATCAAGCTGAGAATGTTGATGCAGCTTGCTGACGTGGCGGAGATCGTCATTGTCATCAGCGCCGTTGATATCGAGAAGAACAAGGTGCGTGGTGACCTCGGCATCACCTACGATGTCGATGTGCTGCGTCTGCGCGAGGAGTTTATGAACCGCGGTTTCATGGTCAATTCTGTTGTCATTACTCATTACAACGGTCAGGCGAGTGCCGACGCTTATCGTCGCCGTCTGGAGAGACTGGGTATCAAGGTGTATTACCACCGCATCATCGAGGGTTATCCTAACAATGTGGCGCTTATCGACTCGGAAGACGGCTTTGGCAAGAACGATTACGTCGAGACGCAACGTCCGCTCGTCGTCATCACCGCTCCGGGACCAGGTAGCGGCAAGATGGCGGTATGCCTCAGCCAGCTGTATCATGAGAACAAACGCGGCATCAAGGCGGGATATGCCAAATACGAGACTTTCCCTATCTGGAACCTGCCGCTGAAACATCCGGTGAACATCGCTTACGAGGCTGCCACCGCCGACCTCAACGACGTGAACATGATCGACCCGTTCCATCTAGAAGCTTACGGCGAGACAGCCGTCAACTATAACCGTGACATCGAGATATTCCCGGTCCTAAACGCTATCTTCGAATCTATATATGGTGAAAACCCATATAAATCGCCTACCGACATGGGTGTCAACATGGCGGGCTACTGCCTCAGCGACGATGATATCTGCTGCAAGGCATCTAACGATGAAATCATAAGACGTTATTACACAGCGCTTTGCGAACTTGCAACAGGCAAAGGTAGCGAGAACGAGGTGAATAAGATCGCTTTGCTTATGAAACAGGCGAAGATTACCACCGCAGACCGTAAGACCACCATCGCAGCCAAGGAACGCAAGGAGCAGGAGAAGGAACACTCAGCTGCCATCGAGCTCGAAGACGGCACTATCATCACGGCGCACGCCAGCTCGTTGCTTGGCTCGAGTGCCGCTCTGATTCTTAACGCCACCAAACACGTGGCAGGCATCGGTCATGAGGTGAAACTCATCCCTCAGGCGATGATTGAGCCTATCCAAAAGACGAAAGTGGGCATCCTTAACGGAAAGAACCCGCGCCTTCACACCGACGAGGTGCTTGTGGCACTGTCGATGCTCTCGTTGTGGGATGAAAACTGCAAGAAAGCCCTCGACGTGCTGCCGCAACTCAATGGCTGCCAGGTGCACTCCACGGTGATGCTCTCTGAAGTCGACCGCAAAATCTTCAAGAAACTCGGTATCGGCTTGACATGTGACCCTGTGAAGAAATAAGACAGGATTAACAAGATTTACAGGATATTATCTCTTTTAAAAATTAGGACGACTAAACTAGTCGTCCTAAATCTTGTTAATCTTGTTAATCCTGTCTAAAATTATAGAACTTTTTTTGTCATTATCCTGTTAATCCTGTCCCACCATCTTGTGGGAAGAATGCTGTGCAGGAAAACCACCGTCTTGCCGCCTCTCCCGACGCAGTATCGCGTGCGAGGACAGCTGCGGTTCACTGCCTTGCAGATGGCGCGTGTCACCACCGCAGGCTTCGAGAAGAGGTTTGAGCGATAGGCCTTGTGCATATTGTTGGCCTCATTGATGGCTCTTTCCTCGTATACGGTGCCTTTTGACGATGCCTCGAGGTTGTCGGCAGCGATGATGCCCCAGTTTGTCTTGATGGTGCTCGGCTCAATCAGCACCACGTCGATGCCGAAAGGCTTCGTCTCCATGCGGAGCGCGTCGCTGAAGGTCTCGACAGCATATTTCGAGACGTTGTACCAGCCTCCGAAATACATGGTGGCTCTTCCCGCTATTGATGCGATGTTGATGATGCGACCTGAATGCTGCCCGCGCATCGTCGGAAGCACGAGCTGACACATCCGCGCCAACCCGAACACGTTGACTTCCAACTGCTTGCGGGCTTCCTCCATGGCGACGTTTTCAATCGCACCAAAATAACCGTAGCCCGCGTTGTTGACCAAAACGTCGATTCTGCCTTCAGCGTCAAGCACTGATTTTACGCATTCTTGCATCGAGCTGTCGTCTGTCACGTCGAGGCTGAGCGGCACTATGCCGTATTCCTTGAGCGGCTCCATCATCTCAATACGACGTGCCGCCGCATAAACCTTATGCCCCTGCTTTGCCAGCGCTATCGCTGAGTCATACCCGATTCCCGAACTACCTCCAGTGATGAGGATTACTTTTTTTGTGTTTTTCATAATGCTACAAAAATACGGATTTTTTGAAAAATGGACTTGTGATTTGTGATTTTTTGTACTTTTGTCATATGAAAATTAATCCCGACATAGTCTCTTATATCGAATCCGAAATCATTCCGCGTTACGACAATTTCGACGCGGCACATCAGCGTGACCATGTCAATATGGTAATCCAGCAAAGCATAGAAATATCTAAATTTTTAGATGTGGATGTAAACATGGTTTATGTCATCGCAGCATATCACGACACCGGTCTTTGCGAGGGTCGTGAGCATCATCATGAGGTGTCGGCGCAGATTATAAAAGCCGATGAGAACCTTCGGAAGTGGTTCACAGAGGAGCAGATTCAGACCATGGCCGATGCCGCTGAAGACCATCGCGCCTCAGCAAAAAATGCCCCTCGCACCATCTACGGCCGCATCGTTGCTGAAGCCGACCGCTTCATCGACCCTGAAACCATCGTAAAGCGCACCATCCAATACGGCCTCGACCACTATCCTGAGCTCTCAAAAGAACAGCAATACGACCGCATGATGCAGCACCTTCATGAGAAATACGGCCGCAACGGATATCTCAAACTTTGGTTTCCTGAATCGCCTAATACGGCAAGACTCGAAAAACTGCGCCAAATGATTGATAATGAGGAGGAGATAAAAGATATTTTTGAAAAATATTTTTAAAAAATAATTTGTACTTTTGCAGAAACATAAAAATTATTATCATGTTACAACCAGGTCAAAAAGCCCCTTATTTCGAGGGCGTCGATGAAAATGGAAACGTCGTGAAGCTGAGCGATTTCGCTGGAAAGAAGCTCGTTTTGTATTTCTATCCGAAGGATAGCACCCCAGGCTGCACGGCCGAAGCCTGCGACCTCCGCGACAATTATAATCGCTTTATCGCATTGGGTTACAACGTTCTTGGAGTGAGCCGCGACAGCGCCGCCTCGCATCAGAAGTTCATCGCAAAATACGAACTGCCATTCCACCTCATCGCCGATACCGACCTCACAATCCTCAAAGCCTACGAAGCCTGGGGCGAGAAGAAAATGTACGGCAAAACAACCGAAGGAACTCTCCGCACAACCTATGTCATCGACGAAAACGGAGTCATAATAGATTCAATCGGCAAAGTCGACACGAAAAATCACACGGCTCAAATTTTGTAAAACACATTTAACGAAGTAACACATTTTGCGAAGCAACACATTTATATGAAAAAACTTTTTTTTATTGCTCTTTTCAGCATCTTAGCGCTCTCGGTTAGCGCTCAAGAGATGCTTGTCGGCTCATATAATATCCGTTATAAGAATCGTAACGACAGCCTCAACGGTAACGTCTGGACAAAGCGCTGCCAGGTGATCTGCGATCAGGTCAACTTCATGAATCCGTTGATTTTCGGCACCCAGGAAGTGCTTTATGGTCAGCTTCAGGATTTGAAGAGAGGCCTTGATGGCTACGACTACATCGGCATAGGTCGCGACGACGGCGAAAGGAGAGGAGAACACGAAGCTATTTTCTATAAAAAAGACCAGCTGACGCTGCTCGAAGACGGTAACTTCTGGCTCAGCGAAACACCCGAAAAACCTGGTCTCGGCTGGGACGCTGCCTGCATCCGAATCTGCACCTGGGGTAAGTTTCAAATCAACGCAAAAAAGAAAAAAGACCGCACCACGTTCTATTTCTTCAACCTTCACATGGACCACGTCGGCGTGGTGGCACGTCGTGAGGCAGCGAAACTGGTGGTGGCTCGCATCCAAGAGATAGCTAAAGATGCTCCGGTCATCCTCACCGGCGACTTCAACGTAGACCAAACCAACGAAATTTATACCATCTTCACAAACTCAGGCCTGCTGAAGGATTCCTACGACGCTGCCCGCATCCGCTTCGCTGAGAACGGCACATTTAACGCGTTTAAGACGGAATATTTCACTACCAGCCGTATCGACCACGTCTTCGTGTCACCGTCAACGACTGTTGAGGCTTACGGCGTTCTCACCAACAGCTATTGGATCGAAAACGAGACATCATCAGCCTCTGAGAAGGCATCAGACGCTCCTCAGGAAATTTGGTTCAGCAACACCACTCGCCGAAACCCTTCAGACCACTATCCGGTTTTCGTGAGAATTGTATTACACAAATAAAAAAACATTAGTCGTCGATTAGAGAGCCTTCAGCTTCCGTAGGAAGGGCAGCTCGATAATGACGACTAATGTCTTTAAACCTCTATTCAGATATTATTTCTCGCACTTTTTGCAGCAGCATCCTGTGATGCATTTGTAGACCAGTCCTGCGAGGCAAGCGCCGACGAGCGGTGCCACGATGAACAGCCAGAGCTGACCGCATGCACTCCAGTATGAGCAGTCTGAGAACAATGCTACGCCGATTGAACGTGCAGGGTTGACAGAGGTGTTGGTCAACGGGATGCTGATGAGGTGGATGAGTGTCAAGGTGAGACCGATGGCTAAGCCGCCGAATTTGCCGTTCTCATGACGGCTGTCGGTGATGCCGAGGATGACCATCAGGAACACGAAGGTAAGCAATGCCTCGATGAGGAATGCACCGCCTGTTGAAACTGCCAGGTATCCTGTGTCAGGGCCGCCACAAGCCTTCTGGAAGTACTCGCCGTAACCGTTGGCTGCGAAAACGCCAGTGCTGCCAAAACCTGCTGACTTCCAAATAACGAGAAGCAAAGCGCCGGCGATGATACCGCCTATAATCTGTGCTCCCCAGTAAACGAGCATCTCTTTGAAACTCATGCGACCGTTAACCCATACGCCGAAACTCACAGCAGGGTTGAGATGTGCACCAGAGATATGTCCGATGCCGTAAGCCATCGCAACGACTGTCAAGCCGAAAGCGACTGCTACTCCGAGAAAACCAACATGTCCGAAGAGTGCTGTGCCGCAACCTCCGAAAACCAAAACGAATGTGCCGAACAACTCGGCGAAAAACTTGTTACACGTTTTCATGATACTTATTTTTTAAAGTTTAAGTAGCGCAAAATTACAAAAAGTTTGGATGATTTGCAAAAACTTACAAAAAATTGTAAATTTGCAACTTAAAACATCTGATTTACAATGAAAAAAATCCTCTCCCTCGTTATTATCATGGTCTCGGCGATCATCGCCAATGCGCAAAACGACACGTTGTTCACCCGCACTGAGATTTACCATCCGGGCGACTACAGCTCGACAAACTACCGCATCCCGGCAGTCATCACGGCTAAAGACGGCAGCATCGTGGCGGTCACCGACAAACGAAAATACAACGAGGGCGACCTCCCGCAGGATATCGATATCGTGTGCAACCGCAGCACTGACGGAGGTCTCACATGGAGCGAGCCTTACACTATCGCCCAAGGCACCGGCGTCAACCACGGTTTCGGCGACTGCGCGCTGGCATGGAGCAACGATGAGAACGGCCTCATCGCGGTCTTCGTGGGCGGCCCCGGATTGTGGTATTCGACACCATCAGAACCTATAAGGTCATATAAATCATATAGCTATGATAATGGTCAGACATGGACAGAACCCGAAGACATTACTGATTTCATCTTCGGCGACAACTGCATCATCTCGGAGCATCAGTCATGGCGTGCCTCGTTCTTTGGCTCAGGCAACGGACTCCTCACCTCGACGGGAAGAATCATGTTTGTAGCCGCAATCCGAGAAGACTCAGCGCAGTCATTGAGCAACTATGCGGTCTATTCCGACGACAACGGTCTCACATGGCAGGTCTCCGGTCGCGCCTCGACAAATGGCGACGAGGCTAAGGTCACTGAGCTCGTCGACGGTAGAATATTGATGAGCATCCGCCACAACGGCAAACGCTGGTATAACATCTCATCAAATGGAGGCCAGACATGGCGACCAAACGTCTCGTCGTGGAACGACATCACAGCACCGGCTTGCAATGGTGATCTGATTCGTTATACTTCAGTGGATCAAGGACATAACAAGAACCGTCTGCTGCATTCTGTGCCAAAAGGCAACCAACGTACCGATGTCACGGTTTACATCAGCTACGACGAAGGCAAGACATGGCCTGTGAGCAAGACCATCGTGCCTTACAGCTCGGCATATTCATCGCTATGCGTCATGCCTGACGGAACAATAGGTCTTTATGTTGAGGAAAATCCTGCTGGGACGATAGGCAACTATCTTACAGCCTTCTATAAATTTAGCCTCGAATGGCTTACCGAGGGCAAAGACACCTATTGAGATGTCTTTGCCCTTGCTTATTACCACAAAACCACTCGTTTCTCTGGTGCGAGCCACATGCCGTCGCCTTCCTTGATGTCGAAGGCCTCGATGAACTCTGTCACCTGTGGCAGTGCCACGTTCACGCGGTTACGTCCGAGTGAGTGGACGTCCATCTGAGTGAGCTGCAAGGCTGCTTTCGGACGGATATTGCTTGCCCACACTGCTGCGTAGGCGAGGAAGAAACGCTGTTCAGGAGTGAAGCCGTCCATCACCTCTTTATTGACCTGACCTTTAGCCATGGCATTGTGCATGGCGAGGTAGCTCACGTGCAAGCCGCCGTTGTCAGCGATGTTCTCGCCCAATGTGAGCTCACCGTTGCCGTGGATGAGACCGAGTTCCGGGTCATCGACAGCGATGCAGTTGTTGAAGGCTTCAATGAGAGCCTGTTTGTTCTTGTCGAAGTTGGCTGCGTCTTCTTCAGTCCACCAGTCGTTGAGGTTACCGTCTTTGTCATACTGGCGGCCCTGGTCGTCGTAGCCGTGTGTCAGCTCGTGGCCGATGACCACGCCGATGGCGCCGTAGTTGGCTGCCTCGTCAGCTTCCATATTGAAGAACGGAGGCTGGAGGATAGCTGCAGGGAAGCAGATCTCGTTGGTGGTCGGGTTGTAATAAGCGTTGACAGTCTGAGGTGTCATGCCCCATTCGTTACGGTTCACCGGCTTGTTGATTTTGCTGAACATATAAGCCATATCGAACTCGTTGCTGCGCATCACGTTGGCGAAGTAGCTGTCGTCTTTGATTTCAAGGCCGCTATAGTCGCGCCATTCATCAGGATATCCGATCTTGACCAAGAGTGTGCCGAGTTTCTCATGTGCGTTGGCCTTGGTGGCTTCGGTCATCCATTCAGCCATGTCGATACGCTGTCCGAGGGCTGTGACGAGGTTCTGCACCAATGTCTCCATGCGGGTCTTAGCCTCTGCCGGGAAATATTTCTCTACGTAAAGCTGTCCGAGAGCCTCACCCATAGCGCCGTCGACGGTGGCAGTGACACGTTTCCAACGTGGACGGTTCTGTTCGCGACCGCTGAGAAGTCTGCCGTAGAAGTCGAATTGTGTCTCAATAAAGTCGTCGCTGAGGTAGCTGGCAGCTCCGTTGATGGCGTTCCATGCGAAATATGCCTTGAAGACGTTGATGTCGGTATCGCCGAGCGTTGCGTTAACCTCTTTGAAATACTTAGGCTGAGCGATGTTGAAGCTCTGCATGCCATCGAGGATGCCCATCGTCTCGAAGTAGTTCTTCCAGTTGATGTTTGGAGTCAGCTTCATAGCTTCATCCACGGTGAAACGGTTGAAAGTAGCCTGTGGGTCACGGTTCTCGAGTCGTGTGTTCTGTGCCTTGGCGAGACGTGTCTCGAAGCTCATCACCATCTTGGCGAGCTCGTCAGGTTTGATGCCTGTCATTTTGTCGAAGCCTGCCATGCCGAATTCTTTGGTCATCAAGTCGACGTAGCCCTTGCGGATGTTGACGTTGTTGCCTTCGTCGGTGAGGTAGTAGTCGCGGTCACCGAGGCCGAGTCCGCTCTGGTAAGCCCAGGCGATGCACATGTTGGCGTCGTCGGTGTCAGCCTCGCCAAACACTGCGAAGAGCGCGAAGCCACCGCTGCGGTGCATCTCAAGCAAGGCATTCCACACATCCTCGCGTGTCTTGATGCCGTTGATTTTTTCAAGATAAGGCATAAGTGGTGCAGCACCCTGCTCCTGCAGACGTACGCTGTCCATGCCGATGTTGTAGAACATGGCTATCTTCTCTGCTATCGAACCCTTAGGATTCTCACCCTTACTGACGTTGTCGATGATGTCGCGGAGGTCTTTCTGAGCGTTCTCGGCGAGCACGTCGAAGGCGCCGTAGCGTGAGTGCTCAGCGTCGAGAGGGTTGTTTTTCATCCAGCCGCCGCAAGCATACTGATAGAAATCGTCCTGCAGACGTGCAGTGGTGTCGAGATTGTTGATGTCGATGCCCGAGGTCTTGACGGCCTTGTGCTGGCATCCTGTAGCGATAATAGCCATAGTCGCAATAGTTAAAAGGAATTTTTTCATTTGAAAATTTATTTTTTTTAATAATTTTTTACGCGGTGCAAAAGTATATAAAATTTTTGAAAAGTTATAAAATTATGTTTATTTTTGCACTTTAAAAATTACACCCTTCAAGTTTTAGAAAATGGACACATCGCCAAGCTTTTTAATGTTGATTTTCACGATATTAGGCTCGCTGGGACTTCTTATTTTCGGTATGAAGTCGATGAGCGAGGCTCTACAAAAGCTCGCAGGACCTCAGCTGCGCCATATTCTCGGCAAGATGACGACAAACCGTTTCACAGGCATGCTCACTGGTGTCCTGGTGACGGCGGCGGTGCAGAGCTCGACAGCTACCACGGTGATGACGGTGTCGTTTGTCAATGCCTCGCTTCTTACGTTGGGACAGGCTATCTCGGTGATTATGGGTGCCAATATCGGAACGACCCTCACCGCTTGGATCATGTCGGCCGGCTTCTCATTCAACGTTACCGATGTTGTGTGGCCCGCCTTCATCATAGGCATGATTCTAATCTATAAAAAACGTCGTGCCACCTTCGGTGAGTTCCTCTTTGGCCTTGCGTTTATGTTCCTCGGTCTCGGCACCTTACGTGCGACGGGCGTGCAGATGAACCTCGGCGAGAACGAGGCTGTGCTCGGGTTTTTCCAGTCATTCAACCCCGACAGCATCTGGACCACGCTGCTCTTCCTGCTCATAGGAAGTATCCTCACGATGTGTGTGCAGTCGTCGGCTGCCGTGATGGCTATCACCATGATTCTCTGCTCAAGCGGCGCGCTCCCGATATACCAAGGTATCGCACTGGTGATGGGCGAGAACATCGGAACAACCGTGACATCGAACTTGGCGGCACTCACAGCATCTACACAGGCACGCCGGGCAGCTTTCGCCCACATGTTCTTCAACGTCTTCGGTGTCATCTGGATGATAATAGTGCTGCATCCGTTCATCGATATGGTGTGCTCGATTGTAGGCTACGAACAAGGTGTGTCAGACCCTGCCAGACTGAGCGTGGTGCTCGCTATGTTCCATACCTGCTTCAATGTCACCAACACCGCCATCCTCATCGGATTCATCCCGCAAATCGAGAAGATTGTGTGCTGGGCTATCAAAGACAAACCAGAGGCTGAAATAGAAACTGTCAGACTGAAATATATCGGCAACGGACTCGTGCAGACACCAGAAATAGCAGTGCTGCAGGCAGAGAAAGAGACCGCCACATTCGGGGTCTTCGTTCAGGATATGTTTGCCAAGGTGAGGACCTTGCTTGATGAGAGAAACGACAGCAAATTCGCTGAACTATTTGCTATTATTGAAAATAAAGAAGCTGTCTCTGACCAAATCGAGATTGAGATTGCCAAATATCTTGAACAGGTGAGCTACGACCATCTCAGCGATGATACGAAAGTGAAGATTCGTCAGATGATGCGCGAGATCAGCGAGCTGGAGAGCGTCGGCGACTCGTGCTATAACCTCGCAAGGACAATGCGTCGCAAGATGGAGTCGGGATTGAAATTTACACAATGGCAGAAAAAGACCTTGCATGAATTGATGAAACTGTGCGACGATGCACTCGGCAATATGAACCTTATCATGACAGGACACCGCTCGGAACATGAAGTCAACGAGTCGTTCCGTCTTGAAGATGAAATCAACGCTATGCGTCAGATGCTGAAAAACGAGAACATCCGCAACGTCAACGAGCTGAAATACGACTACGCCGTCGGCACAATGTTCTCCGACCTCGTCACCGACTGCGAGAAACTCGGCGACTACGTGGTCAACGTGGTTGAAGCAAGAATCGGGAAATAAACACCTATTCGAGGCTGTCTCCCGATTCGCTTGATCCTTCCTTGGCTCGCGTCTCGAGTTCCATCTTACCGAAACGGAATGTCACGCCGACAGAGATGTAACGGCTGTTGAGCATCTTGTTTGTGTTGTCGGTAAGATAGTATGGGTTGGTGTTGCTTGAACCGGAGCCGATTTTTGCACCCCAGTTGAAGATATCCTGCACATTGACATATACCGACATCTTACGTTTGAAGAAGTCGCTGCGCACTCCCATGTTCAGCGAATAACGGGCTTTGCGCTCGCTCATCAGGCTGATGGTGGGGGAGTTGTAGAATGCCGATACGGTAAACTGATACTGGTTGAAGAACTTCATCCACGCGTTGACGCGCACGCTCCATGACCATTTTTCATTTTCATCGATCTGATGCACGCCGTCGCGGTTATATTCCATGTGATAGCCGTAGTTGTATAGGTTGGCGTACATTCTCACGTTGAAGAATCCCGTCGGGCGGTATGTCATGTTGAGCGAGGTTCCGTAACGCCATGAGTTACCCAGGTTATAAGGCACAGTATAACTTACCACGCGGTCGAGATACTCGTCGTATTCCGAGTCGGTGAGGTTGCTTATCTCATTGGTGCTCAGACGTCCGTAGGCTTCCAAACCGACATTGCCAAAACGGTTGAAGAACTTCTGCCATCCGGCTTCCATGTTGTGGGTGAATCCGTTTTTCAAGTTAGGATTACCTGTTGAATAGCTGTTTTCGCCATATCGTCTGTAGCTGCTGACCTGTGACTCGTCAGGATGCGACATCCTCATCGTGTAGTTGAGCTTGATGTTGTGCATGTTCTGAGTGCGGTAGGTGAGATGCACCGATGGACGTACCGTGAAGTAATACAAGGTGCTGTCGTCGGCAAACGGCATCTCACTGATGTAGTTGTAATACGAGCGGTCGGTGCCTGCTCCGAGACCGGCACTGAAGGTGAAGCCGCCCCATCGGTGGGTCCAGTTGACATCAGCATTGATACTTGATTCCTGTCCTTTGAAATGATAGGCACGCAACTCATCGATGACAGTGGCGAGAGTGTCGTTATAACGGTTGTAAATGTTGTCTGTGTTCTGATGATCGGCACGCAAGCCATAGCTCAGCTCACCGTCACGGCTGTAAGGACGGTTGTAGCGTGCATCGAGGCTGATGCTGTAGTTGTTTTGGTCGGTGAGCATGTAACGGTGCTCGTTGAGGTCGGTGTAGGTGTCATAGAAGCGGTTATACCATTCCTCATTGGCATTGTGCGATATACGTGAGTTGACGCTGATGCGCAGGTTATGCCCGAAATTATCGAATTTCTTGGTGTAGTCGGCTCCGATATGACCGAACAAGCTGTTAGCCGTGGTCTTATCGCGTGTGGTGTCAATTAAGAGCTCCGAATATTGCGGTATGCTGTCGAGGTAATAATATGTCTGACGTTGCAAACGTGTCATCTTATAGTCGTTGTGGTTGTAGAAACCGCCTGCGTCGACAGAGATGTTGCTTGAGGTGTCGATTTCATAGTCGATGTTCATGAATAGGTTACCGCTGTAGTTGCGGTTACGGCTTGCCTGTTTCGTGGTGTCAGCCCAGGTGATTTCGTATTCGCCTGGAGTCTCAGCGTCACGACGGCTCAGCTGCCATTCGTCGCTGGTGTTGTCGCGGTCGCTGTAACGTCCTGCTGCAAAGATGTTGATGCTCAACTTCTCTTTTTTCCACATATAGCTCACCCAAGGTGAGATGAAAGGCTGGTTGGAGCCGTTCACGCCGAAGCTCACAAACTGGTTGCTCTTGATATGTGTAGAGGTGACGATATTGATGACGGCTTCCGCGTCGGTGGCATATTTCGCCGACGGGTTGGTGATTGTCTCGATACGGGCGATAGCGTTGGCCGGCAAGGTCTGCAGATACGTCTTGAGGTTCTCTTCGGTGAGCTTCGAAGGCTTGTCGTTGATCCAGATCTCGACGCTTGACACACCTCGAAGCGTGATGTTGCCTTCCACGTCGACCTCCACGCCCGGTGCGTTCTGAAGAGCGTCTTCGGTTGTGCCTGTCTGTATCGACGGGTCCTCACTCACGTTGTAGATGAGTTTCTCGCCTTCCATAGCATAAAGCGGCCTCTCGGCGGTGACGACCACGGCATCGAGGGTTATCGCGCCCTCACTCAACCGTAACGTGCCCAAATCGGTGTTGTTTGTCACGGTAAACGGATGCATGTACGTCTCATATCCTATAGCTGTAACGCGCAGCAAAAACGAACCCTGCGGGACGTCGGTAAGCTGGAAGATACCGTCACCATTGGTGATTCCGCCCTTCACGAAGGTGCTGTCGATGGAGTCGAGGATGGTGAGGTTGACGAAAGGCAGCGGCTCGCTCGTCTTCTTGTCGAGAAGCAAGCCTGACACGATGAAAGTATCGCCCTCGCGCACCTTTTTCTTCTGCTTAGTGGTAGGTGGCTGAACGTTCTGGTTAAACTGTCTGTCGCCGAAAGGAGGGCGTCCTCCAGGTGGTCTTCCTCCAGGAGGTGGACCGCCGCCACCAGGTGGGAACTGTGCCACAGCCGACATCGTCGACAAGATAAAGGCGGCTAAAGCCATAAATCTTAAAAATGCTGCTCGTTTCATCGTTTTTTACACTTTTTTAATCAAGTGCAAAGATAATTTATTTTCATAAAGTTCAACCAAAAAAATATTTTGAAACGACAAAAAACGCTTTTGAAGCGGAAAAAATATTATCAGGGAAAAATGTGTAAAAAATTAGCTAAAGAATTTTGCCATTCAAAAAATAAATCGTACTTTTGCAAACCTTTTAGAAAATTATAAATTTAAAAAATAAAATTATGGAATTACCATTTGCAGAAGCGTGGAAAATCAAGATGGTTGAACCCATTAAGAAATCCACTCGCGAACAACGTGAAAAATGGCTCGAAGAAGCCCACAACAACATCTTCATGCTGAAGAGCGACTATGTGTACATCGACCTTCTCACCGACTCTGGCACAGGCGCAATGAGCGACCGTCAGTGGAGCGCGATGATGATGGGCGACGAGAGCTACGGCGGCGCACGCTCATTCTATCACATGAAAGACACCATCACCGAACTCACAGGTTTTGAATATGTCATCCCTACACACCAGGGCCGTGCAGCCGAGAACGTGCTGTTCAGCTATCTCGTGAAGCCAGGTATGGTCATCCCGGGCAATGCTCACTTCGACACCACAAAGGGTCATATCGAGAGCCGTAAGGCATTCGCTATCGACGTCACAGTGCCTGAGGCTTATGACACACAGCTCGAAGTGCCTTTCAAAGGTAACGTCAGCCTCGAGAAACTCGAGAAAGTGTTGAAAGAGAACAAAGGCAACGTGCCTTTCATGGTCCTCACAGTGACTAACAACACCGTCGGTGGTCAGCCAGTGTCAATGCAGAACGTCCGCGAGACATGCGAACTCTGCCACAAATACGGTGTGCCGGTAGTCGTCGACAGCGCTCGTTTCATCGAGAACTGCTACTTCATCAAGACACGTGAAAAAGGTTATGAGAACAAGACCCTCCGCGAGATCGCAAAGGAGATGTACTCATACGCCGATGCAATGACAATGTCAGCAAAGAAAGACGCTCTCGTCAACATGGGCGGCTTCATCGCTACAAATAAGAAAGAATGGTACGAAGGCGCCAAGTTGTTCTGCATCCCGTTCGAAGGCTTCCTCACATACGGCGGTATGAACGGCCGTGATATGGACGCCCTCGCCGTCGGTTTGAAGGAAAACATCGAATTCGACATGGTTGAGACACGTATCAAACAGGTCCACTACCTCGCTGCAAAACTCGATGAATACGGCATCCCTTACCAGCGTCCTGCTGGCGGTCACGCCATCTTCGTCGACGCCGACAAGGTCCTGACCAACATCCCTAAGGAAGAGTTCCCGGCACAGACTCTGACATGCGAGCTCTACCTCGAAGCTGGTATCCGCGCTTGCGAAATAGGTTACGTCCTCGCCGACCGTGACCCTGTCACACGCCAAAACCGTTTCGGTGGCAACGACTTCGTGCGTCTCTGCATCCCACGCCGTGTTTACACCAACAACCACATGGACGTCATCGCAGCCGCTCTGAAGAACGTATACGACCGTCGTAACACCATCAAACGTGGTTTGGAAATCACATGGGAAGCTGAGCTCATGCGCCACTTCACCTGCCAGTTCAAACGTTTGAAATAATTTAAAATTCATATTGTAGAGACGTCATAATATGGCGTCTCTACGTATTATTAAAATGAATTACGTTTTCGTCATAGCCCTAACATTCTGCGTCTGCGTCGCCTCCACCGCTTTCAACATCGAAAAGAAAAACGGTTGGTGGCGCAATATGCTGTTCGTGTGCGCGTTGGCGGCAGGGCAGGGGCTGATGTATTGGCTCGGCTCGCTGCTCGGCGGCACGTTTATGTACAAATTCGCGGGCTATGCCAAGGTCATCACTATCATCATCTGTTTCATGATAACCTTCAGGATGATGATGGACACACTGAAAATCAAAAGCGGAAAGAACCTTTTCCTTATCGACAAACCTCGACAGCTGATAATCCTCGCCATCGCCTTGGGCGTCAACGCCTTGATAGCGGGCTTGATAGCAAGCGAGGCTTTCTTACCATTGTTCGGAACCGTCACACCTCTTTATATTATCGGCATCTCCCTCATCTGGGGACTGATCGGCATCGGAACGAAATTCTCACCTGCAAAATTATTGATAAACAGCCTGCTGAATGTGCTTGCAGCACTGGCAATCCTGGCTGCCGGCTTTGTGGCGATATTCTAATGATCAGTCATCCCGTGCAAATACGAGGAATATCATTTTATTTTGATTAATTTTGATGAACAATAGATTTTTTTGTTGTATTTTTGTACCCGCAAAAGCAAATTAACAATTAACTAATCTAATGAAGAACATTACAATGAAAGCTTTGAAGCTTTTTATATTATTGTTAATCGGGCTTGTCCCGTTGACTTCTTTCGCCCAGAACGATGCTTTTTTCATGACAGAAAACGACGTTTTCTTCCGTGATGCCTCTTGGTCATTTACTGTTAACACACAGGGTTTCGGTGAGACGCCTCTTGGCAGCGGACTGCTGATTTTGACAGCTGTAGGCGCAGGCTACGTCATCTCAAAACGCAGACGCAACCGCAAGAACAACATATCCAAAGGCACCGCGTTGTTGCTTGCCGGACTGATGCTTATCGGAACGACAGGCTGCCGCAAGAAAATCGTCGAACCGATAGCAAATGTAAGCGATGAGATTTTTATTACCGTTAAAGTCAATGGCGGTCCACGAGCTGATATCACAGCTGCCGGAACTATCGTTTTTGAAGACGGCGACAAACTTTACGTCGGTAATGACGGAAAGTATAAGGGCTGCTTGAATTACTCCAATGACGCATTCTCCGGCTCAATAAAAACAAACGGCACATCGACCGACGATTTTCTGCATTTTTATTATATGGGCGGTAAATTGAATCCGACCATATCCGGAACACGATACACCATTATGATTGACGACCAAACCAGCAGTTACCCTGTGATTGCATACGGCAAATCCACAGCTAAATATTATGGTAAAGGCGCTTACACAACGACCCTGGAAAACAAATGCTCGTTGATAAAGTTCAATGTTGACACACCATCCGAGTCCAACATTTACCTAAAAGGAATGCTAAACAAGGTCACCATTGACTTTTCAGATAACTCCATCGCATACGCTAAAGAAGGCGACGGGGCGATTAGAATGAGAGCAAAAAACGCTTCGAATGAGACTTGGGCCATAGTGCTCCCGCAGACCGACTTGACAGGTGCAGGTGAAGCAATGACCAACGGCTATACAGGCTCTTGGGATATAACTGGTGTGGATTTGTCTGGATTGAACCAGTATATAGGAAATGGCACCGGTATCAGCATGAATTTGACCACAACAGCCAATATCGTGGATTTGTCACTTGTTACGACAGACATGACTTTAACTGACGGTTGTATGGCTTATGGCAAACTTAACGGCTCATATCAGATTTCCATTGCAGACAATGCCAGTGTTACATTGAGAGATGTCGATATCACCAGCCTTACAAACTGTTCATACCCAGGCCTTACTTGTTTGGGCGATGCCTATATCACCATCAAAGGCATCAACACTGTGATAAGTGGAATTACCGAAGGTTTTTGCCTATCTCCTGGCATTTTTATTCCTGAGGGTTATACGCTAAATATTTTTGGTACAGATTCTGACGTTTTAAATGCTGGTATTAATGAGAATGCATCGTTTGTTCATGGTGCCGGTATCGGCGGCGGTCGGGAAATGAACTGCGGCAATATAGTGATATATGGCGGTCGCATCAATGCTACTGGTAGCGGTTGGGGTGCTGGCATCGGAGGCAGTGAAGATACGAGCTGCGGTTATATCATAATAAACGATGGCATTGTGACAGCCACCAGCGATGGCGCGGCTGGCATAGGTACTGGAGAAAACTGTTATAAAGATAAGACGTCAACCTGCGGGGACATCATCATCTGTGGTGGCACCGTCACGGCATACGGTGGTTCCTATTCCGCAGCTATTGGCTCTGCCGCCAATCATTGTATATGCGGAGACATCGAAATTGCGGGCGTCGTCAAGAAATTTACCGCCGTCAAAGGAAGTAATGCCCCCAACAGCATAGGCCCTGGCGCACAAGCCCAATGCGGCACAGTGACCATACGCGGCACCGATTATTGGGACGGCGAGAATTACATAAACGGTGGCGAAAATTATCTTAAGCAAGCAAAGATTGAATACCCTGTACAACAAAGTGAAACATTCCAAACAAGGTTTTGGAATATATACGAAGGTGATCATTTTACTGTCACTTGTACAGATAGCGGTGATGCTTTAGGCATTAATATAGGGAAAAATAACAGTGTTACCATCACGGCAAAGAATGGCGAAACCATCACACGAGTTGAGTTCTATTGTAGCTGGGGCTCGGCTTATGCTAATCTGACGACCGTCACAGAGGGTAATCTTAACTGGAATGACTATGATGAAAACGGCTCAATCGAAAACGTCAATGCCAGCAGCGTGACAATGAGCAATTGTCGTAATGATGATGACGTTGAGCTCGGACGGATTACTGTGCATTTTCTTAACTGATAGTTGATTTGATCCCCGTTATACACGCAAAATAAAATTTTTACACGTAGAGTAAAACGTATTACACGCAAAATAAAGTTTTTGTGGTGGTAATATGTTATTTTCGCAATAGCAAATTTTAATATTACATTTTATTAACAAAACCATCAATTAACTATTAAATTTGTTATTGCAAAATGAAAAGAAAAACAAGACTGAAAGCCTTTGTGCTCTCACTGGCGATGGCATTGGGAATGCTGTCGCCTGCGACGATGTTCGCTCAGAGGAACGACAATCTGTTGCAGTTCGACGACAATGATGTCGGTCGAAATGGTTTTGCCACAAATTGGGCGCTTTACAACTCTTCATTCGGTAGCGGCGGCTACAACCTCAACAACCAGACCTTCGGGCAGGACCCGGCTCCATTGGGCAGCGGACTGCTTATCCTCACCGCCATCGGTGCCGGCTACGCCGCAGTGCGCCGCAAACGCTAACACCCTCCCGTCATTTCGACTGAAGTGGAAGGAAATGGAACGTAATGGAGAAATCTCCTCCAATCAACGCCGTCATTTCGACCGGAGCCGATAGGCGTAAAGGATTTCTCGACTCCACTTCGTTTCGCTCGAAATGACAAAAGTAAACAAATTATTAAATTAAAAGAAAATCAACAAAAAATGAAAAAAGTCAGCACATTATTATTTATATCATTCGCATTTATTTTAGGTTTAACCCAGTGCAAAAAGAGCATTGACACAATAACCTCTGCTGGTCCTGTAGGCGAGCCTGTGTATATTACGCTTAACGTGGGCGATGGTGGCAAGCACATAGTGTATCCTGGTACCGGCGCTGTTGTTTATACTGAGAACGACAAGATTTATGTCGGCAATAAAGGCTTATATATCGGTACCCTGACATACCACGACGGCGCATTCAGCGGCACAGTTTATGGCCCAAGCACAGAAGACTATCTACATTTCTATTTTTTGGGCAATCTGGCAACAGGCGACATAACAGAAGGTTCAACTACCAGCTTCACCGTGAACATTGCCGACCAGAGCAGCAGTCTTCCAGTTTTGTCGTATGGCCATTCAAGCACTAAATACATCGACGGCAACACCACCTACGGATGCACCTTGCTGAATCAGTGCGCATTGGCTGAGTTTAAACTCAATTATGGCAACAGCGGGGCTGTTAAAGTGACTGATATGCCGACAGTGGCAACCATCAGTTTTGCGAACCCTGACAACGCCATAGCAGCCATAGGCACAAAAGGCGTAATAACATTGAACTCGCAGAGCGAGACCTCAAAATGGGCCATCCTTCTTCCAGCAGCTGATATAACAGCTACAACTGTTACAATTGGTGGTACCAACTTCGATGTCACTGTTCCCGCAATAACCGCCAACACCTATCTCGCAGGCAGTTCAGCGGTAGCTGTTGACAACATTGACTATGTATTTACTGTCAATGACAGTGGAAAGACCGTCCATTTTTCACATGGCAACCTGCAGTACACAAAATCAACATCTACTTGGAGCTTTATGACAAACCAGTATGATATTGCTGAAACAGAAGGTAATGTTGGTGATGATTATGCCAATCAGGATGTTGTCAGCTTATTCCTCTGGGGCGCAAATGGTGAGAATGGAATTGCACCGTACAATACCTCTAATATATATTGGGAAGGAAACGTACTTGGCAGTAACGATTGGGCTATTAAAGCCAACGCTGCCAACCTTGATGGCCACGATGACTGGTTTATTCTTTCAAAAGAAGAGTGGAACTATCTGATTAGTAACCACACCCATGGTTGGTCAACAGTCGCAGGTCAGGAAGGGTATGTGTTCCGCCCAGATGGTAACAACACGGCGGTTGCTTCGTCATACACAAAAGAAACATGGGCTGATGAGGAGGCTGCAGGTTCTGTATTCCTCCCTGCCGTAGGCACCCGCCTCCTTAGGGATGTCAACTCTACTGGTGAATTCGGATGCTACTGGACAAGTACCTCTGGAGAAGATATATATGCGTGGGGTATGGACTTCGATAAAAGCCCCATAAACGAGATTACAATAGTGGTTTGTAAAGACATGCGTAACGGTGGGCATGCTGTGCGCCTTGTGCGTTAGCCCTTTTTGTTTTCCCATCGCATAACCACCTCTAAATTGTTAAAATTTTTTAAGTTTTTTTGCATAATTTTGCAAATTGTGTTAAAAATTATTAAAACTGCATTTTTTTGCCAAATAATGGACTCTCTTTCGATATTTAGTTATACCTTTGCAACGAAAATGTTTTATGTTTGGGAATTAAAAAGTAAAAGATATGAAACAAAAAGATCCGATAGCAGAAGCGCGACGTTATGTGGAGAACGACCGCCGGACACGAGTTGATATCAAAGACTATCAGGAAGCCGTCGGGAAACGCGACAGGAAACTGCTCGCTCTTATGAATGACGGCTATGATGTGATGCATCTTTATATGAATTACGATGGAAATCAAGCAAAAGGCGTGTGCGACACGGGTTTCCGCCTCGCAAACAATATCATCGACCGCTGCGAGACAATGTTGTCTTAGTATTAGTTTTTGAATCTTGAATTATGAAGAAGTTATATATATATTTAGTTTTTTTAGTCGCCGCTGCCACGCTTCATGCCCAGCCGCAAGGGTATTACAATGGCACCGAAAACCTCACCGGAAACGCCCTGAAAGCCAAGCTGCATGGCATTATCAAGAACGACGACCATGTGGGCTATAGCGGACTGTGGAACGCATATTATCAAACAGATAAAAGACCTGGCACAAACTATGTCTGGGATATCTATTCCGACGTGCCTGACGGAACACCTCCATATCAGTTTGTATTAGGTAATGACCAATGCGGCAGCTACAACGGCGAAGGCGACTGCTACAACCGTGAACATCTGTGGCCACAGTCGTGGACCAACAACGACGGCACCGAGAAAACCGACCTCCACCATGTGTATCCTACCGACGGATGGGTCAATAACAAACGCGACAATTATGCCTTCGGCGAGGTTAGAAACGCCTCGTGGACATCGCGAAACGGCAGCAAACTCGGCCCCAATGCAGTGAGCGGATTCAACGGCACAGTGTTCGAACCAATTGACGAATACAAAGGCGACATCGCCCGCGCCATGATGTACGTAAGCGTACGCTACTATCAGGAAGACGGCAGCTGGGACAACTCCGAGATGACGACGAAATCGGTTATCAAAGACTGGGCAATGACGATGCTGCTGCGCTGGCACGAGGAAGACCCCGTAGATGCTAAGGAAATCAATAGAAACAACGCCGTTTATAACATCCAGCGCAACAGAAACCCATTCGTCGATTATCCGGAATTCGCCAATAAAATATGGGATCCGCATTGGAGCGTGGATGAAAACGAATATACAGTTTTGGTCAATGTTTATCCTAACCCCGCCACAACGACGGTTAACATAAAAGGTGAGAATCTTGATGTCGTATATATGTATAACGCTGTCGGACAGCTGGTTTTGACAGTTTCAGTTCAAGATGAAGAACAGCCGGCAATAGACGTCAGCGGGTTCACCAGCGGCTTGTATTTCATGAATATCGTCAACGGAAACGGTAATTCCGTGCTTAAAAAAATAGTGGTGCAATGATTTCAATACAAAATCTTAGCATACATTTCACCGGTCAGGACCTCTTCACCGACATCAACTTCATGATTCGGGAGAAGGACCGCATCGGTCTCGTGGGAAAGAACGGAGCTGGAAAAACCACGCTGATACGCATCATCGCAGGTCTCGAACAGCCTTCTCACGGCAACGTGGTGATGTCAGACGACGTCACAATCGGCTACCTGCCTCAGGAAAAGAATATACACTCCACCAAGACCGTTCTCGAAGAGACGATGACGGCTTTTGAGGAGTTTCATCAGATAGAAAAGAAACTGGCTCAGCTGCAGAATGAGCTTGCGCAACGCACTGATTATGAAAGCGATAGCTATCAGAAACTCTGCGAGCGCATGAGTGCTCTCAACGAGCGCTTTACCCTCATCGGAGGTCACTCGGCAGAAGGTGAGGCTGAACGAATCCTCGTCGGACTCGGCTTCGACCATGAGGATATGCTGCGTGAGATGAACGAGTTCAGCAACGGCTGGCAGATGCGTGTGGAGCTTGCCAAGATATTGCTGCGTAAGCCGAAACTGCTGCTTCTCGACGAGCCTACCAACCACCTCGACATCGAGTCAATACAATGGCTCGAAGGCTATCTGAAGAACTATTACGGCGCCATTTTCATGGTGTCGCACGACCGCGCCTTCCTCGACCATATAACGATTCGAACAATAGAGATCTCGGGTGGTAAGATTTATGACTACAAATGTGCCTACACTGAATTCGTGGAGCGTCGTGAAGAACGTATCGACATGCAGAAGGCGGCGTTCGACAACCAGCAGCGCGAAATCAAGGAGATAGAGGCGTTTATCGAGCGCTTCAGATATAAAGCAACAAAGGCGAAACAGGTGCAGTCGCGTGTGAAACAGCTCGAGAAGATGGACATGGTGGAGATAGACGACCGCGACAAGTCGGTGATGCACTTTAAGTTCCCGCCTGCGCCACATTCCGGCAAGGTGACATTGGAGCTGAACCATGTGTCGAAGTCGTATGGCGAGAAAAACATTCTTAACGATATCAATTTGCTTATCCCGAGAGGGGAGAAGATAGCTTTCGTGGGCCGCAATGGCGAAGGAAAATCCACCTTGGCGAAGATTATCTGCGGTGTGCTCGACCACACCGGCGAGGTGAAGCTCGGCCATGAGGTGAAGATTGGCTATTACGCTCAGAATCAACAGGATATGCTCGACCCGGAGAAGACGGTGTTTGAGACGTTGGACGATGTGGCTACTGGCGACATGCGCGTGAAAGTGAAGTCGCTGCTCGGCGCTTTCCTTTTCAGCGGCGAGACCATCGACAAGAAGGTGAAGGTGCTCTCGGGTGGCGAAAAAGCACGTCTTTCATTGGCAAAGATGCTGCTTTTCCCAACGAATCTGCTGGTGCTCGACGAGCCTACCAACCACCTCGACATGCTCTCGAAAGACATCCTGAAGTCGGCATTGCTGCAATTCGACGGCACTCTCATCGTGGTCTCCCACGACCGTGACTTCCTCCAAGGTCTGACGGCGAAGGTTTATGAGTTTAAGAAGCCTCATATCAAGGAATATATCGGTGATATCTACGATTTCCTCGAAGAGAAACGCCTCAAGGAACTCGACGATTTGAACCGTCGGCAGAAGGTACAACAGCAACAGGCACCAGCCGTTTCCCAGAATAAAATCGATTACGAGGCAAAGAAAGCCGACGACCGCGAGAAACGCCGCGTCGAAAAGGAAGTCAAGAAGCTTGAGGAGCAGATAGACGCTCTCGAAAAGGAACTCGCCACTCTCGACGAGATAATGGCAAATCCGGCCTCACATCCCGAAGTCACTGTCGATGACAACTTCTATTGGAATTACGGCAAAAAGAAAGAAGATTTGCAGTATTTAATCGACAAATGGGGAGAACTCGCTATCTAATTTTTCGGTCGCCTTCGGCTCAAAATCTTTAGAAAATCTATTTAAAAAATCTTAAATATTTTCTTCCAAGTATTTTTTTAGATTTTTTTAAGATTTCTTGCCCTTTAGGGCAATCCATTATTTGGTTGTAAAAAATTTATTATTTACCGGAATCGCATAAATCCCCAGTAAAATCTCCGTAAATCGTGGCTCTGCTTCGCTTCCTAGCTCTTCATAAAGCTTCGAGAAAATCTTGTCGCAATATGCTTTGAAGACGTCTTTGTCGTCTTGAGTGTAATACTTTTTAAACGTGGAAGTGCCTGATAACCAGTCGTATGCAATGTAATTGTTAGGATACAAACGATAGTTGGCGTAAATTCTCTCGTCGATCATATCGGCGACAGCTTTTATGATCTCGTGCTTGTCGGCGCCTTCATACTGCTTCAGCTCATCGTAAGTGATTGTAGGACAGATGGCTATGTTCATCGTGCCTTTCTTCTTTTTGATGCCTGAAACAATGCTGTCCATGTCTTCCATCGGCTTTTTCACGTAAACGCCGTCACGTTCTTTGAGGTAACTCTCGCGTGCTTTCATCATAGCGCAAGGCTCGTATTCATACGATGTCGAGATAGGGGTGATATTCAGCTCCACAAGGTTAGAAACGAGGTTTGTCCTGTCGCCTGACATCATAAACATACTAATCAATCCGTGATCGGTCTTGTCATTTCCGTCCTTGGTCCTTCCGTTGCGCTGCGCAATCCACACCGATTTGTTCTCTCTGATGAGATATCTGATGTAATCTGAGAGATGCTGTGAGTTTTGAGCTAACTCTCTGACGTTCTGCGACCTGAGCACTTTAAACATCTTGTTCGACTTGCTGAAAACCTCTATGGTTTTGTTCAAAATGAGGTTGTCGCCAAATGAGATGTTACAGGTATCAAGCCCGTTTTCGTACATATACATCTGCAGAATGAACGCGTCGAGTGTTATGTCGCGATGGTTGCCGGTAAAAAGATATGCTTTGTTTTTCTCAAGATAATTAAAGCCTTGAGTGTCAACGCCTTTCATCGTCGTCGATGTTATCAGTCTGACGAAACGTGTCATCATGGTGCGCTGAAACTCATCAGTGGTCTTAATGCTTCTCAACAGATCTTTGATTTCATCGTCCGATTTGTCGGGAAGTACAAGTCTGGCTAAAGAAATCGATGTCTCATCGTTGACGAAGTATTCCATTGCTGCTGGAATCTCTTCATCTGTATATGATCTAATATCTTCGAATTGTTCTGGTGTCATTTTATTCTATTCCACAATCATAAATGGCATCAAAGCCTGAATTCCGTCGAGTCTTGAGATGTTTTCGACAGTCTCAAGATACATATAATTCTTTCCTAATTTACGTTTAATCAGAGACTTGGTGTATGGTTCCGGGATATTTCCGCTCATAAACATATCCATCAAGTCCATCTGTTTCGGATAATCTTTTATTGAATAATCCGTGAGATTGGCTTTCTGGGCAGCGTATGCGATGGCTTTATCGAGGCCGCCTAACTCATCGACGAGGCCGAGCTGCAAAGCATCGGCTCCAGCCCAGACTCTTCCTTGTCCGATTGAGTCGACGTAGCTCTGGCGCAGTCCACGTGTGCGAGCCACCAATGCCGTGAAGTCGTTGTAAGTGTTGCCGACATATTTCTGTAACATCGCCTTCTGATATGGTGTCAGAGGCTCGGTGATGCTGCCGAAATCAGCGTTATCGTTGGTTTTCACAACGTCGAATGTCAGACCGACCTTGTCGTTGAGGAACTTTTTCGCGTTAGGAAACGTGCCGAAAACACCGATAGAACCAGTTAAAGTGGTAGGGTCGGCGAAGATGTAGTCGCCTTCTGTCGAGATCCAGTAACCGCCTGATGCCGCGTAGCCTCCCATTGAGATGATAAACGGTTTCTCGGCTTTTGCCAACTCAACCTCACGACGTATAACCTCAGATGCCAGAGCGCTGCCACCTGGTGAGTTCACGCGCATCACAATGGCTTTCACCTTTCTGTTTTCGCGAGCCTCACGGATAGCTTTCGACAATGTGATAGAGCCGATGGTCTCGTCGTCACCTTCGCCGTCGAAAATCTGTCCATTGGCATAGATGACAGCGATTTTATTGGCTTTAGCCTTAGGCTGTGGGCGTACGTTGACATATTGGGCGTTGTTTATAACGTTGATTTTCCCAGTTTTCTCTATGTCTGCAAGGTCTTTGATGCGCGCAATGATCTCGTCTCTGTATGCGAGCCCGTCGACAAAACCTTCATCAAGAGCTACCTTTGCATCGAAAGTGAGAGATAAATTATCAGCTAACTCGTTGATTTTCTTTGTATCTATATTTCTTGCAACGCTGATGTCGCTCACAATCTTCGACCACATTGTGTTGAGCAACTTGGTCATCTGCTCGCGGTTGGCAGGGCTCATCTTATCAAGGAAATAAGGCTCAACGGCACTCTTGAACTTGTTGTTCGGACCTCTGATAATCTGCATCTCGATGTCGAGTTTATCCAACAGATGCTTGTAAAACATAATCTGTGAAGCCATTCCGTGGATGTCGAGCATGCCGTCAGGGTTGAGGTAAATCTCATCGCCGGCTGTTGCGAGATAATAGGCGTTTTGAGCCATAGTCTCTCCATAGGTGATGACAAATTTCCCTGATTCTCTGAAACTCACGATATGTTTTCTCAGCTCTTCCAGATTGGCCGTTGTAGTGCCTACCGACGACAGCTCAAGGAATATACCGCTGATGTTAGGGTCGTTTTTAGCGTAATCAATGTTGGCAATAATGTCGTTTAAGCCTGAATAATCGCCTTCCAGATCACGTAAGTTCATCAAGGTCGCAGTGATGTCGTCCTGTGTCGTTCTTTCCGGAATGCTATAATTCAAGTTCATATAAAGCACTGATTTCGGCTTCAGGCTTACGTTGTTGTTCGTGCTTGAACCGACTGTCCAAATCAACACAATCAGCGTAATTATTAGCATTAGCGCTGATCCCAAGCACGATGCGAACATAAATTTAAAGAACTGTTTCATTGTTTAAAATTTTTTTCAAAGATACGATTTCTTTCATTATATTTGCATGTTGTTAGGCAAATTTTTTTTCATGGCTTCGGAATCGGTTTTCGTTTTGTTAGGCTCAAATCTTGGCGATCGTGAACTCCTTGTACATCAGGCATGTGTGATGATTGGAGAGAGATGTGGCGAGATTGTCGCCCAATCGGGTCTATACGAATCTGAGCCTTGGGGTTTTAAGGCGGAGCATTGGTTTTTGAATCAGGTGGTGAAGATAGTCACATCGTTATCGCCCGACGAGCTGATGCAGTCGCTGCTCGACATTGAGAAGGAGCTTGGTCGCGACCGCAGCATGCCTTACGATGGTTATGTGTCGCGTCCTATCGACCTCGATATTCTTTATTATGGTGATAAAGTGATTGATACGCAGATGGTCACAGCACCGCACCCACGTCTTCACCAGCGTCGTTTTACCCTGCTGCCGCTCTGTGATATCGCACCAGACTTCATGCATCCGACCTTGAAAAAAACAAGCCTGCAGCTTCTTGACGATTGTCAGGATTCAGGAACTGTTAATAAATATGTGTTATGAGATATAATTACGTGGCTATTGAAGGTACGATGGGTGCCGGCAAGACGACGTTGTCGACAATGATTTCGCGCGATTTCAACGGCAAGCTCATTCTTGAGGAGTATGAGCCCGACAAGAACCCGTTTCTTGCCAAGTTTTACGAGGAACCCGACAAATATGCCTTCCAGGTGGAGATGACATTCCTCGCACTGCGTTTTCAGCAGCTGAAAGATAAACTCGGCAATCTTGACCTTTTTCACGATTTCATAATATCGGATTATTACGTTGCAAAGTCGCTGATCTTCTCGCGCGAAAACCTGCAGCCCGATGAATATGACCTGTTTTCAAGGTTTTTCAACATCATTTTTGCAAATGTCCCCAAGCCTGAGCTGATGGTGTATCTTTATCTCGATGTGGAGCATCTGCAGCATAATATCCGCAAGCGTGGAAGAGATTACGAGCAGAAAATCGACGACTCGTATCTCGAGCATCTGCAGCAAGGTTATTTTGATTTCATAAAGCAGCAGAACGATATGCGCATTTTGATTTTGGACACCAACAATATTGATTTTGTCGCTAACAGAAAGGACTACGAGAGGGTGGTGGAGGCTATCAACCAGCCTTACGACATAGGAGTCCATCGACTTGTATTATAAAAAAAAGCCTCCGAATTTCGGAGGCTTTTTTTATATCTGAAACTTAAGATTACTTGTTGATGTAAACCTGAGTTCTTCTGAGGCTGTTCAGAAGGTTGTTGAGCTCAGGATATTTAGCTTTCATCTGGTTCAAAGCAGCTGTCTGGTCGTCAGCGTTTTTGATTGTCTCAGCGATTTCAGCTTTCTTTGCGATGTTTGACTCATCGAGAGCTTTGAAGAAACCGTCCCAGTCTGAACCCATGCCTTTTGCATCGAATTGGATACCTTCAGCTTTGTCGCCGAGTTCTTTCTGGATGTAGTCAGCTGTAGCTTTTGCACGGTTCTCTGAGAGTGTCTGATTCTGTTTCTCGTTACCCTCTGGTGAAGCGTAGCCGATAGTCTTGATTGTGTGGATCTCTCTACCTGCTTCCATCTCGTCGCTGACTTCTTTCACCTGGTCTTTGTTAGCCTTTGTATCTTCGACTACTGCTTTGCCTACTTTGAATGTGAGGTGAATGTCTTTTTCCTCATAGTATTTCTCGAGAGCTTCTGCGTCGTCAGCTTCTTCCTGTACTGGAGCTACTGCTGCTGGAGCTGGCTGATAGTCTTTCAAAGCTTCCTCGACAGCGTCTTTCACTGCCTGCTGGATAGCGTCCTTGCATGCTTCGCAATCTGGAGCTTTCTCTTCTGTTGGAACTGCTACTGGAGCTGGATCAGCTTTTCTGAATTTGTATCTGAAACCGACAGCACCTGTTGAGAACCAGTCATAGTGTTTGCCACCTGCATAAGCCTCGAGACGGTCTGTGTCTGTGTAGGTTGTGGCGATGTCAAGATAGAGAGCGCATTTTCTGTTGAGGTTGAATTCAAATTCAACACCGAAAGGAAGTTCCCAAACGATTCTTCTGCCACCGATGCCGTTGCCCTTCAAGTCTTTTGGTGAATCGTCGTAACCGACTTTAATGGTTTGGCCCTTGCTGTTGATTCTTGCCTGATACATCATCTGTCCAAAACCGACGTGTGGTTTGAGACCGAAAACTCTGTCAGGATTGTAACCCCA
This sequence comes from uncultured Bacteroidia bacterium, assembly GCA_902774295.1. Lineage (GTDB taxonomy): Bacteria > Bacteroidota > Bacteroidia > Bacteroidales > F082 > Limimorpha. The sequence continues at coordinate 116,356 of CACYHP010000002.1, read as the reverse complement.
AATAAGGCTGATGAGGTCTGCTGATAAGTTCAAGTCATAAGCTAAGAAACTTGCATTTTCAACTGTGAAAGTATTTGCCAAACTGCCCTTCAAAGTTCCTGCTGAAACTCTACCATAGGCTGAGAAATGCTTAGCAAATGTGTAACCGCCGTGGATGCCGATTTCTGGTCTCACGTTCTTGATGTAATCACCCGGTTTGTTATCACCGAAGAGGAGTGTGGCACCCTCATCAAAGCCGACATACCAGTAGTGGTTGTTGTTTGGTTTTGCCTGACTCTCTTCTGCGTTCTGAGCGTAGAAAGCCATAGGGATGATTGCTAAAACTGCTAATAGCAACGATTTGATAGTAATTTTACTCATAATTATAAATTTTTTAAAACCTAATTTTATCCTTGTATTTCACGCTACAAAATTAGGTAAATTTTTAATAGGAAAATATAAATCAAGAAAAAAAAGTTCTACAGTCTATAAGCTATTGATAATCAATATATTATAGACCACAAGCGTGGGATCTTTTCAAATTTTCGAAAAGATGGTACATCACGATACCCCCTGATACTGACACATTTAGCGAATGTTTGGTTCCTTCTTGAGGTATTTCTATCGCCTGTTCGCAATATTTGAGTGCTTCGTCGTCGACGCCCTCCACCTCATTGCCAAAGATATATGCCGATTTCTCCGGAGCTTGAAAATCGTTCAGCATGATGCTGCCTACGACCTGCTCAACGGCGAAAATCCTGTAGCCAGACGCCTTCAGATGCTCGCACGCCTCTGCTGTGGTCTCGAAATACTTCCAATCGACGCTTTCGTCAGCGCCTAAAGCCGTTTTGTGAATCTCGCGATGCGGCGGACGGGCTGTTATTCCGCAAAGGTAAATCGACTCGATACGGAAAGCGTCGGCAGTACGGAAAAACGATCCGACATTCTCCATCGAACGCACGTTATCAAGCACAATGATAACAGGTATCTTTGTAACGTTATGATAATCAGTTAAATTCATGCGATTTAACTCTGGCATCGTCAGCTTGCGCATAGTTGAAAAATTTTTGCAAAAATAGTGAAATTTTCGGCTGAAGTTTCAAGAAAAAATTGTATTTTTGTGCATTATTAGCATCAATAACTTCAAGTTAATTTTCAATAAAAATGGCAAATACAAACGATACACCACTAATGAAGCAGTATTATGCTTTCAAGGCAAAATATCCTGAGGCAATGCTGCTGTTCCGTGTTGGTGATTTTTATGAGACATATGGTGAGGATGCGGTGAAGGCTTCAGGGATTTTGGGTATCGTTTTGACACGCCGTTCCAATGGTGCGGCTCAAGGCTCGGAGATGGCGGGTTTTCCACATCATGCCCTCGACACATATCTGCCGAAACTGGTGCGTGCCGGTCTGAAAGTGGCTGTTTGCGAACAACTTGAAGATCCGAAGGCGACAAAAGGTCTGGTGAAACGCGGCGTGGTCGAGCTGGTGACTCCCGGCGTGACATATAACGACAACGTCCTGGTGCAGAAAGAGAATAACTTCCTGGCATCGGTGCACCTCGAGAAAAACGAGAGCGGCATTGCCTTTCTCGATGTTTCGACAGGCGAGTTTTACCTCACACAAGGCAATAACGAATATATCGACAAGCTGATGCAGAGTTTTAACCCTTCCGAGGTGCTCTGCCAACGCAACAAACGCCGTGATTTTATTGAGACTTTCGGCGATAAGTATTTCCTGACGGTGTTCGACGACTGGGTGTTTACCGACGATTATGCCAAAGATATCCTGACACGTCATTTCAACACCACCTCGCTGAAAGGATTTGGCGTCGACGACTTCCCGAAAGGCATAGTCGCGGCTGGTGCTGCCATCCATTATCTACATGAGACTCAACACGATAAGATAGATTATATCACCTCGCTTTCGCGAATCGACCAGGGACAGTTTGTGTGGCTCGACAAGTTCACAATCCGTAACCTCGAGCTTCTGAACACCCCGAATCCTAACGCTAAAACGCTCATCGACGTGGTCGACAAGACGGTGTCGCCAATGGGTTCGCGACTTTTGCGCCGCTGGATCTCGCTGCCTTTGAAAAACAAAGAGCAGATTCAGGCCCGCTATGAGGTCGTAGATTATTTCTATAAAAACAGAGATGTCATCGCAAAATTTCAGGATGCGATACGTCAAGTCGGTGATTTGGAACGACTTATCTCCAAAGTGTCGCTCGCTCGGGTAAACCCTCGCGAGCTCCTGCAAGTCGCACATGCCCTCGAACAAATCAAGGTGATTAGAAATCTCTGTCAGGAAAGCGACAATGCCTCGGTAAAAGCTTTTGCTGAACAGCTAAACCCTTGTGAATCAATAAAAAACAGAATCAGCAAAGAGATTCGTCCCGATGCTCCTGCGATAATGTCTAAAGGCAATTTCATCGCGGATGGCGTTAATGAGGAACTCGATGATTTGAGAAACCTCTCACGCTCAGGTAAGGATTACCTTATTAATATACAACATCGCGAGATGGAAGCTACTGGCATTTCTTCGCTGAAAGTGGGATTTAACAATGTGTTCGGCTATTATCTTGAGGTTACCAACACGCATAAAGACAAGGTGCCTGCTGAATGGATTCGCAAGCAGACACTGGCGAATGCTGAGCGTTATATCACCGAGGAGCTGAAGGAATACGAACAGAAAATCCTAGGTGCTGAAGAGAGAATTCAGATTATTGAAGATAAAGTTTATAACGAACTTATCACTGCCACGGCCGAGTTTGTGGCTCCGATACAGCTCGACGCCGCGCTGGTGGCAAAAATCGACTGCCTTGTCAATTTCGGCTACATCGCTTTGAACAACAACTATGTCATGCCAACTGTCGATGACTCGTATGTTATTGATATTAAGGAGGGTAGACATCCTGTGATAGAGCAGATGATGCCGGTGGGCGAGGAGTATATCTCAAACGACGTTTATCTTGACAGAGAAAAACAGCAGATCATAATTATTACCGGTCCGAATATGTCTGGTAAGTCGGCCTTACTGCGCCAGACAGCACTTATAGTGCTGCTGGCGCAGATTGGCTCGTTTGTGCCAGCCACCGCAGCCCGTATCGGCTTGGTCGACAAGATATTCACACGCGTGGGAGCAAGCGACAACATCTCATCCGGTGAGTCGACATTCATGGTCGAAATGAACGAGACAGCTTCTATTTTGAACAACGTCTCTAACCGAAGCCTGATTTTGCTCGACGAGATCGGACGAGGCACCAGTACCTACGACGGCATCAGCATCGCATGGGCAATCACGGAATACCTCCATGAGCATCCGACAATGCGTGCCAAGGTGATGTTCGCCACTCATTATCACGAACTTAACGAGATGGAAGCATCGTTCAAGAGGATTAAAAACTACCACGTCACAGTGAAAGAAGTGGGCAACAAAGTCGTCTTTTTGAGAAAACTCAAGAGGGGCGGCAGCGCACACAGCTTCGGTATCCATGTGGCGGCAATGGCAGGAATGCCTCGTAAAGTCATCGACAGAGCAGATGCACTGCTCTCTATGCTCGAGAAGTCGCATTCGCACGACAACCTCGACGAAGCCATCAAAGAAAGCAAGCAAATCGACAATATGCAGCTCAGCTTCATCCAACTCGATGACCCACTGCTGCTGCAAATCAAAGACGACATCCTTAACATCAATATCGACACTTTGACTCCTGTTGAGGCACTGATGAAGCTCAATGAAATCAAGAAGATGTTGAAGAATTATTAGACCTCTATTGTCATTTCGACCGACCGTAGGGAGTGGAGAAATCTCATAAATTGGGTTTTAGATTTCTCCATTCCGCTTCGCTTTAGTCGAAATGACGGTGATTTTTATTGAATATCAATAAGTTATAATTATTATAAAATTTTTTCAAAAAAACGTTGACAGTATTAAAAAATGTCGTACCTTTGCACCGCAATTTTAAGCGGAAATAGCTCAGTTGGTAGAGCACGACCTTGCCAAGGTCGGGGTCGCGAGTTCGAGTCTCGTTTTCCGCTCTGGGTTCTTTCAAATAATTAAGAATCTTGCAAATCGTAAGCGGACTTTTCGGAGCAGCGAGCGAAAAACAAATCAAGATTTGTTTTTCCGAGTCGCGACGAAAAGCCGCAAAAACGAAGTTTTTGCGGAAATAGCTCAGTTGGTAGAGCACGACCTTGCCAAGGTCGGGGTCGCGAGTTCGAGTCTCGTTTTCCGCTCTAAGATATAAGTGCCTGAGTGGCGGAATCGGTAGACGCGCCGGACTTAAAATCCTGTGTCCATTGTGGACGTGCCGGTTCGACCCCGGCCTCAGGTACGAAAAGAGATAGAGACTTAAGATGTTGGCAAACAATGTTTTAAGTCTTTTTTGTTGAATGTTAAAAAAACAAAAACAATATGAAAAAATCATCAAACATCCTCGTCGAAATGAAGAACTATGCGGTAATCACCGTCTGTTTGTTCATCATAGCACTCGGCTGGACAGCCTTCCTCATCCCGAATAACATGCTGGGTGGCGGCGTCAACGGTATCGCAACAATCGTATATTGGGTGACGGGCCTCTCCACCGGTTATACCATCTTCACACTCAACGCTATCCTTATCATATTCTCCTTCAAGATTTTAGGATGGAGATTTGGCGTGAAGACGATTTATTGCATCGCGGTGATGGCGTTCTTCTTCTCACTGCTGCAGAATATCATAGGTGACGTGCCTGTCATATCAGACAAATTTCTCGCAGCCATCATCGGTGGCGGCATCGGCGGTTTTGCCAACGGTATCATCTTCCTGGCAGGCGGAAGCACCGGCGGCGTCGATATAATCACCATGGTGGTAAACAAATACCGCAATATCTCACTCGGCCGCTTCACACTGGCCATGAACCTCGTTATCATCGGAAGTTCGTTCTTCGTGTTTCAAGACTTGCAAATCCTTGAGCGCGTGGAGCTTATCATCTACAGTTTGGTTGGAAACTTCGTGAGCAGCTACTGCATGGACCTCGCCTTCACCGGAAGCAAACAATCGGTGCAGATTTTCATTTTCTCATCCAAACCTGAAGTTATAGCCGACAGAATCGGAAACGAGATTCGTCGCGGTGTCACAGTGATCCGAGGAACAGGTTGGTATACGAAACAGGATAACGACATTCTGATGGCTGTGGTCCGCAAGACGGAATGCCAGTCAGTTATCCGCATCGTGAAACACGAAGACCCCAAGGCGTTCGTATCCGTCAACACCGTCATGGGAGTCTATGGCAAAGGCTTTGAAGCAATGAAGAAATAGTTGAAGTTGATAATAACTGTAAACGGTAAACTGTAAACGGTAAACTGTAAACGGTAAACCGTAAACAATTAGCTTATATCAACAATCCCGTTACGATTCACGTTGACGTGAAAATCGCGGTATTCAACCTGGTCTTCCCATTTGAATTGTAAAACGAAATGTAAAGTGTAGATTCGTTCCGCCTTGACGGTCTGCACGTTGCCTTGCTCGTCGAGGCAGTCGATGAGCGTCTCGGGGTTGTCCATCTTCTTTGTCAGGTAGTTGACATGATAACGGATGATGTCGTTGATGCCCTTAAACTCATAGTCATATTGGTTGTGCAGCGTCACGTTGTCAATCTCCACACGTTTTCTGTAAAGGATTATTTTCTCGTCAAGAAGTTTGTTTTCGACTTCGAGTCGTGTGCGCCGACGCAGCCTCATCACATCGTCAGGCACCTTGTCCTCTGAGATGAAGTCCATGCCTTCCTTGAGGATTCCGACTTTGTTGTCTTTTATGCTAATGACAGTTTTGTTGTCGTAATACTTGTCTTTCAGCTGATAGGCGAACATCCAACGTGTGAGTTCCTTGATACGGTCCTTCAGGATATAAAAGATGACGAGTATAAAGAAAATCAGGTTTGGGTAGTTGCCCAGATATTTCTGGAACAGCATGGTGATTAGCAGGTATACCATCATTGCCAGACCTGCGGCGAGGCTGAACGAGATCTGTTTCACCGCCTGGCCGTCCTGAGTGGTGTTCACGTTGAGATACAATGCGCTCTCGATGTATTTTTTCAGTTTGCTGTGATGGTTCACAAGCTTGCGGTTGTTGGCGTCGTCGTTGATGATGACGTGGCTATAACCTTTCGAAATCTTGTATTCAGTCTCTTCTTTCAGGGTGTCAATCAGAGCATTTATGGCGTCGTGTAAGCCTTCAAGACTTTGTAAAGCCTTTATGACCTTCATCGTTTGGATTTGCAGCTGATGGCTGATAAACTCGTCTGTGAACCTGAATTTTGCCAGCATCGTCTCGTTTTTCGGGTCAATCATGTTATGAATTCTTCGATATGACTGAAGAACGAGTCGTAAATCATAGATATAATCGGAGCATTTCCGGCTTAGATTATCTTGATTTTTTTCATTGATGATATCGGACGAGGCATCGCGGATGGAACTTTTGAAAATTGAGCCGAAGAGCTTCATCTGGAACTCGAACTCGTTGATATTGTCCAATGAATTTATGACATGTTTGATCGGGGCATCGTCGCCTTCCACCATCTGACGTAAAGAAAACGACGGTGTTATCAGTCGGATGTTCGACTTCATGTCGGTGTAGAAACGGTCTTTACTGTATGTGTTTTTGTTGATATACAGTCCGTTAGGGATAAAAATCCAAGAGTTGACGTCAAAATAATCCATCTTGGCGTCTTCTCTTCCGCTGAAGCCGACTTTAAACTCTACGGAGAACTTATCGTGTATTTTTGTCTGGATCTCTATCATATTTTTAAGGTTTTATTAGAACAGACCTGGTGTGATGCCCATCCATTTTAGGACTGTCTCGCCCCAGAGGAGTATCAAGACCCAGGCGAATGTCATCATGGTGATGCCGTATTTGAAGGAGTCGGTCATGCTGTACATGTTCGTGTTATATAGCAGCGCCGCCGGTTTGCTGTTGAACGGCAGCACGTAGACGTGTTCGATTAACATTGCCACTGGCAGAGAGAGGCTCATGAGCGGGAATCCGAAGCGTGCCTCGACGCCGAGAGCGATAGGGACAAACACCATCGTTCTGATGGTTTTGCTTTGGAACACCAGTCCTGAATAGAGCATCAGGAAGGTGAGGATGACGTAAAGCACCCAGAATGGGGTGTTGGCTGTGATGCCGAGGCTGTCGAAGCCTGCGTTGACCATGGTGTTCGGGAGGTCGGTGGCGTTGAGACCTGAGCCGAGGGTGTAGGCGCCGGCTGAGAAGAGCATGAGGTGCCACGGGATGTCGACGTCGTTCCATTTCACCACGCCGATGCCTGGGAGCAATGCCAAGATAGCGCCAAGCAATGCCACGATGGTCTCGTCGATATTATGGAAGGTGCCTTTGGTGATCCAGAGAATAAGCACGAGGAAGAAGATACCCACTGCCTTGTATTCTTCAGCTTTCATCTTACCCATGGCATCGAGTTCCTGTTTCAGACGTTCCAAGCCGCCTTCAATCTGAGGTTTCTGTTCTTCTTTCTTCATCGGGAAGAAGACATAGATGCCGAGCATCAAGCCTACTGCGAGGGTGATGACGCTCATAGGGCCGCATGCCACGAGCCAGTCGGAATAGCCGAAGTCGCAGCTGCCTGCGAATCCTGCGATGAGCGATATAGCTAACAGGTGAGCGCCGCTGCCTGTGTAGAAGGCGTTGGCACCGACATTCACCTGGAACAGGTTCTGTATCACGAGGTTACGACCGAAGTTGTTTCGGTTGCCGTTTGATGCTCCGTAGATGGCGCACACCGTCATGAAGATAGGCAGCATGATGGTGGCTTTCACCGTGGTGGCGGAGATGAACGCCGACAGCACCAGGTTGATGATGAGGAAGCTCCAGAGAACTCCCTTGGCGCTCTTGCCGAATTTTATCACGAAGGCGAGCGCGAGCCTTTTGGCAAATTGCGTCTTGACGAGCATGCTGGCCAAGACAAATGACAAGATATTAAGCCACATGACAGGATGTCCCAGCTGTGCGAGGGCTTCCTTCTGCGTCGTGACGTTGCATATCACTATGCCCAATATTATCAATAAGGAGGTGAGATAGTTTGGAATGGCCTCTGTCATCCAAAGGATAAGACCCGCGATGAAGATGGCTAACATGGCGTAGTTGGAGCGCAGGAACGCCTCTCCGCCGATGTCGTTATATCGTTTCAGAGCCTTCGCTGTCAGCATGTCGGGATTCAGGTTGTCTATGAACCCTATCGGGACGAACCAATAGAGAAGGATGAAGGCAATGATGGCTATTGGTCCGCCGAGGCGTGCCATCCATTGCTCAAAGGAGGATTTCTGCATCTTCGGCAGCTTTTCCACCTTGTAGTTGTTCATATCCAAAGGGTCGAATGCCATTGTTAGGTTATAGGTTATAGGTTATTGAGTAGAGACGCCATATTATGACGTCTCTACAATGATTTATTTCCAATTTTTATATGGATTCTTCATCAGCATTGAATTGAAATATTTAGGGTCGCCGGTGACCTCTTCGCCAAGCCATGCCGGTTTGTCGAAAGGCTCGTTCTCGTCGGTGAGCTCGACTTCAGCCACTGTGAGGCCGTCGTTGTCGCCGTAGAACTCGTCGACTTCCCAGGTGTGTTTGCCGTCGGTGTTCTTAACAAGATAGCGTGTCTTGTCGATGACGCCCGGCTCACAGATCTCGAGGAGCTGCTGTACCTCGTCGACAGGGATTTCCTTTTCCCACTCAAAACGTGCTGCGCCTGATGCGTTGCCGATGCCTTTAATGGTGATGTAACCCTTGTCGCCCTTCACTCTCACGCGGACGGTGCGCTCCGGCACGCTGCTGAGATAACCTTGGGTGATACGTGTGGCTTTGAATGCTTCAGCTTTGAAGTCACCCTTTACCAAAAACTTCTTTTCTATTTCCTGTGCCATAGTTATTATTCGTTTGCGAGCGGTTTGTCGGACATGCCGATGACGCGCTTGATAGCCTGTAAATAATTGATATTCTCGACACCTTCGAGACCGCAGTCTTTTATGGTCTTCTTGATGTCTTCGATCTCTGTTGACTCCGAGTTGATGGTGACGATCTTAGCTCCGTTGATGAGCACCTCGCCGAACTCGCAGATGGTGTCGTTGACCATGTAACCGAAACGGCGTTTGTGAACGCGCACTGCAGCGAGGTCAGGGTTGGCCTTCACCATGGCGATGAACTCTTCGTATGTGTATGTGTCCTTGGTGAGCTTAGGCATCTCGACCATGAAAGCCGGGAACACTTCTTTTTCGAGGACTTCCTTAGCGATAGGGAACTCGCCCTTCATGAGAGGATTCCACTGCTCGAGGCCGTCGACAGTCTGTACGTAAGTCTTGATATCCATCTTGCCATCACGGATCTTGGTGTTGTTGATGTCGTTCTTACGTGAGATGATATAGATTTCATCGCTCAGGCGTTCCCAGACTTTCTCCGGGACCGGTGCTGAGAGGCGTGCCATGCGTTTGTGTGCTTCACAGAAGCATTGTCCGAATGAACGGAACTCAAATCTCGGCTTTGACACTTCGCCGATTTTCATTTCTTCTTTTGCCATATCTTGATTAAAGATTTAAAATTCAAAAATAAATACCTCAACAGGACCTTCCGACTGGCTCAGGGGTGCCTTAGCTTTGAAAGCCAAGGTTCCTGAGCCTGTCGAAGGGCCGATTTATTAGGTGTTAAACCGAATTATTCCTGTGGGATGTCGTCGCCAGTTGCAGGGTTAGCTGCATTTGGTGTCGGGTCAGCGAGTTTCCAGTCGCCGCCGTCAGGAGTACGTGCGTATGACTGAGGAGAGACGTTGCTGATGGTCTGTCCCCATTCGCCTGTTGTGCCTCTTGTGAAGACGTCTCTCTCGGTGCCGTCAGCCATGTAGAGGGCAATGCGCACCGTCTTCTTTGCTGAGAGACCGCTGTTGAAGAAGAGGTTTTCAGGATGCTCCGGATGGTCAACCTGGACATCGACGCTGTAAAGGAGGACATAGCCGTGAGCAGGGACAACAACTGTTGCGTCAGCAGTCCACTTGATGTCAGTCTCATTGCCGTCTTTTGTAATATACCAGCCTTCGATTGCGAGGTCGAGCTCACCTTTGTTATAGATCTCGATGAACTTGGTGTCGCCGTTCAACTCGTTGAGCACGATGTTGGTATAGTCAGGTGTTGGAGGGGTAGGAGGTGTACCACCTTCGAGACCCAACACTATGTTTTCGCCATCAACGTTGGCTGCGCCTGGTGTGGCATCTGAATAGTACCAGTCACCATCGGCGTTACGGCTGTATGATGCAGGAGCTTGGTTGCCAGGATAGTTATAAGCTGCGCCGTTTTGGTCGATGTCAACGAGGTTGAAGTCGTCGATGCTTTCACCAGCAGGTGTGAAGAGCTGGATACGCACGTTCTTCTTTGCGGAGAGACCGGTGCTGAAGATGAGGTTAGCAGGGTGCTCCGGATGATCTTGCTGAACGTCGACGCTGTAAAGCAGCAGGTATTCACCGGCGTTGAGGTTGATGCTGTTGTCGCCAGTCCAGTTGGTGGTGGTACCGTCTTTCACGATATACACACCGTTGAGGTTGATGGCTTCATTGCCTGTGTTGTAGATCTCAATGAATTTATCGTTGCCGTTGAGCTCGTTGAGACGGAGTGCGTTGTAGTTGACAGGCACTGCACCTACTGTATAGCTCATCGTTGCTGATGTCGTGGTGACATCTTTGTTGCTTGCCTCGACATAGAAGCTCACAGTGGTGTTGTTAGGCTGTGCAGGGATGACTGCGGTAAAGACGTCTCCTGCCGCTGTCATAACGAGTTCATTATTGCCATTATTGACTGTATAAACCAACTTGGCTGTGAAGTCGTTGAAACTTGTGATTGTTGCTGACACCGTCACGTTTGAGAACTCGGTAACAGCTGTCGGGCTGTAGCTGACGTTAGTGATGGTGATACCTGGGTATGGTTTGTCTTTCACGCAAGAAACCAGTCCGAAAACGAGGGCTAATGCCACAAATAATATCTTTTTCATATTTTTAATCTTTAAAGTAAAACATTATCATTTGTTAGAAAGCTATCTGGAAACGGCCAGAAAGCATGTGGTAGTTCACGCCGGCATCGCCTGCGCCTGCCACGACCTGGGTGTAGTCCTTAGTCGGGAGGCCGTTGGCGTCAAGACCCACATAGAGTTTGCCTTTTCCGTTAGCATAACGGTCGTTGTTAACGTACTGGTAGTTAAGAGCGATTTTCACGTTCTTTCCGAGGTAGAAGTTAAGTGCTGCACCGAAGAGGTCGGCTGCACCACCGTAGATGGCATCAACGCCACGTCCTTCATAGTCGTTTAAGTCGATGAATTCGTACTTGAGTGAGAGTTCCACATCACCCCATTTACGGCCATTGCGTGCGCGGTTGAACTTGGCGCCGCCATTGTCGTAGGTCTGTTTTCCACCGAAGAGGAGATAACCGCCTTCAATATACCAACCATAGAAATGATATGGCTTGGTGATGTTGGTGATTTTCTTCATGTATGTCCAATCAGAAATCCAAGCGGTCTCGACACGCAGACCATTGTAGTGACCTGCGAGTTCCACTGTTCCGATGAGGTCGTGGTCGATGTTCTTGATATCGTCGGTGTCAACATACTTTTTACGGTTGATGTTTGTTGAGTTACGAGTGCTGAAGCGTGTGGTGCTGTAAACACCAGTCTCATCAGATGTCTTAGGAGTGTCAAACATCAAAGCACCACCGATGTGGATACCGTAGTCAAGTTCGTTGATAGGACGGACAACGAGTTTTCCGACGTATGATACGCCTTCATCCATGCCGTAGTCCTTGTTGTTTTTCTCAACGAAGTCGCGTGTCTCCTGTCCTTCGATCTCCTGGAACAAGATGCTTGCTCCTGCGAAGAAGTACTTGCCAGCATATTTGGCGAAGATACCGAGGTGACGACTTGGTGCGAATGCGTTGACAACCATAGGACGTTCCATGAATTCAAGGTAACGTGACGAGGTGTTACGTGAGATAGAGAAGTCAGGCTTCATGTTACCGACAGTGAACTGCCAGTTTTTGAGGCCTGTGTAACGTACCACAGCGTCTTTGAGTTCGAATGAACCGTTTGCCAGTTCCATATCGACCTCACCATACCATTGTGGAGTGATCTGAGCCTTGACAGCAAAACGGGCACGGCGGAGACTTGCGCCGTCACCGATGTTGTCAGCCCATTTCTGTTCGCCGAAGTAGTTGGCGAAATCGACCTGAACTCTGGAGTCAAACCAGAATTTGTAGTCTTTATTTTTCGACTCGAAAACGAGGATGCCGTCACGGTCGGAGGCAAACACGTCTTGTACTTCGACTTTGTTGCCGTACTGGTCAACAGCCTTCTTTTCACTTGAGACTTGATCAGCTTGTGCAAAAGCAATTGTTCCCCAGAACAATGCAAGAATCATAAATGAAAGCTTTTTCATAGTTGAATTTTTTTAGGTTAAGTTAGGTTTTAAAAAATTTATTTAATTCCGAGTTTCTTTCTGATTGCCTTTGGAAGAGCGTCTTTATGAACGACGTAGTTCAAAGTTTTGTAACGCACGAAAGCCTCTGATGCATACCAGTTGCCGTGGTAGTTGCCTGCATCGCCCCATGAGTTCTTCACCATGAAGTAGATGTTGCCCATCTGGTCTTTTGCCTTTCCGTAGATCACCATGCCGTGGTCGTCGGTTGTCTCGTAGTTGTTGTAAGCGTCGAGACGGTCTTGGTCGGTGACCCAGCGCTGTGGTGTAGGCTTGCTCATAGCTTCTCTCTGACGGTCAGCTGCGCTGAGGCCGTTCCAGTGTGCGAAGTCTGTTCCTGATTTGTCTGCTGCCTGGTTCTTGAGGTCTGGGAGGACGCAAACGCCAGCCATCTTGCCTCTGAGCCAGCCGCTCTCGCTGACGTCAGCACCCCATGCGATCGGGTAACCGTTGTCGATAGCGTAGTTCATCACCTCCATGAACTCATCGACTGGGAGGTTGTATGCCTTGCCCCAGCGCCAGTTGTCCTGAACCTCGATGACGAATGGCTCATACCATGGCTGATGTGCAAATGAAGCGATGTTGACATAGTCGTCCATGTTCAAACCTGTTGATTTTGCAAACTCCATTGGAGTGTATTCTTTGCCGTTGTAGGTAAACTTCTCTGGGCATTTGCCGATGTAGGCGTCGAGGATGCCGTCGAAAGCTGTCTTCCAAAGTGGGGTGTGGTTCTCGTCGGTGCCGAGCTGAAGCTTCTTGGTCTTGACAACGCCTTCGAGGAATCTGCCGCTGACGTTAGAAAACTCTGAGAAGTCGGTGAGGCTGTCGCCGTGCATCTGACCTGCGCTCATCTCCACATCCGGAACGAGACCGTAGTGTTTGATGGCATAGATGACATCGCCGAATGAGCCGCCTTCTGCATAAGAGACATCGCCGTGTGTGCGGACGTGACGGTCAGCACGATCCTGATATGTCTTGTAAACGATGTACATCTCTGAGAAATCGTACTCTGGCTTGCCCATACGAAGCAATTCTGCCTCGAAGAAACCGAGTGTTGAATAGCACCAGCATGTACCGGCTCTGTTCTGGTCTTTCACTGATGTCACAGGTAATTCCTTGATGACTTCAAATTTGTAACCTTCTTCTTCTGATTTTGCGTCCTTTTCAGGAGCTTGTGCGAATGTTGGCACGCTAATCAACATAGCGGCTGCCATTAAAAAATGTCTGAATTTCATTTGTTTATTATTTTGATTTGTTAATAATTTCTGTATATGAGATTTCTCTACTCCCTTCGGTCGGTCGAAATGACGATTAGAAGAGTTTATTTTTCATTCCGTCGCTGAAAGCGGCTTTGTTTACTGTGAAGAACACTGTGTGGAGCTTCACGAACTCTTCTGAGCAGTACCAGTAGCCCTTGTATGGACCGCTCTCGCCCCATGAGTTTTTCACCTTATAATATTTGTTCCCGTTCTGGTCGTGGGCGATGCCGACAAGCAACATGCTGTGGTCGTCACCTGTGCTCCAGTCGTTGTAGGCGCGCTGATGCATCTCTTCGGTGACTTCCTTTTCGGGCATCACATACTCGAAAGAGTATTGTTTTTCAAGCACTTCTGCGTCGGTCATCTTCTTAAATGCCTTAGGATTGCTTTCGCGGATAGCGTTTACATCGTCAGTCGGGACGATGGCGACACCAGCCTTGCGTGAGAAGCCTTTGTCACTGACATCCTGTGCCCAGCCCACGGTATAGCCGTTGTTCAAGGCGTTGTCGACTTCGGCCATCATCTCGTCGAAGCCCATGTTGTACGTCATGGTGTAGGTCCAGTTGTCAGGGATGAGAAGGAGGAACGGCTTGTACATCTCCTGATCCATGAACGATGAGAACTGCACGTAATCGTTGATGTCGAGAGCGTATTTCTCGGCAAATGACTTAGGAGTGTATTTCACACCTTCGTACTCGAATTCTTCAGGAGCCTCACCGAGATAGCCATCAAGGATGCCCTTCAAAACCTTAGGATATGTTTCGTAAAGTATGCGTCCGTTGCTTTTTTGTGTCACTAACTTGGCATAACCTTCGACGGCTTTCTGAATCTCGCTGTGATTGTGGTTTTCATCGCCTATGACAAGGCCGCTGTATGCCTCATCCGTAATCATGCCGGCATCGTTGATGGCGTAGAGCACGTCAATGACCTCACCGCCGCAGCTGAGGTTGGTGGCACCGTGCAACTGCACAAAACGGTCGAATTTCTTGGTGTAAGCCCAACGCACTGAATACATCTCCGAAAGGTTGAGTTTTACATCGTATTTTCTTAAAATCTCAGCTTCAACGAAGCCTGTACCCGCAAAGCACCAACACGTTCCAGATCTTGCCTGGTTCTGCACAATGGTGTGAGGCACCTCGACATCGTCGGTGATTTGATAAACTGGTTTTTCTTCTTTCTGAGCCTGCGCCGAAATGGCAAAAAACATCGCCGCAGCTACTAAAATTAAATGTTTCAAGTCTTTCATGGTGTTATAATTACTCATTTTCGATGCACAAAAATAAGTAATTATTATTAATAAATCTAGGAAAAAAAAGAAAAATTTTATCTTTTTTTCAAAATAGTAATATATTTTACTATCTTTGCGACTTTGAAATAATGTTTTTTGTATATGACGTTTAAACCAACGAAGTATCAGGTGCAATGCGTGGCTGATGGTCGCGTTTGCGAAGATTCTGGCTGGATGCTCGACTTCCCGAACAGTGAGAAACCGAGTCTTATCCGAGCAATTTATGAGAAGAAACAACTCGAGGTGAAAGAGGAGAACGAGGGTCTTTACCGTTTTGCCGACTGGATGCCTCTGAAGAACCTTTTGAAAGGCGCTTCCTGCCCAGTGACATATAAGAGCGAGAAACTCGCCAAGAAGCTGGGACTCAATAATTTATACATCACTTTTAATGGATATTTTCCTCAGATTGGCGCTAAAATGCGTACCTGCTCATTCAAGGAGACCGAGGCATATTCGGTGTGCGCACGTCTCGACGGCAAGCTTCGCGAACAGGTGATGGTGGTGTCGTCGGCAGGTAACACCGCAAGAGCCTTCGCTCAGGTGTGCTCAGACAACAATATCAAGCTTTTGCTGACGGTCCCGGAAGACAATATCAACGCTTTGTGGTTTGAGAAACCTCTCAATCCGTGCGTGAAACTGCTCTGTACAGAGAGCGGCAGCGACTATTTCGATGCTATAAATTTAGGTAATATCATCTGTGAGATGGACGGCTTCTTTGCTGAGGGCGGTGCCAAGAACATAGCTCGTCGTGACGGCATGAGCACCACCATGATGTCGGCGGTGACCACAATCGGCCGCATCCCTGATTATTACTTCCAGGCTGTGGGTAGCGGCACAGGTGCCATCGCGGCATGGGAGGCAAACCTCCGTTTCATCGAAGACGGTCGCTACGGCACAAACAAAGCTAAGCTTTATGTGTCACAGAATAAGCCGTTCACCCCGATGTATGACGCATGGAAGGCTCATTCACGCGCAATGTTGCCGTACGACGCAGAACAGGCTCGTAAAGACGCATCGGAGATTGTGGCTAAGGTGCTCTCAAACCGCAAACCGCCTTATTCGTTGGCAGGAGGCTTGTTCGACGCTATGGTAGATACCGATGGCGACTTCTTTGCTGTGACTAACGATGAGACCCAGAAGGCTTGCGACCTGTTCAAGGAGCTTGAAGGCGTCGACATCTATCACGCAGCAGGCGCAGCGACAGCATCGCTCATCCAAGCTGTTGAAAACAAACAAGTCAAAGCCGACGACGTCATCATGCTCAATATCACCGGTGGCGGCGAGGCATTGTTCAAAGAACATAATGATGTCTGGTATCTGAAACCTGACCACGTCTTTAGTGTCAACGCGACAAAAGAAGAAATCAAGAACTTCGTTCAGTTAGAAGTTAGGAGTTAGAAGTTGTTTGTATGGAATAGAAAAGGTCTCTTGGATATCCAAGAGACCTTTTTTTTAACTACTAACTTCTAACTATCTTTTAACGATTTTGTTAACGGTGGCGTTGCCGTTGTTGTCAACGATCTTCACCATGTAAACGCCTGCTGTGAGCTCGCTCATGTTGACGTTCACACTGCTGGTCTTTGTCTCGAGAGAGATAACTTTCTGACCGCAGATGTTGTAAACTTCGACTAAGTTGATGTTTTCGCCGCTAACGGTGATGTTGCCGTTGGTTGGGTTAGGATAGATGTTGTAAGCATTTTCCTGGTTTTCAGCGACTGTGGTGTGGTCTTTGTAGTCGACACCTTTTGCCATCTTCACTGAAGTCATTTCATTTTCATAGAGTGCTTCGACGGCGAAGACATAGTAGCCATATTCGCAATTGTAAGCTAACTGTGTGTCGGTGGTGCTTTCAGCGATGACATTGCCGTCGAGGTAAACTCTGTAAGCCAGAGCGTTGCCGCCTTCTGGAGCTTCCCATGTTAGTGTGACGCCGTTTTCGCCTTCTTCAATAGCGAGGTTCTGCACTGGATATGGGTGGATGTCGGTGTATTCATACATGAAGTGGCTGTTGAGGACATCCTGTGATGCCGTATTCTGAATCCATGCTGACACCTCGAGGTCTGTCATTTCCTCAACGTGAGTGCCTGACAAGTCTTGTGTCCATTCGATATGCTGGCATTCGCCTGCAGGGATGTTGAGAGCGTCGCCTGAAGGTGAGGTCAAGAATTTCATGAAGACATGGTGGAATGAGGTCTCACCGTTTGTTCCGACATTGCCAGTGGTGACTTTCTCGTTAACTGTCACGAAAGCTTTTTCGTCAGTCATTTCGTAGAATGACATGAAATCAACCTTAACGGTGATGTTGTTGCCATCGACGTTGAATGAGCCTCTCACATCAGCGAATGAAGGTGTGTTGTAATGTGTGTCCAGCTGGCTCTGACTCACAGATGCTGCACCGAGATTCGTTCCTTCGAGGATTACGTTTGGCACTGCGTTAATGCCGTAGAAGATTCTTCTCACGCCGCCTTCTTCTGTGTAATATGGGTCACCGTTGCCAGGCCAGTTCATCTGATATTTGGTGTAGGTGAATTTGCCAGGGTTGTTGTTTGTGAGGGTGCCCATCTGATTGTTAACGCTGACGCATGGTCCGCATGTTGAACTTGAGAAGTGCTCAATCATAGGGATTCTCTGGGTGTCGCCGAGAGCAACGTTGATACGCTTTGTCAACACGTCGTTTGTAGGGTCATCGTCATTGCCACCGTTCACTTCCAAGACTGCGACTGTGATGTCGTATGAGCCAGGAAGTAAATTAACGGGTGCTGCAAATGTGAGCTGCTGTGATTGTAAAGACGCCAATGTCATATCAAACACTTCTTCAACTGGTTCTTCTTCATTGATCTGATAACCCATCTTGAATTGGCTGATGGTTTCAATACCTTTGTTTTGAACTGTGAAGGTGATATCAGTGTCGCCTGCATTTATTGCGCTGTTCATATCAATGCTGTTCAATGAAAGGTCGAGGTTTTCCTGTGAGAAGATCTCGATATCATCGAAATACCAGTTGTTGATGTTGTAGCTGTTGCCTGTGTAGAAGAGGCAGAACAAGACATCGCTGTTGCCCATGTCGGCTGTTGTGATGTTCTGTGTTACAGTCCAAACGTTGCTTGTATTGTAGGCCTGTGACCAGCCTTCATTCCAAGTGGTGCCACCGTCTGATGATGTTGCGATACCGATGGTGTGAGAGCCCTGGTAATTGTCGAGAGCGTGTTTGAAGCTTACGACAACGTTTGAAACTCCTGTGAGGTCTACAGCCGGCATCACCATGCGTGAGGTGCCGTTGAACTGTGGACTCCAAACGAGGACGAGTTCGTTAGCCTGGCCGCCGGCGTTTTGTGTGGCTGAAATACCCCAGTTGCTTGTGCCAAGTCCTTCAACGTGCCAGCCATCAGGTGCTGATGAGCCGTTGAAATGCTCATTTAAGAATGTGGCTCTTGTCTGTGCAAATACTGATACTGACATCAGAAATGCTGCAATGAATAGTAGAGTTTTCTTCATATGAAATAATATTTAAGTTTGTAATTTGAAATTTTTCAACATGCAAATATACGAAAAAAAAACAAAAGGGCGAACCATACATCCGCCCTTTTTTTCAATTTTTATTTCTCGATGAAAGCTAAAATATCGCCTTTTTTCACGTTTTTGCCTTGTTCGGCGACGACTTCCACGAGTTTGCCGCTCCAGTTGGTTTTCACCTCCTCAGGTGCGTAAGGTGTCTGGATATAACAGAAGGTGTCGCCTTCGTTGTATTTGGTGCCTGTGGCTGGTGCCATCGACTTCTCATAGGCGTCGAGTTCCCAGATGACCTGTCCGCTTGTAGGCGCTGTCACTGTCTCGGCGTTCGGATGACGCATCTTGCGGAGGTCGTCAAGGCTGACTTTGTTGCCGCCTTGCTCGGCCTTAGCCTGCATCTTAGCCTCGAGTTCCTGGTTGAAACGGCGTTTTGCCTCGCCAGACTTGTATTCACGATACTGTTTCTCGTGCATTGCAAACTCGAACAGCTCTTCGTCGTCCTGACCGCGATCCCAGCCCTCTTTCTTCATCTCTTCGATGAAATGAGGAAGTGCATCAGGGTAGTTGTCCTGCGGGTTGCCTGTGAAGAACTCGAAGCCTTTCTTCTTGGCGAGTTCCACGATCTCAGGTGCCAGAGTGCCCGGGAGTTTTCCGGCTTTGCCGAGAATCATGTCCCATGCGGCAGGGTCGATGGATGTCTCGTAACGAGGCTCGCCCTTGCTCATCGCGAAGAGGTTCATCAAGGCGATGTTCTTGGTGTACTGGCTGAAAGGCGTCACTAATGGCGGGTTGCCGAGTTTAGGCCAGATATTCTGAACCTCATCGAACAGCTCGACGAGCATCTCGTCTTCTGAGAGTTCTGGAAGACCTTGATTCTTGCGGTTCATGTTGATAGCGGCGTGTACCGGCTTGAGGTCGGCCATCAGTGAGCCCATCATGCCGCCTGGAAGACCGCAACCCAACAGCAATGAGTTGATGTAACGGTTGCGTGGGTCGATCCAGTAGCCGAGGAAGTCGTCGATGAAGCTCTGTGTCATGCTGCGGGCAGCCATGTAGGTCTTCATGTCGATGTCTTTCACGAGGAAACCGGCGTCTTTCAACATAGCCTGCACGCTGATGACGTCAGGATGGACGGTGCCCCATGAGAGAGGTTCCATTGCCACGTCGACGTAGTCGCAGCCGGCCTTGCAGACCTCGAGCATTGATGCCATAGAGAGGCCTGGGGTGGTGTGACCGTGGTACTGCACCTTGATCTCAGGGTGCTGTGTCTTGATATGGTTCACTATCTTGCCCAATGTGACAGGACGACCGACGCCTGCCATGTCTTTCAAAGCGATTTCCTTAGCACCGGCGGCGATGAGCTCATCGGCCATGTGCATGTAATACTCGGCGGTATGCACCTGTGAATAGGTGATACTCATGGCAGCCTGTGAGATCATGCCTGCTTCGTTAGCCCACTGAATCGACGGGATGATGTTGCGCACGTCGTTCAAGCCGCAGAAGATACGAGTGATGTCGACGCCCTGAGCTTTCTTTACCTTATACATCAGCTGACGCACGTCGGCTGGCACAGGGTTCATTCTCAATGCGTTGAGAGCGCGGTCGAGCATGTGGCACTCGATGCCGCCTTTATGCAATGCTGCTGTGAATGCGCGTACCGAAGGGTTCGGGTTCTCGCCATAAAGCAGGTTGACCTGTTCGGCAGCACCGCCGTTGGTCTCCACACGATCGAAGCAACCCATCTCGATGATGAGCGGCGCAATCTTTTCCAGCTGGTCCTTGCGAGGCACGTATTTGCCTGAGCTCTGCCACATGTCGCGGTAGACAAGACTAAATTTTACTTCCTTTTTCATGTTCGTTTATTTTTATATTTTAATTTTTTTTTTCGACTCTTATAATTGGAGCGCAAAGGTACTAATATTTTTTTTATTTTTGCAAAAAATAAAATTAAAAATGAGGCAGCTGATAAAATCCAAGTGTGACGCGTATTTCGATGAGGTCGTGGCGATTCGTCGACAGCTTCATCAGCACCCTGAATTGAGCTTCTGTGAGAAAGAAACCGCTGAACTCATAAAGAAATGTCTCGCATCAAAGAACATTGAGTTTCAATCAGATATCGCCGGAACAGGTGTCGTGGCGACGATAAAAGGGGTGTCAGTTCGACCGACTATCGCCCTTCGTGCCGATATGGACGCTCTCCCTATCCACGAGACCACCGACCTCCCATACCGCTCCGTCAACGAGGGCGTGATGCATGCCTGCGGTCATGATGCGCACACTGCAATGCTTCTTGGTACTGCCTTCATCCTCAATGATTTAAGAGATAAATTCTCGGGCACGATAAAACTGATTTTCCAGCCAGGCGAGGAGAAACTGCCTGGCGGAGCCTCATTAATGATAAAAGAAGGTGTCCTTGATGACGTCGATTTAATCATCGGACAGCATGTCTATCCTGATTTGCCGTGTGGCGAAGTCGGTTTCCATGCCGGTCCTTACATGGCATCGTCAGACGAGGTCAACATCACCGTGAAGGGCAGGGGAGGCCATGCCGCAAAGCCTGCCGAACGTGACAACGCATTGCTCGCTGCCGCGAAAATAGTGTCAAAATTATCTGAATTATATCCTGAAAAAGGTGGAGATGTTGTGTTGGCATTCGGAAGTTTCATTGCCGACGGCACATACAACGTCATCCCATCCGAGGTGAATCTGAAAGGCACGATGCGTACTTTCGATGAAGAGAAACGTAAGGCATTGAAAAACAATATTTTGAAGGTTTCAAAAGCAATCGCATCGGAATATGGCTGTGAGGCGGAGGCCTTCATCGAACAAGGCTATCCTTCATTGAAAAACGACGTGAAACTGACTGAGAAATGTGCCGCTTTCGCGAAAGAGATTTTAGGTAAAGATAAGGTAAAAGAATTGCCTCAGCTGATGACCGCCGAGGATTTCGCCTGGTATTCGCAGAAAGTGCCGGCATGTTTCTATCGTTTAGGCACTTCAAATCCTGAAATAGGCATTAAAGCCAAACAACATACGTCAGATTTTAACATTGATGAAAATGCAATGAAAATCGGAATGGGAATTATTACATATTTAACAATAAATTTGCTATGAAATTACTTTTGATTATGAAGATTTTATTAGTTTACGCAATTCCTGAGGAAAAAATTGAGGTTAACATCCCTAACGCGGAGGTGATTTACGTTGAAACAGGTATAGGCAAGGTGAGAGCTGCCATGCATACTATGAACGCCATCTGCGAGCATCATCCCGACATAGTGATAAACATCGGCTCGGCAGGCACATTAAATCATAAAGTCGGCGATATCATCGTCTGTAACCGTTTCGTTGACAGGGATTTACGTAAGGTATACCTTAACGGTGTGATTTCGGAGATGGAGTTTGATGTAGATGTGATCAAGCATGCCATCCCATCGTGGCACTTGATGGAACATGCTAAATTGATAGGCACCTGCAACACTGGCGACAGCTTCATCACTGAAGGCGCCGATATTGAAGGCGATGTCATCGATATGGAATCATACGCTGTGGCTGATGTATGCCGTGAGATGAAAATCCCGTTCATTTCAGTGAAATACGTCACCGACGTGGTCGGACAGAATTCAAGCCAGGAATGGTACGCCAAGCTGCAGGATGCAAGAGAGGGGTTGTCAAAGTTTTTTGTTGACTCCATTAAATAAAACATGGACCTCAAGTGGCTCCCGATAACGAAGAAGGAATCCGACCTGCGCGGTTGGGACGAGCTCGACATCGTGCTCGTCAGCGGCGACGCATACGTCGACCATCCCTCGTTCGGGGCTGCTGTCATCGGACGCACACTTGAGAAAGAAGGCTACAAAGTTGGCATCATCCCGCAGCCTAACTGGCGTGACGACCTCCGCGACTTCCGCAAATTCGGCAAGCCGCGGTTGTTTTTCGGCGTCTCGGCAGGCTGTATGGACTCGATGGTGAACCACTACACCGCCAACAAACGCCTGCGCTCCAACGACGCCTACACCCCTGGCGGCGAGGCGGGATTTCGTCCCGACTATGCATCGGTGGTTTATTGCAACATCCTGAAACAGATCTATCCCGATGTGCCGGTCGTCCTCGGAGGCATCGAGGCATCGTTGCGGAGAGTGACGCATTATGACTACTGGTCTGATTCTTTAAAACCAAGCATCCTCGTTGATTCTCATGCAGATATGGGCGTTTACGGCATGGGCGAGATAGCCAATACTGAGATTGCAAAAGCCCTTTCTGAAGGCAAGAAAATCGACGAGATAACCGATATCCCGCAGACGTTTTTCCTGAAAAAGAAATCGCAGCCCGTCGAGTCGGAATGGCAAGATATAAGACTTGTGTCGCATGAAATATGTTTGAAAGACAAGAAGCTCTACGCCTCGAATTTCAAGCATGTGGAGGAGGAGTCTAACAAAAAACACGCTGCCAGACTGTTGCAAGATGTTGGTAATCAGACACTTTATATCAATCCGCCGTATCCGACTTACACCACGGCGCAGATCGACGCAGCCTTCGACCTGCCATACACCCGCATGCCGCACCCGAAATATGCCAAACGCGGCCCGATTCCGGCTTACGAGATGATACGCCATTCGGTGAACATCCATAGGGGATGCTTCGGCGGCTGCGCCTTCTGCACCATCTCGGCACATCAAGGGAAATTCGTGGCTTCGAGAAGCAAAGAATCGATTTTACGTGAAGTGGAACAGGTGACGCAGATGCCTGATTTTAAAGGCTATATCAGCGATTTGGGAGGCCCGTCGGCGAACATGTATCGCATGCGCGGAAAAGACGAGTCGCTGTGCGAGAAATGCGTGCGTCCGACCTGTATCCAGCCGAATATCTGCAAGAATTTGAATACCGACCATCATCCTTTGATTGAGCTTTACAAGGAGGTCGACAAGAACCCTAATATCAAAAAGGTGACCATAGGCTCGGGCATCCGTTATGACCTTTTCCTTACCAACGAAGACCCCGATGGCAAGCTGGGTTACGATGAATATTTCGAGCAGCTGATGCGTCGTCATGTGAGCGGGCGTCTGAAGGTGGCACCCGAGCAGGTGAGCGATAACGTGTTGAGGCTCATGCGTAAACCGCCGTTCTCTCTGTTCAATAAATTGAAAAAACGCTTCGATCAGGTCAACGAGAAATATCATCTCAACCAACAGCTGATACCTTATTTTATATCGAGCCATCCGGCGTGCACCTTGATGGATATGGCCGAACTTGCGGTGAAAACCAAGGACTTAGGCTATCATCTCGAGCAGGTGCAGGACTTCACGCCGACGCCGATGACTTTGGCGACAGAAATCTATTATTCGGGCTACGACCCGTATACTTTGAAGCCTGTTTTTGTGGCGAAAAACAAAGAGGAGAAGCTGGCACAGCAACGCTTTTTCTTCTGGTATAAACCAGAAAACCGCCAGTGGGTGAAACAAACTCTAAGAAAAATGGGCAAAGCCGAGTGGATAAACCGCCTCTACGGCCGCAACTAAATCCAACCTTTTATTCTGTAATAAAACAGTGCGAGATATTCGCGATAAGTGTCTATTTCGAGCTTCAGATAATTCCAGAAAGTGTAGCGCAGCCGGGTACTTTCGACGCTTGGAACCTCTTCTATGCCATCAACTTTTTGTCCTTTCAAAGAAAGATTGAAATCGACAGTGCCTTCGTATGCCGCCATGCCTCTAACATATTGAAAACCAGCCTTGTTAAAGCATTTTATCGTCCTTTTCAGATGTTCGGGCGAGGTCACAACGATGATGTTGGTGGTCAGCAATTCGGGAAAGTTTTCGGCGAGACCGAGTACCTGCGAACGGGTGTTGGTGCCAATGGTATCGTGGAAAATCTCTCTTGTAACCCCTTGATTTACAAGATAATTAAACATCTCGACATGACAAATGGAGTCTTGCGGATGGACGATGGTTACAGGACAGTCGTAATTTTTGGAGAGACCTGCGGTGTAATAAAGTCGCATGAGGTTGCTCGCTGAAGGCATGCCTGCGCCGCCCATCATTATAACATGCTGAGGCTCAAATGGTTGTACTGTGTCGTTATCATGATTAGGGTCAATGCCTAAATTATAATGCATATAAAATGGAGCCGATGTCGCACCCAAAATCAGGAATAGGGCAAAAAGAGCGCCCAAAACCAAGAAAAACCTATTTAAAACCTTTTTAATCATAATTTTACAACGCAAAAATACAAAATTTGGTGTTTGATGAATAAAAAATCAGTAATTTTGTGGAATGGAATTGTCGAACGACGTTATATTAAAAAAGGTGTTGCACTACTGCGCTTATCAGGACAGGTGCACTCAGGAGGTGAGGACTAAGCTCTCCACCTTCGACATGCCCGATGCCGAGAAGGAGAAAATTGTGAAACTCCTTGTAGATGAAGGCTATCTCGACGATGAGCGTTATGCATCCACTTTCGTGAGAAGCAAGATTTACCTTAAAAAATGGGGCGTTAACAAGATAAAAATGTCGCTGAAAATGAAAGGCATCAGCGATGAGATTATCGGCAATGCCCTGTCGGAAATCGACCCTGAAATTTATAAAGACGAATTGATAAAAGTCTTGAAAGCCAAGAAAATCAACGATACCGACCCATATAAAAAGAAGGCAAAACTGGCGCAATATGCGATTCAGAAAGGGTATGAACCAAGTCTGGTTTGGGATGCCCTTCGTCATTTCGACCGAATCGAAGCGTAGTGGAGAAATTTCCTGTATAATAGTTAATAAATAGTATGAAAATGAAAAATTTATCAAAACTGATTTTAACGTTTGTCTTTCTCATCAGCTGCTTGTGTAATGTCATTGCTCAAGGCTATCAGCCGACGACGTATTTTACCACCGAGGAGATGCCTGATTTGATACAATGTCTGCCGGCACCGCCCGACAGCACGTCGGAGGCCTTCAGTTATGACGTCCTACGTTATATGTGGGGCAAGATGCAGCGTTACGACACCGAGCGTGCCGAAATGGCAAAACGCGACGCCGTGTGGAGTTACGAGGCTCTTTTGGCTGAGCTGAGCGTGCCGTTCGGACTCGAGATTTCTGAGAAAGGCACCCCTGAGATTTGGAAACTCATCACCAACAGCCTCGCCACCGTCGATCAGATGCGCGTGGCACCAAAGGCATATTACCACCGCACACGCCCGTTCGTGTATTTCCATGAGGAGCCTTTCATGGAGAGCGACAAGGAGTTCAGCGGCGAGGGCAGCTACCCGTCGGGACATACAATACGTTGCTGGACATCGGCATTGCTGCTCTCGGAAATCAACCCGGAGGCATCAGGATCCATCTTCAGCCGTGCCTGGCTGTATTGCGAAAACCGCGTCATCACCGGAGCACATTGGCAAAGCGACATCGACGCCACACGTTCCGGCGCAAGCATAGGATACGCCCGTCTTCAGACGAGTCCTGAATTCCAAAAACAGATGGCAAAGGCACAAAAAGAGTTCAAAAAATTAGTCAAGAATAAATAATAGTTTAAAACTTTTATTATTTTTGCAGAAGTTTTACACCTTATATTAATATGGTCACTTTAGACAGCATAAAAGAGTTAAGTAAGAGGATTGATGCCTTGAGGAGGTATCTTTGACATCGACACCAAACTGTCGAAAATAGCTGAATTAGAAGAGAAAACGAAGGCCGACGGCTTCTGGGATGACCCGAAAAACGGCAAGGTTATCATGCGCCAGATCCGCGACGTGAAGAGCTGGGTGACAGCTTACGACGAGATCGTGAAAGCCAACGACGACCTCGGCGTTTTGTACGATTTTGCCAAGGAAGGCGAGGCGACAGAAGAGGAGGTCGACAAGCAATATGCCGACGTGATAAAGCTCGTCGAAGACCTCGAGTTCCGCAACATGCTTCACGACGAAGCCGACTCAATGAGCTGCGTGCTGAAAATCAACGCAGGCGCTGGCGGAACAGAGTCGCAGGACTGGGCCGACATGCTCATGCGTATGTATATGCGCTATGCCGAGGCTCATAACTATAAGGTGAGAATAAGTAACATTCTTGAAGGCGACGACGCCGGAATCAAGTCATGCACAATGGAAATCGACGGCGACTATGCTTATGGTTACCTCAAAGGCGAGAACGGAGTGCACCGCCTCGTGCGCGTGTCGCCATTCAACGCCCAAGGCAAGCGTATGACATCGTTCAGCTCGGTGTTCGTGACACCTTTGATCGACGACACCATCGAGATAGTCATCGACCCGTCACGCTTGACATGGGACACATTCCGCAGCGGCGGTGCTGGCGGTCAGAACGTGAACAAAGTGGAGTCGGGAGTGCGTCTGAGATATCAGTACAAAGATCCTTACGACGGTCACGAAGAGGAGATTCTGATTGAAAACACTGAGACTCGCGACCAGCCGAAAAACAAGGAAAACGCTATGCGATTGCTGAAGTCACAGCTGTACGACAAGGAGCTGCAGCACCGCATGGAGGAGAAAAACAAAATCGAGGCATCGAAGAAAAAAATTGAGTGGGGCTCGCAGATCCGCTCATACGTTTTTGACGACCGCCGCGTGAAAGACCATCGCACCAACTACCAGACCAGCAACGTGCAGGCCGTGATGGACGGTAAAATCGATGAGTTTATCAAAGCTTATTTGATGGAATTCGGACAAAAATAACAGAATATGATAACTTTTTTTATAGCTCTTGCCGTCTTGATTGTCGGCTATCTCATTTACGGAAAGTTTATCGAGAAACTCTTCGGCGCTGACCCGAAACGCGAGACACCGGCTGTCACCATGGCCGACGGTGTCGACTATGTGCCTATGCAACCTTGGCGTATATTCTTGATTCAGTTTTTGAATATTGCCGGCGTCGGTCCTATCATCGGTGCCATCATGGGAGCTCAGTTCGGAACGGCGTCGTTCCTGTGGATCGTGCTCGGCACAATCTTCGCAGGTGCTGTCCACGATTACCTCTCGGGAATGATTTCTTTGAGAAACAAAGGAGCCAGTCTGCCCGAGATTCACGGCATGTTCCTTGGCCACGGCGTGAAACAGTTCATGCGCGGCTTCACAGTCTTGCTGATGATTTTGGTCGGTGTGGTGTTCGTCAACACTCCGGCGACATTGTTGGTCAGCAACTTCACTCCGAGCTGGAACACTTACATTTGGGTCGTCATCATCTTGGTTTATTATCTGATAGCGACTTTGTTGCCAATCGACAAGCTCATCGGCAAGATTTACCCTGTTTTCGGTTTGCTTCTGTTGGGTATGGCTGTCGCTATCTTTGTGGCGTTTATCATGTATCAGCCTGAGATTCCTGAGATTTGGAGCGGATTGCAGAATCGTCATCCTGGAGCGGCGCATACCCCAATCTTCCCGATGATGTTCATCAGCATAGCCTGCGGCGCGATTTCCGGTTTCCATGCCACTCAGTCGCCGCTTATGGCACGTTGTATGGTCAACGAGAAACAAGGCCGTACGATTTTTTACGGTGCGATGATAACAGAAGGCATCGTTGCTTTGATTTGGGCAGCAGCTGCGGCATATTTCTTCAGTCCCGACAGCGTCGTTGACGTCACAGGCAAGAGCGGAGCCGCCATCGTGGGAATTATTGCCAACACTTGGTTTACCCCGGTTATTGCGGTGATTACCATCCTCGGCGTCATCTCGGCAGCAGTCACATCGGGCGATACAGCTTTGCGTTCTGCTCGTCTCATTATTGCTGATTTCATGCGTTTCGACCAGAAATCCATAAAGAACCGCCTCATCATCGCCATTCCTATGTTCGCTGTCACAGCCGCCATATTGGTTTACAGTCTCGCCGACGCGAAAGGTTTCGATATGATTTGGCGTTATTTCGCTTGGGTGAATCAGGTTTTGGCGATGGTAACTCTTTGGGCTATAACGGTTTATCTCGCTAAGGAAAAGAAAAACTATATCTTCAGCATCATTCCGGCGATGTTCATGACGATGGTCACAATGACATATATTATCGAATTCCCTGCCGGGAAATACGTCGAAGGTGTAGGCTTCTCGCATGTTGTCGCCCTGATAATAGCAGGCTGCATCACGGTATTGTTCACGGCTTTGTTCTTCAATTTCCGTAGGAAATACAATAACGCTTTGAAAAGCTGATGAATACAGCTACCCGGGATTTCATTGAGTCGCATCTGAAGGATGACGTGCGCCAGCTGGCGTTGCATAAGTTTCCTGATGATGTAGATAAAACATTTGTACTTAACCAGATAGAGGCTCGGCAGCTTCTTTCGAAAAAGGTGCCGTCGTGGGCGTCGAATCCTGATTTGCTGTTCCCAAAACATCTTTCGATAGAGCAGTGTTCTTCCGAACTTACCGCGAAATACAAGGCCTCGATCATCAATGGTGGTGATGTCTTTGTCGACCTGACAGGCGGTCTGGGTGTCGATTCATATTTCCTATCGGAGAGATTCAAAACATCCTATTACGTTGAAAATCAGAAGGAACTGTGTGACTTGGCGGAACATAATTTTGCGGTTTTAGGACGAAAGATCACGGTTGTTAATTCCGATGCGGAATCTTTTTTAAGGGATAAGGCATGCCTTATCCCGACTGGATATGATAACCAGACAACCCGTTGGGACAACGCATGCGTTGTCCTTTATTTGGACCCTGCCAGAAGGGATATCTACAACCGCAAAATGGTCTCGTTGCACGATTGTTCGCCCGACGTGGTTTCAATCGTAGAGACCCGCGGCCGTGCGTCTCAACATGGTGGCACCATGTTGATTAAATTATCCCCGATGTTGGATATTTCCATGATTACCAATGAATTGCAAAATATCTCGGAAATCCATATCGTGTCGGTGAAAAACGAATGCAAGGAGGTTTTGGTAAAGATTGAACTGGGATTTTATGGGGAGATAAAATATTTTTGTGTTGATTTTCATCCCGTAGGGACAAGGCATGCCTTGTCCCTACGGGATGAAACGAATTTTCAATTCGTTGAATCAGGAGAAAAATCGGCAATTCCGACATTTTCATCAAATATCAAAAAATATTTGTATGAACCGAATTCATCATTGATGAAATCCGGCGCATTCAAGCTGATTTCCCAGCGTTTCGCCATCGAAAAATTGCATGTAAACAGCCATCTCTACACCTCCGACAACCTGATTTCCGATTTCCCGGGCCGTATTTTCGAGGTCGTCGGTTTCGCGCCGTTCAACAAAAAAGTCAAAAAAGAATTGTTAAGTGACATCACCGAGGCGTCTGTGGCAACACGTAATTTCCCGTTGAGTGCCAACGAGTTGCGAAAAAGTCTCAATCTCAAGGAAAGCGATAAAAACTACGTTTTCGGCACGACTTTGATAGGGGAGAAGAAGGTGGTGATTTTATGCAAAAAGATATAAAGATGAAAAAGAAAATCTACTTCGCCGGTTCCATCCGTGGCGGTCGTGTTGATGCCGACCTTTACAACCGCATCATTTCTTACATACAGCGCACTGATATCGTGCTTACCGAGCATGTCGGCGGCAGCAACTTATGCCTCGAAGAGCAAGGTTTTGCGCGCGATTCGAAGATTTACAACCAGGACACCGCTTGGCTTCGTGAGAGCGACCTCCTCATCGGTGAGTGCACCTGTCCGTCGCTTGGTGTCGGCTATGAGCTCGCCTACGCCGAACGCTTCGGCATTCCGTGCCATGTTTTTTATAACAAATCCAAAACCCATCTCTCCGCCATGCTCACGGGTAACCCGTATTTCCAGATTCATCCTTACGAGAGGGAAGAGGAGATTTATGAGGTGATTGATGAGATTTTGAAATAGTGTTGTCTGTAAAAAATATTTTATGTATTTTTGCAGATGAAAATAATAGTTGACTTATGCTTAAAGACCAAATAAACATATCTATAAAAGATGATGGATTCTCTGAGCATACACTCAAGTTAATTGACGAATATACAAACGCAATACTCAATGGAAGAACAAATCTTACTCGATTTAATCAACAAGAGCATGCGGGACTCTGCACTGCAGGTGCGCCGCTCATTGGGGCGTATGTCGTATGCGACTACGCGCGAAGAAGCATTGAGTCAGGTGGCGATGTTGCAGAAAGCAAAGGAAGCTCAGCAAACTGGGAAATAGATGCCAAACAGGAAGAATTGGTGCAACAATAGGCTAAAGCAAAAGGTCTCTGGTTCTCCAATCCGGAAAAACTGCTGACATCTGTTTATGGACCAATGATTGCTCAGGGCGCAGAAGCCTAAGTATATTACAAAACGGGCGACACATCTGTCGTTAAGGAACGCACTTCGATTTATTCCACACTCAGCAAAGCTTATGAAGCTATTGTTTTGCATAATGCGCTCTTTCCTGAAACCCCGATGAGTGTAATTGGTTTTACACGTGATTCCGATGAATTGTTTCGAATCATTCTCACACAACCATACATCGGTTGCAAACGATTAGCCACAAAAGAAGAAATTGACAAAATGGTTGCTGCTAAAGGTTTTCGTGACAACTACAA
This sequence comes from uncultured Bacteroidia bacterium, assembly GCA_902774295.1. Taxonomy (GTDB): domain Bacteria; phylum Bacteroidota; class Bacteroidia; order Bacteroidales; family F082; genus Limimorpha. Next base: position 85,317 of record CACYHP010000002.1, on the reverse strand, counting down.
CGGAAATGGTATAAATTACATTGGTGACCGTCTTTACCTTGAAGACATGCATCCTGCCAACGTTTTCATTGATACCATTTCGGAACAACCGATTTGCATTGATTGTATCGTAAAGTTTATAAATAAGTAAAATACCGCCCCTCGTATTTCCAGATTCATCCTTACGAGAGGGAAGAGGAGATTTATGAGGTGATTGATGAAATTTTGAAAAAATAAAATTTTCTCAATTACTTCCAACCACAGGAATTCCCAACTGCTTACAAATCTTTCTGCACAACATGTCATCAATCTCATTATGCATTGGAACAATGGTCGATTTCATCGTTTCGGTATTTCTGAACTGAGCATGGCTGCCTTTCTGTCGTCCAGTGGCGTAACATTGATGTTCGTTAAGGTATCTGATAAATTTGGCTTTTTTCATGCTGGGATTGTTAATTTTCGGTGAAACACTTTTCGATTTCGGTATTGCTCTCGCAATTCTTCTTCTCGGCATTCGATGGCAAGCTCTATTGCTTCCTTCATGTTTGCCATAAGCTCATCGAGAGTTTTCCCTTGGCTTAATGCTTCAGGAAGTTGTTTGCATTGTCCGCAATACCACCCTGTTTCTGGATTTTTTTCTATGATAATACTGTATTCCATAAATAATTTTTTGTTTTGCAAAAATAATGAAAAAATCTTTTCACGCAGCCCGTTTGAAAACTTTTTGAAATAAAAAAGTCCTTCTGCAATGCAAAAGGACTTGAATTTTTTAGATAATTGTTATTTAACTCTGCTTATACCACTCGATCTTCTGTGAGAAGTGCATCAGCACAGCAAGGAGTATGAACAATCCGATGCTGCCGGCGAGAAGGGCATACGACTCAAGCTGCATCAGCACGAAGATGAAAGCGTAAAGCAACAACAGCAGTCCGCCAATTGCCAATGCGGTCTTTTTGATTTTCAAAACTCCCGCCAGATAGCAGGTGATAAGTCCGTCGGTCATCAGTGCTGCGATGATGTAAGCTATTGTAAATGAAGTGTGTTCGGACAATGAGACCAGCAGTGAATAGAACAGGCAGAGCGCCAATCCGATGAGCAGATACTGCACCGGATGGATGTCTTTTTTCTGAATCATCTCAACAAAGAAATTCACCACAAAGGTCAGCAGGATAATCAAAATTGCGTATTTGACGGTGCGCATCGACTTCTGGTAATGCTGCAGCGGAATCAGCACGTTGACTCCAAATGCTGAGTCGTTTATCTCTTTGCTGTATAAGTAGCCATGCATCACCTGAGGATAATTGCGGTTGACCTGAACCACTTTCCAGTCGCAGGTGAAGCCATTGTTGGTCACGTTGCGGTTTGATGGAAGGAAGTTCCCGGAGAAACTCGGGGTGGTGCAGTTTGAACCGAGTTCTACCGATGTGGTCTTTCCTAAAGGCAGGAAATCGATTGATTTAGAGCCTTTTAGCGTTAATGTAGTCGAGAAATCTATCGGGCTACCTTCAAGGAATTGTTCGATATTTACTGCACTAGACAGCCCTGAACAGCTCAAAGAATAGATCGGCAATCCTGAATTCATGTTCAGCTGTTGGTCGCCAAATTGAATCATAACTTCTTCGCTGATGCCACGTAAATCGCTGATACCCATATAGATGGATGCATTAATTATCTCGACATTGTTATAGCTGTTCATAATGCTTTTCAGCTCGTCGGTATAAACGAAATTTCCTGTTATGTCAATGGGCGCATTGTAAACAACAATCTCATAAATGCCGCGCTTTAACTCTTGTGTGGTGATATTTCCATTGATATTCAATTTGTTAGGTAAAATATTGTAGGTGTTTTGCTCAAATTTCGGCTTGCCATCAGCATCGGTGGTCTGAGTTTTCAGTGTGAGCGAAAGCACCGGTCCGGTCACAGTTTGCGGGCCGCTCCAGCTCTGGTAAACCTCTTTTGTCGCATCATCGGCAATATCCATTCGCTCGTTAATGAGATTTTTTATCATTCCCATAGGGATGAGCAGTAACAGCACTAAAATACCGATAAAAATCAGTTTTGTGAGTGGTTTTTGAAACTTTGGGGCATCTTTTTTTACAGGTGAAGCTGGACGACCTTCACCATTGGCATTGAAATCGTTGTCGATCATTTTTTCGATTTTAAAGTTAATAATTAGTGGATTTGAAATTTATTAACGTAAAAATGCCATAGTTTGTGATTTTTTAGATGTAACGAGATGTTTTGTGATATATTGTATAAAATAAAAAATTCTTGCTTCTTACTTCTTGCTTCTGTATTCTAAAATTTTGTATCTTTGCAGTTTGTAAATATTTCAAAAAATGGCACAGAAACCGTCAATTCCTAAGGGCACTCGCGACTTCCTTCCGGATGTCATGATGCGCCGAAATTATATATTCGACACCATTAAGACCGTGTTCAAACGCTTTGGCTTTCAGCCGATTGAGACCCCTTCGATGGAGAACCTCTCCACCCTGATGGGCAAATACGGCGACGAAGGCGACAAACTGCTGTTCCGCATCCTCAACTCCGGCGACTTCATGTCGGGCGTGGAGCAGAACGGCCTGCCGCTTGACTCTCAGAAGCTTTCAAGCAAGATCTGCGAAAAAGGCCTTCGCTACGACCTCACAGTGCCGTTCGCACGTTTCGTGGTGCAGTACCGCGACCAGATCGCATTCCCGTTCAAACGCTACCAGATGCAGCCGGTATGGCGCGCCGACCGCCCTCAGAAAGGCCGTTACCGCGAGTTCTACCAGTGCGACGTCGACATCATCGGCAGCGACTCACTGCTCAACGAGGCTGAGTTGGTGCAGATCGTCGATGAGGTGTTTAACAACCTGAAAATCAACGTGGTGCTGAAGATTAACAACCGCAAGGTGCTTGCCGGAATAGCCGAATATATCGGAAAACCTGACGCTCTCGTCGACATCACCGTGGCAATCGACAAGCTCGATAAGATCGGAATCGACGCGGTGAACGCCGAACTCGCCGAGAAAGGTCTTGACAGTGAAGCCATCGCGAAGCTTCAGCCTATCCTCTTCATGCAAGGCACCGCCCGCGAGAAGATGGCGCAGCTGAAATCTCTGATGAGTGGCATCGAAATCGGTACCAAAGGCATCGAAGAGCTCGAGACTTTGTTTAATTACTTGGACGCCATGGGTTTGCGCATCGAATACGAACTCGACCTTACCCTTGCTCGCGGCCTCAACTACTACACCGGAGCCATCTTCGAGGTCAAGGCGAAAGACGTGGCGATGGGCAGCATCTCAGGCGGCGGACGTTACGACAACCTCACCGGAATCTTCGGTCTGCCTAACGTCTCAGGCGTGGGCATCAGCTTCGGCGCCGACCGTATCTACGACGTGTTGAACGAGCTGAACCTCTTCCCGGAGAAGAACGCCGAGAACACCGAGGTCATCTTCCTGAACTTCGGCAAAAACGAGGAACTTTACTGCCTCCCATATCTGCAACAGCTTCGTCGTCAAGGCATTAACGCTGAGATCTATCCCGATGCGAGCAAGATCCAGAAGCAGATGAAATATGCCGACCAGCGCAATATCCCGGTGGTGGTGATGGCAGGCGAGACTGAGGTCAACGAAAAGACTTTCACCGTGAAATGGATGAAAGAAGGCCGTCAGGAAAGTGTGAAAGCCGCTAATTTATTGGAAATAATCAAAAAATAACATACAATGAAGACACATTATATCTCAACAGAAACCCTCACATTTGAGGAAGTAAACCGAATCATCAGCGAGCATTATCAACTCGCATTGTCAGACGAAGCAAAACAGCGCATCCAGAAGTGCCGCGACTATCTCGACAAGAAGATGGAGACGCAGAAGACCCCGATTTACGGCGTCACAACAGGCTTCGGCTCACTCTGCAATGTCAACATCTCGAAGGAAGACCTCAGCACTCTCCAGAAAAACCTGGTGATGTCGCATGCCTGCGGCACTGGCGACCTTGTCCCGGAAGAAATCATCCGTATCATGCTCCTGCTGAAGATTCAAAACATGTCGTACGGCAACTCGGGTGTGCAACTCGTTACAGTTCAGCGACTTATCGACTTCTTCAACAACGACGTTCTGCCTGTCGTTTACGATGAAGGTTCACTCGGCGCTTCAGGCGACCTCGCACCTCTCGCCAACCTCATGCTGCCATTGCTCGGTCTCGGTGAGGTTCATTACAAAGGCGAGATCCGTCCGGCTGCTGAAGTCAGCAAGATTTTCGGTTGGGAGCCTATCACCCTTCAGTCGAAGGAAGGTCTGGCGCTGCTCAACGGAACACAGTTCATGTGCTCATACGGTACCTACGTGTTGCTCAAGGCATTCCGTCTGCAGTACCTCGCCGATATGATTGGTGCCGTCTCGTTGGACGCTTTCGACGGCCGCATCGAGCCGTTCTACGACCAGATTCATCAGATCCGTCATCACCGCGGACAGATTGTCACCGCTGAGCGTTTCCGTAACTTCCTGAAAGGCAGCGAGATGATAGCCCGCGAGAAACAGCATGTGCAGGACCCTTATTCATTCCGTTGCATCCCGCAGGTGCACGGCGCTTCGAAAGACGCCATCGCCTACGTGTCGCAGATCCTCGGTGAGGAAATCAACGCCGTGACCGACAACCCGACAGTGTTCCCTGACGAGGACATGGTCATCTCGGCAGGTAACTTCCACGGACAGCCTCTGGCATTGAGCCTCGACTTCCTCGCCATCGCAATGGCAGAGCTCGGCAACATCTCAGAGCGCAGAACATATCAGCTCATCGCCGGAAAACGCGGTCTGCCGTCGTTCCTCGTCGCTGAGCCAGGTCTCAACTCAGGCTTCATGATTCCTCAGTATGCCGCAGCAGCCATCGTGAGCCAGAACAAGCAGCTCTGCACGCCTGCATCTGTCGACAGCATCGAGTCGTCGCAGGGTCAGGAAGACCACGTGAGTATGGGTGCCAACGCAGCAACAAAGGCATTGCGCGTCGCCAACAACCTCGAGCGCATCCTCGCCATCGAGCTCTTCAACGCAGCACAGGCCCTCGACTTCCGCAAACCTATCAAATCGTCAGCATTCATTGAGAATTTCGTTGCTGAATACCGCAAGAAAGTCGAATTCGTGAAAGTCGACAAGGTGATGTACACTGAAATCGCTAAATCAGTCGAGTTCTTGCAGAACTACAATCTTGGCGAAAAGATTTTTGAGAAATAAAAACACAATTAGATATGGAAGAATACACTGAAAATCAGCAGTTTAACGACTTTGAGAACCCGGAGCCACAGCGCCCTACAGGTCTCACTATCGCTTGCGTGCTGTCGTTTATTAATGCAGGATGGCAGTTTATCGGAAACATTTTCTCATTCCTCGCATATAATGTGATGCAAGGCCTCGGACAGGATGAAGACTACCTCGAGATGATGGAGAAATTTGTGCCCGACATCGACGAGTTTGAGAACATCATGTCGGCGCAACTCGCCGTGAGCCGTGTGAGCTATCTCATTCAGGCTCTGCTGTTTGCAGCATCATTCATCGGCGTTGCTTACATGTGGAAACTGCAGAAAAAAGGCTTCCATATCTACGCCATCGCACAGATTCTCATCCTCATAGCCACAGCGGTGTTTGTCACCAGCGTCACAGGCGCATCGTTAGTATCGCCGGTTATCCTGACAGCTATCTGGATTGGAATTTATTTCATTTATTATAGAAAAACCTTGCAATAATGACAGAAGAACAGGTCGTAAAGGAGAGACAGAGCATCTTTAAGGAGCGAAAGCATATCACGCTTGGAATAAAGCTGGTGTGTACCTTCGCCGTTACCTATTATATACTGTTTTTCGCCTTTACGACCTATGTCTGGATAAGATACAACACCGTTTTCGAAGAAGGCTATATCGACAAGAACCTCAACGAGGTGGTGGCATCGAACCATTACACCCTTTTTGTAGTAAAATGGGTGCTGCTCGCCTCGATAATCGTCAGTCTTTTCATGGTGTTTTTCAAAAAACGTCTCGGCAAGTTCCTCTTCATGATTTTCACCATCTTACTCGTTGTGTGTCAATTCTATACGACATATCCTCCGGTGTATGAGGTGTACATCCTCGAGCTTCTCATTGTGCTGATTATCGCGCCGTTGAGGGTCATCTCGAAGTTTACCGAAAAGATTCAGATCGAAACAAAAAAAATCAACCCTTTTAAAGAAGAAAAATGAACCACATCACATTGTCGGGCGAGCTCGGTAGCGGGAAGAGCACCGTCGCCAATTATCTGATTAGTAAAATGCCTTTCAAAATCGTTTCAGCGGGCTTGCTGTTCAGACAATTAGCCGCCAAACACGGCATGTCGGCGAAGGAGTTCAACGAGTTTATCGAGAGTGACCCGAAGTACGACCACTACGTCGACGACACCATGGCAGAGCTGGGCCGCACCGACGAGAAAATCATCTTCGATTCGCGCATGGCATGGCATTTCGTGCCTTCTTCGTTCAAGATCTACCTTTATGTCGATGTGGACACCGCAACCGAAAGAATCTTCAATGATGTGGGCCGTGTGAGCGAGTCGTATGCCGACAAGTCGACAGCACGCCAGGAAATCATCGACCGCCGCAAGAGCGAGCTGCTCAGATACCAGAATTTCTACCACTGCAACCTCGACGACTACAGCAACTACGACCTTATCGTCGATACCAGCCACGCCACAAGAGAAGAGGTTAATGAATTGGTTTTCAATAGCTTCAAGGCTTTCGATGAGGGGAAAGAATACACCAGGATATGGCTTTCTCCAAAGTCATTAATAATAAAAGGTGATGCCGGAAACGATGCCGACGAAGAAGTCGTTATCAACAAAAAAGACGGCCAATTCTTCGTCGAAAAGGGTGCCGCGAAGGTGAAAAAAGCACTCGAAAATGGCAAAAGCCTTGTAGCTGTTGACATTGTGAAATGTTGATATTTTTGTTGATAAAAAGATAAAAAATTGCGCTCCAAACCAAAAAGTTTTGTATAAATTTGCAATGACAATAACAGTGAGATTGTGATGAAAATTTCAACATTAGCCATTGTTGAGTATCATAGTTTTTACTAATTATAACGAGCAATAATATATAAAACAACAAAGTAGTATGGAGTTTAACCAGGCCTTTATTATCAAGAGAAATGGTAAGCGCGAGCCTTTCTCAGTCGATAAGATTAAAAATGCAATTCAGAAAGCCTTCCTCAGCGTCGGTAGCTTCGCTCCGCAGGAGGTTCTCACCAACATCATGAGCCGTGTCAGCATCCACGACGGAATTTCTGTTGAAGAGATTCAGAACCAGGTGGAGAACGCTCTCATGGCTGAACGTTATTACAACGTCGCGAAATCGTATATCCTTTACCGTCAGCGTCATTACGAAGACCGTGAGGTGAAGGACAAACTCGACTTCCTCATCAATTACTGCAACGCACAGAATGCGGCGTCAGGCAGCAAATACGACGCTAACGCCAACGTGGAGAAGAAAAATATCGCCACACTCATCGGCGAGCTTCCCAAGTCAAACTTCATACGCCTCAACCGCCGTATGCTCTGCGACCGCATCAAAGACATGTATGGCAAAGAGGTAGCCGACAGATATATCGAGTTGCTTAACCATCACTTCATCTACAAGAATGATGAGACAAGCATCGCTAACTACTGCGCAAGTATCACCATGTACCCTTGGCTGCTCGAAGGCACCAAGTCGATAGGCGGCAACGCCACACGCCCGACCAACCTCAAGTCGTTCTGCGGCGGATTCATCAACATGGTGTTCATGGTGTCGTCAATGCTGAGCGGCGCCTGCGCAACTCCGGAGTTCCTGATGTATCTCAACTACTTCATCGGGATGGAATACGGAAAAGACTACTACACTCGCGCTAACGAAGTCGTCGACCTCTCGACACGCAAACGCACCCTCGACAAGGTCATCACCGACTGCTTCGAACAGATAGTGTACTCCATCAACCAACCGACCGGCGCACGTAACTACCAGTCGGTGTTCTGGAACATCTCATACTACGACAAATTCTATTTCAAGAGCCTCTTCGGTAACTTCTACTTCCCGGATGGCAGCCAGCCTGACTGGGATTCACTCAACTGGCTCCAGAAACGCTTCATGAAATGGTTCAACGCTGAACGTCTCAAGACCGTCTTGACATTCCCTGTCGAGACTATGGCTCTCCTCTCGGAAAACGGCGATATCGCCGACAAGGAATATGCCGACTTCACCGCTGAGATGTACGCTGAAGGCCATTCATTCTTCACCTACGTCAGCGACAATGCCGACTCATTGAGCTCTTGCTGCCGTCTCCGCAACGAGATCCAGGACAACGAGTTTAGCTACACCCTCGGCGCCGGCGGCGTGTCGACAGGCTCAAAGAGCGTGCTCACCATCAACATGAACCGCTGCATCCAGTACGAAGAGCAGAACCGCTTGCCATTCCTCAGCTTCGTTGAGGAAGTCATCGACCTCATGCATAAAGTGCAGATGGCTTACGACACCAACCTCCGCTACCTCCGCGACAAAGGCATGCTCCCATTGTTCGACGCTGGCTACATCGCAATCGACCGCCAGTACCTCACAATAGGCGTCAACGGTATCGTAGAAGCTGCCGAGTTTAAAGGCATCGAAATCAGCGATAACCCTGAATACCAGCACTTCGTGGAAGAAATCCTCAGCCTCATCGAGAAATACAACAAACAGTACAAACAGCCAGGCCTGATGTTCAACTGCGAAATGATTCCAGCCGAAAACGTCGGCGTGAAACACGCCAAGTGGGACAAGGAAGACGGATACAAAGTGCCTCGTGACTGCTACAACAGCTACTTCTACGTCGTTGAGAACCAGAACACCAACGTTCTCGATAAATTCAAACTCCACGGCGAACGCTACATCAAGCACCTCACAGGCGGCTCGGCACTGCACTGCAACCTCGAGGAACACCTCACACAGGATCAGTACCGCCAGCTCCTCAAAGTGGCTTCAAAAGAAGGCTGCAACTACTTTACATTCAACATCCCTAACACAGTGTGCAACGACTGCGGTCATATCGACAAACGTTATCTTAAGAAATGCCCGAAGTGCGGCAGCGAACATCTCGACTACCTCACACGTGTTATCGGTTACATGAAACGTATCAGCAACTTCTCAGCCGCACGTCAGGTGGAGGCAGGCAAACGTTTCTACGCCAAATTTTAACATAAAAGATGCTGAAATACTATAACTATGACGTCGTCTTTCAGGAAGTCCCTGACGAAGTGAGTCTGGCAATAAACCTCACCAACTGCCCGAATCACTGTCCCGACTGCCATAGCCCGCATCTCTGGGAAAACATAGGCGAAGAACTGACAGAAAACGAACTGAGCAGACTCGTAGATATCTATCAAGGCGACATCACCTGTGTGTGCATCATGGGTGGTGACGCCTCGAAATACGAGGTGGAACAACTGGCTCATTACATAAAGAATATCTTAAACCTTAAAGTCGCTTGGTATTCCGGTAGATACGACAAACCGGCAAATATCAACGACTTTGATTATATCAAATTAGGCCCTTATCTCACCGACAAGGGAGGACTGAAATCACCCGACACCAATCAGCGTTTTTATAAGGTCGTTGACGGTGAGCTGGTGGATCAGACCCACAGATTCCAGAGACATTAACAATGGAAGGCAAAGCGGTAAACCATATCGACCTCGCCAAGGTTCTGGCATCAAAGGGCATAAAGCCACGACGTTGGATGGTGCGCCTGCTCAACCGTCTGCTGCACGTCAAGGATATCAACGACACCCTCGACATTTGCGGCGACAAGGAAGGGGTGGAGTTCGCCAAGGCTGTGATGAATCATCTCAACATCACTGTCGAGCTGATTAACTCCGAGCGTATACCCAAGGAAGGCAACCCTATCATCGTCGCCAACCATCCTTTAGGCGGTCCCGATGGCATGGCTCTCATCGCTGCCGTGGGCGCGGTGCGCGACGACATACTGTTCCCGGTCAACGACTTCCTGATGTATGTCGAGCAGCTGAAGCCCGTCTTCGTGCCGATAGATAAGGTTCACGGCAACCGTAACACCGCCAGCGGCATCAACGAGGCTTTCGCCGGACAGAATGTGCTGCTGTATTTCCCGGCAGGACTCTGCTCACGTCGTATCAAAGGCAAGATCGTCGACCTCGAATGGAAGCCTACGGTGATAAAGAAAGCCTTACAGCATCATCGCGACATTATCCCGGTGCATATCGAGGCACGCAACCGACGCCGTTTCTACACCATCGCCAACTGGCGAAAACGTCTGGGCATCAAGTTCAACTTCGAGATGGCGCTGCTTCCGGGCGAGATGTTCGCACAACGCGGCAAGACCTTCCGCATGACGGTGGGCGAGCCTATCCCGTGGCAGACCTTCGACGACGGCACCATCGCCTATGAATGGGCACAACGTCTTCACGACAAAATATATACCATCAAATAAATATAAAAAAACGACAACCATGGACTTATCCTATATCATCCCTCCGGTATCCCGCGAGCTTATCAAAAAAGAGCTGAAAAGAAAGCATTTCTTGCGTAAGACCAACCATGGCGACAAGGAGATATACATCACCACGGCGGCACTCTCGCCGAACATTATGCAGGAGATTGGCCGTCTGCGTGAGCTCTCGTTCGCCACAGAAGGCGGAGGCACCGGAAAACCTATCGACATCGACGAATTCGACCTTCTGCCGGAACCATATTGCTTCAAACAGCTCATCGTGTGGGACCCGGTGGAGGAGGAGATAGTGGGCGGCTACCGTTTCATCCACGGCAGCAACATGTTCCGCTCTGTCGACGGCTCTATCTACACCCCGACATCCGAACTGTTCCATTTTACAGACACTTTTATCGAGAAATACCTGCCTTATACCCTTGAACTCGGACGCTCTTTCGTGCAGCCGGCATACCAGCCGAGTGCCGACATCCGCAAAGGGATGTATTCGCTCGACAACCTCTGGGATGGCCTCGCGACACTGGCACTCGAGATACGTAACACGAAATATTATTTCGGCAAGATCACCATGTATCCTCACATGAACCGTCAGGCGAAGGACATGATTCTTTATTTCTACCAGAAACATTTTCCTGATAAAGACGGTCTGGTGTGGCCTAACGAACCTCTGCGTATCGAGACCGACTACAACAAGCTGCATGACCTCTTTGTAGGCAGAAACTATAAGGAAGACTACCAGATTCTGCAACGCTCGGTGCGCGAGCTCGGCTCCTATGTGCCACCGCTCGTCAACGCCTATATGAACCTCTCGTCGACCATGCGCTCGTTCGGCACCGCATATAATCACGCTTTCGGCGAAACCGACGAGACAGGTATCCTCGTCGCTGTCGACGACATCTATCCGGAGAAGAGCGAGCGCCATCTCAAATCATATATCATACGCAACCCGCTGTTTATGAGGCGCAAACTGTTCAAAATCAACCGTAAGGTCGCCAAACGTCGCGGTATCCTTCTAAAAAACGAAAATAATAAGAATTCATAAATACATTTAGAGACGTCACAGTGTGGCGTCTCTAATGTTTCTAAACTAAAAATATGGCCTGTTTTTGTCATTCATTCTGATTGCAAAAATATCGTGAATAATCGACGTGGCATCTCCCCATAATCGGTGATTTTATAAAATTTTAATACCTACTAATGGTTATTTGACATTATTTGTTTTTTTTATTATTTTTGCAGAAAAATAATAATTGCGATGAAAAACATCTTTTCCGAGAATATGAAAATGGCCGACCTCATCCTCGGCAACTCCAAGATCCTGCTGATGCTCCCGCGTTTCGGCATGAATCTCGGTTTCGGCGACCATAGCATAGCCGAGGTGTGCGCCATGAACAACGTCTCAGCGCCGTTCTTCCTCATGATTTGCAACGTCTATTGCAACGACGACTACACTCCGTCAGCTGAGGATATCAAATCCGTCGACCTGAAAGCGCTGGTGAGCTACCTGCTCGAGTCGCACAAATACTATCTTCATGAGCGCATCCCGCACATCGAGGAGCACCTCAACCATATCATTGAGGCATGCATCCCGAAATACGGCAACACCCTGCGCCGTTTCTTCGACGAATATAAAAACGAGGTCGTCGACCATTTCATCTACGAAGAGAAAAACGTGTTCCCGTACCTTCAGCAGATAGTTGACAACAACGTCAAATCCGATTATAAAATCAATGTTTTTCACGAAAACCACACCAATATCGAAGATAAGCTCCTCGACCTGATGAATATCCTGATAAAATACCTTCCTGCCGATGTGTTTCCTAAGGAACGTATCGAGATAGCATTGGATATCAATGAGTTATCAGCTGACTTGATGAGTCACGCCCTCATCGAGGAACGCGTTCTCATTCCTTTTGTCAAAACTTTGGAGGCTTAAATCATGAAATCTGACAACAAAATCATCATAGTTGAGCCTTCGCCTATGCTCAGTGCTGGCCTTGCACAGTATTTCGACGACTGCAAGCAGATTGCCATCGTCTCGCAGCTCGACAGCCTCGACCGACTGGAGGAAAAACTCGCTTCGTATAACCCTGATATATTGGTAATCAATCCGTTGCTGGTAGCTTTCGATGCTAACGAGACGTTCCAGAGGCTCCTTCGCGACTTTCCAAATATGGTGCCAGTGGCACTTGTGAGCTCCTTTATCGACAAAAACATCCTCAAGCAGTTTAAAGAAGTTATCGAGATGACCGACAGCAAACAGAAGGTCGTTACCAAAATCTTCAACTTGTTGAGCGACAGTAAGTCATATCAGGACAAACCTGAAAGTGTGGAGCTCTCCAACCGCGAAATCGACGTCCTCGTCGCTCTTGCCAAAGGCCTCACCAACAAAGAGATAAGCGACCAGCTGTTCATCTCCGTGCACACCGTCATCACGCACAGAAAGAATATCATTAGAAAAACCGGCATCAAATCGGTCTCCGGCCTCACGGTATATGCCTTGCTGAACAATCTGGTTGACGAAAGTGAGATTTACAAATAGTCTTTAGTTGCTAGTCTTTAGTCGTTAGTAGTAATAAAAAACTAAAAACTAGAGACTAAAGACTAACGACTTTTTATTATCTTTGCGCCATGAAAAAACATCTCGTCATAATTCTCGCGCTACTCTTTGCGCTCTCGTCGTGCGACTCCGATTTGCGTCGCGCGAAACGCTATTATCGCCAGGCGCAGGAAGTTGCGGACTCTGACCCTGACAGTGCGCTCATCCTCATCGACAGTGTGCTCAACATCAGAGTGTTTCTCGACGACGACATCCGAATGAACATGTCGCTGATGCAGGCAGAGGCGCTTTTCACTCATCCCGACGGCGAGCGCCGTGAACTATCACACCGCATAAAGGCGAAAAAAATCTACACCATGCCCGAACTGGAACACTCCGCCGATTATTTCGCCGGAAAGGATGACTATTGCAAGGCCTCCTATGGCGCACTCTACAGCGGATACGTTTTAAGAGAACTTCGCGACGACGCGGCTATAGTGTGCTTTAAAGACGCCGCAAAATATGCAGAGTTTACTGGTGATTCTCTGACTTATGCAAGAGCCAATTATAATGTGGCGAGATTGCTATATCAGAAATTTCTTGATGATGAAGCATGGCCTGCTATAATAACAGCTGACGCATATTTCGGCACCAAATATGATGAACGTGCATTGGCTCAAAATTTAATGTCATTGTCTTATTTTGATCAGCAGGATTTCATCGGCGCTGAAAAATGTCTGGAACAAGGCTTGGTTTATGCTAATGAAAGCAATTCAAACTACGCTTGGCGTAAAATCATGAACAACTATTCAGTCTGTTACCGCGAACAAGGAAAATTTGATGAGGCAATAGCTTGTTTAAGACAAATAAAAACATGTGATACTACGACCAAGATCTTGCAATATTTAAATCTAGCGAAAACATTTACAAAATTTTATGAATATGACTCTGCTGGTATATATTATCAAAATGTCCTTGATCTTTTACCTCTATCTGATATCAAATTTGAGACAACAGTGTCGACATATGCTGCTTTATCAAATTTTGCTGAAATGAAAAAGGATTATCAGCAATCATTGGAATATATGAAAATATTTAGATTGTTTGAATATCAACTCCAAGATTCACTGCGAAAAGATAACTTGTATCATATTCAACGTCAATACGATTACGAGACCTTGCAAAACGACATGAACCGCCGTATAATTTTAAATTATCGGATTGAGATAATGCTGGCTGTGGTGATAATCATTGTTTTAGCGGTAGCCCTTGTTTTGTATTACCGGATTATTCAAAATAACAAGAAAGAGGCTGAGGTGAAAGCCACTCTTTTGAAGGTTATGAAAGACAATGAGAGTCTCATCCAAGACAAGTCGGATAACCTTGCGGAAAAACTGAGGTCGATGCAGCGTCTTGAGATTTTGACAAAAGATCAGAAAGACAAGTATCTGCTTGCTAATCTTGAGAAAGAAATGTTTGGCAACAAAAACCACTGGGAAGTGATGACCGATTTGTTCAATACGATATACCCCGGCCTTTATGATACATTAAAAGAAAAATATCCCGATATGAGTGAGCTTGAGCGCAGGGTTTATATGCTGAACGATTTCAGACTCTCGCGCATCGACGAGGCTTTGCTTCTTGATGTCAGCACCAGCGTTCTCGACAAAGCCCGTGGCAAAGTGAAAAAGATCCTCGAACAAGACTCCGTCATTTCGACCGAAGCCTAACTCTCTTCATTGTCATTTCGACCGAAGCGAAGCGGAGTGGAGAAATCTCCTCCAATCCTCTTCAATTTCCTTTGTATTTCTCCCCAAAAAGTTTGGATAGCTAAAATCATATCTCATTAAAAATCAGCCGTTTGCACCATCTGCAAGCGGCTGATTTTTTGGATGGCAGTTTGTATGGGGCATTGTTGCGATACTTTTGCAATCGGAATTCCGCAAAAAGGATTTAGAACAATTAAAAGTATCACAACATGAAAAAACTACTGACATTAATTTTAGCAGGCCTACTGAGTGCAGGTGCCATTGCAGCTGTACCATATTGCGACCAAAATCATCCAAATCAAATTGGAACTCCTACAGATCCACCATCAGATAATTCTGTTATTGTTTTACGTGGTGACTTAAACTACAATGCTGGCCCGAATTCCATAGAGGCATGTCATAGTAAAAACTCTGTTCAGGTATATTTCCACCAAAACTTCGGATATGTAAACATTACATTACTGAACGAAACAGGCAGCGCGGTTTACAACAACACCGTAAACACTGCTGTCCAGCAAACGTTTTACATCCCTCTTTCCGGCACGTCGAGCGGCAACTACACCTTAATATTAGACAACGCCAACGGCTATGCTGAAGGGGAGTTCGCAAGATAATAATCCCTTTAATCAACAACATTTTATTAACAAATTAAATTTCAAAATTATGGTTAAAAAATCAAAAACTGTTGCCATAGTGGCAACATTGCTCATCGCAGCAGCAGGAGTAATCACATTTGAGGCCTGCAACAAGAAAAACGAAGTCGTTAACAACGCACCGCAGATGGCGCAGAACAAAGGCATCGTCTATCAAAACGAAGTACCAGACAGGGAGGCATATATCCTTGAATTTGAGAAAAAACTTCAAGCTGGTGCTAAAAGCGACGAGGCTTTAACTGCTGAAAACGCCAATGCGTTTATGTTCGACATTCTTAACTTCGACTTTTGCAATATCAATGGCGACGGTCCGGATAAGACTTATGAGACATCTACCTACACTTTGAATGTGTCGGACGGCATGATTAGTCTTAGCGAGTTCGCAAATCTTTATTCGCAGATTTCAGCACATGTTTACGATTACTATCACAGCCTCAACCTCGACAACAAAAACTTTTATTGCATAGTGCCAGAGATTGCCGAGTTTGACGCAAGTGCCACTACAACAACCGTAACTGTAAACACAACATTGACAAGTGGTCAATTGTTAAGGGATAGAAGTGTTGACCCATGTGAGTATTTTACAGAACCATCTTATCAATGGGAAGATGCCGCTGACACATTGACAAGATATTTGAACATGTTCAGAACGCCTTGTACGTCAGATGAAACAGGCAGATGCTATTTAACAAATTTCAGGTCGCATACGTTTTATTTTATGGATAATTATTTTACCATTCATCCACAAGTGCCACGATTGTTCTATTGTTTGAATTGTTCATATAACGCACATATATCTCAAGAAGAAATGTGCCAATATTATTGGAACTATCGTGAGATAGCCCTTGTATATTATCATATATCTTGTGTATTGCATTATAATGTTAGAGGAGTGAAAGGTTATGTGAGTAAAAATGATGCAGCACCGTTCCCCATTCACCATATGTTAGATGTTGATTATGCAGATGTAGTGTGTACGGCCTTTGAAACACGATTATAAACATTATTGATGGTGTGCATGAATTCATGCACACCATGTATTCAAATCTTCGTAATATGAAAAAATTTTCAGTAACCTTAGCATTGATGATCATCACATTATTATCATCAGCGCAGAACTACAACACCTGGCTTCATCACGGCAACTATCCACTCAGCCAATGTGATAACATCCTTGAGATGAGCGATGGGAATTTAATTGTGAGGGAAAGTGTTTTTGATGAAAACCAGGAAGATATCGGCTATAATCTCTACAAAATCACCCCAGATGGCGCTTTGCTCGATTCACTATTCATAGAGGATCATAATATCTATAGCCTCAACCCCATGTTGCGCGACCCGGTGAATGCCAATAGTACAATCATGACGTCGTTTTACACGTTGGATGATATAAATTATTATAAAGCCACGTATATCAATGACAACCTTGAGATAACAGATGAAGTTGAGACAATGCTTCCGGAAGGATGCCTTATACCGACAAAGTTTTTCGTTGACAGCAACAATGACATGA
Source organism: uncultured Bacteroidia bacterium (assembly GCA_902774295.1). Classification (GTDB taxonomy): domain Bacteria; phylum Bacteroidota; class Bacteroidia; order Bacteroidales; family F082; genus Limimorpha. Next base: position 68,369 of record CACYHP010000002.1, on the reverse strand, counting down.
TATGCCGGGCAAAAATAGACAACAACAATTTCTTTCTCATGAGGATAGGGCTCGACGGCACCCTGAAATTTCAGTCTGATTCCATATCAACGGCAGGATCTGAATCGGGCATAGTGCTGGAAAACCCCGTTTTTCAGATTTCATCGGAGCCTTTGAAATACGGATATGTTTTGTTCAGAAACAATGATATAACCATTGATATATATGATGAATGGTTCAACAAACTGGAGAGAAAAACAATCAAGAATTATGATGGATGGACTCTTGGCACGTCTGTATATACAAATGCTTGCGGTACGGGTGATGGCGGTTTTATCATTACGACTGAAGTAAGAAAATGGCAGGGTTCTCAAGGTGTCATTGCTTTGCTGGTGCTAAAAATCAATTCGGATTATGAAATTGAAAAGGCATATAACATAGGGGAATACACATATGACAGTTATCCGCAGTATGACTATCAGAACAGGAATCTTTGTGTGACTGATAATAACATCTTTCTTGTATATGAGGAAAAGAAAGACAGACAAGAAAAACTGTCAGTGCAGACACTGTTTGTATCATGTTTGGACATGAATCTTGATCCTGTTTGGTCAAAACCATGTATGCACATATTGGATCTCGGGATGTTCGGAAACTATGGTTTAACCCCCCTCTCAAACGGAGGAGTTGCCATAGCTGGCTGGCTTTCTGACGAACTATCATGGTATGAGTCGAAGGATATCTATGCCGTTGTTTTCGACAACTATCTGTCAATCGATGAATTGTCATTTTCAGAAAAGCCATTCCTCTGCTATCCCAACCCCGCCAAAGACATTGTCAACATCAGCTTTGCTGAGAATTCAACCTGCCAGGAGGTAAACATCTATTCGCTGGACGGACGCCTTGTAGAGACGTGCCATGGCGCGTCTCAGCAAACAACCATCAACGTTGAAAACCTCAACGCCGGAGTCTATATCTTGAAAATCAGAATGGCGGATGGCAAGGAGTTTTCGGAGAGAATCGTGAAACAATGAAAATCACAAAATTCATAATATCATCTGCTTTTTTGCTGCTTGCTGCGTTTTGTTGCACCAACACCAACGAATCGCAGCAGGCGGCAAAAAAAGAGCCCCACATCAAGGCCGACTCCGCCTTCGTGAGCCAGTCGCTGGCGTTCGCCTGTGAGCACCAGTGGGTATCGTTCACCCTCAGCGTGCTCCGTATGGAGGAATCCGAAATGCTCCAAGACGGTCCGTCGTACGATGTAATCATCAAATACGACGGGGAGAACTCCCTGGTATTCTTCAGCGACAACTTCAACCATTATGTCGTCACAAAAGAGAATCCCGAAATCAAAAGTCTCCACTGGGATTGTCTCAGCATGGCATGGTTCTATTTCCATCCCATCCCGTTTATCGACACCAAGCCCTATCTGAGGCAACTCACGTCGTGTAAAAAAGACATCGACGGCAACACTCCGTTTTTCCGTTTCGAATCAGATTGGGCAATGGGACAAGCCGACTTCATGGTGAATGCCGAAGACTTCACCCTATACCGCGCCGGCCATCGCACCTACCTCTGGAACGACGTTTATTGCTTCCACGACATTTCCTTCGAAAACAAACAACCCTATATCGACTCAATTCTAATGGCTAATGGCTAATAGCTAATGGCTCTTCAGCACCCTAATCAGTGTGTCAACACTATGCCTGAAAGCCTCCATGTTCTCTTTCGCCACCGGCTCCGCACTCGGTGATTTGAACTTCAGCGGGTCGATATAGGTGCCGTTTTTCTGCAGACGGAAATCGAGGTGCGGCCCTGTGGCAGTGCCCGTCATTCCTACGTAGCCTATCGTCTGGCCTTGTTTCACCTTGCTGCCTTTCGAGATGCCTTTGGCAAAGCCCTTCAGGTGCATGTAAGTGGTGGTATATGTGCTGTTATGCTTGATTTTAAGATAATTACCGCCGCCTTTTTTATCCCAGCCTTTGTCAACGACAGTGCCGTCACCTATAGATTGCACCGGCGTCCCGCTCGGAGCCGCATAATCAACCCCATGATGCGGACGAACTATCTTATGTACCGGATGCAGCCTCGCCTCCGAGAAAGTGGAGCTGATACGCCGGTAGTTCAACGGAGCCTTCAAAAACGCCTTGCGCAAATTGTCACCGTTCTCGTCGAAATACTCCTTCTTGCCACCTTGCTCAAAGCTGAAAGCGTATTTTCCCTCGCCTTTGTTCTTGAAATATGATGCCATCACGTTGCCTATGCCGAACGGTACGGTGTCGCCTGCGATATACTTCTCTTCGAAGATGACCTTGCACGAGTCGCCAGGCTGTATGCCGAAAAAGTCAATGGTCCAGGCGTAGATGTCGGATAACTCGAGGATCAGACTGTAGTCGCAGCCGGCTTCAGCCATAGCGTTCCACAGACTCGATTTTATCTCCACACCGACATGCTCAACCTTGGTGATGACCTCTTTCTCGCCCTTCCATGCTGCTATTGAGTCGGTAAGCTGGAAAACGGCATAGCTGGTCCTGTCGATTTCATAAATCCAGTATTTGGCTGTCGGAATACTGTCGCGCGTCTTCAAAAACACGTATTTGTTCCCGACCTTGATCTTCCTCACGTCAAAAACCTTACGGCAATTTCTGTCGATGTAATTGACGGTGTTGTAACTCACACCTTCTTTTTGCAAAATGTTCGCCAAAAACTCGTTTTTCTGGACTTTTCCTTCCGAAATATCCAAAGAATCGATGCAGATGCCATAAAGATACTGTGGCTCAGCTTGTTTCTTCGCTTCTTCCTTGCTGCTGTTGTTATTGTCGCTTCCGCATGAAATCAAAAACAACAATAAAATCAAAAACGGTGTGAATTTTTTCATAATGTATTATTTTAAATAGGGACGCACGCTGTGCGTCCCTACATTTATCCATCTTATCCCTTCTTATCCTTCTTATCTCTTCGCTACTTCGTATCCTGCTCTCACAGCCTGGATATTCAGGTCGACCACATCCTGGCCTTTCTTGCCGAAGATATGTGTTATGGCCTCTTCCACCTTGGCGAGTTCAATGCCGAGATATGGGATGGTGGCTCCAAGAAGCACCATGTTCGAACGTGCCTTGAGCTGTTTGGCAATCTCGCTGGCATCGAATGAAACCACATGTGGGAGTTTCTTCAACTCGGCATACACCTTCTCTATGTCAGGGTAGTTGCTAATGTTGATGAACGGGTCGGAGTTGGTTACCACCCAGCCTTCCTTGCTGAGCCATGGCAGATAACGCAAAGCCTCCATAGGCTCGCTCGACAAGATAATATCGGCCTTGCCTTCAGGAATGACATCGGCGAAGATAGGCTCGTCTGACAAGCGCAGATGCGAGAACACTGAGCCGCCGCGCTGCGACATGCCGTGGATTTCCGATTGTTTCAGATTCATACCCATGTTGAGGGCAGCATCTGAGATGATTTTGGCAACTGACACGATGCCGTCACCACCAACACCACACAAAACGATATCTTTTTTCATATTGACTTCTTTTTTAATGGTTATTTCTTCAAATGTTTCTTGAGCTCGACGATGCAGGTGCGGTGAGGTATGATGACCGACACACCGTTATAGTTGACCTCTTCCTCGATAATTCTTACATTCTCCTCGTGGTTCTTTGGCAACGGGATGATGTCGCGGATATGCTCCGGCTCCACTCCGAGGCCTTCGCAGATGCGGCGTATCTTGTTGTGTGCCGACGAAGGCTGACCACCTGTCATAGCTGTGATGTCGTTGTCAAGAATCATGACGACGACGTTAGCCTTCTCGTTGACGCAGTCCATGAGACCTGTCAAGCCGCTGTGGCCGAAGGTACCGTCGCCGATGACCGCCACGCTCGGGAAGATACCCACTTCGCTCGCGCCCTTGGCCATGGTGATGGATGCTCCCATGCACACCGTGGTGTTGATGGCGCCCATGTTGAAACCTAAAGTGTAGCAGCCGATGTCGCCAAACACCTTGCCACTCTTATGCTTTGCCATAACCTCATTCAAGGCAGTGTAGCTGTCGACGTGAGGACAGCCCTGGCAGAGCGCTGGAGGACGGTTGGTCACGACTTCCGGTACTACTAATGTTGATTCTGTCTTAATTCCCAATGCCTTGGCCACTTTCTCAGCGTTGAGTTCTCCGTCACGACGGATGGTCTCGTCAAGACGGCCTCTCACTTTCTTTCCCTTGCCGAGGAAACCTTTAATCTGCTCCTCAACAAATGGCTGTCCGTCTTCGAGAACGAGAATCTCGTCGCATTCGTCGTACAACTTATTAATCATGTCGTATGGCAACGGATATTGTGTTACCTTTACCACCGGATATGGGCATTTCCCGTCAGGGAAGTTCTCCATAAGGTAGTTGTATGCGATACCTGTGGTGATGATGCCGAGGTTTTTCTTCGGACCGTCGATGTATTTGTTGTATCCTGATTTCTCCGAGGCTTCGGTGAACTTAGGCTGCTTGTCGATGAGGTCGCGGTAAAGACGTTTTGCGTTGGCAGGAAGAAGCACGAATGACTTTGCGTCGGCTGGTTCGGTGAGTTCGTTCTGTTTGCGGACAGGTTTCAACTCAACACCTGCGCGGCTGTGTGCCAGACGTGTAGGGATACGGTAAAGCACCGGAGTGCCAAGCTGCTCGCTCAAATCAAATCCATAATGTACCATGTCGTAAGCCTCTTGCTGGTTTGATGGCTCCAACATTGGTATCATGGCCCAGTGACCGTAGAAACGGCTGTCTTGTTCATCTTGTGATGAGAACATGCTCGGATCGTCGGCAACAACTATCAGAACGCCCTTTGTTCCAATGATGGCGGCATTCATAAACGGGTCGCCACACACGTTAAGTCCGACATGCTTCATACATGTCATAGCTCGTTTGCCGGCATAGGCCACACCTAAGGAAGCCTCAAGTGCCGTCTTCTCATTGGCACACCAATTGGCCTTGACACCGAGTTCCTTGGCCTGTTTAGAGTTAATGACATACTCCGTAATCTGTGTAGAAGGAGTGCCCGGATAACTGTTGATGGCACTGCCTCCGGCATCGATAAAGCCCTGTGCAATCGCCTCATCACCAAGTAATAAGATTTTCTTCATTTGAAATATATTTTAAATTATTGCTGATTCCTATTTTTATAATCGGCAAATTTATGAAAATTTTTTGAGATGGCAATGCATTTTTCAACAAAATTAAATAAATTTAAATTTGAATGTTGTATTAAAAAAATGTATATATTTGCAATTTCAAACTAAGTGATGAAAAAGCTTATAACAAGTGACGATCTGATTAGGTACTTCAAATGGAGTCCGCTCACCAAGCCCCTGGTAGCTTTGGCGTTGAATATCATTGGATTCCGTAAGATAAATCGTCTGTATTCTCCTTCTGCTGACCTGAAAAACAAGGAGTTTACAGAAGATATGCTGCGTCGTTACAACACCACTTATGATGTCAACGAAAACGAGTTGAATTCGATTCCTAAGGAAGGTCCGTTCATGCTCGTGTGCAACCATCCGTTTGGCGCTATCGAAGGTATCATCCTCTACGACGCCATCGCGAAGATTCGTCCCGACTTCAAAATCATGGCTAACTTCATCCTTGGTTTCATCCCAAATCTTAAAGATGTCTTCTTCTCGGTCAACCCTTTCGAGAATAACCCTGAATTCGGCGGCAGCACTGGCGGTATCAAGGCATCGCTGATGCAACTCAATGAAGGCCACGGACTTGGAGTGTTCCCCGCCGGAGAGGTGGCTCGCTACCATGGCCACAGCTATCCTGAAGACATCGACTGGTCACCGTCTATTGCCAAGATAATCCAGAAGACGAAAGTGCCAGTGATTCCGGTATATTTCGACGGAAACAACTCCCATAAATTCTATTTCTGGGCAAAGATATATTCGATGTTCGCCACAGTGCGCCTCGTGAAAGAGCTTCTCAACAAGCGTAACAAGAAGATAGTCATGAAGATAGGTAAGCCTATCCTTCCTGCTGAGGTCGCTCAATATGAGACACCTGAAGCTCTCGCGGCATATCTGAAAAACCGCAGCTACGCATTGCAGGCTAATATCGTCAACGAGACAAAACGCTTCCGTACAAGGGTTTCCGACCCTATCGACGCTCCTTTCAGAGCATCGTCGCTGGCACGCGAGCTCTTGGCAATACGCGAGAAGTCATTGCTCTTCACCACAGCCGATTTCGAATGCTACCTCGCTGATTATGAGGATATCCCACATGTCATGCACGAGATGGGACGCCGCCGTGAAGAGGCGTTCCGCGCAATAGGCGAGGGCACAGGCAAGAGCATCGACACCGATAACTACGACACCTATTACAAACATCTCATCCTTTGGGATACCAAAGAACAGTCGATAGCTGGCGGCTATCGTATCGGTCTCGGCAATGAGATTTATGAAAAATACGGCGCAAGAGGCTTCTACGTCGACTCACTGTTCAATATCGACTCTAAGTTTGAGCCTTATCTGAAAGAAACCATAGAACTCGGCCGTTCATTCGTATCCGTTGATTATCAAAAGGATATATTGCCTCTCATGCTTCTCCTTAAAGGTCTTATGGAGACTATCATGAGAAACCCTAACATGAATTATTTCATCGGACCTGTCAGCATCAGCAGCTGGTATCCGAAATTCTACCAAAGCCTCATGGTGTATTATGTCACGACAAAACACACCAACGAGGAGATGTCGAAGCTGTTCCATCCTAAAACTCCGTTCGAGCCTAACTTCAACAAATGCGATATCAAGGTTCTTATGGAAAAAAACATGGAGTCAGTCGACAAATTCGACCGTTATATCATGAAACTCAGCAACGGCGACTACCGTATGCCGACCTTGTTTAAGAAATACCTCAAAATCAGTTCTAAGTTCTTGTGCTTCAACGTCGACCCTGACTTCAACGACACCCTCGACGGACTTCTTCTCCTGAAGTTCACCGACTACCCGAAGGAAGAACTCGACATGATGCTCAAAGATGTCCCTGAGGAAAAACGTCCTGCCTACTATAAACGCTTCGGGAAAGAATAAACTTTCCTGTCATTCCGAGCGTAACGAAGTGAAGTCGAGGAATCTCATCCATATATGAATTCGTCTGTTTGTCGGAGATTTTTCCACTCCGTTTCACTACAGTCGAAATGACAATTTGTCATTTTGTCATTTTTTTTATTTTCAGATGCAGCAAAAATGAATTTTTTTCGTTATAAAAGCGAAAAAAGCCATTATGGCATGATATTTGATAAAGAAAAAATGTAACAATAAATTATCATGGAAAATAACACTAAAAGATTAGAACGTTCGCGCACCAACCGAGTGATTGCTGGTGTTTGCGGTGGTCTTGCCGACTATTTCAAAATCGACATCGCACTGATGCGTGTGCTTTTCGTCGTGGCAACAATTTGTGGCAGCTTCGGATTCTGGATGTATGTCATCCTTTGGATCGTAGTTCCGGAAGAATATGCCCTCGGTCCGGGAAACATCAACGAGAACAGCTATGACGACACCATCGACATCACTCCCAACGAGGCGAGAGAAGAGAAAAAATCAGTGAACGGTGCGATGATTGCCAGCTTGATACTGATTTTCATCGGTGTGATGGCTTTGGTCGACAACTTCACGCCAATAGCTTGGGTATGGAAACTGTGGCCGGTGCCGCTTATAATTATAGGTGTGATACTTCTTATTAACTCAACAAAAAACAATGGCAATGAATAACGAAGAAAAAAAGAAAAACGACAGCTTTATCAACGGTATAACATTGATTATCATAGGTGTTGTCGCTCTGATGGTGACATTCTTTGATTTTGAACTCGACTGGCATGTGTTGGCTCAATTGTGGCCTTTGCTGCTGATAATCATAGGTGTGTGCATCATGCCGATTAACAAATGGATTAGAACAGTGTTGCTGTTGGCCCTGGTTGCAGCAGGTCTCATTGCATATCACAACAAGACCGAAAATGTCACTAAAGTCATCAACAAAACCGAGATAAAATCAGTGTTTTCGGGTGACGACGATGACGATTATTGATTTGAAAAAAACACATTAAAAAACAATATATAATACTTGTGTGGAGACGGTCTTATGACCGTCTCATACTGCATTTATAAAGGAGGAGAAAGTATGGAATATAAAGATTATTACAAGGTTTTAGGCGTTGATCGTTCTGCAAAACAGGACGAAATCAAGAAGGCTTACCGTAAGCTTGCCGTGAAGTATCATCCGGACAAGAACCCGGGTGACAAGGCGGCAGAGGAGAAGTTTAAGGAGATTTCTGAGGCTTACCAGGTGCTTGGCAATGAGGAATCGCGTAAGAAATACGACGAACTCGGTGCCAACTGGAAGCAGTACAAAAATATGGGATATGGCGGTCAGGGCTTCCAAGGCTTTGACGGTCAAGGATTTGAAGGCTTCAGTGGCAGCGGCTTCTCTGACTTTTTCGATATGTTTTTCGGCGGTCAGGGTGGCGGCTTCGACTTTGGCAATATCGGTGGCTTCGGCGGCGGCAGACGCAGCCGTTCGAGGGCTATGAAAGGTCAAGATCTGACAGCCTCAATCGATATGACATTGCGTGAAGCATATTCAGGCTCGCAGAGGATGTTCAAAATCGGAGGCGAGACGATAAAAATTAGCATCAAGCCGGGCGTGAAAGACGGTCAGACGCTGCGTGTCAAAGGAAAAGGACATCCTGGCGTCAACGGTGGCGAGAACGGCGACCTGCTGATGAAGATAAATATTCTACAAGACCCAGTGTATCAACGCGATGGCGATGATTTGATAAGAACCGTCAATATCGACGTTTACACCGCTATCCTTGGCGGAAAAATAGAGATCGACACCATGAAAGGTAACGTCAGCGTGCCGATAAAGCCGCAGACACAAAACAACAGCATGCTGCGTCTGAAAGGCCTCGGAATGCCTCATTACGGAAAGGAGGGCAGCGGCTCATTATTGCTTAAAATACAATTGGTGCTGCCAAATCATTTCTCGGATAAAGAGCTGGAACTTATCAAACAGGCAAAAGAAGCATAAATCTTTGAAAAATTATTTGTGTTGTAACAAAAAAAACATTATCTTTGCACGTTTTTTAAATATCTATTTAAAACTGATTGATAATGATTCTTACAACCAAAATAAAACATTTGTTTTTATTGGTCTTCTTGATGATGACCAGCGTTTTTGCTTATGCTCAGGGTGACAACTCCATCAAGGGTTTCGTGTATGAGACCTCTAACGGTGAGCCGGTGATGTTCGCCAACGTGTTTTTGAAAGGCACGACTCTCGGCTCCACCACTGATATCAACGGTTATTTCAGCATCACACGAATCCCTGACGGCACATATACCATCATGGTGACATCAATCGGTTATGACACTATTGCCGAGACCGTCTCCGTTAAGAACAGTCAGATTTTAAACAAGAAATTCCATATTTCTGAGACTTCCATCCAGCTTGCTGCGGTAAGTATCAGTGCCGACAAGATCGAGGCGAAGACCGAGACCAAGACTTCGGTGGTGTATATCACGCCAAAGACCATTCAGAAGATTCCGGCTGTGGGCGGTCAGGCTGACCTTGCTCAGTATTTGCAGGTTATTCCGGGTGTCGTGTTTACCGGTGACCAAGGCGGTCAGCTGTATATCCGAGGCGGCTCCCCGATTCAGAACAAGGTGCTCCTCGACGGTATGATTGTCTATAACCCGTTCCACAGCATCGGACTTTTCTCAGTCTTCGATACTGATATCATCAGAAATGCTGAGGTTTACACAGGCGGTTTCGGCGCAGAATACGGCGGCAGAGTGTCATCCGTTATGGATATCACTACCCGCGACGGTAACAAAAAACGTATCTCAGGAAAGGTTGGAGCATCAACATTCGGTGCCAAATTGATGGTGGAAGGCCCTCTCAAAAAGGCTAAAACAGAAAACGATATGTCGGTGTCGTTCATTTTGTCGGCAAAGAACTCATATCTCGAGCAGACCAGCCAGACAATATATAGCGGCATCTTGGATGGCGAGGTGCTTCCGTATAACTTCCAGGATATCTACGGAAAAGTCTCGTTGAATGCACCAAACGGCAGTAAAATCAACTTCTTTGGCTTTAATTTCAACGACCAGGTGAACAACTACAAGTCGATTTCAGACTTCAGCTGGGTGTCATACGGAGGAGGTTCTAATTTCGTGCTTATCCCAGGAAAATCACCGGTTCTCATTGAAGGTAACGTAGCATATTCAAAATACGATGCACGTCTCTCAGAGATGAACAACCCTGGCCGTTCGAGTTCTATCGATGGCTTTAACGCAGGCTTCACTTTCTCATATTTCCTTGGTAAAAACACTTTGAAATATGGTGTGGAACTTCTCGGTTTCAAGACCGTGTTCGATTACACGAAGTCAAACGGCATCAAGCTGAATCAGACCGAAAACACTACAGAACTTGGCGCTTTCATCAAGTATAAATGGCAACTCGACAAACTTATCATCGAGCCGAGCATGCGTATCCAGTGGTATGCATCTTTGGCTGAGGTGTCGCCAGAGCCTCGTATCGCACTCAAATACAACGTCACCGACTGGTTCCGTCTGAAAGCCGCTGCAGGTATGTATTCGCAGAACCTCATCGCAGCCAACAGCGACCGCGACGTTGTGAACTTGTTCTACGGATTCCTTTCAGGACAAGATAATATCCCAAAGAAGTTCAATGGAAAAGATGTCAACACAAAGCTGCAGAAAGCTAACCACTATATCGTCGGAACAGAGTTCGATGTGTTGGATAATCTGACACTTAACATCGAAGGATATTTCAAAGACTTCCGCCAGCTCACCAACATGAACCGCAATCAGATTTATTCGGAGACCAACCATCCGGCTGGCGTCTCTGAGATTGAATGGCGTGACTTTATGGTTGAAAACGGAAAGGCTTATGGTATTGATTTCTCATTGAAATATGAGTATATGAGATGGTATGTGTGGGCAGCATATTCGTTGGCTTATGTCAACAAAAACTATGAGACAGCAAATCATGAGATAATAAACTACCGTACCCACTACGACCGTCGTCATAATATCAACTTTATAGTGACATACACCGGCGGTACACGTAAACAGTGGGAGTTTAGCGGCCGTTGGAACATTGGCTCAGGCTTCCCATTCACTCAGGTTAGCGGATTCTATGAGCAATATCAGTTTGATGACATGGGCATGAGCATTATCGCTGACAATGGTGAACTCGGCATCATTTACGGCGAACTCAACAGAGGCGAGCTGCCTTGGTATCACCGCCTCGACCTCGACCTGAAACGTAAGTTCTGGTTTACCGACAATATCATTTTGGAAGCCGACTTCAGCGTTACAAACGTCTATAACAGAGACAATATCTTCTATGTTGATATCATAACAAGCGAAAATATCTATCAGTTGCCAATCATGCCGAGCCTTGGATTGACATTATCATTCTAAACATGAACAAACCTTCGTTGAAAAAGATACCACACGAGATGACCGTTCACGGTCATACTCGTGTGGACAACTATTATTGGCTCAATGAACGCGAGAATCCTGAGGTTTTGGAATATCTGAAAGCTGAGAACGCCTATCAGGAAGCGATGATGAAGCATACCGAACCGCTTCAGGATCAGCTGTTTAAGGAGATAACAGGCCGCATCAAGCAGAACGACATGTCGGTGCCGGTGAAACATCACGGATATTGGTATTACACGATATATGAAGAAGAAATGGAGTACCCGCTGTATTGCCGCTGTCCCGTCATTTCGAGCGAAGTCGAGAAATCCTCTAATAACGGAAACAATCGAATGATTACGAAAAACAAGGATTTCTCCATTCCGCTCTGCTCCAGTCGAAATGACGAGCAGATACTCCTCAACGGCTATGAGATGTCCCAAGGCTACACCTTCTTCGACGTGGGCGGCTACAGTATCAGTCCCGATAACTCGTTGATAGCCTATAGTATAGATACTGTGAGCCGTCGTCAATATCAGATTTTTATCAAAGAGATAGCGACAGGCAAGATGTTCCCTGAAGTCATTCAGAACACTTCCGGAAACATGGTGTGGGCCAACGACAATAAAACGATTTTCTACACCGTGAAAGACGAGTCGCTGCGTCCTTTCAGGATTATGCGTCATAAAATAGGCACCGACCCGTCGAATGATGTCGAGGTGTATCGCGAAGATGACGCGACCTTCTGCGCTTTTGTAAGTAAAACAAAATCAGAGAAATACATCCTTATAATTCTCGAAAGCACACTCACTTCGGAGATACGTTACATCGATGCCGACAACCCGAAAGACGAGTTTAAGGTTGTGCAAAAACGCCAGCATGACCTGCTTTACGGCGTGGGACATTATGGCGACTATTTTTATATCCTCACCAATGCTGATGGCGCAAAGAACTACAAACTGATGCGAACACCAGTAAATGCTACTGAAAAAGAGTATTGGGAAGAAGTCATTGCGCATCGTGATGATGTCCTGATTGAGGATTTTGACCTGTTTTCAGAGTTTATGGTAATAGAAGAACGCTCGAAAGGCCTTGTCAATCTGCGAGTTATGTCATGGGATGGCAAGATGGATTACTACATAAATTTCGGCGAGCCGGCATATACTGTGGAAACATCAGCAAATCCTGAGTTCGACACGCATCTGTTGAGGTATATATACACGTCAATGACGACACCCGCCTCTGTGTATCAATATGATATGATGGCAAAGACGGCTGAGCTGCTGAAACGTCAGGAGATCGTGGGCGGTTTCGAGCCATCGGATTTTGTCACGGAAAGGCTTTATTCGACTGCAAAAGACGGTGTTCAGGTGCCGATTTCGTTGGTTTATAAGAAGGGTTTGGTGAAAAACGGTGAGAATCCTCTTGTTTTGTTCGGCTACGGCTCGTACGGCAACAGCGTCGACGCCTATTTCTCAACGGCTCGACTCAGCATGCTTGACCGTGGCTTCGTGTGGGCGATAGCCCATATCCGCGGAGGCGAGGAGATGGGGCGCTGGTGGTATGAGGACGGCAAGCTGCTGAAGAAGAAAAATACATTCACTGATTTCATCGCTTGCGCGGAATATCTTGTAAAACAAGGGTTTACGAACAGTAAGAAGATGTTTGCCATGGGCGGAAGCGCAGGCGGACTTCTCGTTGGCGCCGTCGCAAACATGGCTCCGCAGCTGTTTAGAGGCATCATCGCACAAGTGCCATTCGTCGATGTAGTGACGACGATGTTGGATGACACCATCCCATTGACGACGGGCGAATACGACGAGTGGGGCAATCCTAATGAGAAAGAATATTACGACTATATCCTGTCATACTCGCCATACGACAATGTGGAGGCGAAGGAATATCCGGCAATGCTTGTAACCACTGGGCTTCACGACAGCCAGGTGCAGTATTGGGAGCCGGCGAAATGGGTGGCGAAGCTGCGCGAACTCAAGACCGACGACAACCCGTTGTATCTGAGAACCGAGATGGATTTCGGTCACGGCGGAGCGTCAGGACGTTTCGAGCCTTACCATGAGGTGGCGATGGAATACGCTTTTATGCTTGATTTGCTTGAAAAATGATAATATATCAACTGTTTCCAAGAGTCTACGGCGCAACGCCAACCAAGCGCTGCGGCACGTTCAGCGATATCAACGATGATGAGATTGAAAGAATTAAGTCGTTGAGTGTTAGTCATATATGGCTGACGGGCGTGATTCGTCACTCGGGCTGGCGCGACACCAATCCAGCCGTCACCAAAGGAAACGCGGGCTCGCCATACGCCATTGTCGACTATTATGACATCGACCCTGACCTTGCAGACAACGAGGCGAATAGGATGGAGGAGTTTGAAGAAACTGTCAAACGTATTCATTCTCATGGACTTAAGGTGATTATCGACTTCGTGCCGAACCACTTGGCACGCGAATACAAAGGCGATTTTACGGATGAAAACTTCTATATTTTGCCTAATCAAAGGTTCGTTACCCCGGTTGATAACGGATATATGTATTATGAAAATCCGGCAAAAGCCACGGGTAATGACGTGTTTTCGCCTACGCCCTCGTTAAATGACTGGTATGACACGGTGAAATTGAACTACACCAACCAAGACACTTGGCATAAGATGCTGAAAATCATGCAGTTCTGGTGTGGAAAGGGCGTCGACGGATTCCGTTGCGACATGGCGGAGATGGTTCCGGTGGAGTTTTGGCGTTGGGCTATCGCTGAGCTGCGTAAGTCGTTCAATGTCACCATGATAGCCGAGATTTACCAGCCGAATCTGTATCAGAGTTATGTTGAGGCTGGTTTCAATTATCTTTACGATAAGGTAGGGCTGTACAACACTTTGGAAAACATCTACCGTTACGGACAGCGTGCTGATACCATTTCGGATGTCTGGAATAATCTTAACGGATTGGATGACAATATGTTACGATTTATGGAAAACCACGATGAGATACGTTTAGCATCACGGTTTTTCATGAAAAAACCTGAGAATGCGTATCCGTTTGTGGCATTGTCGGCCTTGATGAACCGCGGTCCGTTTATGCTTTACAACGGTCAGGAATACGGTGAGGATGCCGCTGATTCTGACAATGGCCGCACATCGATATTTGATTATAATTATATGAAAATCAAAAATTTACAAATCTTTGATTTTTATAAGAAGTTGATGGGATTCCGCGAATCGCATCCTGCAATCATGCAGGGCGCATTCTACGACCTGATGTGGGCGAATCCATGGTACAACAATTTTGATCCACAATATGTTTATGCGTTTTTGCGTTATCATGGTGATGATAAATTATTGATTGTCATCAATTTCAATCTTAATGAAGGCAGAAATGTGACGGTTTCAATCCCGGATGACGCACGGCAATTGATCGGTGGTTGTAATGAAAAATATGAAATAAAATTGTCCCCTGGGGACATTAAAATAATACAATTATGAAACTCGTTGACAACGACAATTGGTTGTCCCCGGTGGCAGAAGAGGTGCAGAAACGTTATGACAGATTCTGTAACCGCTTGAAAGCCATCGAAAAACAATTCGGAAGTTTGAGCGCGTTTGCCTCGGCTTATGAGTTTTTCGGTTTCCACTATGACCGCGTCCGCCGAGGCTGGTGGTACCGCGAATGGGCCCCCGCCGCGCATTATCTGTCACTGTTCGGCGATTTCAACGACTGGAACCGTTATGCGAACCCTCTCGAAAACGTCGGTAACGGCATTTGGGAGATTTTTCTGCCCGATTCCGAATATAAAGACCGCCTCGTGCACGGCAGCCTGCTGAAAGTCATTGTTCAGTCAAGCATTGGCGAGCAGGAACGTATACCTATTTATATAAAGAGAGCTGTGCAAGACGAGAAAACCAAAGATTTCTCAGCCCAGTTTTGGAATCCCGAGAAACCGTATGTCTTTGAAAATCAGACACCTAAATTACCAGATGAGCCACTGCTGATATATGAGTCACATGTTGGGATGGCACAGGAAAAAGAATGTGTCGGCACATATAACGAATTCATTACCAATGTGTTACCTCGTATCAAAGCTGCTGGCTACAACGCCGTCCAGCTCATGGCGATTGCCGAACATCCTTATTATGGCTCGTTCGGCTACCATGTTTCTAATTTCTTTGCCGCCAGCTCGCGCTTCGGGACACCAGAAGAACTGAAAAAGCTTGTGGATGCCGCACATGGTTTGGGTCTGCTCGTTATCATGGACCTCGTTCATTCGCATACGGTGAAAAACGTCCGTGAAGGAATAAATCTCTTCGATGGCACTGAGTATCAATATCTTAAGTCGGGAATAGACGGCGAGCACCCTCAATGGGATTCGAAACTTTTCAATTATGGGAAAACAGAAACATTGCAATTTCTGCTTTCAAATGTGAAATATTGGCTTGAAGAGTACCATTTCGACGGCTACCGCTTCGATGGCGTGACCTCGATGTTGTATAAAGACCACGGCATAGGCGCCACATTCGACAACCCATGGAAATATTTCGGTGATAGTGTCGACAATGACGCTGTGACATATCTCCAGCTCGCCAATAAGCTTATTCATAATATTGATAATAAGAATATTACGATAGCAGAAGACGTCAGCGGCATGCCGGGCATCTGTGCCAAAATTGATGATGGCGGCATCGGATTCGACTACCGTCTCGGCATGGGACTGCCTGATTTCTGGATTAAGGTGCTGAAAGACCAGAGCGACGAGCAGTGGAATATGCATGAGTTTTTCTACACCATGACCAACAGGCTTTATGATGTGAAGACTGTGGCTTATGCCGAGTCGCACGACCAGGCGTTGGTAGGGGATAAGACATTGGCATTCAGGCTCATGGACAAGGAGATGTACACTGCGATGGACAAGAATTCGCAGAACTTCATCATTGACAGGGGTATCGCTTTGCATAAGATGATAAGGCTTTTCACCATCACGCTTGGCGGTGATGCCTGGCTCAACTTTATGGGCAACGAGTTTGGGCATCCTGAGTGGATTGACTTCCCGCGTCATGACAACGGCTGGAGCTATAAATACGCAAAACGCCAGTGGTCGCTGTCAGAAAATGGCTTTCTTAAGTACCAATGGCTGGGCGATTTCGACAAGGCTATGCTCGATTTTGTTAAGAAAACTAAGGTGATGCAGGCCGCTCCAGCGTGGCTTTTGAACGCCGATGAGGACAATAAAACCATAGTTTTTGAGAGAAATAACCTGATTTTCGTCTTTAATTGGGGACAAAAATCATTGCCTGACTATAAGATTAATGTGAAACAGACCGGCGACCACGAAATTATCTTCACCACTGACGAAAAATCTTTCGGAGGCTTTGAAAATATTGATAAAAACGCAGTTTTTCCAACAGAGAAAAATGGCGATGAAATCACTATGAAGATTTATAATGTTGCCCGAACAGCCACTGTTTATCAAGTAAAAAAATGATGTTTTCTTGAAAAAAAATGTCAAACGTATAAAAATAATGTATAACTTTGCTGAGTTGAATACAAATTTTAAATGTTTAATACCATGAAAAAATTTACATTAGTAGCAGCATTATTGCTGATCAGCGTTTTCGCTTTCGCACAGAAACCAGTTAGATTTGGTGTTTATTTAGGTGAAGCAACTCCTCTCGGTGACATGAGTAAAGGCACTGCCAAAAAAACTACTGAGTATCCGTTAGGAGATCTTTCAAAATGGGCTCTTGACAACATTAAAGAAGGTACTGAAGGTTATGCAGGCATCGGCTTTAATGTCGGATTCGATGTAACAGTGGCTCTTCCTGTTGAAGGTCTTGGCGTTTTCGGCGGCATCGATTTCTTCTTTAACACAAACAAATCAGCTTTGACTGATGCTTTGGAAGAGTATGCAAGGAACGAAGTTAAAGTGTTTGACTATGTTTCAGAAGTCAAATATTCAAAGCCTAATTTCATCAATATCCCGATTTTGTTCGGTTTGAATTATCTCCACAACTTCAACAACATCGTTGGTGTATGGGGTGAAGCAGGCGTTGGTCCTAACTTCAGATTGATCTCAAGATATGAAAAGACAACCGACTACAATAGAGCGATGGATATTATGCTTCCAGATGGAGAAATTGTCACATGCATTGAGAAAAGAACAGGTGCTACTTATAAGAGCGCTGTCACACTGGGATTCAAAATTGGCGCAGGCGTCATGTTATGGGATCGTATGAGCATCGGTCTTGACTACTACTATCTCGGAAGTGCAAAGGTCGAAGCCACAGCAATTTATGAGCTCGGCGGCACAGATTATGCTGATAAGGTATATACTAGCAAGACAATCAAAGGCGATAACGCAATCTCAGCATCAGAATTGGCTGTAAGAGTTGGTTATCACTTCTAAAAAAATAGTTGAGTCGGCAATATCTATTGTTGATAACTATTTTCAATGTTGATAAAAAAAAGTCACCGCAATAGATATTATTTATATCTTTGCGGTGATTTACTACTATAAAGGAGGAATAAAATAATTCTAAATAAGAGAGGATGCCGAAAATCTCTAAAGAGTAGGCGTAATTAAAAATTTTACAAAATGAAAAAATTATTTATCACAATCGCATTCGTAGCAGCAGCTATGTTCGCAAACGCACAGTTCTTTGTAGGTGGTGGCCTCGGCTTCACAACAGAAGGTGGCAAGACAAAACTTTCAGGTAATGGCGTTACTCTTGAAGCAGACGCTCCAAAAGCAATGGATTTCCAATTAGTTCCAACAATTGGTTTCATGTTCAACGACAACATGGGCGTCGGTCTTGATTTAGGTTTCGGTTTCTCAAAAGAAGTTACAGACAACCTCGAAGATTCACAGATGGGTAAATACAAAGAGACAACAAAGGCGACAACAATTGCCTTCGCTCCTTTCTTCCGTTATGTGTTCGCAGAAGTTGACAACTTCAAGTTCTACTGCGATGCTAAGCTCGCTTATGCATCATCAAAACCAAAAGTTAAAGATGAGTTCAAAGATCAGAACCTTACAGTTGAAGCTGATGGTCCAAAAATGTCAGCTTTCGCTTTTGGCGTGATCCCAGGCATTCAGTACAACTTCACAGATCACATCTCAATCAATGCTAAACTCAACCTGTTGAGCCTTGGTTACACAACAGCTAAGTTCACTTTGGAAGATGGCGGCACCAAATACACTGAAACAAACAACGACTTCGGCTTTGGTGTTAACGAACCAACAGACTTCGAATTTGGTTTCTTCTACACATTCTAATCTAATTAGTAGGAAATAAAAAAAGGCGCTGAAACTCAGCGCCTTTTTTTATTTGCAACCTTCGCAGCCGCCATCGCAACTGCCACTGTCGCAGCTGCCGCCACAATGACCGCAGCCTCCTCCGAAGTCTTCCTCCTTGAGCTCGCGCACAGCAAGAATCTCGCCCTCGAAATAGAGCGGCACGCCTGCCAACTCATGGTTGAAGTCGATTTCAACGAGTTCGAGGCTCACTTTCTTGATTTTGCCTGGCATGATGCCGTTGCCCACATTGAACTGCAATGTGTTGCCTTCCTTGCAATGCTCGCTGAGCTTGCCGTTCTCGATAAACATGTCTTTCTTCACTGTGAAAACCATGTCGGGGTTGTACTCGCCGTAACCCTCGGCAGGAGTGAGGTGGAAACCATATTTGTCGCCCGGCTCGAGACCTTGCAGACATTCCTCAAAGCGTGGGAGGAACATTCCGTGACCGAAAATCGCCTCCAAAGGTTTCTCTTTTGTAGCCTGGTCGATGACCGGACCGTCTTTTGTGTCGTTGTGTAACGTGTAAGTCAACGTTACGTAAGTGTTGTTAGCTACTTTCATAATTTAATAAATTCCAAATATTTTTCTTAATAACCATTCTATCGTAATCAAAGCTAAGATACTGAAAAACAGCCATTTAAGGTTTATCAGGTCATCGTAGCGGGTCTCTTCCCGGGCGATGGAGGTGATACGGCTGTCGTTTTCCAAATCTTGTATAATATCTTGAATATCAGTGATATAATAATGTTTCCCACCTGTCTGCGATGCCAAAGAGCGCATGCGCTCGATGTTGGCGGTGAGATCCTGCGCCTCCACGCCGAGCGATTCCACTGTGAAAGTGCCGCTGGCGTTGTATTCCACACCTCCGAAAGAAGTATGAGCACGGAAATTGTAAATGCCCTCGGGAAGAATTCCAATGTTGAGACTGTAGTTGTTTTCACCCTTTGAAAACACGTAATCATATGTAGAGACGTTTCCTGAAACGTCTTTATTTCGTATCGTAATATGCAAATCCGGTTCATTGACCAATTCCCTGCTTGGGTTGCGTAATTCCGCAGAAATGCTGATGTTTTCGGTGTTCAGATAATTGTCTTTGTGAATGATGGTCAATTCCTTATCCTTCTCAGTGAGCAGATATTTCATCGTTTTGCTGAAGATTTCGTCGAATCCGTCGTTGTTTTTGTGATGGAAATATTCGTAAAGTCTCCAGCGCCAGCAGCCTGTTCCGAAAAGGAAGGCGTGTTTGTTGCCCTCACCATCAATGGAGAAGGCGAGGAGAGGATTCGGCGTCTCCAAATCCATGATATTCATCAATAAGGCATCGTCATGATGGCCGTTGAAAACGATTTCACAATGCGGCAACGACAACGGAGGATACGATTTCAACTCGTTTTTGATGTCTGAATTGATGGTAAACAGCCCGAAAGCGTTGTTAAACCTGCCTCTCACGTCGAGGTTGGTGTTTGATGCGCCTCGGTTGATTCTCACGATGTCCTGCGATTCGTTGAAGGCATTGAAATCGTTGCCGACGATCGACAACGTAGGTATCTGTGTTAGAGGCTTGCCATGGCGCGTCTCTATAGATGTGTTATGCAAAATCAACAAATCATATTCATTGATATTATCAATGTTATCACCATATTTAACATCAAATTCAAAATGATCATCCAATGACGATTTTATCGCGGCGATGTCCGGGTGAGGCGCCTTGGCGATGCAAAGGATACGGTATTTTTTGTCGGTGACGGTGATGAAAATGCGTTTAATTGATTGATTAACAATAATATCAATCTGTTTGACGCCCTCATTGCCGGAATCGATATTGAAATCAAAGGTTTTCGAGAATCGGTTCGAGGTGACCGGCACGATGACATTTTCAACCTCGTTGCCGTCCATTTTTACCACGACATTCATCTCCTTGCCCTTGAAATTCAATGCGTTGGCGGTTACACGAAGCGGGAAGAGCATATTTGCCTGCACCGTTTTGTTGTATTTCACCTCGGCAATG
Organism: uncultured Bacteroidia bacterium; assembly: GCA_902774295.1. Classification (GTDB taxonomy): domain Bacteria; phylum Bacteroidota; class Bacteroidia; order Bacteroidales; family F082; genus Limimorpha. The sequence goes on along the minus strand of CACYHP010000002.1, from coordinate 47,596 downwards.
GTCATGTTTGGATGCGCAATGGTGTCACCAAGCGTGACAGAATAAATCGGGAAAGGATAGTTTTCGATATTAAGTTCAGGGTTAACTCCTTGATTTACAATGCCGTCAGATATCAAAACGACCGCGCCCACATTCTTTTTGTAATACTGACGGCTGATGGACGAAAGGGCGTTAGTGATGTTGGTGTACTGATCGTTGAACATGTCATTTCGACTGGAGCGGAGCGGAATGGAGAAATCTTTTTCATCAGAATCCGTCGAATAAGGATTTCTCGACAAGCTCGAAATGACGGAGCCGCCAAACAATAGTTTTTCAACATCGTAATCTTTTTCGAGCGTATTCGCAATGGAATCAATAAGTTGCGGATATTTGGTTTTATAAAAAACCGAGTCTTTTGTCATTGCGATAGAAGCTGAATTATCCTGTGCGAAAATCACAATTGGCTGCTCTATCTTATTGATTTTCTGTTTGATATACGGATTGATAAACAGCATCACCACAGTGGCGACCACGATTGTCCTCAACGAGAACAACAGTACGGTCAACGCCACGCTATATTTCTTTGAAAAGAGATATAGCAATGAGGCATAAACCAAACCAATCGCTAACGCTAATAAAATCAACCACATAATATTTGCGAAAAATTTTTGCAAAAATACAAAAAAAAACAGTAACTTTGTAGTTTGTTTTGAAGTCATGAAAAAGTTCCTTGTGATACAAACGGCATCGATAGGCGATGTGATTCTCGCGACAGCTGTTGCAGAGAAGCTACATTCATATTATCCTGATAGTCAAATAGATATGATGATTAAAAAAGGATATGAAAGTCTTTTTAAAAATCATCCGTATTTTAATAATGTGTATTCGTGGGATAAGAAAAGTCACAAATACAGGAATCTTTTCTCGATTTTAAAAGAGGTGCGTCGACAGCGTTATGACTTGATAGTCAACGTGCAACGATATGCAGCTACAGGATTTGTGACCGTTTTCGGCAAGGCGAAAGAGACGGCGGGCTTCAACAAGAACCCGTTCAGCTGCTTCTTCACGCATAAGATCAAACACCAGATAGGGGTGAAAGGCGTGCATGAAGTTGACCGTAACCAGAAACTCATTGCACATATCACCGACGACAAGCCTATGCGACCTGCTTTGTATCCGAGTGAAGAGGTTTTTGAAAAGGTAAGTCGTTATAAATCAGAGAGATATATTTGTGTGGCGCCATGCTCGTTGTGGTTTACGAAGCAGTTTCCGGAAGACCGTTGGGTGGAGTTTTTAAAGCTCGTCCCTGACGATTTGAAGGTTTATCTCCTTGGCGGAAAAGACGATATCGCAATTTGCGAACGTATCATTTCCAATGTGCCGGGCAAGCGTATCGAGAGTCTGGCCGGACAGCTGAATCTCCTGGAATCAGCGGCTTTGATGCGTGATGCGAAGATGAATTATGTGTGTGATTCGTCACCTATGCACCTCGCCAGCTCACAGAATGCCCCGACAACAGCAATTTTCTGCTCGACGGTGGCAGATTTCGGCTTCGGTCCGCTCTCGGAAGACTCGGCAGTGGTCGAGGAAAACCGCTCTCTCAAATGCCGTCCATGCGGATTGCATGGCTACAAACAATGTCCTAAAGGTCATTTTAACTGCGCCTATTTTATTGATATTAAAGAACTTACAGATAGATTATGAATACTTTTGAACAAGAAGTCGAATTATGTGTAAAGCTCCTTTCTGAGGGCAAGGTCTTCATTTACCCCACCGACACCATCTGGGGAATCGGCTGTGATGCCACGAATGCCAAGGCTATCGACAAGGTCTGCAAGATAAAAAACCGTCCCGCAGGCAAGGGTCTGATCATCTTGGTTGACTCCATCGACCGCCTGAAAGATTACGTCAAAAATCCTTCACCAATAGCGGAAGATTTGATTAAAGCTGCACACAACCCATTGAGTATCATATATAAAGAGTCAAAAGGACTCGCAAAAAACCTCTCATCCGACGGCAGCGTGTGCGTCCGCGTCACGACAAATGAGTTCTGCAAAGCGGTGATACAACGCCTCGGACACCCGATAACATCGACATCTGCCAATATGAGCGGCGAACCGTCACCGGCAAATTTCTCAGATATTTCCGAGAAGATGAAAAACGCAGCAGATTACGTCGTCAGTCTGTATCACGATGTCATCGTGAAACCAAAGGCATCGACGATAATAAAAATTAATGATGATAATACTTTTGAAATAGTACGCTCGTAGGGACAAGGCCTGCCTTGTCCGTACGGATACAAAAATATAAAAAATGAAACGATTATTTTTAATCATATTATTGATTTCCAATGTTTTGTGTTTTGCGCAAAACAAAAACAAGCCGGCTGAGACCACGCAAAAGCTTGCAACAACGATGTATATCATCGACAATTACTACGTTGACAGCACCGATATGCCAAAATTGACCGAAGAAGCCATTGTCGCGATGTTGAAAAGCCTTGACCCTCATAGCGCTTACATCGCAGCCAAGGATGTGCAGAAAGCCAACGAGGAGCTTGTGGGCAGCTTCGAAGGCATAGGCGTGACGTTCCAAATTCTGCGTGACACCATTTTGGTCGTTTCAGCGGTCCCGGGTGGCCCGTCGGAGAAGGTCGGCATCATGGCAGGCGACAGAATCGTCACCATCGATGGGGAAGAGGCTTTTGGAAAGAAGGTGAACAACGAATATGTCACAAAACATCTGCGCGGCGAGAAAGGCACAAGAGTAGTGCTCGGCATCAAACGCGGAGATGACCCAGAACTCATTGATTTTGAGGTTGTTAGGGATAAGATTCCGTTGAATAGCATCAACACATATTTCATGGTCGACAAAAAAATAGGGTATATCAAGCTCGACAAATTCGCCCAACAGTCGGTGGAAGAGTTTGAAAAAGCCTTGAAAGACCTGAAAAACCAAGGGATGCAGTCGCTTATCTTCGATTTGAGAGGCAACAGCGGCGGTTATCTGCAGACAGCTTTCGGACTTGGCAATGAGTTTCTCGGGAAAGACAAAATGGTAGTGTTCACTGAAGGTTTGAAGGCTCCAAAACAGGTTTTCATGACCGATAAGGACGGCGGTTTCTGTGAAGGCAGACTCGTGGTCCTCATTGATGAGGGCAGCGCATCGGCAAGTGAAATCGTGTCGGGTGCCATCCAGGACTGGGACAGAGGCGTACTGATAGGCCGTCGTTCGTTCGGAAAAGGCTTGGTGCAAAGGCCATTCAACCTTCCTGACGGATCGGTGATACGTCTCACCACGGCACGTTATCACACCCCGACAGGACGATGCATACAGCGTTCGTATGAACAAGGTTCTGAAGAGTATTTCAAGGAGATGACAAAGCGTCTCGAACATGGCGAATATTACCATGCCGACAGCATCCAATTCCCTGATTCTCTTAAGTATTACACGCTTAGAAGCGGCAGGACAGTGTACGGCGGCGGAGGTATAATGCCCGACATTTTCATGCCGGTCGACACCACATATTCCACAAAACTTCTTACCGATCTGATAAGAAAAACGGTGTTTAACAACTACTGCGTCGATTATGTGCTTAAAAACAGGGAAAGCTTACTCAAATCTTATCCTGAGTTTGAAAAATTCAACAAAAAATTCAAGGTAAGCGACGAAATGTTGGAAGATTTCAAGAAAGTGGCTGAACAGAAGGTCGTGAAGTGGGATGACGAGCAGTTTGAGCGTTCCGAGGAATGGATTAAATTGAGAATCAAAGCGATGATAGCACAAAATGTCTGGAATATCGACAAATTTTACCAAGTTGTCATGAAAGAGGACAAGATGATTGAGAAGGCTGTCGAGATAATTAATTCCAAGAAAGAATACGAGGAAATACTGGGTATTTGAGATTTTTTTGAAAAAATTATCAAAAAAAAGAATACGCCATTGGGAAATAATGTGTACTTTTGTAGCTTGTAAAAATGATGAAAATCGTTTTTGAAAATAGAAATTAACATTTTAATAATAACTTAACAAATCAACAAGATGAAAAAATTTCAACTCAAAAAGCTGGCAATGGCATTGGTAGTCATTATGTTTGGCTTCCAGGCTTTTGCACAAGGTCGTATTGATCTTGCTCCTAATGGAACCAAGACTCAGGGCGCACAGCATGTGACCATGAGCGGTTTCGATGCTACATTCTCATACAACAGCATTGAGAGTGAGCTTGTTTCAACAGAGAGAGGTGATTTCTCTATTATTACAATGGGTAATTCAGTTCCTGCAGGTAACATCGGTGACCCACAGGTTCTTGTTCACCGTGAACTTATCGCTGTTCCATTTGGTGCAACACCAGTGGTGACAGTCAAGAATTACACAGTCAATGAGTATAAACTTGCTGACTTTGGTATTGAAAAGCTTTATCCAATGCAGCCTTCACAGAGCAAGAGCGAGACAGAAGTCGAGTTCGCTTATAACGAGGCAGCATATGCAGCTAAAGGCTATGACGAGCGTCCAATCGCTGAAGTTTTCGTTTTGGGAACAATGCGTGGCGTTCAGGTCGGTGCTTTGCAGCTTAACACAGTGAGATACAATGCTTCAACCAATACAATCCGTGTTTACAACGACATCGACGTTGAAGTTACATTTGAAGATGCTGACCTCGCTCTCACAGAGCAGACATTGGTCAACACATATAGCCCTTACTTCAGAACAGTTTATTCAGCATTGTTCAATGAGAGAGCTATCCTTGACATTTACGACGAGCACCCGGACCTCTGGGCAGTTCCAGTAAAGATGTTGGTTGTTGCCAACCGTATGTTTGAGGACGCAATGCAGCCATGGATCACATGGAAGACAGAAAAAGGTTTCGTAATGGATGTCAACTACACCGATGAAATCGGAACAACAGCTTCTGCTATCAAGACCTTCATCACCGACAAATACAATGAGGGTGTTGCAAACGGTCAGGCTCCTACATTCATCATCATCATTGGTGACCAGAACCAGGTTCCACAGTCACAGATGGGTTCGGCAACACACAAAGTTACAGACCTTTATTACTATGCAGTTGCAGGTAACGACGTGTTTGGCGATATGTTCCACAGCCGTTTCACATGCGAGACAGTTCAGGAGTTCCAGAATGTTCTCGACAAATCTATGATGTATGAACAGTACACCATGCAGGATCCGTCATATCTGAGCAATGTTCTTCTTATCGCCGGTTGGGACGGCAGCTGGAATCCGAGAATCGGCAAGCCAACCATCCAGTATGCAACAAACTATTACTACAATGCAGCACATGGATTTGTTCAAGTCAACGAATTCTTGGAGCAGCCTTACAACAACCCATACGCAAGTATGAACACTGGTGTCAACTTCGTGAACTATACCGCTCACGGTGGTGATACAAACTGGTCAGATCCATCATTCTCAGTGAGCGATGTCAACTCATTGACAAACAACGGTAAATACTTCCTCGCAATGGGTAACTGCTGCTTGGCCGCTAACTGGGGTTATTCAAGCAAGAGCTTTGGTGAGGCTATGATTATCGCTCAGAACAAGGGTGCATACGCATACATCGGCTCACCTGTTGAAACATATTGGTATGAAGACTACTATTTTGGAGTAGGTGCAACAAACACCATGAACCAGATGCCTACATACGAAGGCTCAACAATGGGTACTTATGATGCACAGTTCCGTGATGACTGGAACTGCATTACAGCTGTTCCATACGTTGGTAACCTCGCAGTGGCCTACGCACACGCAAACGGTTATCAGAGCAGCTCAACAGCTACTGACCAGTACTACTGGGAAGCATATCACGTTCTCGGTGACGGTTCTGTGACTCCATATCACGTAAATCCTGTTGCAAACAACGTATCACACCTTCCAACCCTTCCAATAGGTGATGAAACATACGAAGTTACAGCCGATCCAGGTTCATACGTTGGTATTTCAAAGGACGGTGAACTTTGTGGCGCTGGTGAAATCGGTGAAGATGGCGTTGCTTTGATTCCGATTGAGCCAGTCACATCAGGAGGTGACGTGAAGATCGTTGTCACACATCCACAGCGTCAGCCATACGTCGCTGTCGTTCCTGCTGCAGCAATGACAGGCGCTTACGTCGCAGTTGACTCATACGAATTGAGCGCTGAACAGGCTAACTACGGCGAGACAGTTGATATGAACATCATATTGAAGAACGTCGGTACACAGACTGCAAACAACATCACAGCTACACTTACAACAGAATGCGAATATGTTACAATCTCATCAGCTAGCGCATCACTCTCTTCATTGGAGCCGGATGCAACAGCTACAGTCCAGGGATTCCAGTTTGCAGTTGCAGAGAACGTTCCTGATGGCACAAAAGCACAGTTCTACCTCGATGTGACAGACGGTACAGACACATGGCAGGGCAAATTCAAGGTTACTCTCCATGCTCCAGTCGTCACTATGGATGAAATGACAGTTTCAGAGACAAATCTTGAATTGACATTCAAGAACGAGGGTACAGCACCATTCGTGGGTGGCACATTGAATATCACAAGCTGCTCACCAGACCTCGTGTTCACACCAGACGCATTCACATTCACCGATGCAGTCGCTGGTGGCGAGTCAATCACTTTCACAGCAGCTTACACAGTCGATCCAAGTGTTGAGTTAGGTACAACATTTGAAGTTGCATACGAAATGACAAGCGGCATGTTCAATGTTTCAGATATCATCACAGTTTCTTACGGTTCAATCCAGGAGAACTTTGAATCAGGCGAGTTCGGCGACGGATGGACATTCAGCCAGACAAACGCATGGACAATCGTCGACGGCGGTAGAGGCAAGTGCGCAAAATCAATGAACGCCGGTATCGCAAATTCAGACTACAGCGCAACATTGACAGTCAATGTTCTTGCAGCTGGTAACCTTACATTCATGTACAAGGTATCGAGCGAGATTTCATCATCAGGTACTATGTATGATAAGCTTACATTCTACATGGATAACCAGGAGAAAGGCCAGTGGGCAGGCAATGTCGATTGGACAGAGTTCTCACAGCCAGTGACAACAGGAACCCACACATTCAAGTGGAGCTACAGCAAAGACGTCTCAATAAACAGCGGTGATGACTGCGCATGGATCGACAATATCGTATTCCCACCAACAAACGTCATCGCATTCATCACTCCGGCATCAGATCTCGAGGCAACAGTTGATGGTCACAATGTCGCATTGACATGGACAGCTTCAACCGATGCAGTTTCATACGTTGTGAAACGCAACGGCGAGACAGTTGCAACAGTGACAGAGACACAGGCAACAGACGTCATCGAAGTGGGTGGCACATACAAATATTCAGTGTACGCTGTCAATGCAAACGGCGCAATGTCAGCTCCAACTTCAACAATCGTAACAGTTGAATTCACAGGTGTTGAGGAAGCACAGAATGTTAATGTCAACATCTATCCAAACCCAACAACTGGTGTTTTGAATGTCGTTACAAATGCAAACAACTATGAGTATCAGATCATCAACAGTGTCGGTCAGGTCGTCATGAGCGGCAACGCCAACGGTAAGACAACTGTCAACGTGAGCGAACTCAATGGTGTTTACTTCTTGAGAATCATTGCTGATGGTGATGTTATCGTAAGAAAGATCACTGTTAAGTAAAAATTTTTCAAAAAAATATTTAAGGATGTCGGCTCTCGGCATCCTTTTTTTTTATATCTTTGCGAGCTATTAATAATTTAGGTTTAAAAAAAGAAGTATTAATTATAAACCATTTTATAAATTATGAGAAAATCATTATTACTAACAGCTTTGTTCCTGGTATTCTCATTTATGGGTTTTGCACAGGAATGGCATGGAATCACAAGTGATTCCCCAACAGCGATGAAGAAGACTTTGGTCTCTTCTACAGAAAATGAAATCGTCATCAACGTCAACCTCGACGGTTTCTACACACAGAGTGTGACAACACCTGACGGCAAGAAATTCGAAGTCTATGCCAAAGACATGGCATTAGAGCTTGAAGCAGGTGCTCCGCAGCTTTCATACGATGTCATCCCAGTTATGATTGGTGACATGGCAGAGATGAATGTTGCTGTGGTTAATTCAACTTACGTTGATTTTGAGAACATGGATGTGGTATCTTCAAAGGGTAACTTCAGCCGTAAGATTAATCCTGATGATGTTCCTTACACCTACGGTGAGATGTATTCGCAGAACGCATTCTGGCCGGCATCACAGGTTACACTTGACGCTCCTTACATCATCAGAGACTTCCGTGGCCAGAACATCGTGGTTCGCCCATTCGCTTACAACCCTGTGACAAAGACATTGCGTGTTTACACAAGCATGACAATTGCCATGACAAAGGTTAGCGACAACGGTGAAAACCAGAAGCTCGCACGTAAGAACAACACGGTGAAGACAACGTCAGAATTCAAGGCATCTTACAGCCGTCGTTTCATCAACTTCGAGTCTGCAGCAACAAGATATCCTTGGGTTGAAGACGATGGTGAGATGTTGGTTATCTGCGCAGACCAGTTCATGGCAGGCATGCAGCCATTCGTCGATTGGAAGAACCAGTCAGGCCGTCCAACCACATTGGTGAGTGTGTCAGAAGTTGGTGGCAACAATGACAATGTTATCAAGAGCTACATCACAAACCTGTACAACGACCCGAACCACAATCTTGCATACGTTTTGTTTGTCGGTGACTATGAGCATATCACACCTCATGCCTTGAGCGGTGAGCGTTCTGACAACTGGTTCGGCCAGGTCGAAGGCTCAGACCACTATCCGGAGATTTTCGTTGGTCGTTTCTCAGCTCAGACCGACGGCCATGTCAACTCACAGGTCACCAAAGTTATTTACTATGAACGTGATCTTCAGTCAAATGTGACATGGGGCGACAAAGGTATGGGTATCGGTTACTATGGTGCCGGTAACGGTCACTATGGTGAGGATGACTACGAGCACATCGACTTCATCCGCGACACCCTGTTACACTACACTTATTCAGATGTTATAGAGCATCATGGTGGTTCAGGTGGCGATGCATCAGTATCAACCATCAGTGGTACCATCAACCAGGGTATCAGCATCATCAACTACTGCAACCACGGTTCACCTACCAGCTGGGGCGTTGCTGACTACAGCTGTAGCGATGTCAATGCTTTGACAAACGACTACATGTGGCCTGTGGTTTGGTCAGTGGCCTGCGATAATGGTAAGTTTGACTATGGTTCAGAGTGCTTCGCAGAGGCTTGGATGCGTGCTACAGATAACACAACTGGTGTTCCTACAGGTGCTATCGGCGGCATGTTCTCATGGGAGTCACAGCCTTGGATTCCACCAATGTATGGACAGGATGAGATGATTAATATCTTAACAGGATGGCGTAATGCCGACCACTTCAACCACACTTTGGCAGGTGCTTCATTGAATGGTAACATGGACGTTATTGACAAGGGTGGTGACAGCAAATGCCATGACACATGGGTTCTTTTCGGTGATCCTTCATTGATGGTTCGTACAGCTAACCCAACAGACATGAATGTCGTGGCAAGCCCATCAGTTTTGATGCTTGGTATGACAGATCTCAACATCACAGCAGATGCTGATTATGCTATCGCAACATTGACATTGGATGGTGAGATTTTGGCTACAGAAAAAATCATTAACGGTCAGTGCAATATGCACTTCCCAGCTTTGACAACTGTCGGCGATGCTGAACTTGTGATCGTTGGTTTTAATAAAGTGACTTATATGGGCACAGTTGAAGTTGTTCCAGCAGAAGGCGCTTATATGACAGTTAACGAATATTCAATGAGCGTTGATCAGGCTAACTATGGTGAGACAATCGACATGAGCATCAATGTCAAGAACGTTGGTGTTGAGACCGCTAACAACATTGCAGTTTCATTGTCAACAGAGAACGAATATCTCAACATCACAGTAGCTGAGGGTTCTATCGCAACAATCAACCCAGATCAGATAGTGACAGTTGACGGCTTCCAGTTTGCAGTTGCAGCTAACGTTCCAGATGGCACAAGAGCTCAGATTGATGTTATGATGACAGCCGGAAACGATGCATGGGTCGGCAAGGTCTTTGTTGACCTCCACGCTCCAGTCGTAGTTGCTGAGAGTCTGACCGTCTCTGGAGACGACGTCGTCATGACATTCAGAAACGAAGGTACAGCTCCATTTGTCGGTGGTGAGTTGAGCTTCACGAGCTGCTCACCAGACCTCGTGTTCACACCGGACACACATACATTCACAGAATCTGTTGCCGCTGGCGAATCGATTGCTATCACAGCTCCTTATTTAGTCGGTTCTAGCGTTGAGATAGGTTCGACATTCGAAGTTGCATACGACATGACAAGTGGCTTGTTCAATGTTTCTGACATCTTCGTTGTGTCATACGGCGCTATCAAGGAAGACTTCGAGTCTGGCACATTCGGTCCGAACTGGACACTCAGCCCAACCAACCCATGGGAGATTGCTACAGGTGGCAGAGGCAACTACTGCGCTAAGTCAAACAACGGCGGCCAGCACAACTCAACAGGTTACATGCAGCTGACAGTTGACGTATTGGCAGCAGGCAATATGACATTCATGTACAAGGTGTCGAGCGAAGGCAGCGCATCAAATCCATACGATAAGTTGACATTCTACATGGATGGTCAGCAGAAAGGTCAGTGGGCCGGTACAATCGGATGGACAGAGTTCACTCAGGCAGTGACAGTGGGTCAGCACACATTCAAGTGGGAATACACCAAGGATGTATCAGTGAGCTCAGGCGAAGACTGCGCATGGGTTGACAATATTGTCTTCCCACCAACAAATGTCTATACATTCATCGACCCGGCTACAGAACTCGAGGCAACAGTTGACGGTCACAATGTCGCATTGACATGGACAGCTTCAGCCGATGCAGTTTCATACGTTGTGAAACGCAACGGCGAGACAGTTGCAACAGTGACAGAGACACAGGCAACAGATGTCGTCGAAGAGAGTGGCATATACAAATATTCAGTGTATGCTGTCGATGCAAACGGCTCAATGTCAGCTCCAGCAACAGCTATGGTGAATGTTGAATTCACAGGTGTTGAAGAGAACGAAGTCATCCTCGGTGTTTATCCTAACCCGGCAGAAAGCGTGTTGTACATCAATGCAAATGCTGCAAGCTATGAATACCAGATGATTAACAGCGTCGGTCAGGTGGTGATGAGCGGTGTCGCTAACGGCAACGTTCAACTCAATGTGAATGATTTGAACAATGGCGTGTACTTCCTGAAGGTTATCGCCAACGGCAACGCACAGATTGAGAAAGTCGTCATCAAGTAAACGACATTTTAAAAAATATTTAAGGACGTCGACTGTCGGCGTCCTTTTTTTGTTTATCTTTGCAGAAAATTATAATCTTTCTTTAACTATGAAAAGACTTTTTATATTAGCTATTAGCTTGATGTGCATGCAGTTGGCATTTGCACAGGGATGGGGTCAGAGATTGGTTTCATCAACAGACAATGAGATAAAAGTTGAAATCAACGTGAATGGTTTCAATAAATACGATGTGGTGACACCTAACGGTGACGCTGCAGTCATCACCAACCAGAAGATGGTGAGACTGGCACAGGCTGGCGAGCCGGATGTCCCAAGTTTCGTAATTCCTGCTATTATCGGTGACGATGCATTGATGAGCGTTGAGGTTGTTGACGCAGAGTATGTCGACTATGAAAACATAGTTGTGGCTCCGTCAAAAGGCGACTTCCCACGTAGTATCAATCCGGAAGACGTGCCTTATACTTATGGCGCTATGTATCAGCAGAATGCATTCTTCCCTAATGAGATTGCAAAGCTCGACGAGCCTTACATCCATCGTGACGTGAGAGCACAAAACATGATGGTTACACCTTATTTGTATAATCCGGTGACAAAGACCCTCAGAGTTTACACTCATTTCACCTTGAAGATGAAAGAAGTCGGCAAAGACGACAGAAATGTCGTGGTGAACCGCGCCAAGTCAAGCGTTGTTGACCCAGAGTTCAAGAAGATTTATGAGAGCCGTTATATCAATTTTTCAGAGTCAATGTCGAGATATAACGCTATCGAGGAAAACGGCGAGTTGCTTATCATCTGTCATGAAGATTTCTTGTCGGCAATGGAGCCTTTTGTGGCTTGGAAGAAACAGATCGGCCGTCCTACAACCATGGTTGGAACAAGTGTGACTGGCAGTACTGCTGCATCCATTAAGTCGTATATTGAGACTTATTACGCCGCAAATCCTAATTTGACCGACATCTTGCTTGTTGGTGATGTGGCACAGATTCCTGGAATTTATATTTCAGCAGGTTCAGGCTCTCAAGGCTATTCAGGATATGGCGACGTGCAATATGGCCAGCTTGCCGGCAACGACTATTACAACGAGGTTATCGTTGGCCGTTTCTGCTGCGAGACAGAGGCTCAGGTGACAAATCATGTCAATAAGGTCTTGAATTATGAGAGAGATTTGGATGAGACAGCCACATGGCTTACAGTGGGCCAGGGTGTCAGCAAGAATGAAGGCGCTGGTGGCGGTCATTATGGAGAGGCTGACTATCAGCATATCGACCTTATCAGAAATGATTTGTTGGGTTACAACTATACTGAGGTGCATCGTGACTATCAGGGTGTGACTGGTGTTACCGCGAGTGCGGCGACTGTCAGCCAGCACATCAATGAAGGTGTGAGCATCATCAACTACTGCAACCACGGCAACATCACATTGTGGGGCGTTTTCAACTACAGTAACTCCAATGTCAATGCATTGACTAACGATTACAAGCTGCCATATATCATTTCAGTGGCTTGCCTTAACGGAAAATACGACCATAGCGGACCATGTTTCGCTGAGACATGGATGCGTGCGACCAACAACACTACAGGCAATCCGACAGGTGCTATAGGCGGAATGTTCTCATATATTTCACAGCCATGGCAGCCGCCGATGTACGGTCAGGATGAGATGGTTGACATCTTGGTTGAGTCGCAGGCCAACAACATCCGTCGCACAATGGGTGGCGTCTCTATCAATGGGAGCATGAGAGTTTTGGACTTGGGAGCTAATCAGAAAGCTAATAAAGGCACATACAACACATGGATTCTGTTCGGCGACCCTACTTTGACTTTGCGTAACGATGTTCCTGCAAATATGGGTGTCTCATGTGCAAATACATTAAGCCGTACTCAGACTAACTTCGTGGTCAATGCAACTAATGGCAATGGCGCTTTGGCAACACTTACATTCAACGGTGAAATTCTTGGCTCAGCTGAGATTGTCAACGGTGTAGCTAACATCACATTTGAAGAGCCGAGCTCAACAGGCACTGCCACTTTGACGGTGTTTGGATATAACAAAAAGACATACAGCACCACTGTTGAAATCACAGATGGTGGCATGTCACCATTGCTGGTTATCGCTTTGGCTGAACCAGAGACGATAACACTTGGCGAAACAACGACACTGACAGCCAATGCCAACGGCGGAACAGGCAACTACACATATTCTTGGGAGCCTGCTGAAGATCTTGCCACACCACTTGAGCGGACAACTATCGCAACCCCAACAAGACTTGGAGAAAATATTTACATTGTGACTGTTGACGATGGACTTAATACAGCATCGGCTGATGTCATAGTCATTGTCGAGGATCCGGCACCTATAGTATGCCCGTCACCACAGAATTTTGATGGAATAAACTATTACGATTCAGGCGAGTTTGGCGCACGTCTGATGTGGGATAGAGCCGAATATGAATACACACTCGACAGATTTGAGATTTACAGAAGCGACGGTACTCCTAATTATGAACTGGTCCGACGTATCGTCAACACCCCGTCAATAAGCCATTACGAGTGTAATGATGTGGTGAATAACGCAGGTCTGTATACATATCGCATCTATGCTTTCTATCAGAATGATTGTCAGTCGGATTATGTACAGGTTGCAGTAGAAGTGATTGACTATACCAGCGTTGGCGAGAATTTGGAGAATAACATCGCTGTTTATCCTAATCCAACATCAGGAAAGGTGAATGTTACAGGCGAGATGATGCAACAAGTGTCGGTCTACAACATGATGGGTCAAGTTATTATGATTCAAACTGTTGATAGTGATAATGTTGTGATAGACATGAGCGCATTCGACAATGGCATGTACATCATCAATATCATGACTGGAAACGGCAACGTTGTTAAGGTTTTAAATGTTATAAGATAATGAAAATCAAGTTTATAGGCGCAGCGCGTGAAGTGACGGGCAGCAAGCATCTCATTGTCACCGACAAGGGTAAGAAGTTGTTGCTTGATTGTGGAATGTTTCAAGGCAAAGGTTTGGAGACTGATGCCATGAACCGCAACACTATGATTGATCCGGCGGAAGTTGACTGTATCATATTGACACATGCGCATATCGACCATTCTGGGCTTATCCCTTATTTCTATAAGAAAGGTTTCCGTGGTTCGGTGATATGCACTCCGGCAACTCGCGAGCTGTGCTCTATAATGCTTCCTGATAGCGGTTTTATCCAAGAAAACGATACCCATTGGTTTAACAAGAAACGTGCGCGTCAGGGTTTGAAACGGGTGGAGCCGATATACACCGAGAAAGACGCTCGTGAGTGTATGGAGCTGTTTATCACCACCGAGACGAACCGTCGTTTTTATATCGACAACAATATCAGTGTGAAGTTTTACAACACCGGGCACATGCTCGGCAGTGCCTGCGCCACCGTCAGGATTGACGAGAACGGGCATATCACACAGATTGGATACACTGGCGATATCGGACGTTACAACAGCTATCTGCTCAAGGCGCCGAACGCTTTCCCGCAATGCGATTATGTCATAACCGAGAGTACATACGGCGACAGGTTGCACGAGAAAAAAGCAGGCGTTGAGGATCATCTTCTGGAAATCATCAAGCACACTTGCGTTGACAAGAAAGGCAAGCTCATCATCCCGTCGTTTGCCATCGGCAGGACGCAGGAGATAGTGTATATTCTGAATAATTTCTATAACGAGGGCAAGCTTCCGAGGATACCTGTCTATGTCGACAGTCCTTTGGCTACCAATGCCACCGATATCTTCAGGATGCACCTTAACGAGTTTAACCAGGATGTGGCAGAGGTGTTGCGCCATGACGATGACCCGTTCGGCTTCAACAGTCTTCATTACATCACTGAAGTGGCGAAGAGCAAGGCATTGAACGAGAGCAAGGAGCCGTGCATCATCATCTCGGCATCTGGCATGATGGAGGCGGGACGAGTGAAACATCATCTTGCGAATAACATCGACAACCCGAAGAACTCGGTGCTTTCGGTTGGTTACTGCGCTCCGACGACTCTTGGTGCTCGCATCGTGGCTGGTGAGAAGGACATCTCCATCTTCGGCATGCCGCACAAGGTTAATGCTGAGGTTTACAATATCGACGCTTTAAGCGGACATGGCGACTATAGCGAGATGGGAGAGTATCTGAAATGCCAGAACCCGGATAAGGTGAAGAAGGTGTTCATAGTGCATGGCGAGGCCAAGGTTCAGGAGACCTACGCGAAGTTCCTTGCCAAGAACAACGGTTATAAGGATATCGTGATTCCGGAACCGGGAGAGACGTTTAAGCTTTAGTTAGCTACTGGACGACTCTAAACTTCCAACTTCAAATTAAAAAATCTTGACTTGCCGTCAAGATTTTTTTTGTATTTTTGCACCTTCAACTAACAAACTATTTTTTTTAACTACTAAATAACTACTAAACAATAAAAAAAGGTACAAAACTGAAGGCTTTTATGCTTTCTTTGATTATGACAGCCTTGCTGCTGCCAATGACGTCGTTTGCCCAACAGACAAGCGATGATTTTTTCTGTGTTGACGATGCTTTCAACGGCAATCGTGATGTTATTGCTTTTAACGGTCTGCACAACCAAACCTTCGGCGATGCTCCTCTAGGCAGCGGGCTGCTGGTAATGGGCGCTTTGGGCGCAGGTTATGCAATAGCACGCCGTAAGCGCAATAAAAAAGGCGCTGCATTATTGTTAGCTCTTGCGCTGACGCTCGGTTTTACACAGTGTAAGAAAAAAGTTGAACAGGTGGTTCCTGTAAATGCAAACAAGGTTAACATCACTTTGAATGTTGATGGCAGACACATTGTCACCCCTGGAGCTGAAAACGCCACAGTGACATACGAGGATGGCGACAAAATCTATGTCGGTGACGGAACACATTACATTGGAACATTGACACGCACAAGTGGAGTGTTTTCAGGTGATATTGTTAAGCCTTCAGATGGCACAAAGATTGATTTTTTCTTTGTGGGCGGTCTTGAGCCAAGTGCTACTCCTGAGTCTGGAACCACAACATCATTTACAGTTGACATCAGCGATCAAAGCAGTAATTTGCCAGTGTTGTCATGTGGTTCTGCGGAATATTATCATGGCACAACTGAATACAACAGCGAACTTAAGAACAAGTGCGCATTGGTGGAACTCACGTTAACAAGCGGCACCACCGACGCCGTGGGCATTGGCGACAGATACACCCAGGCCACCATCAACTTCGGCGGCACACCGGGCATCGTTCCTAATACGTCTATCACGGGCATGATAACAATGAAACCTTCTTCAGAGGACAACACGAAGAAATATGCCATCCTTCTTCCGCAGGATGCTGTTGATGGTTCTGCTATCGCAATAGGCCATGTAGGCTATACACTTGATGTACCGGCGATGAGCAACAACAATTACATCAAGTTTAATAATGAAGGAGCCGTGGAGAGCAATATTGTTTACCTCGATTATGTCACCGCCAATTACACGGCAACCAATGGCCAAACCTTTACCGGCAGACTTGATGCAGCCAACTATCCAGTGAAGATTTCCATCGCTAATGGAGCCACCGTGACGCTGGACGGCATAACCATCAATGGCGTGAATAACAGTAGCTACAGATGGGCTGGCCTCAATTGTCAAGGGAATGCCACTATCATCCTGAAGGACGGCACGACAAACACCGTGAGTGGATTCTATGAATTTTACCCTGGAATCCATGTGCCCAAAAATTATACGCTCACCATCCAAGGCACGGGCACGCTCAATGCTAGCAGCAGATATGGTGCAGGCATTGGCGGAGGCGCTGGAATAAATTGTGGAAATATACAAATTGAGAGTGGTACTATTAATGTCGACAGTCACATTGGAACAGCAGCAGGCATCGGTGGCGGGCGCGATGCAAGCTGTGGAAATATCACCATTTCGGGCGGCACCGTCACGGCCAATGGCGGTGGTTTCGCTGCTGGTATCGGCAGTGGTACAGACGGAGATTGTGGCGCCATCACCATCACTTCCGGCGTCACCCGCGTGACTGCCAATAGGGGTTCGGGCAGTTCCAACGACTGCGTTGGCAGAGGCAATGGCGCAGGCTGCACATGCGTCTCGGTAACCATTGGCGGCACGGTGTACTGGAACGGTTCGGCTTACCAGAACGATGGCGAAGCCCATATCAGACAAGGCACGCTCACCTACCAGCCGTAATAAGTATGCCAATCGTTATCATTCCCCTAAGCCCCGATGTTTTCAGAAGCGTCGGGGCTTTTCTATGTTATTGTTTTGATAATTTTCCTACCTTTGCGATTGCAGCTTGCCGAAGTGTTGTTTTCATGAAAAAATGTATATTTGCAGCGGCAAATTGATGTGTCGGCGACTATGTTGAGGTAAATGATATTTTGGATTTCAATTCATTATCATACTTACATAAAACCATAAAAAGAGCTGGCCTTCGGGCTGGCTCTTTTTTCATTTTCCCCAAACTTTCCACTCTAAACTCTAAACCAATGAGGTTCCTCGCTTCGCTCGGAATGACAAATCAAAAAAGGAAGGATCACTGGGGCGCGGAACCTCATTATGTAAACTATTTTTCAAAACCAAAACCGCAGGTTGGGAAATTTTTTGTATTTTTGCGGCCTGAAAGGCGATTGTCGCAGGCTGGCGCAAGCTGGCGTGAGGAAAGTCGGGACAGCGCAGAGCACCATACTTCCTAACGGGAAGGCGTTGGAGACAACGACAGCAAGTGCCACAGAAAATTACCGCCCTGAGCTTGTCGAGGGGTAAGGGTGAAAACGCGAGGCAAGAGCTCACGCGTTGCCATGGTGACACGGCAATGAGGTAAACCTTATGGGCTGCAAGACCAAATATACCGGCGTGTAGAGACGTCATCTTATGGCGTCTATACGAAGAATCGCTCGTTCAAGCCGGGAGGGTAGGTTGCTAAAGCCTGATGGCGACGTCAGGATTAGAGAAATGACAATCAAATACAGAATCCCGCTTATGCCTTTCTTTTGCCTTTGGATTTTTCAAATCCAAAGGCAAAATTTTTATAATAAATGTGCCTAAATCTCGTTTTATTTTCGTAAATTCGCAAAAAATTTGTCTTTATGTTGAAAAACAGAAAAATATTTGCATTACTAATATTGTTGTTCGGCGTAACTCTCTCAGTATCAGCACAAAAGAGAGTTGAGGAATATGAACCGGAATCGGTGTTCCAAGAAGCTAAAATGCTGTTCGACAACCAGAACTTCGCATCAGCAGCGGAACTTTTTCACAAATATCTCGAGCTGACTGAAGGACAGAACCAACAAAAGACCGTGGAAGCCAAGTTCTACGAGGCAGCATGCTCGTCATATATGGGCGCCGGCGAACAGCAACTCATGCTCTTCTCGAAGGAGAACCCTACAAGCACCTTCGCCACAAAAGCCGACTTCATGTACGCCAACATGCTTTTCAAAAACAAGAAATACCGTGACGCGATAAAGATATACGAAGGCATTGATGATGAATGCCTTACAGAAGACGAGAAGGCCGAGTTCTATTTCAAGAAAGGTCTGGCATACTATCAGACTAACGATATCGACAAGGCAGAGCCTCTGTTTTACAAAGCTGCATTCATGAACAGCCCTTATAAAGACGACGCGCGTTACTATTACGCTCATATTCAATATGTTAAGAAGAAATATGACGAAGCGAGATTCCATTTCCAAAAGATTGAGAACTCGCAAAAATATAAGGACGTCATCCCGCTTTACATGATGCAGATCGACTTTGTCGACGGCAACTACACTTCGGTCACTACAGATGCCGACAATGTGCTTGACAACGCTCAAGGTCAACGAAAAGTGGAGCTGGCACTGATAATAGCTGAGTCGTGGTATCAGCAGCAAGACTATGAAAAGGCGCTGAATTATTATAACATCGCACGTGGCGCCACACGTAAGTCATTCCCTCGCGAAGTGGAGTTCCGCATAGGATTCTGCAAGATGAAAGGCAACGATTTTGAGGGCGCCATCATCAATTTCCAGAACGCCACCAAGAAAATCAACAACGACGCATTGGCACAATATGCCTCATATTATCTGGCACAGTGCTATATGAAAACACAGCAGGAGAAATTCGCGAGAAACGCCTATCTTACGGCATATAAAGACGATTTTGACCATGAGATGAGCGAAGACGCGTTGTTTAACTATGCAAAACTGAGCTTCATCAGCGGCGTCGACCCGTTCAATGAGGCGGTGACACAGCTCGAGGACTTCATCGAGAAAAACCCTTATTCGCCAAGAAAAGAGGACGCGCAGACCATGATAATCCATCTGTATCTCAACAATAAGGATTATAAAAAGGCTATCAAGGCATTGGAAAAATATCCTGATATGAATGCCGAGATGCAGAAAATCTACGCTCAGCTGACATATAGCATAGGCATCGAGAGCTACAATGCGATGGATTATGACAATGCCATCGCATATCTCAACAAAACCGTCAACAACAAATACGCTGACGCGAAGATGAGGGCTGAGGCTCTGTATTGGCTTGCCGACAGTTATCTCCAGAAGAAAGAGAACTCCAACGCCGAGAATTATTACTCAGCTTTCCTGAAAGCGAGCGGCAGCGGCCAGTCGGAGTGCCTGCCATTGGCATATTATAACCTTGGATATATCTCGTATAACAAAGGTAATTTCCCGTCTGCCATTAAGAATTTCAACTATTTCTTCAACATGGCAAAGGGTGACAAGGATTTTGAGTCAGATGCCTGGATGCGCATCGGCGACTGCTACTTCATGGAACGCAACTATCAGAAGGCGATAGTGGCTTATAACAATGCCATGAAGCTTGACAAAAAGAATGCCGACTACGCCTTGTTCCAGAAGGGTATGGGCTATGGCGCTCTCGGTGATATGGCCGCCAAAGAGCAGAGTATGAACACTTTGACAAGTACATACAAGACCTCGTCGTTTTATGACAGGGCATTGTATGAGACGGGAATGGCGTATCTCGGCACCGGTGACGAACGCTCTGCAATAGCCGCATTCGGCCGTTTGGTGAACGAACGTCCGCGTTCGGTATACGCACGTCAAGGTCAGATGAAGATTGGAATGTTGTATTATAATAATAATCAATATGATAACGCTCTGACGGCATTGAAAAAAGTCATCGATGACTACCCGAACACCGAGGAATCGCGTGAGGCGCTCAACATCATGAGAAATATCTACATGGAGCAGAATAGAACCTCTGAGTTCTACAGATATACCGAAGGGAAAGGCATCGCGACAAGCGTGACGGAGCAAGACTCAGTGTCGTTTGCCACGGCGGAGAATTTCTTCCAGCAAGGACAGTATGAAAACGCACTCAGGGCTGCTTACCAGTATATCGAGCAATTCCCGAACGGCGCTTATATGCTGAAGATCAACTACTACGGTCTGACATCGATGGAGAAGCTGGGTCGCGGCAATGAGACGAGACCATATCTTGAATATATCATCTCGCAGCCAGACAACGACTACACCGACAATGCATTGCTGAAGCTGGCAAGCATGGATAAAGCCTCAAGAAATTATGCTGAAGCCAAGAATTATTACGAAAGACTGCTGAATATCACAGAGAACGAGAAAGTCAAGATGCAGGCTGTCGAGGGTGTTATGGAATGCAGCTATAAACTGGAGGATTACGATACTGCTATTGAGAAAGGCAATGAGCTCGCAGCGATGCAGGATATAGGGCAGAACAAGAAAAACTTTGCGAATTACATCGTGGGAATGTCGCTATATAAGAAACAGAACTATTCGGCGGCACTGCCAAAACTCCAGGAGTGCTCGAAGAAAGACAGAAGCGAGATGGGTGCTGAGGCAGCATATCATGTGGTGCTCGCCAACTATAAGCTCGGCAACCTCGACGAGACTGAAAACAGAGTGTTTTACATCTCCGACAACTTCAGCAGTTACAGCTATTACGTGGCGATGTCGTTCGTGACGCTGAGCGATGTGTATGTGGCAAAGGGCAATGTCTTCCAGGCAAAAGCGACGTTGCACAGCATCATCGACAACTATCCTGCTGGCGAGCCTAAAGACCTCGCACAACAGAAGCTCGCGGCAATTGAGAAAGATGAACAAAACAATGAGGAGGACGCAGAATGAAAAATAAATCATTGATATTAAGCATATTATTCGTATTTATCGGATTTATAGCCAACGCACAGTCGCATAATGAGCAGGTGACAGTGGAAGGCTCGTATCGCCCGCAGATTAAGCGTTCGGAAAGGCTGGTGAAGACACCAGAGACGCCCGACAACGAGTTCAATATCCCGAATTATAAGGCTGACGCCCGCGACTTCAACTATGGATATAACATGGAAGTCGAGACGATGAGCGCCATAAGCTACAAGGCGGAATACGGCGTTGAGGGAAAGAATAACTTTCTCAAAGCGGGTATCGGCACACGTCTCTCACCGGTGTTTTTGTTCCGTCATTATTCGGATATTTCGAGAAACATGAGCCTCGGCGTGGGTGTGAAACACTATTCCTCATGGCTCGATCAGAAAGACTACAAGAAGTCGTCGTTCATGAACAATGCCTTCAACGTGATGGCTGTCAATAAGTTCCGTGGAGGACAGCTCCGCTCGTTTGTCGATTACAAATATGACATGTATCATCTTCGCGCTTATGATAACGTCATGAACCCTAACGGACGTAACATCCATTCGATGAATGTGGGTGCGAAGTGGCTCTCAAACGGCTCGAGCTATCGTGATTTTTATACCGAGTTCGGTGGCGACTACCGTGCGACATGGATCCCGGGCGGCACCACTGAGCATCAGCTCAACGGAAACGCTCACATGGCATATTCCGACAACTGGTTTGACAATAAAAACATCAATGAGTTGCAGACAGTGGCAGCCGATGTGGACCTCAATTATGACAATGTTTATCAGGGTCAGCTGCTCGTCGCAGTGAATCCTTATTTCACCATGAGCGGCGATTTCTACCATGTTCATGCAGGTCTTCGTGTCGATTTTAAAACTGGCGACAATGTGGGCTTTTATCCTGATGTCTTGGGCAGCGTCTTTGTGCTTGACAACTCTCTCGAGTTTTACGCCAAGTTTGGCGGTCGCTCGAAAATCAACACTTTCGCGGATATCATCGCCGAAAACCCATTCGTGACAACGAATTTCACTAACTTCAGCGAGTTTGGATACGAAACTACAAAAATTGATTTCCAAGGCGGAGTTAAGTCAAAGATTGCCAATAATATAGATGCACATTTGGGAGTGCGTTACCGCAATATCAAAAACGCTGTTTTCTATGTCCCTGACACCGATTTTTATGCCACATACGATGAAGATGCCACGGCTTATCATCTGCAAGCCTTCGATTTGTTTTTCAATGACTACAATGTTGTGAATGTTCTTGCCGATCTACATTGGAAAGCCATGGAGAAATTGGATGTTGCAGCGGAATTGTCAATAAATAATTATGTGATGAAAACCAATATTCCTGAAGGAAACCATATTGCCTATTATGATTATCAGGAAGCTTGGTATAAACCATCGTTCACCATGACATTGCGCAGCGATTACCGTTTCGATGAGAAATGGAAGTTCAATGCTGCTGTTATGCTCATGGGCAATCGCTGGGCTAAAGATTTCGACAATGTGGCCGTGCAGCTTGATCCGGCCTTTGACTTCCAGATTGGAGCGGATTATAAGATTCAGGAAGATCTGGCGGCATTCGTTGAAATTCATAATCTTTTCAACAACAAATACCAGCTTTATTACAATTATCCGAGCCTCGGATTTGAGCTTTTTGCAGGTATAAAATATCGTTTCTAATTTAGGCGAAATTTTTAGCAAAAAAAGCTAAAAATCTGTCATTTTTTTCATTGCTATTTCAAAGAAATTTCTTAACTTTGCAAGGTTTTAGAAATTTAGTAAATAATTGATAGAATATAGTATAGAAAAATGACAGAAGAAGAAAAAATCCAGAATGCTGAGAGCAACTACGGTGCTAATAATATTCAGGTTCTTGAAGGTTTGGAGGCGGTTCGCAAGCGTCCTGCCATGTACATCGGCGATGTTAACGTAAGAGGTCTTCACCACTTGGTTTATGAGGTGGTTGACAACTCTATCGATGAGGCGATGGCTGGTTATTGTAACTCGGTCGATATTGAGATTTTACCAGGTAATTCTATTTCCGTTGTCGATAACGGACGTGGTATCCCTACGGGCATGCATGAGAAGGAGAAACGCTCGGCTCTTGAAGTCGTTTTGACAGTTCTTCACGCCGGCGGTAAGTTCGACAAGGGTTCATACAAGGTTTCCGGCGGTCTGCACGGCGTCGGCGTCAGCTGCGTCAACGCGCTTTCAAAACACCTGAAGGCTGAGGTGCACCGCGAGGGTAAGATTTTTGTGCAGGAATACGAATACGGCAAGCCGCTCTATCCTGTGAAAGTGGTGGGTGAGGCTCACGACCACGGCACGAGAATCACCTTCACGCCTGACGACAGCATCTTCATCACCAACGAATATAGCTACGACATCCTTGCAGCACGTATGCGCGAGTTGGCATATCTTAACAAGGGCATTAGAATCACCTTGTCGGATAAACGTGTCGACCCTGAGACGGGCAACGAAGGCAAGAGCGACGAGTTCCATTCACAGAACGGCCTCATCGACTTCATCAACTACCTTGATGAGAACCGCGAGAAGCTAACTCCGGAACCGATAGCTATTCAGGGTGAGACCGACAACGTGCCGGTTGAGATTGCGTTGGAATATAACACTTCTTACTCAGAAAATCTTCATTCATACGTCAATAATATCAACACTCACGAAGGTGGTACGCACCTCGCGGGCTTCCGTCGTGGCTTGACAAGAACATTGAAAGCTTACGCTGAAAAAGAAGGCATGTTCGCCAAGCTGAAATTCGAAATCAACGGCGACGACTTCCGCGAAGGCTTGACAGCTATCATCTCAGTGAAGGTGCCGGAGCCACAGTTTGAGGGTCAGACCAAGACCAAGCTCGGCAACAATGAGGTGATGGGTATCGTCGATAAGATCGTGAGCGAACACCTCGCAAATTATCTCGAGGAGCACCCGAGAGAGGCTAAGATGATTGTCGACAAGGTCGTGTTGGCAGCTACAGCACGTCACGCAGCACGTAAGGCTCGTGAGCTCGTGCAGAGAAAAGGCGCATTGTCGGGTGGCGGACTTCCAGGAAAACTGGCTGACTGCTCAGAACGTAACCCTGAACTCACAGAGCTTTATCTCGTCGAGGGTGACTCAGCAGGCGGATCAGCAAAACAGGGCCGTGACCGTAAGTTCCAGGCTATTCTTCCTTTGAGAGGTAAGATTTTGAACGTCGAGAAAGCAATGCAGCACCGCGCCTTTGAGAGCGAGGAAATCAGAAACATCTACACCGCTCTGGGCGTCACAATAGGTACCGAAGAAGACAGCAAGGCATTGAATATCGAGAAACTGCGTTACCACAAGATCATCATCATGACCGATGCTGATGTGGACGGTAGCCACATTTCAACGTTGATTTTGACATTCTTCTACAGATATATGCCTGAACTTATCGAGAAAGGCTATGTGTACATCGCTACACCGCCTCTCTATCTCGTGAAGAAAGGCAAGAAAGAGAAATACTGCTGGACAGAAGAGCAGCGTATCCAACTTCTCGAAGAGATGGGTCAGGATGCTCACGTGCAGCGTTACAAAGGTCTTGGTGAGATGAACCCTGAGCAGCTCTGGATGACGACAATGAACCCTGAATTCAGAACATTGCGTAAGATTCAGATTCAGAACGGAGCTGAGGCCGATTATATTTTCTCAATGCTTATGGGCGATGAGGTGGGTCCGCGCCGCGAATTCATCGAACAGAACGCCACATACGCAAATATCGACGCATAAAATTTATTGTTATGGATAACAAACTTGATATTTTAACAAAGAAAATCTACGAACAAGGTGTCGAAAAAGCCAATCACGACGCTGTGGAAATCGTGGAAAACGCCAAGAAAGAGGCTGAGAAGATTCTCAACGACGCTAAAGCTGAGGCTGAACGTATTGTAAATCAAGCGAATAAAGAAGCCGAAGAGCTTAAGACGAAAGTCAATGCCGATGTGAAAATGGCTGCTACACAGAGCATCGCCGTCACCAAGCAGGAGATTGAGAAGATGGTGGTGATGAACGCCACAGAGCAAGGCGTGAAAGCCAATCTCAGCTCTGCCGACTTCGTCAAGGAACTGATAAAAGATATCGTAAAGGCGTTCAATCCTGACAACGCTTCGCCTGTGGCATTGGATCTCATCCTGCCTGAGTCGATGAAGAAAGAAGTTGAGCCTTTTGTGAAAAACGAGATCAGCAAGTCGTTTAAGAATGAGGTCAACGTGAGCTTCAACAAGAAACTCGGCGGCGGCTTCAAAGTGGCTCCAAAAGACGGCGGCTACGTGCTTCAGTTTACCGACGAGGAGTTTAACCAGCTGATTTCCAACTATCTGCGTCCTGCGACAAAGAAAATCCTGTTCGGCTGATGAATAACTACGTTTATATCGTTGCCAGTCTGCCGGAGATAGCGGTGAATTACGAAGGCACGTCTTTCGACTACGCAGCTGTCAAGGAGCAAATTGTCGAGCTTCTTTCGGAAGATGACCAGAAACTGGTCGAGCTTCTGGAGGAGGGCTTCGATGAGAACACCCTTGGCGCTGAGTTTTATGCTAAGGCGGCCGAGAGCAAGAACCGTTTCATCCGCGAATATTTCGACTTCGACGGCAGGTTGCGTAACATGAAGGTGGCTTATCTGGCAAAACGTCTCGACAAACAAGGAAGTCAGTATCTCGTGGATATGCCCGAGGCTGATTTCGAGGAGGAGAGCCAGATAAAGGAGATCCTTGAGAACGCCGATTTCGTTTTGCGTGAGCAGAAGATGGACGAGTTGAAATGGGAGAAGGCAAGCGACATCGCACGGATGGACTATTTTAACATGAACGCAATCCTCGCATTCTTGGTGAAAGCCAAGACAGTTCAAAGATGGGCTGAGCTGGATAAGGCGAAAGGCGAGGAGATGTTCAGAAAACTCGTGAAAGAAGTACGAGGCACATTTGAAGGAATAAAATAAAAACTACATAATATGACAACAGGAAAAGTTACAGGAATCATTTCCAACCTGGTCACCGTCGAGGTGAACGGACCTGTGGCACAGAATGAGATCTGTCTCATCGACTTGGCTGGCGTCAAGTTGATGGCGGAGGTCATCAAGGTGAACGGGGACAAAGCCTCGGTGCAGGTGTATGAGAGCACACGCGGACTGACGATCGGATGTCCGGTGGAGTTCCAGGGGTATATGCTTGAGGCTACCCTCGGACC
Source organism: uncultured Bacteroidia bacterium (assembly GCA_902774295.1). Taxonomy (GTDB): domain Bacteria; phylum Bacteroidota; class Bacteroidia; order Bacteroidales; family F082; genus Limimorpha. The sequence continues at coordinate 20,887 of CACYHP010000002.1, read as the reverse complement.
TGGTCTGCTCTCGAGTAATTTCGACGGCTTGCAGAACAACCTCGCTACCATGGAAGATGTCTTCCTCAAGAGAGGTGAATATACCAAGCCATTGGACGAGAATAAGTTATGGGACTTCACACCTATAGCCAAGGCTGGCGACCAAGTCATCGCCGCCGACTGGCTGGGTGAGGTCAAAGAAGGCTGGCTGCCTCATAAAATCATGGTGCCGTTCACATTTGAAGGCACTTACACCGTGAAGAAGGTGGCTGACGCCGGTCAATATAAAATCACAGATACAATAGCAGTCTTGACAAATGCCGACGGTGAAGATGTCAACGTCACGATGACACAGAAATGGCCTGTGAAGGTCGCTATCGGCGGCTACGTCGAGAAACCGCGTCCATTCAAAGTGATGGAGACAGGTGTGCGTACCATCGACACTCTGAATCCTATCGCGGAAGGCGGCACGGGCTTCATCCCGGGACCTTTCGGATGCGGCAAGACAGTGCTTCAGCATGCTTTGGCAGAACAAGCCGACGCCGACGTCATCATCATGGCGGCATGCGGTGAGCGTGCTAATGAGGTGGTGGAGATATTCACCGAGTTCCCGGAACTGAAAGACAAACACACCGGCCGTTCGTTGATGGAACGTACCATCATCATCTGTAACACATCCAACATGCCTGTGGCTGCCCGTGAGGCTTCAGTGTACACCGCCATGACCCTCGGCGAATATTACCGCGCCATGGGAATGAAGGTGTTGCTCCTCGCTGACTCCACATCACGTTGGGCTCAGGCATTGCGTGAGATGAGTAACCGACTCGAAGAGCTTCCTGGTCAGGACGGCTTCCCTGTCGACCTTTCGGCAATCATCTCAAGTTTCTATGCAAGAGCAGGTTACGTGAAACTTAACAACGGTCAGTCAGGTTCAATCACATTCATCGGAACAGTGTCGCCTGCTGGCGGTAACTTGAAAGAGCCTGTCACTGAGTCGACAAAGAAAGCAGCACGTTGCTTCTACGGACTTTCACAGAACCGCGCCGATAAGAAACGTTATCCGGCTGTCGACCCTGTCGATTCATATTCAAAATATCTCGAATATCCAGAGATTATTGAATATCTTGACAATAAGATTGAAAAAGGATGGGTCGATAAAGTCACCAAGATGAAATATATCATCCGTAAAGGTAAAGACGCCTACGAGCAAATCAACATCTTGGGCGATGACGGCGTGCCGATGTCATATCATGAGCAATATTGGAAGTCAGAGCTTATTGATTTCGTGATTTTACAGCAAGACGCTTTCGACGAAATCGATGGTTGCTCACCGTTGGATCGTCAGAAATTCATGCTCGACCTGATACTTGAAATCTGCGACCGCAGCTTCAAGTTCGAAAACTTCGAGGAATGCATGACTTACTTCAAGAACCTGATCAATATCTGCCGTCAGATGAACTATTCGGAATATAAGTCAGAGCAATTTGAAAACTATCTTGGACAGTTAAAGGAGGAACTTAAACATGAGTGAGAAAGCTTTTCAACGCATATATACTAAGCTGACAGCTATCACCAAGGCTACAGTAACCCTTGAGGCTCAAGGTGTTAGCAACGATGAGATGGCTGTTGTGGCAGGTCGTCTGGCACAGGTGGTGAAGATTAAAGATAAAGCCGTCACCTTGCAGGTGTTCGGCGGCACTGAAGACATCCCTACCAATGCTGAAGTCACCTTCTTTGGCGAGCCACCGACACTCAACGTGAGTGATGACCTCGCGGGACGTTTCTTCAACGCTTACGGCGAGCCTATCGACGGCGGTCCGGTAGTGGAAGGTGAGAAACGCCAGATCGGCGGTCCATCAGTGAACCCTTACAAACGTCGCATGCCATCGGAGCTGATTCCAACGGGTATCGCCGGCATCGACTTGAACAATACTTTGGTCTCAGGCCAGAAGATTCCTTTCTTCGCTGACCCTGACCAGCCATACAACAAGGTGATGAGCATGGTGGCTCTGCGTGCCGATGTCGATAAGATCATCCTCGGCGGCATGGGCTTGACCAACGACGATTATCTGTTCTTTAAGAATGAATTTGAGAGCGCTGGCGCTTTGCATAAGATTATCAGCTTTGTAAATACCACCGACCAGCCACCTGTCGAGCGTCTTTTGATTCCTGACATGGCACTGACAGCCGCTGAGTATTTCGCTGTCGATAAAAACGAGAAAGTGCTTGTGCTTCTTACAGATATGACGCTGTATGCCGACGCTTTGAGTATCGTGTCGAACCGTATGGACCAGATCCCTTCGAAGGACTCAATGCCTGGTTCTCTATATTCAGACTTGGCGAAGATCTACGAGAAGGCGGTGCAGCTTCCTGATGGCGGCTCCATCACCATCATCGCTGTGACGACGTTGAACGACGGCGATATCACACACGCCATCCCGGATAACACCGGTTACATCACTGAGGGACAGCTCTTCCTCCGTGCTGACGCCGATTCCGGTAAGGTCATCGTCGACCCGTTCCGCTCGCTGTCACGTCTGAAACAGCATGTGCAGAACAAGAAGACCCGCGAAGACCACAGCGCCGTGATGAACACTTCAGTCCGTCTCTATGCCGATGCCTCTAACGCCAGGACAAAGTTGGAAAACGGTTTCGATTTGAGCGACTACGACCTCCGCTGCCTCGACTACGCTAAGGAATACGCTACCAGACTTCTCGCCATCGACGTCAACATCCCGATTACCGAGATGCTCGACACCGCCTGGGAGTTGTTTGGCAAGTATTTCACCAAGGCCGAGACAGGTCTGAAGGAAAAACTTATCGAAAAATATTGGAAAGGCGAAGCCTAATTTCAATAACCAATAAACAATAACCAATAAACATTATGGCGATTAAATTCCAATATAACAAGACTTCGCTGAACGAGATGAACAAGCAGCTCAAGACTCGTACACGCGCTTTGCCTACGCTGAAAAGCAAAGAGAGCGCGTTACGCCTTGAGGTGAAGAAAGCTAAGAAACGTTCGGAGAGCCTTGTCGCACAGTTAGAGACCGAACTCAAATCTTATGAGTATATGGTCCGGCTTTGGAATGAATTTGAGCCAGGACTGATATCTGTGACCGATGTCAAACTGAAGACGGTGAAGGTGGCGGGCGTGCCGGTGCCGGCACTGGAAGAGGTGCTTTATGATGTGAAAGACATCAACCTCTTCACCAAGCCGATGTGGTATGCCGACGGCGTCCAGATACTGAAAAACCTCGCACAGCTTGGCATCGAGTCAGAGGTCTATGTTGAGGTGAGCCGCGTGCTCGACTATCAGCGTAAGAAGACCACACAGAAAGTTAACCTTTACGAAAAGGTGCAGATACCTGGCTATAACGAAGCCATCAGAAAGATTAAGCGATACATGGAAGACGCGGAGAACCTCGATAAGGCTTCCCAGAAAATCATCAAAAACAAACACGTCCTTGAGGAGGAGGCAGAGTATGGTAACTGAAATGACGAAATATAATTTCATCCTTCTGAGTGGCGATGTGGAAGAGTTTCTCAAGAAACTGCAAGGTGTGGGTGTGATGGATATCACCCGCTCAACAAAACCAGTCGATGAGATGTCGGAGACATTGTCATCGAAGGCGGGAAATTACCGTAAAGCCCTGTCATTGCTGAAGGATGTGACACCTGCGGAATTCGCAGACAAGACCTACGGCGACCTTGCTGAGGACGTCATCAACACCGTTAACGAGAAGGATGCTATGGAATCGCAACTGTCTCAGCTTCATAGGGATATGGAGGAGCGTATGCCTTGGGGTAAGTTCGACGTCAAAAACCTCGAGAAGCTTCAGGAATGCGGTCTGAAACTGCATTTTTACAAGGCAAAAACCTCCGCTATGGATCCTGCTTGGACTGAAAACTACGCTTTGAGCGAGATCTCAAACGATGGCACATCGACGTTTTTCGTGGTCGTTTCCGATGATAAAAACTACGATTTTCCGTTGAAGGAATTGCCGGCTCCTGACAGCGATTGCACTGATATCGAAAAGAAAATAAATGATTTGCAATATGAAATCGAGAAGAAATATCGTCATCTGGCAGAGTTGAAATGTCATGAGAAAGACCTTCAGAAGGAACTCGACAAGACGATGTCGAAACTCGATTTGCACCTGGCTCATATCTCGGGAACGAAGGCTGCTGAGGATTATATCACAGTGCTTGAAGGCTTCGCTCCGGCTGAAAAAGAGGCTGAAGTTAAGGAAATGCTTGATAGGGAAGAGGTGCTTTACCTTGTCGACAAGGCGAAAGTCAATGATAATCCTCCGATCAAGTTGAAAAACAACAAGTACGTGTCGATGTTCGAGTTGTTGACAGACATGTACGGTCGTCCGAAATACAACGAGTTCGACCCGACGGTGTTCATCTCGATTTTCTTCATGCTGTTCTTTGCGTTCTGTATGGGCGACGCCGGTTACGGCTTGGTGCTCATCGGCGCCAGCATCTTGCTGAAGAAGATGATGCCTGATATCGCGAAACTCGGCATGGTATTGGGCATCGCAACGACAATCATAGGATTGCTGTTCCACACGTTCTTCTCGACGGATATGCTCACATGGAGCATCATCCCGGAAGCGGTGAAGAAATGCATGGTTCCTACTGAGATTGCAGGCTTTGATGGCACTATGGTGCTGGCTATTTTGGTCGGTATTGTGCATATCTGTTTGGCAATGGTTGTTAAGACATATCAGGCGACAAGAGTCAATGGCTTTGCCAACTCCTTGGGGACTTGGGGCTGGACGCTGCTCATTGTTGGCGGTGTCATAGTCGGAGGTCTTGCTCTCATCGGAGTGATGGAGACCACAGTGGCGACATGGGTCATAATAATAATTGGAATCCTGTCGGCGCTGGGTATCTTCTTCTTGAACAACATACATCGCAATCCGTTGGTGAACATGGGTGTTGGACTTTGGGATACCTATCAGATGGTTACCGGTCTTCTTGGTGACGTGCTGAGTTACCTGCGTCTGTACGCTCTCGGATTGGCAGGCGCTAAGCTTGGCGAGGCGTTCAATGCCATCGGTGTTCAGGCACTTGGCGATGGCGGTATCAACTGGATATGGTTCATCCTCATCGTGGTGATTGGACATGTCTTGAACGTCGCGATGTGCGTCCTCGGAGCCTTTGTGCATCCGTTGCGACTCAATTTCCTTGAGTTCTTCAAGAATTCAGGTTATGAAGGAACTGGTAGAAAATATAATCCTTTGAAAAATTAATGTTAAATTTAAAATATTAGAGTTATGTTAGCAACAATTTTAGGTTATCTCGGATTAGGCTTGGTTTTGGCCTTAGCGGGTATCGGAAGTTCAATTGGAACATCTACAGCTGGCAATGCTGCAGAAGGTGGTCTCAAGAAACGTCCTGAGGCATCAGGTAACTTCATGGTTTTGTCGGCACTTCCGGCAACACAGGGTATCTATGGATTTGTGGCGTTCTTCATGCTTCTCAGCAAGATGCGCGCTACTCCTGAGAATGGTCTCATCATCTTTGGTGTTGGTCTCTGCGTCGGTTTGGTATGTATGATTTCAGCTATTCGCCAGGGTCAGGTCTGCGCTAACGGTATCGTCGGTGTGAGCCAGGGCCACGATGTGTTCACCAACACCTTGATCTACGCCGCTCTCCCAGAATTCTACGCAATTTTGGGTTTGGTTGGCGCTTTGATGGTGTAATCAATAACCGTTAAAGAAATCTGTAGAGACGTCATATTATGGCGTCTCTTCTTGTTTTATAGCCTAGCCTTTAAAATCCTGTCTCTATCCCTGAAATCTTTAATGATTTCTGAATGTTTGAACCTCATTTTATGGCATAGTTCCAGCATCTCATTGCCGTATTTTTCGTTGATTTCAAACCATACCTCACCATTGGGTTTCAATGCCTTCTGTGCGAATTCTAATATTTTTCTGTAAAAAATCAATGGGTCATTGTCGCTGACGAAAAGGGCGGTGGAAGGCTCGTAATCCAGGACGTTGGCGCGCATTTCGGATTTTTCGCTCTCGCAGACGTATGGCGGGTTGCTGACAATGATGTCGAACTGTCCGTTTAATAAATCCCGGTTTTGAGGGTTTAAGATATCATCTTTTATAAAGGTAACGCTAACCTCGTTGGCCTCGGCATTCTTTTTTGCCACCTCCAAGGCCTTTTCGGAAACATCAACGGCGGTAACGTCGCTGTCTGGTATCAATTTTGCGAGGCTGATGGCGATACAACCCGAACCGGTGCCGATGTCAAGGATGGAAATATTTGCCGGAGATTTCTCCGCTACCATCTCTCTACGTTCGATGTCTGGTCGAAATGACGGGGAATATAAATATCCTTTAACTTTTAACTCTAAACTTTTAACCATTTCCTCGGTTTCAGGCCTTGGAATTAAAACATTTTCATTAACGCAGAATTTCATCCCGCAAAATTCCGTCTCACCTATAATATATTGTACGGGCTTGTTTTTCAGCAATTCCTTCACCGCAAAATGCAATGTCAACAGCTCCGATTCACTCAAACGCAGGTCGGGCTCCAATGCGATTTTCATTCTGTCAATATTGAAATAATGTTCCAATAATATCATTATCAATGCGTTGGCTTCATCGGAGCCGTAAAGCTTCTCCAACTCGCCAGCATAATACTTGCGACAATCCCGAACTAAATTTGATGACGTTTTCATGCTACAAAATTATAAAAAAAATGTGATTCGCTGTCGCGAAATGTGATTCTCCCTTCGGTCGGAATGTGCTGCTTCGCAGAATGTGTACACATTGGAGCAAAGCGACCACATTGCACGATAGTGCATCACATTGTGAGCGAAGCGAATATCATATTTAAAATTTTTGTATCTTTGCAAAAATTTAAACATTGTTATTCGAGGATTCATATAAAATAGTGACCACAAAAGGCGAGGGGCTCTACAAAGAGAAGGGCTCCAAGTTCATTGCGGAGGCGTTTCCGGTGTATTCGGAAGCGGAGGTGAAAGAGCATGTCGCTGAAATCAAGAAAAAATATTTCGATGCGAAACATCACTGCTATGCCTTCATGATTGGTCCCGACAAGGCGTGCTATCGCTCCAGCGATGACGGCGAGCCGTCAGGAACCGCCGGGAAACCTATTTTGAATCAGATTCTATCAAAAGATGTGACAAACGTCTGCGTTGTTGTGACACGTTATTTCGGCGGACAGCTGCTCGGCGTGCCAGGTCTCATCAACGCCTATAAAACCTCAGCAAGAGAAGCGCTCGACAACTGTACCGTTGTTGAAAAAACCATCGACGAGGTCTATTCCCTCGAGTTCGACTACCCGCTCCTCAACGAGGTGATGCGCATCCTCAAAGACGAAAATCTCGAACAACAGAACCCAAAATTTGAATTGGCTTGTTATCTCGAAATATCAATAAGACAAAGCGATTCCGACAGAATTGTTGAAAAACTGAAGCGAATCTACGGAGTCACTGTAAAATACCTCAAAACCATTTAATATCAGTAAATTACGCTGATTTTTGACCCAAAATTTGCCTTTGCCTCGTAAGTTAATACGAAAAAAATTAAAAGTCAATACAAAAAAAATATTTTTATTAACTTTTTTATGTTGATATTTGTAACATCGTTTTGAGCAAAAAACGACCATTATAAACAATTGATTTTTATATAGTTGAGTTATAGATGAGTAAAAATTTGTATGAAATATGGGATGAATGTCTCGCGATGATCCGTGAGAACGTTCCGCCGCAAGCTTACTCGACTTGGTTCGAGCCGATTAAGCCTGTGGACTATCGGAACGGTCTGCTGACCATTCAGGTGCCATCCGATTTCTTCTATGAATTTCTCGAGACTCATTATATAAAGGTCATAAAAGCCACAATCCGCAAGGTGCTCGGTCCGGAAGGCAAGCTCGAATATTCCATCATGATGGATAACAACGAGAACAAGCCTGTGATGGTGAAACAGCCGTCGGTGGATCGTACCAACACCAAAAATCCGCCTAAGCAGATCCAGATCGACTTCGATAACGCGGAGACGAAGATTATGAACCCGTTTGCATTGCCGGGTATCAAGAAGGTGAATATCGAGTCGAATCTCAACGAGAACTACTGCATGGATAATTTCGTGGTGGGCGACTGCAACCGTGTCGCTTACGAGGCGGGTCTCGCTGTGGCGAAAAACCCAGGTAGAACAGCATTCAACCCGATGTTCGTGTTCAGCCCGACAGGCATGGGAAAGACGCATATCTGCCAGGCTATCGGCCTTGAGACGAAGAAACATCATCCTGAACTGACGGTTCTGTACGTCAACGCGGAGCAGTTCCTGATGCAGTTCCAGGCATCGTGCCGCAACAACAGCTCGAAGAGCAGCCGCGACGACTTTGTGCATTTCTACCAGATGATCGACGTGCTTATCATCGACGATATCCAGTTCCTTTCGGGCAAACCGAAGACTCAGGATACTCTTTTCCATATCTTCAATCACCTGCAGCAGACCGGCAAGCAGCTTATCTTTACCTGCGACAAGCCGCCAGCGGAGATTAAGGACATGGAGCAACGCCTTATCTCACGTTTCAAATGGGGACTCTCGGCAGAGATGACATTGCCTGACGTCGAGACACGACGTAACATCCTGAAACGTAAGGCTTACAACGAGGGCGTGGAACTCCCGGAAGACGTGGTGAACTACATCGCGGAGCATATCAAAACCAACATCCGCGAGATGGAAGGCTTCCTGATTTCTCTCATCGCCCAGTCGTCGCTGAACAGAAAGTCAATCACAATAAGCCTCGCAAAGCAGATGGTGGAGCGTTTCGTCAACAACTCGAACCGCGAGATTACCATTACTTATATCATCAATGCGGTGTGCGAGGAGATGGGTACATCACAGGCCGATTTCTTCACAAAGTCGAGGAAACGCAACATTGTGCAGGCACGCCAGCTCTCGATGTATTTCTCGAAAAAATACACCAAGGCACCTCTCATCACCATCGGAGAACAGTGTGGAGGTAAGGATCACGCCACTGTAATACACTCGCTTAAGACTGTCACCAACCTTCTCGAGACCGACAAGCAGTTCCGTGCTATCGCCGATAAGATTGAGCAGACACTTCTATAAATCATTATGAATCAACAATTTGGGAAACTGTATCTCCTTCCTGCGCTGCTTGGTGCCACCTCGGCGGAACAGGTCATTCCTGCGGGAACACTCGAAATAGTGAGGACGCTGCGCTTTTTCGTGGTCGAAAACGTGCGCACGGCTCGCCGCATGCTCAGTAAGATGCACATGCCTTGTCCTATCGACGAGCTTGAATTCGTCGAACTCGACAAGCATAATCCACATAATCCCGATTTGTTGACATATCTTGGTAAAGCCCTTGACGGACAGGATGTCGGACTGATGTCGGAGGCGGGCACTCCATGTGTCGCCGACCCGGGCGCCTTGATAGTCGAGCTTGCTCATCAGGCTGGCATTCAGGTGGTGCCGCTTACCGGTCCCAATGCAATGATTCTCGCACTGATGGCTTCAGGTTTCAACGGACAGTCGTTCTGTTTCCATGGCTATCTCCCTATCAAGAATCCGGAACGTGTTCAGAAGATTAAATCTCTGGAGAGACAGTCGCTTGCCAACGACGAGACGGAGCTTTTCATCGAGACGCCTTTCCGCAACAACGCTATGATTGACGAGCTGGTGAAAAACTGCCATCCGACGACAATGCTCTGCGTGGCATCGAATATCACCATGGAGGATGAGAAAATCGTCAGCAAGCCTATTTCTGATTGGAAAAAAATAAAAGAATACGACTGGAATAAAAAACCAGCCGTATTCTTGATTTATTGTCCGAAATTCCGGAAAAAGTATTGAGATTCTTCACTACGTTCGGAATGACAAATCATTGTTAATAATAAATGTGGCGCGCCATGATAATTTTTATGGGGTTGTCATTCCGAGCCCCGGTAGGGGCGAGGAACCTCAAATAAGTTTCCTTAACATTGAGAAAACACTCTTTTCCGCTGCGGTGTACCTGCCGTCAGCGAAGAACACCTTTTTCATTCTCTCGAAATGATTCTGCCGGTCGAGCTCGTCTTTGATATATATTGCCTTATGTTCGCGAATTGTCTCGATTCTTGTCGTCATGTTGTCCGCCTCGAAGCCGTTGTAAATCCTTACAAACATCACGGGGTCAGTATGCGCGCCAATGGCGATAAGCTCCTGCTTGGTGATGTCGAAATCCGCATCAGCGGCAATTAACAGGCAATAGATTTCGAATTCCTCTTTAGATAAATTTTTCATAAATCATTTTTTAAAAATGTAGAGACGTCATACCATGGCGTCTCTACTATAACCAATAACCTATAACCAATAACCAGGTTACGCAGTTACTTTCTCAAGCCATTTCACCATGCCGAACATCACTGACATTGAGACGACGCAGATTGCGAGGAACACGCCCCAGCAAATCCAGATGTCCCAAGCGTCGTACATGAGAGGTCCGACGAAGATGAACAAGTTGCCGATAGCTGTTGCACCAAGCCACAATCCCTGGCAGAGACCCACCATGTGACGTGGAGCCACCTTCGAAACGAACGAAAGTCCGAGAGGTGAGATGAACAACTCAGCGACAGTCAAGAAGAAGTAAGTAACGATAAGTACCCATGGTCCTGATTTTGCGAGACCATTAGCTGCCATCGTAGCTGCATCCATTGCGCGGAACTCTTCGCCTGAAGGATAGTTGCATGAGATTGAAAGTGCCATAAGGAATAGGTAAGCCAATCCGGCGATACCCATACCGTAAGCGATCTTGCGAGGTGTTGAAACGCCTTTGCCTCTTCTCACCAGCCATGCGAAAGCGGCCATGACGAGAGGTGTTAAGACAATGACATACAACGGGTTAAGTGCTTGCCAAATCTCAGCAGGGAAGATGTCGGTGACAACGAAGTCGCGTGCCAACAACGTCAACGACTGGCTGTTCTGGTGGAACGAGAGCCAGAAGAAGATGGCGATGCCGAGAACTGCAAACAAAGCGTAGAGACGCTGTTTGATTTCCTTTGCCATTGCGAGTTTTTCCTCTTGTGTGTATTCGACCACTTCGGCTTTCTCTTTCTTTGCCGGCTGTGGGAAAATCTTCTTTGTGCAGAGGAATACTGTCAATGAAATCATCATGGCGATCACTGAAGCGATGAATGCAAAGTGAACGCCAGTGTTGAACACGTCAATATATTGTGAGCTGAATGTCACGAGGTTGTCAGGCATTGCTGCACCGTCGACCAGTGATTTAGCCATGTTTTCGGTGAACTTTGTTGTCTGTTCGCCATTGGCGAGATATTGATGGCAGAGTGCCGGCATGTCGGCGTTGTATACGAAGTTATGTACTCCCAGCCACCATTTACGAAGCATAGGAGCCACGAATGGAGCGATCACACCGCCGATGTTGATAAACACGTAGAAAATCTGGAAACCGCTGTCGCGACGGTCTTTTGCCTCAGCTAAAGCCTCAGGACCTTTTTCAGCGGCTTCGGCTTCGAATTTGTCGTAAAGCTTGCCTACAAGAGCCTGCAAGTTGCCTTTGAACAGACCGTTACCAAACGAGATGCAGAGCAATGCGAAGCATGTAAAGATCAAGATACCCCACCATGCGCCGCCGTTGTCGAGGATGATGCCGTTGGCGTCCTTGCTGAACAACGGGATAGCTAGTCCGACATAACCTGCTGCCATGATAATCAAGCCCCACTGGATAGTTCTCGGATAGTTCTGAGTGCGGTCAGCAATGATACCACCCACCAAACTCAAAACGTAAATTCCGAAATAAAACACCGAGTAGATGATACTTGCGGTCTTATCCGGCAAACCGAATTTTGAAACGAGGAACAACAGCAGGATGGCGTTCATGATGTAATATCCGAAACGCTCGCCCATGTTGCTCAAAGCTGCTGCAATCAAGCCTTTAGGATGATACTTTTTGGCTTGACGGAGATAATAAACCAAAAATGGGATGACGACGATCAAAACGCCGATCAAAATCACCAACAATTGGTTGGTCGCCCATAAACGTTCAATTGATGACATAAACTTAAAATTTTAATTATACATAGAATTATTTCTCGTTTTCATTTCAAAAATCGTACAAAAATAATAAAAAAGTTTGAATGCAAACAAGAAAAATCGTAATTTTGCAACTTAAATTTTGAATTTATATTTCTATTATGGAATTATCGAGCAAATATAGTCCGCAGACCACAGAAGAGAAATGGTACGAGCACTGGATGAAAAAGAATTATTTTCACTCCACTCCTGATGAACGTGAACCTTACACCATCGTGATTCCGCCTCCGAATGTGACAGGCGTGCTTCACATGGGTCACATGTTGAACAACACGATTCAGGATGTATTGGTACGCCGTGCCAGAATGATGGGTAAGAATGCCTGCTGGGTGCCGGGTACCGACCATGCATCTATCGCTACAGAGGCTAAAGTGGTGAATAAACTGGCTCAACAAGGCATCAAGAAGACCGACATAGGACGCGAGAAATTCCTTGAACATGCTTGGGATTGGACTCACGAGCACGGCGGAATCATTTTGAAACAGCTCCGCAAACTCGGCTGCTCCTGCGACTGGGAACGCACCTCATTCACCATGGATGAGATCCGCTCGAAGAGCGTCATCCACGTGTTCTGCGACCTTTATAAAAAAGGTCTCATCTACCGCGGCGTGCGTATGGTCAACTGGGACCCGAAAGCTCTCACAGCGTTGAGCGACGAGGAAGTCATCTATAAAGAAGAACATAGCAAACTTTTCTACCTGAGATATAAGATTGAAGGCGAAAACGGCTACGCTGTCGTGGCTACAACACGTCCTGAGACCATCATGGGCGATACCGCTATGTGTATCAACCCGAATGACCCGAAGAACCAGCATCTGAGAGGTAAGAAAGTCATCGTCCCATTGGTGAACCGCGTGATTCCGGTCATCGAAGACGAATACGTCGACATTGAGTTCGGTACAGGTTGCTTGAAGGTGACCCCGGCTCACGATGTCAACGACTATATGCTTGGTGAGAAACATAACCTTCAGACTATCAATATCTTCAACGACGACGCCACCATCAGCGAGGCTGCCGGAATGTACGTCGGAATGGACCGCGAGGCAGTGCGTAAGCAGATCGTCATCGACCTCAAAGAAGCCGACTTGCTCGAAAAAGTTGAAGATTATAATAATAAGGTGGGATATTCGGAGCGTACCAACGTCCCGATTGAGCCGAAGCTCTCAATGCAGTGGTTCCTCAAGATGGAACACCTCGCACAGATCGCGCTGAAGCCTGTCGAGACCGGCGATATCCAGTTCTATCCTGCAAAATATGTCAACCTTTACCGCCACTGGCTCGAGAACATCAAAGACTGGTGCATCAGCCGTCAGCTGTGGTGGGGACATCAGATTCCGGCTTATTACCTGCCTGAAGGCGGCTATGTGGTGGCAGAATCTGACGAAGAAGCACTTAAACTCGCAAAAGAGAAGACTGGCAATAACAACCTCACTATGAGCGACTTACGTCGTGACGGCGACTGCCTCGACACATGGTTCAGCTCATGGCTGTGGCCTCTCTCGTTGTTCAACGGCATCCTTGACCCGAACAACGCCGAGTTCAAATATTATTATCCGACCAACGACCTCATCACCGCTCCTGATATCATCTTCTTCTGGGTTGCCAGAATGATTATGGCAGGTGAGGAGTACCAAGGAAAGGTGCCTTTCGGCAACGTCTATTTCACCGGTATCGTGCGTGACAAGCTCGGCCGTAAGATGTCGAAATCATTAGGAAACTCTCCTGATCCGATTGAGCTCATTGAGAACTACGGCGCTGACGGCGTCCGTATGGGAATGCTGCTCTCAGCTCCGGCTGGAAACGACATCTTGTTCGACGTGGCACTCTGCGAGCAGGGACGTAATTTCTGCAACAAGATTTGGAACGCTCTCCGTTTGGTCCGCGGCTGGAATGTAGACGAAAACGCACCACAGCCTGACACCGCCAAGATGGCCGTGAAATGGTTCGATGCTCGTTACAACCAGGTTCTCGCCGAGATGAACGACAACTTCGAGAAATACCGTCTCTCCGATGCCTTGATGGGCGTCTACAAGCTCACTTGGGACGACTTCTGCTCATGGTATCTCGAGATGGTGAAAGCCCCGATGGAACAGGCAGTCGACGGCGTAACATACAGAGCTACAGTCACTTTCTTCGAGAACCTGATGAAGCTCCTGCATCCGTTCATGCCGTTCATCACCGAAGAGATTTATCATAACCTCAACGAGCGCAACGAAGGCGACGATATCATCATTGCACAGCAGCCTAAACAGAAAGAGATTGATAACCAAGTGCTTGCACAGTTCGACTTCACCATGGATGTCATCAACAACATCCGTAAGATTCGCGCCGAGAAGAATATCTCGTTCAAAGAGGCATTGGATCTGGTGGTCATCGACAATGGCACTGCAAATAAAGACTTTGACTGCATCATAGAGAAGTTAACTAACGTTAAGACAATAACTTACACTACCGAGAAGCCAGCCGACGCATTCGGATTCCTCGTGCGCTCGAAGGAGTATTTCATTCCTGTGACCGACTCCGTCGATACCGAAGCTGAGTTGAAGAAACTCGAAGAGGAGTTGAAATATGCTCAAGGTTTCTTGAAGTCTGTCGAGGCGAAGCTCTCTAACGAGAAGTTCGTCAACGGAGCACCAGCCGCTGTGGTTGACAAGGAACGCAAGAAAAAAGCCGACGCTGAAGCTAAGATTGCTGTTATTGAACAGCAGATGGCAGCGATGAAAAAGTAACACTTTCTTATATTCCTCGTTTCGTTCCGTTTTAGAATGAATTATTTAGAAAAGAAGATACAGAGATATGCTTTTAAGGAGGTGGTTAAATTTTTAGCCACCTCTTTTTTAATTAGTGAATGCATCGTTTAAAAAATCCTCGCTAAGCTTATTAGATACAAGGGTAGAGGGTACTCCTGATAAGTTAATAAGCATTAGGGCGTAAGCCCTTAAGCGAGGTTTTTTATGTTAAAATAAAAAGATTGATTAACCAGAATAAAAAAGCCACTATTCCTCTTCCACTAAGAACAGCGCTATCTGGCGGATGCCTTGTGCACCGATGACAAGCTGGTTGTCAATCTCGATGCTCTTGCTTGGACCGCTGATGATGACGGTCTCGGATGGCTTGTGTTTTGGATATTTTTCCTTTAAAAGTTTGATGGCGTCTTTCATGCTCGCCACTATCTGACTGGGTGAGGCGTAAACCAAAAGCACGTCGGCGTTGGAATAGGCTGCTCGCGACCCCGCGCATGTGTCGGTCACCACTACGCTTCCTGTCTGTGCTATCAGGCACTCGCAGTCGACGATGCTCACGGTCTTCTTTCGGCTGGTGGCATAATCGTTGCACAGCTCAATGCCTGAGTCTTTGAAAACAGACTCCATCTTCATGCTGGTGCTGCACAACGGCTCCCACTGGTTCTCAACGATAAACTGCTTCATCGCCTCGATGAAGTCGTTGTTGCTCTCGAAATAAACGAAGATGCCGCCATTGTCTTTAAAACGCTCCACAAAAGTGAAGTCGGCACCGTCTTCCTCTTTGAAAGGTGTCCAGGTGTCGACCTGCATGTTGACGTCGGAAAATAGCTTCTCGTCCTTAGCCATCACGGCTTCACGCACTTTCGCAAGAATCTGCTCCTTGTTGGTGCGCTCACTGAGATTGCCGAACGAGAATACTTTCATTATGCTATTGTAGTGTTTTCTGGGTTAAACGACTGTCCGTTATCTTCCGGCTGTTCTTCTTTACGTCTTGAGAAAGCTCTCTCTTCGCGTTTCCACGGACGTTCGCCGAAGATAGACACGAGGTCGTCGGTGAAGATTACTTCCTGGTCGATGAGCTTCTCGGCGAGCTGTGTGAGACCGTCTTTATGCTCGTTCAGGATGCGCAGTGCCTCTTGATAGGCGCTCTCGATGATCTTGCTCACCTCGGCGTCAATCTTCTCGGCTGTCTTCTCACTGAAAGGCTTGGTGAACGCATAGTCCTGCTGGCCTGTCGAGTCGTAGTAACTCACGTTGCCGATAGCCTCGTCCAAGCCGTAGTACATCACCATGGCGTGGGCTTGTTTCGACACCTTCTCGAGGTCGTTCAATGCACCTGTCGATATCTGTCCGAAGATGATTTGTTCTGCGGCGCGGCCACCGAGGGTCGCAATCATCTCATGGTACATCTGTTCTTTGGTTGTGATCTGTCGCTCATCAGGTAAGTACCAAGCCGCGCCGAGTGCCTTGCCTCTCGGGACGATGGTCACTTTCACCAACGGATGAGCGTGTTCAAGCATCCAGCTCGTGGTGGCGTGTCCAGCCTCGTGGAATGCTATCACTTTCTTCTCCGATTGTGTTATCACCGAGTTCTTCTTCTCAAGTCCGCCCACGATACGGTCGATGGCGTCCAAGAAGTCTTGTTTTTCAATGCTGTCTTTGTTGCGGCGTGCAGCTATCAATGCTGCCTCGTTGCATACGTTGGCGATGTCGGCACCCGAGAAGCCTGGTGTCTGTTTTGCCAGGAATTCCTTGTCGACGTCGTTGCTGAGTTTCAGCCCGCGCATGTGCACTTCGAATATCTCACGACGGCCGTTGAGGTCAGGGAGCTCGACGTAAATCTGGCGGTCGAAACGGCCTGCACGCATCAGAGCCTTGTCGAGGATATCGGCACGGTTGGTGGCTGCCAGCACTATGACGCCTGAGTTCGTCCCGAAGCCGTCCATCTCGGTAAGCAGCTGGTTGAGGGTGCTCTCGCGCTCGTCGTTGCCGCCGCTCACTATGTTTTTGCCTCTCGCGCGACCGATGGCGTCAATCTCGTCGATGAATATGATACAAGGTGATTTCTCTTTAGCCTGTTTGAAGAGGTCTCGCACACGCGAGGCGCCGACGCCCACAAACATCTCCACGAAGTCGGAACCCGAGATGCTGAAGAATGGCACGTTAGCCTCGCCAGCGACAGATTTCGCCAACAGAGTCTTACCAGTGCCTGGAGGGCCTACGAGCAGCACACCCTTCGGGATCTTACCGCCCAGACGTGTGTATCTGTTAGGATTCTTAAGGAAGTCGACGATTTCCATCACCTCTTCCTTGGCTTCTTCAAGACCAGCCACGTCTTTAAAGGTGGTCTTAGTGTCTTTCTCCTGGTCGTAAAGCTGTGCCTTCGATTTTCCTATGCTGAATATCTGTCCGCCGCCCATGCCTCCTGAACCACTGCCCATACGGCGCATGATGATAACCCAAAACACCACTATAAGCACCAGCGGAAGCACCCAGCTGATGATCTCTCCCGTCCAGTTATGACGCTCGACAGGTGTCACCTCGACAGGGTTCGCCATCCCTTGCTGCGCCTCGTCCATCTTAGTGTAAAGACGGTCTTCCGAAACGTTGAGGGTGTAGTTAGGCGACTTCCCGAACGACTGATGAGTCTCGTTAGGGAAATATTTCCTTATACCTTGTTCGTTGAGGTAAATCTCGGCTGTCTTGCCGTTCACCAGCTCTATTTTTTCGACATCGCCGTCTTTGAGCATCTTGCTGAGCTCAGGCAACGTTGTCGTCTTCGTCGAACTTGTGCTGTTGAAAATAATCGAGCCTAAGAAAAACGCTATCAGGACTATGTAAACCCAATAAAAACCGATTTTTTTCTTTGGCTTGTTGTTGATTTCTGCCATCTTTTTTCTTTTATCTGTTATCAATCTTCGTAAACTTTCTTCTCCGCGTCGGCCCATAATTCCTCCAGCTGGAAGAAATTGCGTTTTTCGGCGAGAAAAACATGAACCACCACGTCAACATAATCCAACAAAATCCATTCCGAATTTTCAAAACCTTCTTCATGATAGACATGTACGTGGAGTTTGTTGCGGACGTTGTCGATAATCTTCTCCGCGATGGCGTTTACTTGAGTCTTCGATTGAGCATGGCAAATCACGAAATAATCGGTTACTGCTGAGTGTAACTCTTTCAAATTCAATGATGTAACCTCTTGTGCCTTTGCCTCTAACATGGTCTCAACGATGCAGTTTAAGACCTCTTCTGTATTGTCGTTTTCGTGTCTAATTCTCATAAATTGAAAAATTTTTGCAAAGATAATCAATATATTTGAAGCGATTGATATATGATTGATAAAAATTATTTATTTTTGTGTTTTCTTTGTAAAAACTGATGATTGACGATGGCGATAAAAATTTTGCATTTTGATGAAATAAATTCGACGAATGTTTTTCTGTATGACAAAATTTCCGAAAACAATGACATTTCGGACATGGTCGTCGTTGCCGCTCATCAGACTGCAGGTCGCGGGATGGATAAAAACCGGTGGGAGAGTGAGGCAGGAAAGAATCTGCTTTTTAGTATCGCATTAAATGTCAATTTCTTGGAAGCCGAGAACCAGTTTAAGATATCACAGGCAGTGTCGGTGGCGATTGTCGAGACATTGTCGCAATTTGTTGATGATAAACGACTTTTCATCAAGTGGCCCAACGATATTTATTTCGGTGACAAGAAGCTTGCGGGCATGTTGATTCAAAACACCATCGAAGGCCGTATGATGGGCGTTTCTATCATCGGTATAGGCTTGAATGTCAATCAGATAGAGTTTTCAAAGGATATTCCTAATCCGATATCTCTGAAGATGATTTCTGGTCGGGATTTTGAGCTTGATGACCTATTGAATCTATTGGTTTTTAATATTAAGACTAAAGTTGAAAGTCTTCGTTATAAAGAAAATCAGAATGAGATAAACGAAAAATACGTTTCGAGGTCGTATCGTTTTGGTATCTGGTCGGATTATTTTTATCGAAATCAGGTTAAATCTATGATTATCAGAGGTTTTGATAAATACGGACGACTCCTTCTTCATGACAAAGAAGGAGCCGAAATCGTTTGTGACGTTAAAGAGTTACAGTTTTTTCCGCCATCATGTTGACGAGGTTCTGAAGCGGGCGTTTTGCCATCATCGACATGAGCGGGTTGAGCTCGGCGTCGATTTCATACATCACGCGGCAGTTGTTGCCAAGTCCTGCAATCTTTATGCTTAACACGAACTGGAACGGGGTCTTCCCGACTGGCACCAGCTGTATCAGGCTGTAGGTTATTCTCTGGCTTACGCGAAGAGCTAAGCTGCCCATGCCTTGCACTGTGAACGAGAGGTTGTCCTCGTCGGCATTCACGTTGATGATCTGTTCAGGCAGCAGCGCAGGGATGTTTCTCATATCGCTCATCAAAGCGAAAAACTCCTGCTCGCTCTTGCTGCAATCAACATATTCTGACTGAATTAACATGATATTTTTTAGGGTCGCCTTACGGCTCAAAATCTTAATAAAATCTATTTAAAAAACTAAAAAATTTTCTTCCAAAAACTCTTTAAACTTTTTAACTTTAAAACTACTCTAAACTCTACACTCTAAACTTTAAACTAAATGAGCATCAGACCATGCTTGCGGGCTCTTTCTCCATTCCATCAGGCTCTGCATCTGGTCGTCGCTCACGTAGTTTTCTTCAACGGCTTTCTTTATCAAAGCCTCGTAATTGCTGATGGTCACGAGGTCGCAGTTGGCTTTTTTGAATGCCTCTGCTGCAGCGTCGAGCTGATAGGTGAATATTGCCATCATGCCTTTCACGTTAGCGCCTTTCTCGCGTAATGCCTCAACAGCTGCGAGACTTGATTTCCCTGTAGAAACGAGGTCCTCAATCACCACCACCGAAGCGCCTTGTGGGACGATGCCTTCAACCTGGTTGTTCAAGCCGTGTGACTTAGCCTCTGAGCGGACGTAGCAGAATGGAAGACCCAGCTCTTGAGCCACCAATGCGCCCTGCGGGATGCCGCCTGTAGCAACACCGGCGATGAGTTCAGGCTTGCCGTAACGCTCAGTGCACATTCTCACGAAAGCCTCGCGGATGAATGTCCTGATGTTAGGATACGACAAAGTGATACGGTTGTCGCAGTAAATAGGCGACTTTAATCCGCTTGCCCATGTAAAAGGACTTGCAGGATTCAATTTTATTGCTTTAATTTGCAGCAGAAAATTCGCTAATGCTAAAGCGGTATCTTTCTCGTTCATATATCAACTAAATTTTTGTGCAAATGTACAGACTTTTTTGTAATAATCGGAAACTGACAGCAAATAATTTTTGCGAAAATTTGTTATCACTTGATAATAAAGGTGTTAAAAATTGTGACGATTTGGTTGCAAAAATCAGGCATTGGCTTGATGATGCGACGGCTGAAGACCTTGATTTGGGTGATGTTGACGGCGAAAATCTCGCTTCCGCGATAAAAAACATTTTCCGTCAGGCGCCCGCTGCCGGTGGAGTGGTGATTATTGACAATAAGTTTGTAGCAATCGAACGAAACGGCATCCCTGACCTTCCGAAGGGACATATAGAAAAAGGAGAGAGCCCGGAAGTCGCCGCCTTGCGCGAAGTGGAGGAGGAGACAGGAATCACCGATCTCGAAATCATTCAAGAACTGCCTGCCACTTGGCATTGCTATCTTTTAAACGACCAATGGACCATAAAAAAGACCAGTTGGTATCTGATGAAAACAGCCTCCGGAATGAAAAATATTCCGCAGACCGAAGAGGGTATAACTAAGGTCTATCTTGTTGATAAAGAAGGAGTTAATGAGTTTGAAAAAAATACTTTTGATTCATTAAAAACTTTAGTGCCAAAAATTATTCTTGCATTATAGTTTTTTTGTATTTTTGCAAGTTTTTTTAAAACTTAATAAAATAACCCGTTGGCGGAATTAATTTAAGTTGATAAATATGAGTAAAAAGTTGCACATATCGCTGATTTTTAGTAACTTAGTGGTGTTCAAAACATTAAGTC